>CAYVPV010000053.1:0-1511 GCA_964453925.1 uncultured Muribaculaceae bacterium | reverse complement strand
TTGAAATTTTTAATAGTAATAACTGTAAATCAGTATCAGATAGCATATATTCATTCAAGCCGTTCAATTCTTTTCTTAATATCATCTTTCTTCAATTTCTTTTTCCCCCTTATCTATATAGTAATTATTATGTTCTAGTAATTGAAAAGCAGTAGGTTGAAACATTTTATTTTCTAAGTAATAATCGTTTAGCTTTTCTAACTCTGTTTCTTTGTATTTATTGAAAACAGATACATATGTATTCATAGTAACTGATATATCACTATGTCCCATTAATCTTTGAAGTGCGACTGCTCGCATACCTGCTTCAATGCAACGTGTACCGTAAGTATGTCGTAAGCTATGTGTAGTAATATCATTGATATTTACTTTTTGTAATGTTTGTTTCAAAAATTTATTTGCATTTTTGGGGTCTGCATAATTTCCTTGTGTATTTACAAACAAAAGATTTTCTTTGTTATTTTCGGCTAATCTCATTTGATTTATTATTTCTGCTCTGATAAACTCTGGTATTGGTACATCTCTAATTCCAGCAAAACTTTTTGGAAAATCGCCCATAATAAGTTTATGATTTTTGTCAAAAGTCAATGTTCTAGAAATATGTATTAAATTTTTTTCTAAGTTTATATCACTTGTTTTTAACGCAAGGGCTTCGCCAATACGTAAACCTAAGTACATTTGCATTAAATATGCTACTTTATAAGGTTCATTTTCAATAGGTATGTTCATTAAATAATTTGTAAGCATTTGTTGTTCGTCAAGTTCTAATGCTCGTACAATTTTAGGTGGTTTTTCGCTTTTTGGCTCGATAACTTCTATCATAGGATTTTGCAAGATATATCCCTTATTTAAAGCATACTTGAAAGCCTGTGCAAATTGGTCTTTTTCTTTAGATATTGTTGATTGACTATAATGTTTTAATGAATTTAGATAACCTTGTATTTCGTCGCCTGTTATATCGTCAATATTCTTTTTTGTAAAAGGTTCTTTTTCTAGTTTTATGATAGCAGATATTATTCTGTTATATTGTGTTTCTTTAATAACGTTCATATCTAATTTTCTTTTTGCTAATGCTCTCATAAGTTGATTTAAAGGTATTCCATTGTTTTTGATGTATAGGTCATTTCCTTTTTGACATTGAATTGTACTCAAAAAATCTTTTGCTTCTTGTTCAGATAAAAAAGATTTTGTCTTTCTTGTTTCTACTAAGCTATTGTTATCTTTAGTATAATAAGTACATCTAAATCTTTTGTCTCTTTTATCATAGTAAATACTTCCATTTTTATTTTTATTACTTGCCATATTTATCACCACCTAAACTCGTTTTTGCATTTTCCATATTAAGTAAGCTAGTAGCATTACTTGATTAGTTTTTCCTACGTTAATTGATGGAAAATCATTTCTTTTAAACGTCCTGTAAGCTATTGTTTCGCAGATACCTAAGTCGTTCATAACATCTTTTACTGTAAGCATTTTAAAAGGGTTCTTTACACGTCTTATTGTGTCTATTG
>CAYVPV010000052.1:0-1640 GCA_964453925.1 uncultured Muribaculaceae bacterium | reverse complement strand
ATTGGTGTCAAGAAGTTTCGGAAAAATAATTTTAATACAATGTTATAAAAAAATAAAAGCTTAAAATAATGGATAGTATTCAGTTATTTTAAGCTTATAAAATTAATGAGCAATAGCATTCAATTCTTTATAAATTGGAGTAACCCAACCAGAATTTAAAACAGGAATATTATGAATATCGTCTTTATGAAAGATTGAAAAATCAACATAATCTTCATTAATTGACATCGTTTTCTTATTTTTATAAGACTTTAAGTATAAATTAAAAATATTAATACCATTATGTTTATAATCATTCAATTTTAAGTATTTATTAATTCTTTTAGTAGAAAAGCCCTTAGGTCTTGAAGCAAAAAATGAAGCAATCAAGTGAGATATATGGCTTTCCATTGAAGAACCAATATTAAGATTAAGCATAGATTTTATAGCAGTATAATTATTTATAATATAATTAAGTTTTTTAGTTATTGTCTGTTCTTTGTGAGGATTATTTGTAAGTATTTCGTTAACAGCATAAATGAAGTCTTGTTTTGATTGAGTGGTGAAAATATCAATAAGTTTATGTCTTTCATCATCGTCTGATGTAATATTGTGAATGGCTTGTTTAAAGTGAAATTCACATAAATAAAACTTAACAGAATTATTAGTATCCAGGCGAAGTTCATTAACACCCGATTTAATCCAAGAACCACCATCACCAAGTAAGCAGATGTTATTAATTTTAGAAAAATCATAACGCTTAGCAATTAAATCCATAAATTGAGGCCAAGGCTTAGATGAATATGTTGAAAATACAAATCTGTTAGAAAGTGCATTTCTGTGCATAGAAACGTTTTTTACATCTTCAAAAGTAACAAAGCATTTAACCATAATATCTTTATCAATATCTTGAGCACCAATATATTTTTCATCAGCCATAACATATAGTGTGTCAGGAGTATCAATAGATTTAGGCACAATGTTAGGAACATGCCAAGATTTAATCCAGTTGAAAATGGATTGACGAGGGATGTTAAGAAAAGCATTGTTATCAATAAAAAACTTAATATCATCAACAAACGAAGATATGAAGCGAGACGCTTGTGCTTGAGATGTATCAACAGCATTTTGGACAGCAATAGCTTTGACAATTGGATCATAATGGTCATATTTAGGTAAATCAAAAGTAGAGTCTAAAAAGAAGAAAGACTTTTTAGAAAACTTAGATTTGTAATAAGTTCTTTTAAAAGTAATAGGACCAATAATAGTGTTTATGGTTCTTGAAACGTTTGATTTGTTTATATAATAACGAGATTTTCTAAAAGGAGATTCTTTAAATTCAGCATCAATTTCTTCAAAGGTTGAGACAATAATAAGCCTCATAGCTTCTCTAACAGAATATTGAACTGAAGTAAAAAAAGAAAAATATTTAGAAAAGTCAAAGTTATTATTACCGATATTATCAACGATTGAGTCAATTAAGTTATAATAAATTGGTGTTATTAAAATTTTTATTTTATTTTTTAGTACATTTTTAAAATTTTGTGATATAATGTTCATAAGAAAATCCTTTCTATAATTGTTTGTTTAAGTTTTTATTTTTTTTTAACATTATATCAAAGGATTTTCTTTTTTGCATTCCGAAACCATTTTACACTATT
>CAYVPV010000051.1:0-1700 GCA_964453925.1 uncultured Muribaculaceae bacterium | reverse complement strand
TACTCATCGGTAAAAGATTTAAATTAATCATATACAAAAAGCAAAAAAAGATTGGAAAACAAAAAAAGAATTGGATATTGACACAATTATGTTTTTGTGGTAATATAATTAGAAATTTTGAGGGGGCAAAAAAATGTTTAATGTGGAAGAAACACTAAAATTTATATTAAATGGTGCCGAAGATATAAATGATATTGAGGCCTTAAGAAAAAAATTGAATGAAGTAAAAAGTGAAAATCGAACTTTAAGAATTAAATTTGGAATGGATCCTTCTGCTCCAGATATTCATTTAGGTCATGCTGTTGCTTTAAGAAAAATAAAACAGTTGCAAGATTTAGGTCATAAGGCAGTTATTATTATTGGTGACTTTACTGGTGCGATAGGAGATCCAACTGGTAAATCAAAAACGAGAAATCAATTAACTGATGAACAAGTAAAACATAATGCACAAACCTATTTAGAACAAATTTTTAAAATATTAGATAGAGATAAAACTGAACTTCATTATAATAGTGAATGGTTTGGTAATATGAATTTTAAGGATGTTATTAATTTGTGCAGTAAAACTACAGTGGCTAGAATGTTGGAAAGAGATGATTTTAATAACAGAATGTATAATCATAAACCAATCGCATTACATGAATTCTTTTATCCTTTAATGCAGGCTTATGATTCTGTTGCAATTAAATCCGATTTAGAATTAGGTGGAACAGATCAAACATTTAATGTTATGATGGGAAGAAATATTCAAAAAGATTTTGGTTTGTCTCAACAAGTTCCGGTATTTGTTCCTTTGCTTGTTGGAATTGATGGTAAAGAGAAAATGAGTAAATCATTAGGAAACTATATCGGAGTTAATGAAGATGCAAAAGTTATGTATGAAAAAATAATGAAAATACCAGATGATTTAATTATTACTTATTATCAGTTAACTACAGATGTTCATCCAGATAAAATAGAAGCAATTAAAAAATTATTGGTAAGTAATAAAGTGAACCCACGTGATATAAAAATGCACTTGGCAAGAAGTATTATATCACTATATCATTCTTTAGAAGAAGTTAGAGAAGCTGAAAACAATTTTCAAGCAATATATCAAAATAAAAGTATTGATATAGAATTACCGGAATTATTATATGATATATCATTAATTGATGAGGATGGTAATTACTCGCTTATAGATTGTATATTTTCTTCTGGAAAATATAAATCAAGAAGCGAAGTTAGAAGATTAATTCAACAAGGTGCTGTTAGAATAAATGGAGAAAAAGTAAGCGATATAACCATAAAACCAATAGAAGGAACTACTATTCAAGTTGGTAAAGGTTGCGTATTTAAACTAATGCCTTTGTTAAAAGAACAAGAAAAAGAAAAGGAATTAACTTTAACAAGAGGATTGAAAAAAGACTAAATATATAGTATAATAAGAGCATAAATTAAATAAATGTTGATTAGTGAAAAGTAAATTATATTGGCTATATTAAAGAGAGTTTATGGTTGGTGGAAATAAACATACAATATAAATTGAATTACCCACTATGAGTTTATAGGTTGTTACTTTATAACATTAAGTGTATGAATTTTATTCATGAAATAAGGTGGTACCGCGGATTATTTCGTCCTTAGATGGAAGTAATCTGTGGTATTTTTTTAAAGGAGGAGGAAAAAGAAAATGAATAAGAAAGAAAAAATTGATTTGA
>CAYVPV010000050.1:0-1711 GCA_964453925.1 uncultured Muribaculaceae bacterium | reverse complement strand
ACAGTCTTATCTTTCAAAACTGAAATTAATTATTAGAAATAATAAGTGCTTATTTTTTAGTTATTATTCCAAAACTAAATTATAGTTTTTACACAGAAATTTTCTTTGAGAAATAATCTATCGCTTTTCTTATCAATTTAATTTACATTTATTATGTAGTACAGAATTGAAAGGAGAAGTTTATGAAAAGTAAGCATTTAACAATATCGGATAGGATTGAAATAGAATCTGGATTAAAACAGGATAAAACATTAACTCAGATAGCTACTGCATTAGACAAAAGTGTTAGTGCTATAAGACAAGAGATTAAAATTCATCGTACTAAGAAATATCCAAGCACCTTTAATGGTAAAAGAAATCTATGTAAATACTATAAAGACGAAAGCTGTACAATAAATGGGTTGTGCAATATTGATTCTTGCTCTAGCTTATGTAAAAAATGTAAAAGACATTTTTGTAATGATATATGTCATAATTACGAAGAATATCAATGTGATAGAATTAGCAAAAAGCCTTATTGCTGCAATGGGTGCTCCAACAAAAATTGTTTTAATGTTAAAGCTGTTTACTATGCCAGTATTGCTGAAAAAGAGTATCAGGATAGTTTAAAAAACTCACGTAGTGGTCCAAGAATAACATCAGAAGAAATCAATTACATAAACACTAATGTGAAACCTAGAATCGAAAACGGGCAGTCATTTAGCAACATTAAAATGTCTGATAACAATATAGATATGTCTATTGCTAGTCTATATAATTATACTAATCAGTGTTTATTTGATTTCAGAAATATTGATTTACCTAAAAAGGTTCAATATCGTTCTAGGAAAAAAAATAAAAATGAGAACAACGATGAACAACGACAAACAATTATAACAAAGTTAAAACTCACTAGAAATTATCAATGCTTTTTAGAGTATACTAAAAAAAATCCTACCTTTAACATAGCAGAAATGGACACAGTAGAGGGTTGCAAAGGAGGAAAACTACTATTAACTTTATTATTCAGAAAATCAAATTTTATGATTGCTATATTAATTAAAGATAAGAAAGCATACACTGTCCTAAAGAAATTAGATTATTTAAAAGATAAGATTACTTCTGATGTTTTCTTTCTTTTGTTTAGAATACTTCTAACGGATAATGGTGTTGAATTTACACTTATAGAAGATATAGAAAAATTAGAAAATAATGACAACATTAATTTATTCTTTTGCGATAGTGGCAAATCTAATCAAAAAGGGAAAATTGAAAAAAACCACGTAGAAATAAGAAAAGTATTACCAAAAGGAACCAGTTTTGATAATTTAACTCAAAAAGATATAAATTTAATGATGTCACATATCAATAGTTACAAAAGGAAAAAACTCGACAATATTTCACCATACGAAGCTCTAGTCAAAGAATTTGGTGAAAATTTTACTAATGAATTAATGAAACAACTTAATTATAAAGTTATAAATGATAAAGATATAATTTTAAAACCAAAATTGCTAAAAAAAGACTTATAAAAATGTACTACAAAGACTGAAATTTAATTTTAGAAATGAAAATTCCAGTCTATTTTTTTACCATTTTTAATAGGTCTTTTTTTTAATATTTTTTTTAAACCTTTAGTTATAAATAATAAAACTGTAATTTACTTTTTAAATCAACTTTCTTTTAACTTTTCTTCAATCCACCCCGGTAAAGCCTCCTCTAAAGGTTTAAA
>CAYVPV010000049.1:0-1906 GCA_964453925.1 uncultured Muribaculaceae bacterium | reverse complement strand
ACCAACGGGATAATAAACTGAATAAAATTTATATTCAGTACCGTTAATATCTTTTATAAAACGTTTTTTTCTAACTTGTGAAACTGATATTTTTTCATCCAATACAATGGAACTTACTTGGTTGCCAAATAAAACAATAACTTTAGGATTAATAATATTGAATTCTTGTTTTAAAAGATGTAAATATTCTTTATAAACTGAATCAGGTAATTCTCTAGCATCAACTTGCGTACACTTTCCAAGATTTGTTATAAAATATTTATGCTTCTTTACATTTTCATAAACTTTATCAGCAAATTCTTCTGTCCATTCACTGCCTTTTATTGATTTTATATTAGAGTATATTTCTTTATCAAGCAAATCTAATTCAATGAATAAATCCCAAATATTTTTTGTGCCAATCCAGGGTGATTTTAATCCTTTCCAATTTTTTGCTGAAGCAATATTCTTTCCTGTTGGATTCATAAATACAAAGCATATATCAGGATTATTATCACAACCACCATTATAAATCGAATCTAATTCTTTAGCGCCATACTTTTTTTGGAGTTTATCGTATTCTTTGTTCAAGTCTTTTAAATTCATTTGTTTCTCCTATTTTACTAATTTTTTAGTTTGATCTTGTTCTATTGCTGAAATGGTAGTTAATATAAATTCGAAAATACTTTTTTGTTCAACGTCCATAGTTGTTTTTTCTTCCTCTTCAGTTAATTCTGATTTAAATTTATTTAATGATGAAATAATTTGAATTGAAGCCAGTGGATATCCATCATCTATAACTTCACTTTGCTTATTCGTAAAACAACGATTAGCCTTATAATCAAATGTATATGTATTACCTTGATTAATGATTGCTACACCTTTTAAAAAATATCCTTTTAATGTTTCGTTTTTTCCATATTTATTTACTAAATCAATATAATATTCAATCATTTCTATATCATTTAATCTTTTACCATTAACTCTTCTAACGTGAGTCCCTGGTTGAATATTATTAGGAACACCTTCTAAAAATAATCCTTCATCTAATGCTATTGTTGGCATTCCACTTAACTTATTGTAGGCACTTGCTTTAATGGTTGCATTATCTATTGGATCTTTGCCTGTTTCATCAACATCACAATTAATATTTAAGTCCTCCAATGTTACTATCTCAATACCACGTTCTTTAAGTTTAGTTCCATAATATCTAATTTTCGCTTTATTTGTTGTTGCTAATAAATATTTCATTTTATCTCCTCCATATATTTAATTATCTCTTTTAAATTTTCCTCAGCAGTTCCAATTAATTTAACAATCTTAGGTAATTCATAAAAGGCAACTGTATTTTCAATACTAAACTCTTCTTTAGTAACGGAACATAAAAATACTTTTTTATTAAGTGCCATTGCCATCCCTAACTCAATATGAGCACCTCTTCCTGCTGGCAATAATATAATAACAACATCAGAATCGACAATGCCTTTTGATTCTAATTTTGCATATTCTATCATATCTTTTATAGACACATCATCACTAACATTCTTTACCCAGTCATAAGTCTGTTACCAACCATTTTCTTTTAACATCTTTGCATAATAATTAACTAATTCACAATTTTTCATTCCTGAACCTACATAAAACTTCATTTTAATTCCTCCATTTGCCAAGTTTTAAATCTAATAAAATTATACAATAAATAACAGAAATTTACCATACTCCCATTGATATTTAATAACAACTCATATATAATATTTTTAGAAAGAGAACAAGAAAGTTCGTAACTTGTATGTGATTCGCTCCAAAAGGTAAAATCGTCGCACCAAGTGACGTTAATGATTAAATCAATATGAAATATGATTGATTATTTTGTGCGTTAATGCAAAGAAAGGTGTGAGGTAGTATGATTAGTATCGTAAAAAAGAAA
>CAYVPV010000048.1:0-1931 GCA_964453925.1 uncultured Muribaculaceae bacterium | reverse complement strand
TGGAATATGAAAATGAAAAATTAAAAGAATTTGAAGAATATATAAAATACAGAAAAGTTGCAATTATAGGTATTGGTGTAAGTAATTTACCATTAATTGATTATTTTCATGAAAAAAAATCAATTGTTACAGTATTTGATTCTAGAGAAATAGGAGAAATTCCCAAAGAGATTTTAGATAAAATAACAAATTATGCCATGGAAATATCGTTAGGAAGAGGATATTTATCAAAATTACATAATTTTGACTTAATTTTGCGTAGTCCAAGTTGCTTGCCAACACTTCCAGAATTAGAAGAAGAAGCTGAGTGTGGAGCTATTGTAACAACAGAAGTGGAATTATTAATGAAAATGTGTCCTTGTCAAATGATAGGGGTAACAGGAAGTGATGGAAAAACAACAACTACTACTTTAATTTCAGAAATATTAAAAAAGGCTGGATACAACTGTCATGTGGGTGGAAATATAGGAACGCCATTGTTTACTAAATTAAATCAAATTTTGCCAGATGATAAAGTGGTTTTAGAGCTAAGTAGTTTTCAACTTATGGGAATGGAGGTAAGCCCAGATATTGCAGTTATTACAAATATTACACCAAATCATTTAAATGTACATAAAGATTTTGAAGAATATATAGAAGCCAAAAAAAATATTTTTAAATTTCAAAATAAAGATGGAATATTAATTTTGAACTATGATAATGAAATAACAAAAAATTGTGCTACTGAGGCTAAAGGCAAAGTAATTTTCTTTAGTAGTAAAGAAAAATTAGATAATGGATTTATGGTAGATGGTGATGTAATAAAAGAATGTGATGATAAATTAAGAAAACATGTGGTAAATACAAAAGAAATTACAATTAGAGGAATTCATAATTATGAAAATGTATGTTGCTGTTTAGCTGCCACTAAAACATTAGTAGACCAAACTCTTGCGGTAGATGTAATTAAAAGTTTTCCAGGGGTAGAACATAGAATTGAATTGGTAAAAGAAATAAATGGTGTAAAATGGTATAATGATTCAGCAAGTTCAACACCTTCAAGAACCATTTCTGGATTAAATGCGTTTCATGAGGAGATTGTATTAATTGCAGGAGGGGCAGATAAAAATTTGGATTATACACCAATTGCTAAACCTATTTTAAATAAGGTAAAAACATTAATATTAATGGGGCAAACAGCTGGAAAAATATTTGATGCAGTAAAAGAAGAGCAAGAAAAAGAAAATAAAGAGATTAATATTTATATGGTGAATAGTTTATCACAAGCTGTTATTTTGGCTAAAAGATATGCAAAACCTGGTCAAGTGGTATTATTTTCGCCAGCAAGTACTAGTTTTGATATGTTTAAAAATATGTATGATAGAGGTCATAAGTTTAAAGAAATTGTGAATAAAATGTAACTAAAAAATCTCTTAAGAATATAATACCATAAATTATATTTTTAGGAGGTTTTTATGTACGAAGAATATATGCAAAATTTTTTGAATTATCCAGTGAATGGATATCAAGGTACATATGATCAAATGGTAGAAGATTATCCATACAGTTATAGTAATCAAAATATGTTTGGATATAACTATGTGCCACGTTCTTATCCTATTCAAAATAGAAATAGTATGACTAACAATGAATTGGAAAGTTATTATCCCGAAATTTATAAAGTGGTTTATCCAATGGTAAGAAAAGTTTGTTCACAGAATAATAGAGGGATAAGTAAAGAATCAATTGATAGTATGGTAGATGAAGTTTGTAATAATGTAGAAACAAATGAAGGAATTGAGCTAAATATAACTCTTAATAATGAGGTAAGAGGAGAAAAAACTTCTGAGAAAAAAGAAGAGAATAGACAGGTAAGGAGAAATAGTGGATTAAATGATTTAATTCGAATTCTAATTTTGCGTGAATTGATAGGAAGACCTGGTTGCATTGGG
>CAYVPV010000047.1:0-1954 GCA_964453925.1 uncultured Muribaculaceae bacterium | reverse complement strand
ATATATGTTAATTTTACTTATGTCAATATTTATGTTTACAAAAAAATGGTTTAATGTGAAAAATTTTTGAAAATGTCCCTATTATTGAAATGAAAAATTAGCAAAAATGTCTCTAACAAAAAGGAAGTAAAAAATAAGGCTAATAATTAGTGAAAATGTCTCTATTTTAGTTTAAAATATCTCCTTGTCGTTTAAGACAAAGGAGGTTTTTAAAATGTTAAATGACAAAGAAAGAAAAAAATATGAAACCATTAATAAAATCATTAATGGAAAAATGACAAGAAAAGAAGCGAGTGTTGAATTAGGCATAACTTTAAAACAAATTGATAGATTAAAAAAAATCTATGTAACGGAAGGAAAAAATGGTTTTATACACAAAAATCGTGGGAAAGAAAATCCAAACAAAAAAGATAAATCATTGATTGAGGAACTAGAAGATTTATATTTGACTAATTATTATGACCACAACTTTGAACATTTCTATGAAGATGTTGTTTATGGAAAATTTGATATATCTTATGATGTAATGCTTAAAACATTTACTAAGGATGATATTATCTCTCCCCTTGCACATAAGAAAACAATCAAAAATTATAAAGATAAATTGAATGAAGTCATTAAAGAAGATAATTCTGATATTAAGGATGAAAAGGTTGAACTATATAAATCAAGAATTATCGAAACTGAAAAAGCCCATACAAGAAAATCAAGTAATCTATATGTATTTGGGCAAGAAGTTCAAATGGATGCCTGTGAAAAATATTGGTTTGGTGGTATGGTGTCATACTTACATCTAGCAGTTGATAAAGCAACTAAGAAAGTATTGTTTGGATGGTTTGAATTTGAGGAAATAACCAGAGGTTACTTTGTCTTACTATTTCATATTATAATCAACCATGGTATACCTGCTAAAATAAAAGCAGATAATCGAAGTACATTCTCAGCAAATAATGCTAAAGATAAAGATAAAGCATTAACTCAGTTTGGTAAAGTATGTGAAAGACTAAACATTGTATTACATACCACAAGTGTATCAACTGCTAAAGCAAATGTTGAAAGAGAAAATGAAACTTTTAAAAATAGATTAATCGCAGAATTAAGACGTGAAAATATTACTACTATAGATGAAGCAAATGATTACTTAAACAATGTTTTCATTCCTAAAATGAATAAAAGATTCTCTTATGCGATTGATGATAAAACATCTTTGATGAGAGAAAATACTTATACAGAAGAAGAACTTAAATTAATCATTTCTGAAAGAAAAGAAAAAGTAATTGATAATGCATCAGCTATAAGTTATAACTATAAATATTACGTACCTATTAAACCAGAAACTGGTGAGATAACTTGTTTTATGAAAGGTACTAAATGTACTTTAATAATCAATTATGATGGTGAATATTGGGGTGAAATTGAAGGACATTATTATCAAATGTTAGAACTTGAAAATCGTGATTCAACTATGAAAAAAGAATCAGAAATGACTGACTCCAAAATCGAAAAAGAACACCATAAATATATTCCACCAAAGAACCACCCATGGAGAAAAAATATGATGCTCAGATAATTTCTTGGGGCTTTGCCCCAAACCCTAAGGTTTATCGCTTTAGGGCTTCCAAAAAAAGGAATAATTGTTTCTTTTTTGTTTAGCATTACTTAAGTGCTCTAGTCACTCCTCAGTGTTGCTATATCCCCTTAAGTAATAATTATTATTATACATATTATCTGCAAATAGTCAATTAAATAAATGAAGGACATTTTTACTAATTTTTGACTATTTCACTTAATTTTTAGCAGAGACATTTTCACTAATTATTCGTTAATGAAAAAAGAGACATTTTTACTAATTATTCACACAAGAATAAAGGTAAAAAAACTAGACTTTACTAGTTCTAATTGGTTAAACACTCTCTATTAATTTTAAATTATTACCAACAAATATAACAACATA
>CAYVPV010000046.1:0-2028 GCA_964453925.1 uncultured Muribaculaceae bacterium | reverse complement strand
AAAAGTTTGAGAAAATACAAAATGCGCCTGTCCGCAAAAGACGCGGACAGGCGCATAGGAATTGTAAACAGTATTTAGATGATTTGATAGTTCATACTCATAGCCGGAATGTCCCGACGGTGGGGAGTAACTTTTTTTGACCGTAGAGCATTAGGCGGGTTAGGGTAAATAAAAACGGACATGGCAATACCTCCATAGATACCGCCGTATCCTTAAAAAAGGGCGACTTTAATATACCCTCCGTATTCCTGTTTTTCAAAAAAGAAAACGGCGGCTTTGATTGTTATTTCAAAACCGCCGTTAGGCTTCCTGTATTTTGTTTGGCGCATAACTATCCTGTCGCCACAACAACGGTTTTTTTATTTACCGTTGGGCGAATAGTAGATTTATCCGAGAATAATGTTTTTTACTATCTCAAAAAATCTTTCATTTGCGTATTCTTCTTCAAAAGGTGAATGTCCACATTTAGGTAATATATATGTTTCACAATCTATATTCTGATGTAAAAGAGGATAAACAATACCAGTTATAGGATGTGGGTCATTTTCGCCGTGAATTAAGTATATTTTACACTCAATATTTTGAAACGCAGACAATAATATCCCTTCATGCCTCATTTTTGCTGCTTCCGACCATACTTGTGAATACATTTTACTATCAAGGTTTGTAGACTTTGAGTGGCTGCTTTTGAGTAAACAGACGTTATCGGCTTTTTCGATCAATGCTTGCATTATTAGCATATCCTCATTACAAGTAATATCATCTTTTATTCTATTAAAAGTACAGCGGTCTTTTTTTGAAAGATTACAAAGTCTACGATTAGTAATTTCATCAACATATTTATCTTCTAAAGGTGGACAACCAACTAAAATAAGTTTTTCTACAAGTTCTGGGTATTGTCCAGCTAACAACGCAGCTAACCAGGCTCCCCATGAATGACCAATTAGTATTGCCTTTCCACTAATATTATTTTTGAGCTGCATATATAGCTCACAAATTAATTCAGATATAGAGTATTTAGATTGTAAAGGCTCAATAACACCTATTTCAATTTTATTTTCCAGTTGTTCGGCGCAATATTTCAGTGAGCCAATGTCACCTGGTCCACCATGTATTACTGCTATTTTATAGGGCTTATTTCCGTAAAAGCGCACCATATCTTCTCACCTCAGCTAATCTTGCAATATAATTTCTATTGAAGTAACGGCATTGTTTTTCAAAATATTATAATCAATTCCGTCGTGTAAGCGGGTAGCTCTTTCTTTACATAAAGCGTCTACCAGTAAAAAAGCTAAATAGGTTTTTTCGATAGATAATTTTCTAAAGTTCTCCTGGCTTTTTAAGAAATTGAACACTTCCTCTGTAAATTGAGTTTCAAAAGATGAAAAGTGTTTATTAAGAGCGGTTTCTTTTGACATTACACTATTCAATTCCGAAAGAGCCTTATTTGATTGTCCAAACACGTTAAAATATAAGTCAATCCATGAATTGATAAAATCGTGTAAAACAAAAACTTCTTGCTTTTTTAGCCCTAACATAATGTTTTTTGTCTGCTCGTTTAGATAATCTTCAAAAGCCGCAATATATATGTCTGCCTTATCGCTAAAATAACTATAAACTGTCCCTGTTGACACGCCTGCATATTCGGCAATTTCTGCTGTATTGGTATTGTAATACCCCTTTTCACAAAACAACTGAAATCCTGCCATAACAATTTTTCGTTTTTTTTCAATAGAACGCTTTTGCCGTGGTTCTCTTACCTTTTCTGCCATCTCAATTCCTCCTTACCGTCTATGCCCATTATACTCTTAATGAGAAGCAAAATCAATATATGAATATGAAATTTTGTTCATATTTTTGCGAATATTATGCTTTATTTCAGTCAATACCATGATATGTGTAATCATATCCCGAAAGGAAGATGAAATATACAATGTAGTTGGGTGAAATAGCTATGAAGCAGAGCAAAGAAAAGTTTGATTTTAAGGCTTTCGGACAGGCTATCAAAGCGGCAAGAAAAGCAAAGGG
>CAYVPV010000045.1:0-2081 GCA_964453925.1 uncultured Muribaculaceae bacterium | reverse complement strand
GGCTCTTTGTCAAATAGTGGGTGTAACCCAAAATAATGATAAAGAAATTTGAAGCAGCTGGTGCATTTTATGCACTGGCTTTTGTCATTTGTAATAAATTTTTGCAAATCATAATCCTGGCTTTAAATCTATGAAACGATCTAAAACCAAAGGCTATTCTTTTTAATACCTTTATAAAATTATTATTGCCTTCAATATATCCATTATGGTATGGATTTGTTAATGTATTCTTTATGTATAGTAAATATCCTTTTAATGTTTTTATTGACTTCTTCATATAACTAGAAATATTTTCATTTTGATTATTCAATATTATTTCTAGGTCATTATATTTATTATTCTTTATTGAATAAAGAATATTTTGATATACTTCATATGTTGCTAATAACTCTTTGTCTATATTTATTAAATAATTAACAACGTCACTTTGAGTCATTAAATTATTAAAACATGTCCACTTTTTCCACTTTGAATTATCTAATTCTTCTTGTGGTTTTAATATTAATTTCCAATATCTTTTAAGTTTATTATAATTCTTTTTATCTTTTTTCATTAACATAATTCTAGTTTTATTTAATGAAGTAGATATCAACTGAACTATATGAAATTTATCTATAATGATATCTGCATTAGGAAACATCGTTTTAATTAATGAAATATAAGGGGAGTACATATCAATAACAATTAATTTAACCTTACTTCTTGCTTTATGGGTGTAATAAGAAAAATATTTAATTAAGCTATTTAATTTTCTATCTTCAACAATATCAATAATTTTGCCTGTTTTGGCATCACATATGCAAAAACTCATGGCGCCATTAGCTGACTTAACCGATTTAAATTCATCAAATGATAATACTTCAGGTAAAAAATGTTTATATAACTTTTTACCATCATAATAAGAATCAATTACTCTTTCAACGGTATTAGGTGAAACTCTAAATCTTTTGGCAATATCTTTTTCAGATATCTTATTTTTTAAAGCAAGGGCTATAGCATATTTAACAGGGTTAGATATGAAGCAACTCTTATCAACAATATTAGTGGTGGCAAAGAACTTCTTATGACAAGAATGACATAAAAATCTTTGCTTCTTTAATCTTAAAATACAGCCATGATTACAGATATCTAATAATAAAATGTCAGATGTTTTAAAACCGTTCTTTTCGTAAGTTTGTTCCTTATTAAAAACACATCCACACCTAGTACAAAACTGTGGTTCATATGAAAGAGTACCCTCAATAACTTTATACTCAATTCCATCGAATTTTTCATAAGTTAAAAAATTTTCGTTTAATTTGATATTTTTATCTTTAATATTTAATAAATTTAATATATAATTAGATTGTGACATAACTTAAAACCTCATTTCTTTGTTAGTTTTCAAATTTATTTTATCAAAGATTTGGTTAAAAGTTATGTCCTTTTTATATATAATTAAATTAGTGGACGTTTTCTTTACACCCACTAAATATTATAGAACCTAATTAATTTGGTTTAATTATTTTTTTTGTTAAACATTGAAGCTTCTGTTGGTTGGGATTTAGTAAACAATTAGATAAAGTTGATTTATTTAGTTGTTTTTTTGATATAATTATAATCAGATGAGGTGTATATAGAAATGAAGTTAAAGGAAGTAGATAAAGATAAATTAGCTCCTATGATGAAACATTATGTTGAATTGAAAGAAAAGTATCAAGATGTAATACTTTTTTATAGGTTAGGGGATTTTTATGAGATGTTTTTTGAGGATGCTGTTCTTGTAAGTCATGAACTTGAGCTTACTTTGACTGGAAGAAATGCTGGGTTGGAAGAAAGAGTGCCTATGTGTGGTGTTCCACATCATGCTGTTGATATTTATGTAGATAAATTGGTAAAAAAAGGCTATAAGGTTGCTATTTGCGAGCAATTAGAAGATCCTAAAAATACTAAGGGAATTGTAAAAAGAGATGTTACTGAGGTTATTTCTAGTGGTACTATTGTAAATTCTAATAGTTTAAATGAAAAAGAAAATAATTATATTGGTAGTATTTATGATTATGAATATTGTTATTGTATTGTTTATACTGATATTACTACTG
>CAYVPV010000044.1:0-3001 GCA_964453925.1 uncultured Muribaculaceae bacterium | reverse complement strand
ACATGATGATATATTAATATTTCCAAGCAGCATAACAACCATAAAGGATTGTGAAAGTACTAGTAAAAATTGTACTAATTTTTCAGGGGTTAACATAGACGCTCTTATAATTACAAGTGAAACAAGTGTTAATGCAAATTTTAGTAATTCAACTATAAATGTGGTTAGAGTAGATTCTGGTAGTATTGGAAATTCTAAATTTCAAAAAACTACAATAAAAAAACTTATTTTAGGAAACGCATCTTCATTAAACGTTGGCGAAGCCACTTTTAGTGGATCAACCATAGATTATTTCCAGATTCAATCTGGAAAACTTAATTGGCAAGCATTTACTGCTAACATAATAAATACCCTTGAAATTGGAAAAGATGTTGATTACATAGGAGGAAATTTATTTAATGATGCCATTATAAAAAAGTTAATTTTTAATAGCGCTAAAATAACGTCTGAAAAAAATTATTATAAGGCAAATGCTCCATTTAAAGCTAAAATAGAAGAAATTGTAATAGGGGATAATGTTACTATTATTCCAGCGGATTTATTTTATGTATATATTGGTAGTTCTAATGCAGTTTTAAAAAAATTAACAATTGGTAAGAATGTTAAAACCATTGAACCAATGGCTTTTCGTCATCATGTTAATAATGGGTCAGGATGTGGGCATGCTGCTTCTTATAATAATTGTTTATTTGTTAAATCTAATGGAGAATATATTACACAAGAAGAAGCAGATAAAATCGCCGACGGAAATTATAAAAAAAACGTTGAACCATTAGGATATTGTCGTAATATTTTTTGTGAAATAAGTTCAATTGAAGAAATTATTATAAAAGGGGATATAAATAGATTTGATGATGTATGGAATGAAATACCATTCCCTTCTAAGAATAAAATAAAAATAACCCAAGGTTAGCCCGTGATGTTTATCACAGGCTTTTAATTTTTTCATAAAATACTTTGGTGATGATTTTGAAAAAAATTTTAGAAGTAATAGAAATAATAAAAAATAATATGGAGGATGTTATTCTTGAAAATAATTTAAAATATTTACAAGGTGATATAACTACTTTATTTATGGTGTATAATGCTGATTTTGGTGCTATACTATCAAGTTTCTTCCCAGGGTCAACAATTATGATTGATAAAAATTATAGAAACTGTGCTGTACTTATAAATGGTGCTATTTATGATGTGTCCGGTATTAGAAAAGATGTTAATAATTTTCATGTAGCAAACAATGAGGAGATAGGTTTTATTCAAAAAAGCTTTAATCAATTATCTGAGGATGTAATTGGTAAACTTATGGAAAAAATAGGGAATAATAATATGAGTAAAGAAATAGCTTTTTGTCTTAGAAAAAATAGGGAGAATTTAACTTAAGTATTAAATAGTTGACATTTTTATCATAAACAAATAAAATATAAGTGTTAGTGATGAAGGAATTTACGACTCTGGAGCTAAAACGTAATATAGGCGTTAACTTTATGAGTGCTAGATAATATCTAGAACAAAGGTGGTACCGTGGACATAAGTTCATCCTTTAATTAGGATGAACTTTTTATTTATAAGGAGGAGATAAAATGACGTTATATGAAGATTTAAAATGGAGAGGATTAGTACAAGATATATCCGATGAAAAATTAATTGATAAATTAAACAATGAAAGTTTAACATTTTACATAGGAACAGACCCAACAGCTGATTCTATGCACATTGGACATTATTCATCATTTTTAATATCTAAAAGATTAGCAAAAGCGGGACATAAGCCAATATTGTTAGTAGGTGGTGCAACAGGCCTTATCGGTGACCCTAAACCAACTGCTGAAAGACCAATGATATCTAAGGAAGAAGTTGAACATAATTTTAATGGACTAAAAAAACAAGCAGAAGATATTTTTGGGTTTGAAGTTGTTAACAACTTTGATTGGACAAAAGATATTAACGTAATAGATTTCTTAAGAGATTATGGTAAATATTTTAATATTAATTATATGCTTGCAAAAGACAAGATAAAGTCTAGAATGGAAAGTGGTATTACTTATGCTGAATTTTCTTATATGATACTTCAGGCATTAGATTTTATGTATTTATATGAAAATAGAGATTGCGTGCTTCAAGTTGCAGGTTCTGACCAATGGGGAAACATAACGTCTGGTATTGAGTTAATAAGAAAAAAACTTGGTAAAGAAGCATACGGAATGGTTATGCCGCTTGTTACTGATTCAAATGGCGTTAAGTTTGGTAAAACAGAAGGGAATGCCTTGTGGCTTGATAAGAATAAAACTTCATCATATGAGTTATATCAATACTTAATAAATTTAGAAGACTCTATGATTATTGAGTATTTAAAGAAATTAACATTCTTAAGTAAAGAAGAAATAGAAAGTATAGAAGAAAAACATAAAGCCAATCCTCATTTAAGAGAAGCACATAAAGCATTAGCAAAAGAAATTATAACTGACCTTCATGGTAAAGAAGAATTTGAAAAAGCTGTTAAAATAAGTGAAGCTTTATTTAGTGGAAACGTTAAGTCTTTATCAAAAGAAGAAATATTAATGGGATTTAAGGATGTACCATCTTTTGATGTTGAGTCTGGAACTAAATTTATTGATATATTAATAGAAAATAATATATGCCAAAGTAAAAGAGAGGCAAGAGAGTTTTTAAATGCAGGGTCTATTTCAATTAATGATAAAAAAGTATATGATGAAAATTTAAAGATAACTAGTGATATTGCGATTGATGATGAATTACTTGTTATAAAAAGAGGCAAGAAAAAAATTTTTATTGGTAAATTAAAATAAGTTAATGAATTTTCATTAACTTTTTAGTTATGTTAATATATTAGACAAAGGAAGTAGGAAAATTTTACTAAAACATTGGAATTCATATTGAATAGGAGAAATACATCCTAAAGCATAATGAATTTTTTAATTATTATAAAAGTATTGATGATTTAATAATTGCAATAAATGACTATATTAATTATTATAATCAT
>CAYVPV010000043.1:0-3596 GCA_964453925.1 uncultured Muribaculaceae bacterium | reverse complement strand
AAAAAGTAGACTGAAGTCTTTTTTAACTTTGTCTACTTTTATCATATCACTTCAATTAGCGTTTTTTTATCTTATTATTATCAAACCTAATAATTTTATCTGCTTTTTCCAAAATATTATCTTCTCTTGAGATAATTATTATCGTATGATTTTTTTTCATTTCATCTAAAATATTTAAAACATTATTTTGAAGTTCAGATTCCAATGTATCTATTATTTCATCAAACATAATTATTTTAGAATCTTTAAGTATTACTCTAGCAATTGCTATACCACGTTTTAAGTTTAAAGATATTTTAGAAGAGGAACTATTAATATCAGCATCATAACCATTTTTTAAACTCATTATCTCATCATGAATTCCAAGATTTTGGCAAACTTTTTTTACTTCTTTAAAATTTCCACCAACTAACATTAAATTATCCTTAATGCTTAAATCAAAGAAATTAGGTTCTTTTCTAACAAGGGATATTAGATTATAAAAAGTATCATCATTTATATTTTCATACGGAACATCATCAATAAATATATTTCCCTTATGCTTTCTATTCATTTTCATAAGTAAATCTAATACTCCCGTTTTACCAGAACCAGTAGGTCCAGTTATAACCGATATGGTATTAGCATTAATTACGAAAGAAACATCATTTAAAATAGGATCCTTTTTGTTACCATATAATACGTTTTCAAACTTTATCTTACCAATATAATCCTTTTTATCCACATAATTGAAATTACTACCATCACTTCTATATTCAATTAACTTATTAAGTCTTCCTAAAGACACTTTAGCATCCTGAATACCAGAGGTTAACGTACCTATGATTTCATAATTTTCGATTATTTTTGTATAGTATGTATATACAACTAAAATCGTTCCTATTTCCATTTTTCCGATTGAGAATAAATATATACCATAAGCTATTAAAGCATACCTAGCAAACTCTATAAATATAAAAACTATTTGTTTAATGATGGTAGAATAACTATTAAGAGTAGAATGGGTCTTTAAATAATTAGCACATTTTTCCCTTACCCTATCATTAACGCTTTTAAATACATAAAAACCTTTTATTTCTTTAACAGTATTAAACACTTCATGTGTAATTGAGGTTTTTTTATCTAACGCTAATTTTCTTTTTGCGTTTAGCTTACCAGTTTTTTTGTTTAAAACACCTAACACACAAACCATTGTAAGTGAAACAGCAACAGTAGCAATAAACATTCTAACATCAATTGTATAAAAATAATAATAAATAATCAAAAATTCCATAATTTGAATAATTTTTAATATTGTATCAGAAAAAAATGCAACGACTATATCTATATCATTATTAATGATATTATTAAATTCACTAATCTTAAACCTTGATATACTATGTATTGAGTTGTTAATAAAGGAAGAATACGCTAATTTAGAATACTTCTTGTACATTTTATTATATAATAAATAGTAAAATATCTGATTTAAAGAAACACTTATGTAATAGAATAACATAACTCCAACTGCGATTATTATCATTCTAAATGACGCAGGAAAATCTTTTATAGTTGCATAATCAACTATTTTCCCCCACATTATTGGAATAACAAGTAACGACCCACGATAACAAACAGAAATAATAAACTTTAATATAATTTCAAAAGAACACTTTTTAAGTATTCTTTTTGTTTCTTTTGTAACACTATTCATAATTATTTAATATTCTTATCGTATTCGATATCTTGTATTTGATATTTTCTGTTTTCTGATATCGTTTTCATAAGTTTATTTACCGACCAACCAACTATTGCCAATATAAAGAAGTATATAACCCCAAATAATGAAAATGATGGCGCCGATTCAGTAAATAAATCAATTAATGAAGCTCCAACACCCATAGCGGTAACGATAGTTAAGCTTCCAATAGATTTTTCTGTTATTTGAGATTCTAATCCTGCAAATAACTTTTCTGCCTGTGATAAATAATTTTTAGTCATAGACCATATTTGCTGAATGTATGAAACCGTGTTTTTTAACGTTTCATATCTATAGCCTATTAAATCCAAAGACTCCGTTAAAGAATTATCACTTTTTGCTATTTTTTCTCTGGTACTTATATAAGTATTCATTTGGTTGATTCTTGAATCAATTAAAGTAACCGTTTTCTTATAACCATCTAGTTTATTGGTAAACGCGACGATGTCTTTACCCTTAACCTTAGCATTTTCTTTAACCGCATCGATTTTTTCCCAAATAATTCTATGCAAGTTAAGATATCTATGTAACTGTCCTTTAAATTCCCTTATAAATATTTGTTCTTCTATATATCTTTCAATTTGTTCTATCGACTTAGTTTTATTGTTAATAAAATAATATTTATTACCTCTTACAACGTCATAGTCGTTATTACTAAATTCAAAATATTTTTCTTTCTCTGTTTTAGCAAGAAGTGTTGCAATATCGTTTTTACTAGCCTTATTTAAAACTATAAAATAAGGAAATACCGTTTCTATGTTTGCAAGTTCTTTAGGAATAGGAGCACCTAAACTAAATATATAACTTATCGCTGGGGATAATTTAGTCTCATAATAATTAGCTAAAGAATCTATATCGTTAAATAACGAAAATTCATTTACATCAGAATCATTTAAAACAATAAGTCCATCTTCAAATATCTTTATATTAACCCCTGCTCCTGTAGTTACCCTTAAAAATTCTAATCCATCAATACCATAATCTATGGTACTTAAATCTAGTGCATCATGTAATTTAGTTAGCTTTTTCTTATCTAAAGCAAGTTCTGAATTTCCATCTTTTAAAAAATCATATATTTCACTTAACTGAAGTGTAGTTCTTTGAAACCAACCACCTATATAAACCTTTTCTATTCTCATAATACCCTCACTACTTAGCCCTTTTATTTAATACTCATCGAGAAGAATCCTGCATCATCTAATTCAAAACCATAATTATAATAGCAAGCATGTGCAGCGGTTCTCACATTATTACTCCATAGTTCTACTTTTTTACAACCACGTTCTTTTGATATTTTAAACGCAACGTCAAGCATCTTAGTTGCAATACCATTGCGACGGTAATCTTCTTTTACTCCAACATGGTTTAAAATAGAATATGTATTCATATTTTCATAAATTGTATTAATAATAGTTATTTTAAGATGAGAAACTATTTTACCATTAACAACTCCTACTATATATATTGAATTAGGATCTTTTCTATGTTTCTTATACGTTTTCATTGCATATTCTAAAGATGTTTCTTCTTTGAATACTTCATTACAAAGTGCAACAACCTCAGAAACATCCTTCTTTTTCATTTCTCTAAATGCTACTTCCATAAATACTACCCTTTCTTTTTATTATTATCTAACATAATTCTAGCATAATGGTATCATGTAGAATTATGTTACAGCTAACCTTGTAAGATTAATTGTAAACTAGATGTTCCATGCCCATTATTCTATGTTGATAATATCAAATACCCCCCCCCCGGTCAATATGAATATTTTTCCACAGTAAAGAGTGTGTAAATAAAAATTTTGCAGTGGTAAACTAAAAGTAGACAACTACAGAGGGTATGTAGACAATTAAGT
>CAYVPV010000042.1:0-4795 GCA_964453925.1 uncultured Muribaculaceae bacterium | reverse complement strand
ATAAGAAACATTATTAATAAGTACTTTGGGTTTATCTATTTTATCTCTTTGTTCAAGGCTGCTATAACCTATATATTTTGTTTGATAGATGTTATATATTTCTTCATCATAAAAAATAAATGGAATTATAAGTATTAAGTTGTCTTTATATGTTTTTAGATTTTCGATGGTTAATGGTTGTTCTGAAATAATAGTAGATAATTTAATTAAATTTTTATATCCATCGTTGTTTATAGCATATAATAATATTTTTTTTTCATTTATTGTTAGTTCTATTCCAAGTATTGGTTTTATATTATTTTTTTTACAAGTTTCATAGAACTCTGGAATGCCAAACATATTATTTTCATCAGTGATCGCTAAAGAGGTGTATCCTAGTGTTTTAGCATAGTTAACTAGTTTCTCTATTTCGTTTAGGCTACTTAATAGAGAGTAACTTGTTTTTATTTGTAATGCTGTATAGTTCATAAAATACACCTCCTGATTTATGATAGTTTATAAATCAATAGTAATTAGAATCTCCATAGTAAATATGCAATTAAAATACCACCAAAAGTTATTATCAAAGCTAGAGTAAATATAGGCGCAAAACCACTACTTTTGATTCCAATATCAGAGGTAAATATTCCTTTTTTCTTTATATTTTTGTATTGATTATCATATGGTGTTTGTAATTTATATGGTTTAGTTCCTAATTTAATGTTTTTGTTATCATTTGATTTTATCTTAATGGTTGAGTGTTGTCCAAATTCATCTATAAAGTCTGTTTCAAAATTGTTCTCATTCATATTTTTTCCTCACTTTCTTCTACTTACACTAATCATAATCATTTCTACAGTTAGTTGTTTTATTCTTTCTACAATTCTTTTGGCTTTTACTTTTTCTACTCCTTTTGAGGAAACACTAAAATGTTCTTCTAAGTCTTCTATTTTTAAGTTAGAAGTAAAAAATGTGGTTAATCCTTCTTGCATTCTATATTGAAGTATGTTTCCTAATACTTCATCTCTACTCCATTCAGTCATTGTTTCAGCACCAATGTCATCTATTAAAAGTAATTCTACTTTTTTTATTAGATTAAACTTTTCATTATAAGTATCAGGTGTTGAAAAAGATTCTTTTAAACTTCTTAAAAATTCTGGGTAATAAATGATTGCTACTTTGTGTTCTTTTTTTGCTAGTTCATTTAAGACAGCTGATATTAGATAAGTTTTACCACAACCAAAGTTACCTGTTAAATATAAGCCTTTGTGGCCTGTGTGGGGTATATAATTATCCAAGAAATTTTTAAGCCATTTTATTATTTTAAATCTGTCTGGATCGTCTAAATCTATTTCCTTCATTGAAGCTTCTTTTATTTCTTTGGGCAAGTCAAAGAGATAAATGTTTTCTTTATATTTGTTTCTTTCTTCCATTTCTTTTTGATATTTACAAGGGACATAATCAAATACTAAATTATCATTTAAAATATTTGGATAATAAACGTGCCCTTTATAATAATTTTTGCAATCTAAGATATTTTTACATTTTTTACAATTATCTAATTCTTTGGAAGAGTCTTCAAGATTAGAAGTATATTTCATCAAGTATTCTTTTGGTAATTTTAATCTATTAACTATTTTTTTGAAAGTTGTGTTAGTTTCTAAAACAGTATTAAAGTTAGTTTCTAGTTTAGATTTGTCAATATAATAGTTCTCTTTAATAACGGATCCGATACTTTTCATTTTATCTATACTCCTTTAATAAGGCTTGCATTTCTTCTTGTTCTTCTTTAGTAGCTTCTTGTTTTTTTATTTCTTTATCAAACCACTCTGGAATTTTTTCTTCTTTAATTATTTTTTTAGTTGATTTTGGAGATATATTCTTTTTATACTTTTTATGTTCTTTTTCTGCTAAAGACATAGCTTCTTCGACAGTTGTTATTTGTTTTCTTTGCCATTGTCCTGCTATTGTTTCTGCTAAAGATCTAGTTAATTTGTTATTATTTGTTTTTAAGATGTAGTCTAGTAATACATTAACCACTCCTGGTTTTAAGCCATAATTGATTATTAAATCTTCTGCTAATTTTAAATCTCTTTGGGTAGGCTCAATACCGTTGTTTTTGCTTTTTAGTAACTCATAAGGACTTACTGTTTCAAAAGTGTATATCATTTTAGCGCGTTTAGAGTTATCTCCTGCTGGATTTTTTAGATATTCTGGTTGTGAGTTATATACAACACTAGGAAGTAAGCCGTGATTATCAAATTGATAATAATTCCTGCAAGTTTTTCTTAATTCCTCTTTATTAATAGTACCTTTTTCGTTTAAACAGGTAGGTATGATATCTTGCATTTTAACAACGTCTAAGTCATATAGGAAAGAAAGTTGTATTATTAGTTCTTTAACATCTTTAGTCAATAACTTTTCTTTATCTAAATACTTTGGTAAGCTATCAATTAAGAAATTAAAATCGAAATTAGTATTTATATTTAGTTTTAATTTGTTATATTTTCTTATATTATCATTTATAACATCATACGAGGTTAATGGTACAGAGGTAAATACATCTGAAAAAGAGGCTGTTACATCTTGATACGGAGAAGTATTTATTCTAGGCATTTTGAAATAGTTTACTAATTTATCATATTCTTTTTTACCAACATTATTGTACAAGACTATATTCAATATAGGATGTATAAAGAAATCGTGGGCTGGTATTGGGGAATATAGTTGATAAATATAACTATTTGTATCGTTGTTTTCTTCTTTATAAAATGTTTTTAAAAGACCAATAGCTTCTAATTTTCTTCTGGTTTCAACTATTTCATCGAGGGATAAGTGCATATTAGTAACTAGATGATGATGAGTATATTCTTCACTTACTATTTCACTTTTGTCTAAATCTGACCATAAAGAAAAATATAACATTATAGGTAGAGGTCCTACTATTGGAAGATATAGCATATTTAATATTTTACGATCTTCATTATTAATGATACTCTTGTTTACTACTACATAAGTATCTGCTGGTAAAATATTAAAACTCTCCATATACAACCACTGTCCTCTTAATAACATTTTATAATAAAAGTTATAAAATGTAAAGGGATTTTTGGTTAATATAATACTTGTAAATATTACCTATTATAGATAGGTATTTCTTCTTTAGTTAAGGTGAATAACTTATAGTATATTGTGTTGAATTTAATATAAATTTATGTTTAAATAATTATTTGAAGGAGGATTATAGAATTATGAAATTAAATGAATTTGGAAAAGAAAAAATTAGAAAGTATATAATAGAACATATTAAAGAAATTCCAGATGATGAGAGAATTAAGTTAAATAAAGACTTATTAGAAAACATAATTTTTTACGATACTTATGTATATAGTATTAAATTGAAGAGGAATGTTAAAGCTAGGCTTATTGTTTGGTCTGGGAATTGGTTGCAAAAAATAGATTTAAGTGAGATTTCTTTTGATAATGTTTTGTGGGATGTTAATATTATAAAGAAATTTCATAAAGATGTTAATATAAATTTGGCCCATACAAATGCTAATATAGATTTTTCTAAAGCTTCGCTTAGTAATTTTGATGAAAACAATAAAATAAGTTTATATAGTTGTGATTTGACTGATGTAGATTTAAGTAAATCTAACTATAATTATATTGGAGATGCTAAGTATTGCAATTTTTCTAATACAAATATTAATATAAATAATCTTAGTGATGGAATTTTTGATAGGTGCATATTTAATGATTGTAATGGTAAAGGTTTTGAAATTAAATTTGATGAACTTTACAGAAAATTCTTTCTAAGTTCTTTTATAAATGCTGGTATTAATATTACTACTGAAGATACTGAAATTGCTAATTTGAGAAGATATTTAACTGAGCAAATAAAAAACGGAAGTTATCAACATTGCTATGTTAATGGTAATTATATAAAAACATCTCGGGAAAAAGAAGAAATAAAACAAAAGTTAAAGAATGAATATTTTAGATTTATTGAAGGAAATATTGATAAAGTGTATGATGTTATAAATATCGCAAAAAGTAAAAGGAAGAAAAAATAATTCTTGCTTTTTTATTATAAATAGAAAAAATATATACTTTACGCTTGTAAAAAAAAGAAAATCAGAAAAATACTATTATTCTAATTATCTTCTTCTATATCTGTTGTATCTTCTTCATTATCTGCTTGTAAATATTTTTGATGATCCCACGAAATGGAAATTACATCAGGATTGGCGCTAATATTACTTACTATGTTTTCTATTGTTCCTGGTCTTGTTGTTACAATTGTGGCTTTTAGATTTACTTCGTTTTTTGTTATTTGCTCTCTTTCTAATCTTGTTAAGTTAAGACTGTTATCAGCTAAAATTTTAGAAAGAGTGGTTCTTATTGCTGGTTCAATAGTTTTTTTACAAGAGATTTTAATTATGCATTTTTCTTTGTGTTGTAACTTTATTTTATCCATTATTTTGTAAGTTATATTTCTTAAAATAATATTTGAAGCTAGTACTAAGGCTGTACCAATTATGGCTTCTAGTAGTAATCCAGTAGCAGTAAGTGCTCCGATAGCGGCAACACACCATAATGTTGCAGCAGTGTTTAATCCTTTTACTCTGTTACCATCTCTTAAAATTACTCCAGCGCCTAGAAAACCTATTCCTGATACTATTTGAGCTGCTATTCTTGTTTCGTCATTAGTATTTACTCCAAAGGATATACACATAAACATAAATGACCCTAAACTTACTAAAACATTGGTTCTAAGTCCTACCATACGGTGTCTGTATTGTCTTTCTATACC
>CAYVPV010000041.1:0-6438 GCA_964453925.1 uncultured Muribaculaceae bacterium | reverse complement strand
TTTTGACATATAAAAACCTCGTTTCTATTTTGTCCAAGAAACGGGGTTCATATCATTTAACCTGATAATCTTTTTATTTTATAATTGATTCTAAAGCAAGCTTTATCATGTTATTTAAAGCGAGTTGACGATCTTCTACAGGAACAACCTCTTTAATATAAGGCGAATCTGATACCGTTAAAAGAATACTCGCATCTACTTTCATTTCACGTGCTGTTAAGCAAACTGCATATCCTTCCATTTCCTCTGCTATTAGCTTCAAATTTTCTGGAACTCTTTCATAAATTTTTTCAGTATCACCATATGGTCCAAATACGGAAGTTGTATTAGTCATACCAACATTAATTTTTAAATCCAAATCTGAAGCGGTTTTAATAATTGTATCATTAAGTACTTTTGAAGAAAAAATTATTTGATCACTAGTACTACAAAATTGCATACCATAATCGGTTGTTGAATAAACCGAATCAGCTAAAATAACATCTAATAATTTCAAATCTTTTGATAATGCTCCACACGTACCTATTCTTATTATTTTTTTTACATCATAATAATAAATTAATTCAAAAACATATATGCCCGCTGATGGAATTCCCATACCTGAGGATATAACACTGATTTTCTTTCCTTTATACGTTCCCGTATACCCTAGCATATTACGTACTGAAGTAACTAACTGCGCATCTTCTAAAAAATTTTCTGCAATATATTTAGCACGTAATGGATCACCAGGTAATAATACTAATGGTGCAATACTTCCCTGTGGCGCATTAATGTGTATTGGTTTTTTTTGTGGTTTCATTTATATTCCTCCTATTATTTTTAGTATAGCACTCATAAATTAAAATATAAAGATTTAAAAGATTTAGTTTACATTAATTTATCAAGTTTTTTTATAACAAAAAACTAAGTAGCTTTTTATATACTACTTAGTTTCCTTTTTATTTTCTTTTTTTAATATTCCATGACTTTCACGAACTTTATTTTCTATTTCCTCAGCAATAGCAGGATTTTCTCTTAAAAACCCCTTAGCGTTTTCTTTGCCTTGCCCAATTTTTTCGCCATTATAAGAATACCATGCGCCACTTTTATCAACAATTCCGATTTCTGATGCTAAATCAAGTATTTCAGCTTCCCTTGAAACACCTTGTCCATACATAATTTCAACCGGAGCGGTTTTAAATGGTGGTGCAACCTTATTTTTTACTATTTTAACATTAGTCTTATTACCAATTACACTATCACCATTTTTTATTTGCTCACCACGTCTTACATCTAATCTTATTGTTGAATAAAACTTAAGCGCCCTACCACCAGTTGTTGTTTCTGGATTCCCAAATAAAACACCAACTTTTTCTCTTAATTGGTTAATAAATATTGCTATGGTGTTAGTCTTATTAATTGAACCAGATAATTTTCTTAATGCTTGACTCATTAATCTTGCCTGAAGCCCAACGTGAGAGTCTCCCATTTCACCTTCAATCTCAGCTTGTGGTACTAACGCTGCAACTGAATCTATTACGATTATATTAATTGCTTCACTCTTAACTAAGGCATCACAAATTTCTAAGGCTTGTTCCCCGGTGTCTGGCTGTGATAATAGTAAATCATTAATGTTAACTCCTAAGTTTTTAGCATAAACAGGATCAAGAGCATGTTCTGCATCTATAAACGCAGCCTTCCCTCCGGATTTTTGCACCTCTGCTATTGCATGAAGCGCAAACGTTGTTTTACCTGATGATTCTGGTCCATATATTTCTATTATTCTTCCTTTTGGATAGCCACCAACACCAAGTGCTATATCTAAAGTAAGAGACCCTGATGATACTACATCTATTTCGTTGTGAGTTTCCTCACCTAATTTCATTATTGAACCTTTACCAAATTGTTTTTCTATATCCGCAAGAACCTGTTCTAATGTCTTGTCGTTTTCAGTTTTTTTTGCCATTAAATATCCTCCCAATCATTGATTACAATAACATTATAATCCATAAAAAAAGAAAAATCAAGTACTTTTTCGAACAATTGTTTGAAAATTTATGCTATGATTTTTCTACTAAATTTATTTTTTGGTTTAACTAAAAAACCATTTTTGTTATTTATTATCTTCAATTTCTAATTTATCTTCTTTTGAAAATATTATATCTTTATTCATAACGTAATACTGAATACCAGATATTACTGAAAATATAGTTGCTAATACAAGTAAGAAGTTAGCAATGTCAAGATTAAATAATTCAAATGGTAAATTATAGCATAATGTTAGAATAATACCTAACATTAAAAACGTTGTCTTAACTTTTCCTGATTTTATTGCGGCAACTACTTTCCCTTTACTTCCTGCAATCATCTTAACTGTATCAACAACCGTGTCTCTAAAAACTATAATAACAGTTATAACAGGAGATACCATACCTTGCGCTGATAAGATTATAAGTGTTGAGTTAACAAGCATTTTATCAGCAATAGCATCTGTCATTTTTCCAAAATCAGTTACCATGTTACGGCTTCTTGCGATATGTCCGTCTAAAGCATCAGTAATAGAGGCAATAGCAAATATACCAGCCGCAATAAAATACTTAATATCAACTGATATAGTTCCTATTAATACCTTAGGAAACTCTACGTTTACCATATAAAACGGAAATAGTAAAAGTACTATTAATAATACCGTTAAAAATATTCTAATCATTGTTATTTTATTAGCTAAATTCATTTTCCACCTCTTAATTCTCTAAATAAGTTATAACGTTTTCATCATTAGTTTTAGGATTTACATACTCAGTTATAACTATATATCCTATTAAAAATATCAAAAGTAATACAATTAATGTAAAAATAATTGGAATTACCTTAGATTTTGGTTTATCTTCCATAGTATAAGGAGATACAACTTTTTTTTCGTCGGCTTTTTCTTTTTCTTTTTCCTTACTTGCCTTTTCTATTTCCGCAATAGGGATCTTTGAAGTCTCCTCAAAAAAATACTCGTTAAAATCATCTATTATCTTATCCTCATTTAATCCTAGATATTTTGCATATCCCCTAATGAATGATTTTAGATAAAATACATCTTTAAACACCTTTAAATTTCCTTGTTCGATGTTTTCGATTTGAGAGGCTCTTAAATTAAGATCTTCAGCCGCTTCTTCTATGGACACTCCATGTTCTTCTCTAGCAGCCTTTAACTCTTCACCGATTTCCTTCAAGTTAATTCACTCCTTTATTTACATAAATAATAGTTTTAATAAGCCACGTTCTGTACCAACTTAATTGGTCGTAAACATTTATCTATGCTAAATAGCATCCTTTACTCCGTTCGCTTCCTTCGTAAAGGTTCCCCTACCAAATTTGGGTTTCTCACTCATGGGGTTTACCCTCGTTCCACCCTTTTAGTTTCCTAAAAGTATCGTCACTATGGCACTTTATACCTAATAAAGCCATATCAAAGACTTAGGCTTCCTCGGTGCCGTTAGGCTCAGGGCCTACCAAAGGTTATTTATTCCCTTTGCATGAACACTACGGTCATCACAGAATCCGTGTGAGCGTGGACTTTCCTCTACTTGTAATAAGCAGCGTTTACGTAAAAACAATTATTCATCTTTGTCATATATATATTTTTCCAGTTGTGATAAACGTCTTAGTATATCTACGTTAGTGATTTCCTTTTCACTTTTCTTAACAATGTCTATATTTGCTTTTAAATTTCTAAGTTCGTGCTTTAAATCTAAATTTTCCTGCGCAAGTTCTTTGTTTTCATTTCTAAGTTCTTTGATTATATTAACAAATTCAACATAATCTTTAATTATTTGATCAAGGTATTTATCAACTTCCTGAAGTCTATATCCTCTTGTATCAATTTTAAAATCTTTATCAAAGATATCTTGCGGCGACAAAGCTATTCTTCCGTTAAACATTATTTACCACCTCTGTAACTAATATTATCGCAAGTTTTTATCTGTTTGTCAATTTACATGTTACTTACCTTTATTTAACAGTCCGATTATTTTTTCGTATTTTTCCATAATACTTTATTAAATCATATGAAGATACCGAAAAACTAAACGTTATAAAACCTACAAAAAAACTTTCAAAACTAATACCAAAAAACACGAAATTGATGATTATACTAACAGGAAGTAATATCCAAATAATATATCTTCCCGGAAGATTAAACGTCATCTTTATCGCGTTTCCTAAAATATTTAAAACAATCCATACACACGCTACATGCGGTAATAAATTATATATATCTTTTATTTCCTCCAATTAAATCACCTAATCAATTGTATGCGAAATAATTAGAGTTTCTTCCAATTTAGTTACTTCATCTATTAAATCATCTATTAAAACAAACATTAAACTTAAGTCTCTCATAATATCCTCCAACCAAATAATATCACATTAAATAAGTAATATAATGATTTCGACAATTGTTTTCATTTTTTTAAAAAAATATTGAATATTCTATATCATATAACTTTCTTTTTTATTATTAGTGTCGTTAATTCTTATTTATTTATGCTTAATAAATTATCAAAGGATTCTATAGTATCAATATTATTTTCTAACAATTTGTTAGTTTTGTTAACATTAGAAATAACCACTTTATATCCATTTAGATCAATAAAAATTCTCTCTGTTTCATTCATTAAGTTTATCTCCACATATTTCTATTGCATTTCCTTCGGGATCATATATATTAAAATAATAATATGGTTCGGTAATATTAACATACATAATATCTGATACTTCACATATTTTTAAGGTTTTAATTCTTTCATAATCGCTTTTTAAGTTATTGAAATAAAATTAAGCGTAATAATATTATTTACAGATTTCTCTTTATTTTGGTTAAAGTTTTCTATAAAAGATTGATTATAATTTTTATTTGGATTTTCTTTCATTATTTTAATATCAAATTGCCGATTATAAATAGATAACTTATTTCCAAAGTCAAACTCTACGCATCTATTTTCTGTATAGACACTGCCTTTAGTTTGAAAAACTTTTCTCATTGTGATGTTCGGTTTCTAGCGTTTATCAAAAATAATAAATATGAAAAAACGCTCGGATTATGATGTGAACCCTATTTAGTAGACATTAACCGAACGTTTTTATTTTTATTAATTATGACATTTTAAAATATTAACGATATTCTCTTTCTTTATCTATTTCATAGATTGTATAAATAGTATTATCATAAGAGTCGTATTTACCATAAATATCTATTTTATAGCCATTTATTTTAAAGTTATCTCTCACATAATCATCTTCGTCATTGATTTTAGATATTTCACTAATAAACTTATCTGTTAATTGATAATGGTCTAATAATTCTTTTGAATCAAATTTTAAAGTATTATTATTTTTTAATAAAGTACTTAATTCCTTTAATTCAATATTAATCATATTAATTTTATCTTGATTACTTAAATTCGAATCTATTTTACTAATATAATAATTTAATGATGTAACCTTATATTCTTTATCAAAACCTATTTCCAAAGTATTATTATCCCTATGAATTTTAATACGATCTTTAAATGAATATGTATCAGCACTGCAATTATACTTTGAACAATCACTGTTTAATGATTCAACAATATTAGTATATAATTTGTTATTACTTTTACTTTTTTTAATTATTATACTATAATCAACGATATTTATTGTTAAACATATAATTATCACTAAACATAAAAAGAACTTTTTAGAGAATTTTAAATTTAAACGATATTCCTTAGAAATCATTTCGGAAAATTTAATAACCTTATTACTCATATCGATTAATAAATAAAAAACATATGCAGAAGCTCCAGCTTTAATGGTGTTTCCTAAATCTTTAAGCTCAGTAAAAGTTGTTAATAAATCACCAGATAAATATATCGATAATTCTGATTGAAAATCAACTTTTAAATTTTCAACGGTTTTATTTAAATCGGAATTATTTTTACTTAATTTATCTATTAAATTATTCCATGTCTCATTTTTTGTTACAATTTTTTTAAATTTCCAAAAATTTATAGCATAAATTATTATTAATATTACATCTAAAACCATAAAAGCTATAAAACATTTTATTGCAATATTGTTTACTCTACCTGCATAGTTTGATCGATAACCAATAAAATCTGCTATAACTATTCCAAACATTGTTATACACGAAATAATTAATGATATAATAGAATATTTTATGCAACAAGCATTTTTATATATTTTATTAATAATTTGTCTTTCTTCTTGCGACACTTATAAACACCTTTCTACTTATTTATATTAACACATAAATGACAAAAAATAAATGTTTTTTATTATGTGTAACAAAATATACACCATAGGTTATATGATGGGAAAAGATGATATTCCCTTTATTAGACTATCAGGAAACTGGTTAAAAGAACAAGGTATTAGCGTCGGAGATAAACTAAAATACATCAG
>CAYVPV010000040.1:0-7544 GCA_964453925.1 uncultured Muribaculaceae bacterium | reverse complement strand
TAAAACTTCTTTTCTACTTCTAAAGTTTTTAGATAAGGTAATAAGGTTGTGTTGCCCGTCTTTAATGGCATTTTTTTTATCATTGTTAAATATTTCCGGGCAAGCACTTCTAAACTTATAAATACTTTGTTTAACATCACCAACAATAAATAAATTACTATCATTATTTGATATTGCACTAAATATAACATTTTGTAAATTATTGGTATCTTGGTATTCATCAATAAGGATTTCTTTAAATCTGTTAGAGATAGATTTAGCAAGGCGTGTTTTCTTTCCATCTTTTATTAAAAGTTTTACCACAAAGTGCGCTATATCGCTAAAAGAATATGCATTCTTTTTTCTTTTTTTATTTAACAATTTTTCCCTATAATGTTTTACTACCTCAAAAAGTGTAATAATGTTATTTAAAATAAGAGCTTGTTCCTTTTCAAAAACTTCATCAGTTATAAAAGAAAATTCTTTATAAGTTTTTCTAATGTCTGCTTTAAACTCATCTCTTATAACCTTATATTTAATCATAACAGCATCATCTTTATGCCCTTTTGGAGTTCTTAATGTTTCAAATTCTATTGTTTTTATTCTACTTGATAAATCATTAAAATTATCAATCATAAAAAAATCATTTATGTAATTTTTTTCTTTGTTAGCAAGCAAAACAACTTTATTAAAATCCTCACCTTCATCATATAAAGCTTCTATTATTTCAGTGTAAACTTCATCATAAGCTTTCATCTTATCCCTAATTTGTCTTAATATTATTTCTTTATAAAACGAGCTTTCTTTATGATAATTAGATATTGCTTTTGTTATAAACTCGTTCGGATAAGGAATGCTATCTAAATGTGATGTAATTTTTAATATTATACTTTTTATAGAATCAACTGAATTTGCGCCAAACATATATAGCATCGAAGTATAGTCTTGAACAATATCAAATGATTCTTCTAAAACATTATTTAAAACCGATTCTTTTAATACGGTTTCTTCTTCATCTGATAAAATATTAAAATTTTTATCTATTCCTAACTTTTCAAAGTTTTCTTTTACTAAATCCCCATAAAAAGCGTCCATCGTAGTTATTTTAGCACTATCTACAAGCAATAATTGTCTTTTTAAATACTCGTTACTATTATCTTTTTCATAAGCTTCTTTGATTCTTTCTTTAATTCTTTCCTTCATTTCTTCCGCGGCTGCTTTAGTGAAGGTAACAATTAAAAGTTCATCTATTTGTGTGCGTTCTAAAACTAAATTAATAACTCTTTCTGATAAAACCGCTGTTTTACCGCTTCCTGCTGCAGCACTTACAATTATTTTTCCACCACGCTTTTTTATCGCAAGCTTCTGATCTTTAGTCCAACTAGGCATTATTATCACCTTCTAACATCTTAAATACTTCGGTATTTTTATAATTAAGTGGTTTTCTTTTTTTATCTATCTTAGAATCAAATTTACATATACTATTAAATTTACAATAGGCACAAGCATCTATTCTTTCTCCTATTGGATTTACTTTTATATCCCCAGAAATAATACTATTTCCAATACGTTTTAAAGTTTCTTTTATATTATTAAATAAAAGTTCCAAGTTATCTATTCCAAATAATTTTTCTTCATTTAAATTACCACGTGTGGTAACCGCAATATAATCTCCCAAATCATCACTTCCAAGTAAATCAAGAACATTTTTATCTCTATTAATAATTCCGTTCATTTTTAATTTTTCAGTAATAGTAGCATTTTTTTCTGAAGGTTTAAGTGATCTTGATGCTGTGCTTTCTTTTAATAATGCAGGATAATACAAAAGTGCCGATGGAATAATCTTCTTATCAGTAAAAACACCTGCATTTTCTTTTATCGAAAGTAAATATAACAACATTTGGAGATTAAGGCCGTCTAACACGTCATCTAACCTAAATTTCTTTTCGCCAGTTTTATAATCAATTATTCGGTAGTAATAGTTTTTATCATCCTCAAAGCTATCTAACCTATCTACTATTCCAGATATTAGAAGCTCACCTTTATCTAACTTTATTTTAATTGGTCTTACTATTGTGTCTTCGCCTATTTTAAACTCAAAATACTTAGGTTTAAACTTAGATATTTGCTGTTCTTTTAAAATGTTTTTAATTATTAAAGTAACGTTTTTACTAAGGGCCTCAATTATAAACTTGGATGCATTATTAATAATTTTATTATTTTTTTCTAAATAAACAGAAGCATATTTATAAACATATTCTTCTAGGTTTGATGAATTTACTTCATTCAAATCATTTCTAATGATTTTTTCAAGTATGTAATGCACAAAGGTTCCTACTTCTCTATTATCAAAAAAATATTTTTCTTTTACTCTTAATTTCAAACCATAATTACAAAAATGATAAAATGCGCATTTTGCATACGTTTCAATACTACTTGGACTAACTTTTAGTTGATTACCATATAAATTTATTGCAACATCAGAATCTATTTTATAATTTAAATCATGTTTATTTGAATCATTTATTTTACTAAAATATTCGTTTGACGAAACTTTTATTTTATCATCCGAAAGCTTAAGTGCATAATCATTAATAATTAAATTTTTATCATATAATTTACCTTCATCAATATTTTCTAAAGCCAAATCATTAAGATAATTCGACTTTGTTTTAAGTTTTAAATCAACCCCTAATTTATGATAAGTTAAGGTAACAACCTTATTATTTAAAGATTTATAAAATAAATGACCCTCTTCGTCAAAATGATCTTCAATAATCTTAATTAAGCTTTCTTTTTTTAAATCATTGTTATTTATTAATGAATTAATTTTAAATGGCTTTGGAAGAACATCGTTTGAACATCCTAATACATACACAAACTTTTTATTATCATATATTGCATGGTCTAAATTAGAAATTTGCAAACTATCCTGCATCATAGTTAATTTAGCATGCGTTAAGTTAAGATGGGCAAGAATGTTTACCACTTCTTTTAAATCTACTTCATCATCTAAATAATCATTTAAATTTTCTAATGCACTAATGAGATTCAAAGCACCATCACAATCATTTAAAAACAACTTATCAATTATTTTTTCTTCACTTAAATAAGTGTACAAAAGTCTTAAAACGTTGGTTTTGTTTTTTTCGCCAGTTACATTTTCTAACAAATATTTAATCGGATTGATAATGTTATCCTTAGCATCATTAAGTATTTTTAAATCCGCTTCATCTTGCTTATTAAAATTTTTTTTATTGCCATTAGGATTAAACTTGAAAGGGACATAAAAAGCAGAATCTTCTAAACCCCAGCTGTAAATATAATTATCAAGCTTATCAATAATTTTCATATCTATATCAAACAAACCAAGCTTTAAAATATTAATAAAATTTTTACATGAAAAGTTACCATTTAAGATGTTTTCAAAAAGATTAACAAACCTACTCGTAAGTAATCCAGATAAAATTTTTTTAGAATATGGATGATTAAGTAACAAATCAAAATACGGAGTGTAAGTTTTTATATCATTAGAAACAATTATAAAATCTTTATAATTGTTTCCTTCCATTATCTTTTTTGATATATCATTATTTACAAATGAAACTTCCTCACTTATATCATTAAACGATTTAAAGTTAAAAGTTTTTTCTTTAAATAATAATTTTTTAACATCTACATCCAATCCAGCATCTACTTTCTTTAAACTTCTAACCAATGCCTTATTATTAACCTTATCTATATCCAGTAAAACCGTCCCTTCTTTTGACATGTTCTTTATTAAAGAAATCATAGGCTCGTCTAGTTTTGATAAAGTTAAAAATAGATATTTACCCTTAAAATTATTGTTTTTCATAACGCTTTCATACAATAATTTTGAATTTATTAATTTTTTGGATTCAAGAAGTTGTTCATATTTTTCAAATATTATTCTTAAGTCATTTATTTTATCAGTATGATTTAAATCATACTTGCTAAAATCATTATAAGTATTTAATAATTCTTTTATAAAGTTAAATGAAACAAAATTATTATAAATAGATAGATTATCCATTACGCTTTTAAAAGCATTATACATAATTACATACTCTTCATTATTATTAGATAGTTTTGCACCACCATTATAACTTTGAATAAAAAAGTTTTTTAACGTAACTATATCATATTTTTTATTCAAAAATTTTTTCTTATAATAAGTTTCGTAATTAGATGGTACTATAATTTTAAAATTCTCTAAATTATTAGCTTCTTCTATCTTAACAAATTTAATCATTATACCACCTTCTTCTATATATTATTATAACAAAATAAAATAAGAAAAAAAATGCTATTAAGCATTTTAACTCAAATGACCATTTAAATTTTTACTTAGTTTATTTTTTGCTTTTTTAGAAAGAAGAAATACACTTTTATATGTTTTATCATATAATTCAAAACAATTTTTACTTAAATCATAAGCCTCTTCATCAGCATAAAATTCTCTTTCATTAGGGTAAGCCTCCAATTCAGCAAAGGAAGTCAAAATAGATTCTTTATCAACATCTTTGCTATCATTAGCATTTAGTGCGTTTTTAACACCACCCAAAAGCGAATTATATATAATTCTTTCTTTAGTTATTAAGGCCTCATAAGCATTAATAACGTCAATTGACGTACCAACATGATGAACCGTATTTTCACGCTTTATTCTATCTTTATTAAACAAGTAATAATTTCTACTTATATCATTAATTAGCTTATCAACGACTTTATTATCTTCGTCTTTTTTAGCCTTTATATATACTTTATCAAAAGCGTTCATTTTTCTTTTTGCGTAATTCATCATTTTATTAAAATCATCTTTTTTTAAATCCAAAAGGTTGTTAAAAATGGTTATATAAACCCCTTTTATATCTTCTATATCCTCTATTTTTTCTTTTGAACTTAAATCTTTTTGCTTTTTCAGTAAGCACTTTTGTTTTTCTAAAGAATTCTTAAAGTCATTTATCCACTCTTGCTTTTTCTCATATGTTATTTCTATATTGTTTTTATACCAATCGTAAATATCAAACAAAGCCGAAAAAGCTGCATCTCGCTTTTTTATAGCTCTTAGATATTTTCTATCCTTAGCATGATTTGTTCCTTTCCCCTCTCCACGTTCGTAAAAAGTTATAGTAATATTTTTTTGATAATTTTTTAATTCTTTTTTTAATTCTTTATAAGTCATGCTACTACCACCTCATTTTATCAGACTTCTATATAATATTCTTCAAGTTGGAATATTATTATAACATATTTAGTTAAATTTTGAAGAAAAACAATAAAAAAGTATCGATTAATCGATACTTTTTTTATTGTTTCTATTTATTTTCGTTGATTTTAGCTTGTGCAGCTGCTAAGCGAGCTATTGGCACTCTAAATGGTGAGCAAGATACATAATCTAAACCAATCTTGTGACAGAACTCAACTGACGAAGGATCTCCACCGTGTTCACCACAAATACCAACGTGTAATTTTGGATTAACTGGTTTACCTAATTTAATAGCAGTTTCCATTAATTTACCAACACCAGTTTGATCAAGTTTTGCAAATGGATCGTTTTCGAAAATCTTATTATCATAATAAGAATCTAAGAACTTACCAGCATCATCCCTTGAGAAACCAAATGTCATTTGAGTTAAATCGTTAGTTCCGAAACAGAAGAAGTCAGCTTCACTAGCTATTTCATCAGCGGTAAGTGCTGCTCTTGGAATTTCAATCATAGTACCAACCTCATATTCTAAATCGATACCTGAAGCCTTTATTTCAGCATCAGCTGTTTCTACAACAACTTTCTTAACGAATTTTAATTCTTTAATTTCACAAATAAGTGGAATCATGATTTCTGGTTTAACATCCCAGTCTGGATGATTTTTCTTAGTGTTAATTGCTGCACGAATAACAGCTTTAGTTTGCATCTTAGCTATTTCTGGATAAGTAACAGCAAGACGACATCCTCTGTGTCCCATCATTGGGTTAAATTCATGAAGTGAATCAATTAAAATCTTAATTTCTTCAACGGTTTTTCCTTGAGCGTCAGCTAGCTTTTTAATATCAGCTTCCTCAGTTGGAACGAATTCATGTAAAGGTGGATCCAAGAATCTAATTGTTACTGGATATCCCTTTAATGCTTCGTATAATGCTTCAAAGTCATTTTGTTGATATGGTAAGATTTTTTCAAGTGCTGCTTCTCTTTGTTCTACAGTATCAGAACAAATCATTTCTCTAAATGCAGCAATTCTGTCTTCTTCAAAGAACATGTGTTCAGTACGGCAAAGTCCAATACCTTCAGCACCTAACTCACGAGCTTTAATTGCATCGGCTGGGGTATCAGCATTAGTTCTAACTTTTAATGTTCTATATTTATCAGCCCAATTCATAACACGTTCAAATTCACCAGCAATAGTAGCATCAACGGTAGGGATTTGTCCATCATATATGTTACCAGTTGAACCATCAATTGATATATAATCTCCTTCATGATAAGTTTTACCAGCTAAAGTAAACTTCTTGTTTTCTTCATCCATTGCGATTTCTCCGCAACCAGAAACACAGCAAGTACCCATACCACGAGCAACAACTGCAGCGTGTGATGTCATACCACCACGAACAGTTAAAATACCTTGAGAAGCTTTCATACCAGTAATGTCTTCTGGAGAAGTTTCAAGTCTAACTAAGACAACTTTTTCTCCCTTAGCAGCCCATTCTACAGCGTCTTCAGCAGTAAATACAACTTTACCACATGCAGCCCCTGGAGATGCTCCAAGACCTTTACCTGCTGGAGTTGCCTCTTTTAATGCTTTTGCATCAAATTGTGGGTGAAGTAATGTATCTAAGTTACGAGGATCAATCATAGCAACGGCTTCTTCTTCCGTACGCATTCCTTCATCTACTAAGTCACAAGCAATCTTTAATGCAGCTTGTGCAGTTCTCTTACCATTTCTTGTTTGTAACATGTATAACTTACCATGCTCAACGGTAAATTCCATGTCTTGCATATCTCTATAATGTTTTTCTAAAGTGTTACATACTTCTTTGAATTCTTTAAATGCTTCTGGAAATTTTTCTTCCATTTCAGCAATGTGCATTGGAGTACGTACACCTGCAACAACGTCTTCACCTTGTGCGTTTGTTAAAAACTCACCAAATAAACCTTTTTCACCAGTTGCTGGGTCACGGGTAAACGCAACACCAGTTCCGCAGTCATCTCCCATGTTGCCAAATGCCATAGCTTGTACGTTTACGGCAGTACCCCATGAATAAGGAATATCATTATCTCTTCTATAAACGTTAGCTCTTGGATTATCCCATGATCTAAATACTGCTTTAACAGCTCCCATTAATTGTTCTTTAGGATCATTAGGAAAATCAGCACCAACTTTTTCCTTATATTCAGCTTTAAACTCTCTAGCTAATTCTTTTAAGTCTTCAGCGTCTAACTCAACGTCTTGAGTAACACCTTTCTTTTCTTTCATAGCATCAATAAGTTGTTCAAAGTATTTTTTACCAACTTCCATAACTACGTCAGAATACATTTGAATAAATCT
>CAYVPV010000039.1:0-8060 GCA_964453925.1 uncultured Muribaculaceae bacterium | reverse complement strand
CAAGCCTCTAATTAGAAACTATTTATAAACTGTCCAACTTTTGGGGTTCAGTTCACTTTTAGTAATCTTTTTTGTTTACAAAAATATATAATGAAATTTAAAAAAAACAAATAATTTGATATAATGATAAATATAGACAATTAACTTATAAGTGTTTTTATATTATTAAGTAGGTGATAATATGAAAGTTAAAGTATTTGATTGTGATCATGAAAAAGATTTGGAAGAATGCGTTAATGATTTTATAGCAAGTAAGGAAATTGTTGACATAAAGTATCAAGTATCGATAACCGTTTGCGGAGAAGAACAATTATATTGTTTTTCTGCCATGATAATATACATAGACAAGGGATGATATTAATGAAAAAAAATAGTTTTATAAATGGAGCACTTATTGTAACAATTGGAATAGTTTTAACTAAGTTTTTAGGAATTATATACGTAATTCCTTTTTATGCTATAATAGGGGAAACAAATATTGCATTATATGGCTATGCATATACTATTTATAACCTATTTTTATCTTTATCAACGGTTGGAATACCACCTGCAATGAGTAAGTTAATAAGTGAATATAATACTTTAGGTTATTATGATACCAAGGAAAGGGCTTATAGTTTAGGTAAAAAATTATTAGCTATTTTGGGAATACTATTATTTATAATAATGTTTTTAGGGGCACCTTTTATTTCTAATCAAATAATGGGGAGTAATACAGGAGGAAATTCTAAGGAAAGTATTACTTTTGTAATAAGGATTATATCGACCGCGATACTTGTTGTACCATTTTTAAGTGTTACTAAAGGATACTTACAGGGCCACAAGTTTATGACGCCATCTTCGGTTAGCCAGGTAATAGAACAAGTTGCCAGAATAGTTATAATTTTAATAGGTAGTTATTTGTGCATGAGGGTGTTTAACGTAGGTGTTACAAAAGCTATTGGTGTTGCTGTATTTGGTGCAACCATTGGAGCATTAGCAGCGTTAATTTATTTACTTATTAAGATAAAGAAAAATAAAAAAGATATAATAAGGGAAACAAAAACTGAAGAAATAAGAAAAAAAGAAAAGAAGATTAGCAATAAAGAAATAATAAAGAAATTGCTTATTTATTCCGTTCCTTTTATATCGTTTGGACTTGCTTTATCAGTGTATGATTATATAGATATGACAACTATAATAGGAACCCTTACTAAATTAGGTTTTAAAACGGTTGACGCTGAAAGTGTGTTAGGTGTAATAAACACAACGGGAAATAAACTAAATAGTGTTGTTCTTGCTATATCAACAGGTCTTATGACAAGCTTAGTACCTAATATTACCGCAAGTTTTGTTAAAGGTGATAAAAAAGATGTTAAGAAAAAGGTACATCAGTCTTTTTTGATGCTACTTTATGTTACTATGCCAATGGCAGTAGGCTTATCTATTTTAGCATCACCAGTATTTAACGCATTTTATGGCGCATCAACATGGGGGCCAAAGGTATTTTGTTTTACTATCTTTATAGCATTATTTAGATGTATGTTTACTACTTCGATATCAATAGCACAATCATTAAACAAATTTAAAAACGTATTTTTAAGTATAGTAGCGGGTATTTTTGTTAAGTTAATACTTCAAGTTCCTTTTATGTATTTATTTAACCATTTAGGTTTATATCCTTTCTGGGGGTCAACATTAGCTACTTTAATAGGTCTTTCAACATCGGTTATAACAAACTTAATAGTTATTAATAAAACGGTTGGATTAGACTTTAAAGAGTATTTTAAGAAAATGTTTAAATTTGTTTATCCGCTTATCATAATGATAGTCGCATTATTACTTTTAAAGAATATTATTCCGCTAAAAGTTATAAGTAGGTTTAATGCAATTCTTTTAATTGTAATATATGGCCTTGTAGGTGCGTTAATATACTTTACAATAACAATTAAAAATGGAATATTTGAAGATATATTTGGTGATAAGATATTTAAAAAGCTAAAAGTAAAGAAAAAATAAGGAAATAATCTTTACTTTTTCTTTACATTTTTTTAAATTGATTTAGAAATAAAAACTTTGTATGATATATTATTAATATGAGGTGACATATAATATGACATTAAAAGAAGCGATTTATTATACAATAAAAAAACATCCAGAGTTTAGTTGTTCTGGTATTTTAAATTTATATTTTAATATTAAAGATGGTAAAATAATTCAAGAAGGAATAAAACTTAATGCCTTTTCTTCTGATGTAAATGGTAAAAAGCCAAGAGAAGAAATTAAGAAAATGAAAAAAGATGGTGTTATTAAAGAATTAGAAAATGTAACTGGTTTAAAAATTGAAAACGTAGGTATTTTTAGATTGATAAGAGATTATAGTTTAAAATATGAAAGTTCTTTTAAAAATAATTTTAATAATATTAATCAAAATAATAATTATATAAATGCTAATCTTTCAACGTTAGATGCTGCTAAAAGTTTATTAAACTATTTATATAAAACAAATATTGATGTTAGAAAGGCTTTAATATATTCATATGATAAAAACGTCAGCTTAAAAAATATAATTGAATTAGCCAACGAAAAATTAGTATATAGTGGTACTCCTCTTTTATCAAATACCATAGAAGCTAAGGTGGATAATTTTTTAACTTATATGAATAATTATTTTGAATTGGATAGAGATAAACTATATAATAAGTATGCAAATCAAGCTACCGTAAAGATAGATTCGGTTTTTCCTGATGAGATGGATTATAATTCAAAAAGAGAAACGCTAACAGACATATTTTTAGAGAAGGATAATAAGTATTTACCTTATTTGAAAAACGATTTAACGAAAAAAGAAGTTGTTATTGCTCTTTTGAAAAATGCTGTTCAGGCAAGTATCGTAAGTACCAATGTTAAAGATAGAAGTGGTGATGAATATATCTTATATAGTGGTATTGATGGGAATATGATTAATGAGTACATAGTTAGAACAAGAGGAATAATAAATAAAGTTTTGGGGTACGATTCTAGATATTTAATCATGGAAGTATCAACTCAAGATATAATTGCTAATATAAAAAATTTAAAAGAAGCTGATGTTTCATTTTTATCAGGGCTATATTTGATGCTTAGAGATAATAAAGAATCAAGAAGGGTACTTGATATGTGTCAAAATAAAGGATATGATTTAGTAAATTCAAATTCGACTCAATACAAAAATGATAATTTTTTGTTAAACATGTTTAATACTGAAGATTTTAACAGAGCTTTAGATGATAACTATCATGTATAAAAAAAATCTACAATTTAGTAGATTTTTTTACATCATATACATTTCTCCATTGTAACCAGTATTGTTTTGGGTCGTTTGATAAGAGGTTTGCCCACTTTGTGTTGTTTGATACTGTGGTTGACCACTTTGAGTATTTGTTACCGTATTTTGATAACTTTGAGTATTTGTGGTTTGATATGGATTTTCTAGCCTTGATAGTCTGTTTTCTAATACTTTAACTTTCTTTTCAAGCGAACTTATTCTGTTTTCTAGACCAGAATAATTATCATTCATAAAGTTAGGAAACATCATCATGTTTGTAGGCATATTTCCCATACCAGGAAAAGGCATCATTTGTGCGTTCATGTTGTTTCTATCACTTTTCATATATATTCCTCCTAATAAAAAGCTTTCATTTAATTATATGCTTATCTGGGTTTTTGGTGTATAATTAATATGGTGATTATTTTGAGATTAAAAAATGTTAGAAATGCAAGTAACATTATAAATGCTTCCGATTATATAGTTTTAGATGCTTCCCAAAATAAAGGCAAATGGAATATGATATTTAATAACAATAATCCAATAGATATTGAAATTGGAATGGGGAAAGGTGATTTTATAATTGGAATGGCAAAACAAAACCCAAACATAAATTATGTCGGTATTGAAATGTATGATAGTGTTATAGTGCGTGCGGTGCAAAAATTAGAAAAAGAGTGCCTTCCTAACTTAAAATTAATTAGGATGGATGCTAATGATATAGATAACGTATTTGATAAAGAAGTTAATACTATATATTTAAATTTTTCTGATCCATGGCCAAAAGAAAGACATGCCAAAAGAAGGCTTACTTCTCATAATCTTTTATCAAAATATGATAAGCTGTTTTTAGGAGAAAAAAAGATTTATCAAAAAACTGATAACATTAATTTATTTGCCTTTTCGATAGAATCTTTAAGTACTTATGGATACGTTTTGAAAAAAGTTACCCTTGATTTATATAATAACATGATAGAAGGTAACGTTGCAACTGAATACGAAAAACGATTTAATGAAAAAGGAGTTAAGATTTGTAGGTTAGAAGCTTATAAGAAAAATTAAAAGGTTTTATTTTTCTTCTTTTTTTGTTATAATATTTTTAAAGTAGGTGAAGATGATGAAAAAATATTTATTATTACTTCTTACTGTTTTATTATTAACTGGTTGTACAATAGCCAGGATGGATACAAAAACTTATGAAGAAGTAATTAATAAAATTTTATCTTTAGATATAAAATTATATAACAAGGTTGGAAAAGGTTATAAGTATTATGCACCACGTGGTGTTGTTAGAACTGATGCTAATACCTATAATGATGTTTTAAAAAGAGGTGATTTGACCTATTATTTATATGTTGATGTTGTAAGTTATTACTATAATATTGATAGTAATTATGACGTTAATAAAAACGTTTATTATGCTTCTAAATTAAGCCATGGTAAAAAAAGTGGTTATGTAGAAATAACCAAGAAGAATAATAAATTATATGTTCAAATGATATATAATTATGCTAAAATAGAAACATATGTAGATGAAAAAGACATTAATATTGCAATGGAAGATATTAGTTATATATTATCAAGCGTTAAATTTAATGATTCTTTATTAAAGAAAATGTATGAAGCTGGTAGCTTCGATTCTAAAGAAGAGTCTTATAAATTATTTGATAATAAAGAAAAAGACGGAAACTTCCTAGAATACATAAAAGAATATGATAAATATGAAGAAGATGAGGAAGAATTGACCCCTGAAACAGAGATAGAAGTAAAAGAAACTACTACGACTAAAAAAGAAACAACAACTACTACAAAAAAAGTAGAAACTAGTACTAGTAGTGAATAGAAGAAAGGTGTGAGTATCAGTATGGGACTTATGAATAAATTAAATAAAATGAAAAGTTTCTTATTTGATGAAGAGGAAGAAGAAAAAGAGGAAAAAAAACCTTCTAAGAAGATTTCTAAAAAGGAAGAAAAGAAAGAAAAAAAAGTAAATGATAATTTTTCTAATCAAGCAAAAGAAAGTATAGAAGAACTTTATTTTGAAGATATTTCTGAAAAAAGCATTCCTATAGAAACGGAAATTCAATCTAGGGTAGAAAAGAAAGAATCAGAATTTAATTTTCCAGAATTTGATGATGATGATTTTGTGGTTGCAAGTAAAAAACCGGAACCAATAGTTCCAGTAGTTAAAGAAGAACCCAAAAGAGTTTTATATCAAGGTAGTAAAAGAAAAGAAGAAACAAAAAAATTTAAACCTAGTCCAATAATATCGCCTATATATGGTTTATTAGACAATGAGGGTAACAAAGTTAAAGAAGAAGATTCAGGGGATAAAATCTCAAGTTATAATGATGATGTTACCTTTGATGAAGTAAGAAAAAAGGCTTATGGATCTTTAGATGAAGAAATAGAAAACACGATGAAACGTTTAAGTAAGAAAACCATAGAAGAAGCAGAAAATGACATGAAAAAAGAGGAACTTTCTAGAACTAAGAAAAAATCAAATAATAAAACTGAAGAAAAAAAAGCATCAGTTGTTATTGTAAATAATGACGAAGACGATGATGATATGATATTACCGAATGTAAATTTTAAAGAAATCGATGTTGATAAAGAAACGCTTAAGTCTAGTAGGAAAAATGTAAAGAAAAAAGAAATAGCAACAGAAGATGACGATGAAGACGATGACACAAAAGAACAAGACTTATTTAACTTAATTGATACTATGTATCAAAATAAGGAGGACGAAGATTAATGCAAGACTTTTTAAATTCATATTTACCAATATTTATATATATATTATTATGTATCCTAATTATTTTATTAATCGTAATATGTGTTAAAGTAATTAAAACAATGAATAGGGTTGGTGAAATAGTTGATGATGTAGATGAAAAAGTAAAATCATTAAATGGTGTATTTAGTATAGTTGACACTGTTACTGATAAATTATCAGCATTAACAGAGGTTATTTCTGATTCAATTATTTTATTTATAAAGGGTATATTTAAGAGAAAGAAAAAGAAAATAGAAAAAAAAGAAAAGGAGGAAGAATTAGATGGCGAAGAAGAGTAGTGCAGGAAAGTTTTTTTTAGGAGCAGCAGTTGGAGCAGCTTTAGGAGTTTTATTTGCTCCTAAATCAGGTAAGGAAACTCGCTTTGCTTTAAAGAAAAAAGCGAACGAATTAATTGTGAAAGCAAAAGAAATTGATGTAAAAGAAGTAAGAGATACAATAGAAGAGAAAGTGTCTAATATTATAGAGGAAATGAAAAATTTGGACAAAGAAAAAGTTGCAAAAATCGCTAAGAAAAAAGCTGCTGATTTAAAAAAGAATGCTGAAGAATTAGTGGTTTATACCAAGAAAAAAGCAACTCCTATTGTTGAAGCAGCAGCAGAGGCTTTAAGGGATAAAACAATCGATGCTACAAAAAAAATTTTAGAAAAATTAGAATCTAAATAAAAAAGTGCTATTTTTAGCACTTTTTTTAGTATATTAGCATAGATTAAAACGAGGAGGGGATTCTAATGTTTAAAGAGATAGTTACAAAAGTAGTAATTGGCAAGGGGAAAAAATATTTTAAAAATAATTATAACCTTCTTGCGGAACATAACGCAAACACAATTCTTGGTTGTTGGGTAATTAATCATAAATTCAAAGGTTCTGTTGCTGGTGATAGAGTTGTGATAGATGGAAACTTTGATATAAACATTTGGTATTCTTATGATGATGATCAAAAAACTGCTGTTGCTAGTAAAAACATTTCATATAATGAAACTGTAAATATTAAAACAAAAACAGGAACATCTATTAGTGGGAGCGATATAATTGTAAGAGCACTAAAACAACCAAGCTGTAGTAATGTTAAGTCAAAGGATGATGTAATAGAGTTTGACATCGAAAAAGAACTTGGAATAGAAGTTGTAAACGATGCAAAAGTCAAAATAGCAATAGAAGATGATGAAGAACCATGGGATACTATAGAAGATGATGAAGAGGAAACAATGAAAAAAATTGATGAAGAAGTTAAAGAGGATTTTATTTAGAATCCTTTTTAAATAATTTAAAATATAGTGTTAACGAAAATAGTTGACACGTAATCCGAGTTATGATAAAATATAGACTATATGAAGGAGGAATAATATTATGGCAGTTAAATTAAGATTAAAAAGGATGGGAGCTAAGAAGACTCCATTTTATCGTATAGTAGCAGCGGACTCAAGGAGCCCGAGGGATGGTCGTTTTATTGAAACTATTGGTACTTATAATCCATTAGTTAGCCCTGCTGAAACAAAAATCGATGAAGAATTAGCTATGAAATGGTTAAAAAATGGTGCAATGCCAACTGATACAGTTAGAAATATTTTCTCTAAGGCTGGTATTATGACTAAATTTGCAAATGAAAAGCAAGGTAAATAATTATGGAATTAGTTAGGTTGACAGAAACAATTGTAAAAGAACTTGTAGAAGATGCTGATAGCATCACCGTAAAACAGTTTCCAAGTGAAGAAGAAAATACTATTACTATACAAGTAATGGTACCAGAAAATCAAATGGGAAGAGTAATTGGTAAGCAAGGTAAACTTGCTAAGGCATTAAGAACTATAGTTCAAGCAAGTTCTTACATTAATGATAATAAAAAGGTAAATATTAATATAGACTCATACTAAGAAGATTTAAAAAAATCTTCTTTTTTTACATTTTTTTGACATGTTTTTTTCACGTTAGATTTTGAGGTAACATCCCGTAAAAGATAATTAAGTGTTTCCAAATGAA
>CAYVPV010000038.1:0-8874 GCA_964453925.1 uncultured Muribaculaceae bacterium | reverse complement strand
TCATTTGGAAACACTTAATTATCTTTTACGGGATGTTACCTCAAAATCTAACGTAAAAAAAACAAGCATTTTAGCTTGTTAACTAATTAAAAAATCAATAAGTACTGGACCAAGTATAATAAGCAAAATAAGTGGTATGAAAAACAAAACCGAAAAGATACTTATTTTGTTAGGAATTTTATTAATTTGAGCCTTTATATCCATTACTTGTTTATCCTTTAAAAAATCTAATTGGTTATACATGGTTTCTATTATACTATTACCAAATAAATTAGATTGCTCCATGTTTAAAATTATATTGTTAATTGTTAAACTAGGTATTCTGGTGCTCATTAATGATAAAGCCTCCGTTAGCGATTTACCGAAATTAACTTGTTTTAGTGTTTCTTTAAATTCTTCTGATATTTCTGAATCTATATATTTACACGCCATTTTAATGGCGTTTTCTAAATTTCTACCTGATTCCAGTGCAAGTGTTAAAACTTCAAAATAATAATAAGCTTCATTATCAAGTTTCTTTTCTCTTTTCTTTAAAGGTTTATCGATCATGCTATAACCAACTAAAAAATACCAAAGTATTGTTACTATTGGAGATATTAAAGCACCATAATCAACAAATATAAATAATATAACAAAAACCAACATCGATGAATACAATCTAAAGTTCATAAAATATTCAGTAGTAAATTTTTTTGAAACTCCAAATTGGTTTATTTTATATTGTATTTTTTTTATGTCCTTATCACGATATATTCGGTTAATAAATGATTTTTTTTCTTTCATTAGTTAAACCTCACTTTCATGATTTTGTTTACGATAAACGCATATAATCCATATATTAAAATTATAACGAATAATAAAATATTTCCTATATTTGTATTAATTAGCGGCATAAAATAACTTGGGTTTAGAAGTGTTATAACTAGTACAAAGACAAATGGCATAACAAGGAGAATTTTGCTTACCATATTAGCGCTTGATGTAAGTGACTTCATCTCTTGTTTTAGTTTTCTTTTGTTAAAAAGCATCTTTTCAATCGATGAAAATACCTTTATTATATTACCACCTGTTTTATTTAAAATACTAAGAGAAGATGTTATATAACTGACTTCTTCTGATTCTATTCTTTTTGAGAATCTTTCAAAAACAACATCTAATGATAAACCATAACTTATTTCTAAATGCATCTTTTTAAATTCTTGTCTTATCGGACCTTTAAGTTCTTGTGCGACTATTTCAATTGCTTGCATGGTGCTTCTTCCAGATCTAAACGCGTTGTTCATTATTATTATCGCGTTTAATAAATCTTGTTCTATTTGTTTCTTCTTAATATAATCATAAAATTTAAAATAAATGTCAATCGAAAAGAAACCTAACAGTGCTGAAATAAGTATGTCTATTATACTTGGGAAACGACCTTCTATTATCCTTGCAAAAGAAATAATAAACACAAAAAATAAACAAATAAATATCTTGTTACTTACGTAATCCATTGAAACTGTACTCTTATTGTTATCATAAGTTATGTACTTATTGTATTTAGACGCGTATTTTTTCAGCAAAACAAACTTATTTAAACTCTTAGTTAAATAACTCACCATTTTAAAATATTCATTATATACGAAGTCAAAAAGTGAAACTGAATCATTCTTTATTGAATCAATACTATACTTTGATATTCTTTTTTCTAACTTTAAACTATTGTTATAGATGATTAAATAAAAAATAACAAACGCAAGTATCACCATTATAATTGTTTGAATGATAAATATATTCATTTTTCTTCACCTTCTTACTTTTTAAATTTAAATATATCTTCTAAATCATTGATACCTTTGCTTGTAATCTTCTTATATACACTTGGCACACGTTTTTTTAGATCAAAGGCCCCATCAACTTCTCCATTATCAGTTAAACCAGTTTGTTTAAAGGTAAATATCTCTTTAAGTTCTATTATATCGTCTTTAAATCCATCTACTTCACATATACTAGTTACTTTTCTTCTACCATCAGATAATCTGGATATATTTATTACTATGTCTATAGCGTTTTCAATATACTCACGAATGGCCTTGATAGGAATTTCCATACCAGCCATTAAAACCATGGTTTCTAACCTGTTTAATGCTTCCATAGGACTATTAGCATGCATCGTAGTAAGTGAACCATCATGGCCAGTATTCATTGCTTGAAGCATATCAAATGCTTCTTTACCACGAACTTCTCCAACTATTATTCTATCAGGTCTCATACGAAGCGAATTAATTACTAAGTCACGGATTGTAACCTCTCCTGTTCCTTCATAATTAACAAGTCTCGTTTCCAAACCTATTACATGAGACTGATGAAGTCTAAGTTCTGCTGCATCCTCAATCGTTATAATACGTTCATGATCTCCTATAAACGAAGATAACGCATTAAGTAAAGTAGTTTTACCAGCACCCGTTCCACCACATATTATTATGTTTAACTTCGCTCTAACAGCGGCGTCTAAAAAGCGTGCCATATAAGGAGTCATTGCACCAGTTCTTAAAAAGTCCTCAACCGATTCCATATCACGACGGAACTTTCTTATGGTGACAACTGGCCCTTTTAAAGAAAGCGGAGGTATAACCGCATTAAGTCTAGAACCATCTTCTAACCTAGCATCAACCATTGGATTTGCCGTATCTATTGTTCTACCAAGTGGTTGAACAATCTTTTGAATGGTTCTAATTATATGTTCATCATTTATGAAAGAAACGGATTCGTCTTTACTTATTTGTCCTTCAATTTCAACGTAAACCTCATTTTTACCATTAACCATTATCTCGGTTATGTTAGGATCTTCTAACAACTCAGTTATTGGACCATAACCATTTATTTCATTATCAATCAAATTAAAAATATGACTACGTTCGAGGTTAGTTAAATCATAACCTAGTAAGGCTTTATCTATTTCATCGTTAATATATTCATGAAGTAATTTATTATCAGGTATTTTATCATCAATAAGGTTAGATATAATAGTATTTCTTAAATTATCAAGTAATTCTTTGTCTTTAAATATATCATAATCCGCTATCGCCTTTGATGATATTTTTTCCTCTTTTATATCAAAGGCTTCTAATAACTTAGGCATTTTTCTTCACCTCCGAAGTTTTTGATTTAGCTTCTAAAAGTGAGTTAGCCAACTTAGTTAGTTTCATACAATCACTTTTTTTACTAGATCTAATCTTTTTATTAAGAGTTAAAATTTCTCCATCAATTACGTATTTATCAATGTTTTTTATATAAAATGATTTATCAATTGTATAATCTATGTTATGTTTAATAATGTTTTTAACATCAAATAACGAAAAATAATCTTTTCCAGTATCCTTAGATGAATTAAATACCACTTTATAATTTTCTATGTCACTATCTTTAAATATAGCAATCATACTTCTTGCATTTTTTAAATCAACCGGATCATTTGTTACCATAAACAAAATATTATCGCTTTTATCAACGGCCGTTAAAGATATTGGGCTTATATTATGAGATGTGTCTATTAAAATTACATCATATTTATAAATTGCTGATGTTATTACTAAGCCTATATACTTAGAATCTATTTTCATTGCGTTTCTAGGATCCTTAGGTGCGGATAAAACATCTATCTTATCATTGTACTTAAAAACATAATTAGTTATCTCATCAAATCTATTGTTAGACATATCATCAACAACGTTATAAATAGTTTTATCATTATTAACATTTAAACTAACGGCAACACCACCACTATTTAAATCAAGGTCCATAATTAAAACCTTTTTATCCATTAAACTATAAACACCTGCTAAATTAATTGTTGTTGTAGTTTTTCCAACTCCGCCTTTACAAGAAAAAATAGTAATTACTTTTGCAGCTTGTTTCTTCATTTATTAACACCCTTTTCTATTATCATTTTTTCGTTTTTTATATATCCTACAAAGACACTTTTTTCTTTATATATTTCCTTACCAATAATGCTTCCAAAAAAACCTTTAGTAGCTTTATTAATGGTAACACTAACTTTTTTTTGTTCTTCATCAATATCAATAGTATAACTATCTACTGAATCATCATTTTGATATATCAAATCAACCATGTTGTTATATGGCTCTTTGTCTATGTGATTAAGACCATACCGTACAACCGTTTTTGTTATGTCATCTAACCTTCTTGCATTATATCTAGCAAAAGTAATATCTACCACCAAAGTCCCTATCATAATAAAAACCGGAACAAATATTACGAATATTGCCAAACTTTGACCCTTAGAGTTCAATTTATTCATTTCTTATCACCCTTGATACCTCTACATTAAAGACCTTTTCTAAAATGTATGATAATCCTGGGGTTACTGGTTTTATTTTTTTTGATGTAGTAATTGTTACATAATCCGTATTCTCACTTATACTTACCTTAACATCTTTATTATTCATAATCGTATTTATTTCTTCTAAAGTTTTACCATTCTCATAAAAACCTACTATATCCTGCGTTTTACTTTCAAGATCACTTTTTACCGATATTACCCTTCCAAAATCAATAACACAAAAAATAAGAATTAAAGTAATAGGTAAAATAATAACAAATTCAACCAATGCTTGTCCTTTATTACTCTTCATATGCCACGCCCCTATTATCATGATTAATTATAGCAAAAAAGATAGAATAAAACAACGTAAAATAAAAAAATAATGCCAAAACATTATTTTTTATTTTTAAATATCGTATATCCAACAAGACCCACAATAACTACCAACATTCCAATTATTATAATTCCATTATTATTTTTACCAGACGCTTCTTTAACGATGGAAAGAGTAAGAAAATAATCTGAACAATGGTCTATATCAAAAGTAACATAACCATTAATAACCTTTATGTTAGTATCTATCGTTTCTATTTTGTTTGTTATATCATTATAGTAATATAAGTTTAATCTTTTACCGTCTTCAAACTTACTAACTGGAACCTTAATCGTAGCAGTAGACGGCAAAGCGCCATGGTAATCAAAAGACACATACTCCTTTTTCATTCTGGAACTTATCAAATCGTTTATCTGATTCTGATATGGAGACTTAAATTTTATTCCCATATCAAATTCAAAGCCCTTGTTATTATATTCTTTTTTGTCAAAGGTCCAAGAATATTTAAAGCTACCATTACTATCATGAATAAACATAACCTTATCTTCGGTCTCTGTTTTAATTACTTTATCAGAGGCACTTACGCTTTTTATACCAATAAAACACATCATTAACATAAATAAAATTATAAATAATTTATTTTTCATAAGTTTAGCCTTCTTTTATTTTACAAAGCAATTAGTGTTACAAAAATATTATATAGCATTGATAAAATTATTGATAATGTAAAATTATTTGTATCCCAATATATTTTTGACATATAAAACATTAAAACCAAATATGACAAAGAACTTAAAATATTCATCACGGAAAATGGAGCGTATACTATGTTAAAGAAAAAATATAATAAGCATGTTACAATAATGAATAAATACTTGTCACTAATTATATTTCTTATCGTTTTTCGAAATACTATACCTTCTAATATTGGATAATAAACTACAGTAAGTAAAACAAGAACCAATGGATTCTTTTCGAAAATTTGATATAATGCTTGTTCATTACCAGAAATTGTTTCAATACTAAAACATAAAGTTATTAATATATTTAAAATAGCTACTGATAATATCATTAATAATAAATTGATTAATAATTTTTTAATACACTTTCCAGGAGCTTCTTTAAACATTATAAAATCATTAACAAAATCTTTTCTATAAATAAATAACAATACTAAAACTAAAAACATATTTAAAATTATTTCAATCAAATTATTATATTTAGTAAAATTAAATAAGTTTATAAAATAAGGCCATATAAAATATATAGCTATTATAAATAGTGAAATAATTGATTTATTAATATCATTATTAACCTCAATATTTTTATTCCTATTTTTATTTGTCATCATAACACCTACCTTAAATAAAGTATACCAAAAAAATGTATGTTTAGCAAAAAAAAGATGTTTACACACCTTTTATTTTCCACTTATGCCCATGGAAGAAATCTCTTTAACCAACTCCACATAATTTAAAGCCTCCTCTCTTTCACGTATTTCTTACAACCTCTTTTATGATATTTATTAATATCTTTCTACAATTAAAATATATCATAGTTTTTTTGAAAAAACAATATACATTAAATAGACGTAAAATTCGTCAATTGTTTTTTCGATAAATTATATGTAAATTTTAAAAAATAATGATTTAAACGTTTACGTAAAACTACGTCAACTGTTATTATTCCTATTAATAATATACACAACAAGTATTATCAATATAATAATCATTATAACCATAACAAGACCATTTTTATTAGGATTATTTGCAGCTTCTCTAACGATAGATAATATATTAGTTAACCACGATTTATATATCAAGTTACCACCTTCTATTTTCAATAGATAAATAATATTATTTGCAACATATTTTGTCAAATTAAAAAAATATGTTATTTATTATATAATTGTTATATAATATTGATGGTGATAGAATTGAGATTACTTATATTATCTGATATACATGGAGACTATAAAAACCTTTATAAAATAACGGAAAATGAACGATTTGATGAATTAATTATTCTCGGGGATTTGTTTTCTTATGGATATGAATGTAATAAAGATGAAGAAGAATATATAATTAATTTATTACAAAAATATAAAAATAAACTAATTTTAATAAAAGGAAATTGTGATATTTTTATTAATTATGAAACAATTGGTTTACAGTTTTATGACGTTATTACCCTTCCTTTTAATAAACACTTAGTAACGTTTACGCATGGTGATAGATATTCAAGAGGGTTCTTACCTGAATACCATGGTGATATATTTATAAGTGGTCATACTCATATTCCTATGATAATTAAAGAAAGAGGGATAATTTATGCTAATCCGGGTAGCATTGGAAAGCCTAGGGGTGGTAGCAGAAAATCATATATTATATTTGACAACGACAAAATCATAATAAAAGATATAAACGGTAATACTCAAAAAGAAATGCTAGTTTAAGATTAGCATTTCTTTTTATTCTTTAGACATTATAACTTTTATTTCAATGCCTAAAACACCATATTTTAAAATTTCATATTTATCATAATACTGGCTCATATCATTAGGATTAGCAACCTCATTAAAATTATATCCAATTGATGTTTTATCAAAGTTTGCATACAATTCTTCAAAATTTTTATAATGGTATAAGTTTAATACCTCACAAATAATTTTTTCATTTGTTTTAACGTTGGTAAACATTATTTTATCTCCAACTACTATCTTACTTCTTTTTTCGTCATTTAATCGCATTTTAATTGTTTTTGTTCCAGCTTTTATTTTTATAAAAGGATTTTCTTGCAATTTCATATTATGTAACATATCATTTATAACTTCCTTCTATTTTATTTCTTCTAATTTTAATTCGTTTTTAAAATAAGCTTTATAAACTTTTGCATTATTATTGCTTTTAATAATTTCTATCTTATCATCAACTATTTTTAAAGCGGCACAATTATCTACGCAAATAGCGTTTATACTTTCATTTTCTTTTAATACGTTTTCTAAATCTAATTTCTTTTTAGGATCAGATGAAAAATGGGGTACAAACATATAATCCAATATTCCAATCCCATCTACTTTTACGTAGTTATCTGATATATTATTCATTATTTCCACATCAGATAAACCGTATTTACAGTATGTAATAGCTCCAGCTGATATGCCTGCTAAAACGCACCCATTATTACCGGCTTCTTTAAGCAGAACATCCATACCGTTTTCTTTTAATACTTTAACTAATTTAACGGTATCACCACCACCAATATAAATTATATCTGCACTTTTTATTTTTTGTTCTACAACTTCCATATGCGTAAGTGTTTTGTTTGATATTTTACCTGTTTCACAACCTAAATTTTTATAAATATCTTTAATTACCTTATAATATGAATCACCAAAGCTACTTGCTAAGCCAATAAACAAAAAATTAGGTTTATCTTTTCCGGATATTTTAACTATCTCTTCATCTATTTCTTTTGTTTCATACTTAGTATCAGCTCTTCCTATGTCTCCGCCACCAATTAACATTAATTTCACAATTATCACTTCCCTAACTAAATTATAATACAAAAAGATATTTAGTCAAAGCCAAATACCTTTCAATTTTCTATAATGTGCTTTTTATAACATTCTCTAATAATTAATTAAATTTAAAAACTAAATTGAATAGCTTTTTGATAAATCATAAGTTCCCTTTAATAGTTCTTCAAGATTAGGTAACTCTCTTTTATCAATTATTCTTTTATAAGTCATAATGTATAGGAAAGAATCAAAGTCAATTTTTTGTTTTGGAATTAAACTAGAAGCTACTCTTAAAACTTTTTTTCTTGAAAATACATAACTACCTATTTGATATTGTAAATTATTAATTTTGTATTTATCTTCTAAAAACTTTATTACTGGGTCATTATAAATGCCAGGAATAATTTTATCTGGACTATCAAATCTAAGCATTTCATCATATAACGGCCTATTTTCCACGTTTGCATCCGTTAAATTAGAGTTTTCTACTACATCATTATATTTTCCAGCGGATTCTACTAAATCTGCCAACAAATATTCATTTCCATTTCTAATACTAGTTGCATCTTTTCCTTTATACTTTTGATTATATATTACAACCGGTAAACTTTTTGACTTAGATAAAGTAGATAGGTGGCTTATAAAATGAACCCTTTTTCAAGGACTAAATAAAAAGAAGATTATGTGGTTAAAAGT
>CAYVPV010000037.1:0-9894 GCA_964453925.1 uncultured Muribaculaceae bacterium | reverse complement strand
AGTGATGATTTATTAAAAGGTTTATTTCTCTCTTTTTTCAAATCATTAAGAAGTAAATCTAAATTAGATGAGTTATAACTAGAAATGTTTTGCTTTTCAATTAAACCATCACATCTTTTTATCCACAGGAAAACCTTTTTTAAATTCGAATCATCATACTTTTTAAAGAAAATCTTTTCCTTTGAATATTTTTCAAATATATTAAAATCACGTACGTTTAAATATTTAAGTAAGTCATACGCATTTTGAAGATAAGAAGTTTTATCATTTAAGGTTATCCAATTCATCTTCTCCATTTCTTTTATGTAAAATGAACTTAAAAATTCGTTTATCTCCTTTTCATTTGAAAATCTATTATTTAGATAGTTATATAATTTTTTCTTTGTTTCAACAAACGTTATAAGATTAATATCTATATCGGTAATTGGACTAATTGCTATCATTAAGTCTTCTGAAATATCAGCGTTTTTATTTAATATGTTATTAATATGCTTTTGCGAGATACCTAACATTTTTGCAAAATCACTTTGTGATATCTTATGATACTCTAAATAATCTTTTAACATACTTCCAAATCCAAACATAGCTATCCCTCCCCATAATGTTTATCATCTATTTTGATAAATTCTATTTCGGTTATTTCCATTAAATTATATGGATATGTTCCGACTGGTTTCATATACAATCTAATTTTTTTATTTATGTGTGCAGTATATATTTCTTTTAAATTGTTATGTTTCTTTTCTATCCCATATATATTTTTAAATGGGTGATTAATTAATTCCTGCAAATTATTAACAGATAAAATAAGGTCTTCTATTTTTAATATTATTTGTAATTCCTTATCTAAATGTTTATTTATAATTTTCTTTTTTAAATCTTGTTTATACTAAAGGGTTTTAATAATTTACAAGATATCTCCTCTTTTAAGATTATATTATAACTTATTAGGTTATAATATGCAACAAACAATTAAAAATAAGTATTAATATCAAAGATAATATAATTTTTCACAAAATTCATTTTTTTAATTACTTCCTTCACAAAATTCCGATATTTTCGAGCTTAAATATCGCGTTTTTCCATAATAATAAAAAATACTTAAGTAAATAACCTAAGTATTTTAATGCGCTTTATAAACACTTCTATCTAAGTATTTAGTTTCAATTACTTTACCATCTTCTATTATTTTTAAGTAAGCTAACCAGCCACCATTTGATGCCACTGAATATGGTTCATAAGTTTTACCGCCTAAAGCATTTTCATTAGTCCAGATATCAACTATTAAATAGTTTCCTTTTACGTAAGATACAATATAAACCGGATACTCATAATTATTTTTAAACTTAAAATCAGTAGTAGTTGAATAAACCGTTGCATCTAAACCTTTTGGTACGTATGTTGGTGCAAAAGTATGACCTCTTCTTGATACGGTTTGTAAGCCTGCTTTTAGCTGTGCCATATATAAAGTTGATGCAAGCTGACAAACTCCTCCCCCATTTGCTGTTGCAGTATCACCATTTAAATAAATAGGTGCTGGCAAATAACCATTAGAAGCTCCATATGGTCCTACAACTTTAAGATAAGAGAAAGTCTCACCTGGCATTAAAATCGTATTATTAAGTCTAGAAGATGCTAAATTAATGTTATGACCTCTGTTTCCTGAGTTAGCAAAATAAGTTGTATAAGTAGATACCTTTTTATTAATACTTGCCAAAGATTCGTATTTAACTTCGTTTTTAATAACTTGCCCAGATGCTTCAATTTTTATTTCTTCCTTTAAATTTGATAAAGCCTTTTCTATTTTTTCTTTTGTTTTAGAAACATCTAAAGTAAAGCCATTTGAACCTTTATCATAATAAACGTTATGATTATCATCAACTATAATTCCATCATTTCTTGCAGAAGTATTTAACTTCTCCTCTAGAGTTTTCATTAAATTATCAACTGTATTTTCATCATAATTAGCTTTCAGATAAAAGGTCTTATTTTTCTTATTGCTTTTTATCATGGAAATTTTTTTAAAAAAAGATAGATTAGAATTAAAATTAATTATATTTTTTTCTATATTATTATCATTTACCAAAATACCAATCTCTTCATACGTAAAAGTATAATCACCATTAGCATTTGTAATGGTCATGGTACCATTTTGAATCCGAGTTTTTTCATTATTTATAATATTTTTAAGTTCACTTACTTTTTTTCCTGTTAAATCTATATCATTTAAATATATACCAGGATAAAAAAGACCATTATACTTACTTATCATTTTATTATAATCACAGAACTTATATCCGAGAATACCTAATATAAGAAGTATTAATATAATTATTAAAATAGGAAATATTCTATGTTTCTTCTTTTCAGTTACTCCAGGTATTGAATTATAACTTTCCTTACCATTATTGAATATTCTTTTTTCCTCTTCATCAATCATGAGATTGTCAAGAGCTTCCTTTTTATATTTAGAGCAATACTTATTAAAAACCTTATTTTCCAATGATACATTAGTTTTATTTTGATATTCATAAAAAGCTATTTTTTTTATTCCATCTTCATTTAACGATTTAAAAAAACTATTTAAAATTACAGACTTATTATAAAAAGACAATGTTGCTATTATCCTAGAATAAACAAATGATTTAGCACTTACGCTATCAACTAGATTACATTGCTGTTTTATTCTATTTATTATTAAATCTTCGTTTAAGACTTTCATAATAATTTTGGTAGTTTCTAAATCTTTTTTTTCATTTTTTAAAAGAGTATCTAAAGCATCATTTATTTCACTATTAAAAAGTAAATTTTTAACATAATTTACTTTTTGCGTATTATCTAATAAGTTAATATCCATATTTTCTTTTTTCATACACTAGTCCCTACTTTACTTATAACAAAATTATAAATTAAAATTTAACAATTGTAAATACATCACCCAAAATAATCAAAAGAATATACTACTATTGTAAAAAGGAGGAGTTATGAAAAAAAAGATTATTATTTTAATTTGCTTTCTAATTGTTTTAGCAGGTGTTTTATTCTTTGTTATAAGTAATAAAACTAACAAGAACGAAAAGATAAGTAAACTAACAGAAGTTAAAGTAGCAGAAGTTGCACATACCATATTTTATGCACCAGCTTATGCTGCAATAAGTAAAGGATATTTCGAGGATGAAGGAATCAAAATAGATTTAACTTTAACCGCCGGTGCTGATAAAGTTAGCGCCGCTGTACTATCAGGTGACGTAGACGTTGGATTTTGTGGAAGTGAAGCTACTATATACGTTTATAACAGTGGAGAGGAAGACTATCTTGTAAATTTCGCAAGATTAACTAAAAGAGATGGAGCATTTTTAGTATCAAGAAAAAAATATGATAACTTTAAATTAGAAGACTTAAAAGGAAAAACCGTAATTGGCGGAAGACAAGGTGGAATGCCAGAAATGACCTTTGAATGGGGGTTAAGACAAAATGGTATAGACCCTAAAAATGACCTAACCATTGATACAAGCGTTGCCTTTGCTGCAATGGAAGGGGCATTCATTGGTGGAGATGCAGATTTCGTTACGCTTTTTGAACCGAATGCATTAAGTGTAGAACAACAAGGTTTAGGATACGTTGTAGGTTATGTAGGTACATGGGGTGGTGAAGTTCCATACACCGCTTACAATGCCAAAAAGAGCTACATAAAAAATAATCCTGAGGTAATAGAAGGATTCACAAAAGCAGTTGACAAAGGACTAGAATACGTTAAAAATACTGACTCTAGTATTGTCGCTAAAGACATATATGAATTTTTCCCAGACTTATCATTAAATGATTTAACGGCAATAATTGAAAGATATAAAACTAATGATGCTTGGGCTGATTCAACAGAAATTACCGAAAACGATTTTGAACATCTACAAAAAATAATGCAAGCAAGCGGTGAACTAGATAAAAAAGCACCATATAACAAATTAGTATATCAAGGGGAATAATGAATAATCTCTTAACAATAAAAGAGTTATCAAAAAACTATTTAACTAAGAAAAAAGTTATATGTGCGCTTGATAATATAAACTTTGATATAAATGAAAATGAATTCATAGTATTAGTTGGACCTTCTGGATGTGGTAAATCAACTATTCTCTCAATTATAGGAAAATTAGAAAATAAAAGTGGTGGAGAAATAAAGTTAAATAAAAAAGATGTAAAAATAGGATACATGTTCCAAGAAGACGCATTATTTCCATGGCTTACTGTTTTAGATAATTGTATGCTTGGATTAAAGATCAAAAATAAGGTAACTGAAGAAAACAAAAATTACGTTAAATCATTACTAAAAAAATATGGTTTAGAATCTTTTGAAAAAAGCTATCCTAGGGAATTATCTGGTGGTATGAGACAAAGAGTTGCTCTTATTAGAACACTTGCTCTAAACCCTGATATATTGCTTTTAGACGAACCTTTTTCAGCCTTGGATTATCAAACTAGAATAACAGTGTCTGATGATGTGTTTAAAATAATAAAAGAAGAAAATAAAACAGCTCTAATGGTAACACATGATATATCAGAGGCCTGCGCAATAGCTAGCAAAATAATCGTACTTAGTAATAGACCTTCGGTAGTTAAAAACATATATGAAATTAATATGGATGTTACTAACTTGCCTAGCGAAAATAGAAAAAATCCCAAATTTAGTTATTATTATAATTTAATATGGAAGGACTTGGATCACTATGAAAGCTAGCGAAGAACATAAGAAATATTTAAGAAAGTTAAAATTATCCACAGCAAAAGTTATATTTCTTCAAATTTTAATATTTATCCTGTTTATAACTATATGGCAATTTTTATCAGATCATAAAATAATAAACTCATTTTTATGTTCTAGTCCTAAAAAGGTAGTGGAAACAACAATTAACCTCTGGAATTCAAATGATTTATTAATTCATGTATGGGTAACATTAAAAGAGATATTATTAAGTTTTGGTATAGGTACAATCATTGGTATAGTATTTGCGGCATTCTTATGGTGGAGCCCGTTTGCATCAAGGGTGCTAGATCCTTATCTTACGATACTAAACAGTTTGCCTAAAGTATCTTTGGGCCCTATAATAATTATATGGGCCGGCGCAAATCAAAACTCAATAATATTAATGGCGCTTCTAATATCAGTTATATCTACAATAATAAGCGTTTACGTAGGATTTAGTCACACTAATAAAAATAGTATAAGACTACTTAAGAGTTTTAAAGCTAATAAGTTTCAAATATTTACAAAAGTAGTTTTTCCATCAAATATAAATACGATAATTAGTTCTCTTAAGATAAACCTATCAATGACTTTTGTAGGTGTAATTATGGGTGAATTGTTAGTATCAAAACAGGGTTTAGGTTATTTGATTAATTATGGCTCACAAGTTTTCAACACTAATTTGGTTATAACCGGTGTTATATTACTTGGTGTTTTAACAAGTGTACTTTATTTCCTAATTTTATTTATAGAAAATAAACTAAAAAAAGAATGGTAAAAATATATAAGAAGTAGTAATACTATATACTACTTCTTATTTTTTATTTGCTTATATAATTTATTGAAGGTTTTATATGAGTATTTTTAAAGGCTCGAAAGTAGCCTTAACAATACCTTTTAAAGATAATTTAGAAATTAATTATAATTTAGAAAATAAAACAGATAGCATAGTTATTTCTAGTACTGGTTCTAATAATACTAATCACGCAATAATGATGTCTAAAAAAACTCAAAAATCAAAGACAGATGATTTAATTGTTGTAACACCTTATTATAATAAGACAACCCAAAAAGGATTAAAAAAACATTACGAGGCGATTAGCAAAAGTGTTGATATTCCAATTCTTATGTATAATGTTCCCTCTAGAATCAGTTGTAATATAAATCAACAAACAGCAATTAACATAGTAAAAAAGCAATGAAAACATTGTAGGAATAAAAGAGGCTTCAAGAAACATAAAACAAATAAAAGAACTAGCCAAACTGAGTAAAACACAAAATTTAATATAATAATAGAAAATAAGCCTACTAAATGTAGACTTATTTTCTATGGGTTATAACAATTATCATCTTCTAACGCAGAATAATCATAACCATCGCTTGATATTATTATAGTTTCTTGTAGTTGATCTTTACATATATTATTTTTAAAACTAATCAAACCGTCTTCCACTAAATCATTTAAAGTAATATCATCTATAGTTTCGTTATTTACTATTTTATCAGCATAATACTTTGCAGCATATATATGTGCTGCATTTTCTATTTTCTGATTTATTATATTTTTATTTTCTTCTTCACTTCTATTTATCTCTTTAGTCATACTAGGTGCCGCAATAACCATTATAATAGCAAGAATAATAACTATGGCAAGTAACTCTATTAACGTAAAACCTTTATTATTTTTCATTGTTTAACCCTCTTTCTATTCTAAATCTAGTCCTGGTTCAGGATTTAGTGTAAGATCTGCCCTATCGCCCCTTTTATAAGCATAATAGGCTGCTGCACCAATCATAGCAGCATTATCAGTACAATACTTTATTTCAGGTTTTAAAAGCTCTACATCAAGCTCTTTACAAGCTTTATCTAAAGCATCTCTTAACCCACTATTAGCAGATACTCCTCCAGCTACTAACAATTGCTTAACACCATATTCTTTAATAGCACGAATAGTTTTTTTTACTAATATACCAACAACGGTTTCCTGAAACGATGTAGCTAAATCTTCCTTGTTAATCTCATTTCCTCTTTGTTTCTCATTATGTACTAAATTTATAACAGCACTTTTAATACCACTAAAACTAAAGTCATATGAACTATCATCTTTTGGTATTGGTAAATCATACGTATGCTTACCAATGTGTGCCATCCTATCCATTAAAGGTCCACCTGGATAAGGAATGCCCACAACCCTTGCAACCTTATCATAGGCCTCCCCTATGGAATCGTCTAAGGTACTACCAATTCTCTTAAATGAGAACTCTTTATCCATGTATATTATTTCAGTATGACCGCCTGATACAACAAGTGCTAAAAGGGGAAATTTAAACTCACCAACAAACTTATTAGCATAAATATGGCCAGCCATGTGATTTATTGGAATAAGTGGTTTGTTTGTTACAAATGAAAGAGTTTTAGCAGCTTCTATCCCAATTAATAACGCACCATTAAGGCCTGGACCATATGTTACCGCAATAGCATCTATATCATTCATTGTCATATTAGCCTTTTTTAAACATTCTTCAAAAACCATTGTTATAGCTTGCGTATGATTACGACTTGCTATTTCTGGCACCACACCGCCAAAATTTTTATGAATATCAATTTGTGATAAAATTACAGTAGCTATTTCTTCACATCCATTTTTAATTATACTTGCACTCGTTTCATCGCAACTTGTCTCTATTGCAAATATATAAGTATCTTTCATTTTATCACCTCAAATCTTTTTTCATCAAATAACCATCTTCATTACCATAATACTTTTTTCTCACTGCTACTGTTTCAAATCCTATTTTCTCATATAAACAAATCGCAGAAGTATTATTACAGTTTACTTCTAATGTTATGTTATCACAATTACTTAGGCTTATATCATTAATTGCGCTTTTTAATAATTCATAACCATAACCTTTTTTTCTAAATAAAGGGTTAATTATTATATCTATTATTTCTGAACGTTCATAAATTTTCATATAAATAATAAAACCAATTACTTTATCATCGTATTCAAAAACTAAGCATGATGTAAATTCATCTGGATTATAATTAAAATTATCATGTAATAAATTACCTAATTTATTAACTATCAAATAATCTTCTTTTTTTATTTTCCTAATTAACATTTTTATTTTTCTCTACATCTATTTTTTTTAGGTATATTGGTTCTGCCAAATGAGGATTTATATTTTCTTTTAAAAGAGCATAATTAATAACTCTTAAATAATCATAATCCATAATAATATTTATATTAACATTATTACTAATGGATAACTTTTCTTTTAAGTTATTAACAAAGTCATTTCCTTCCATACTAACTATGGTAACATTTTTATTTTTTATATTATTAAATAAATTACTATCTATCGATAAATAATCTTCTACTGAATCACCTAAATTATATATACCTACATAGGAATTATTAGACTTATCAGGTATAACACAAATAACAACATCATTATCTATACCTACCTTCATCGCCTCTAAATTATTTAACTGATAAAGCTTTTTAGATAAAGCCCAACAAATAGTTTTAGCAATGGTAACTCCTACCCTTATTCCAGTAAAACTACCTGGTCCATTTAATACAACAATGTTATCTATATCATAAATTGTTAAATTAAATTTACTTAAAATACATTTTATTTCATTCATTAAGAAGTTTGAATGCTTACTATAAGATTCTACGTTTGATACGAAAAGAAGCTTATCCTTCTTAGCAAGTGCAACCGATAAGCTTTTTCTAGATGAGTCTATAAATAAAGTTTTCAAAGTACATCCTCGCATAAATCTTCATATTTACTACCATATGGCGTTATAGTAAGTGTTCTTTTTTCTTCTCCAGTTATTTTAAATCTAATTTCCAGTCTTTCTTCAGGAAGTTCAGATTCTATCATATCAGCCCATTCTATTATAATAACACCATCTTTTTTTAAATATTCTTCAAGACCTAAATCCGTTGTATCTCCTTCAAGCCTATAAACATCCATATGATAAAGATTCATCTCGCCAGAAGTATATTCCTTTATTATATTAAAAGTTGGAGATGTAATATTTTCATCAATTCCAAGTGCACCAGCAAAACCTTTAGTAAAGATAGTTTTACCACTACCTAATTCACCAATTAAACATATAACCATGTTATTAAATTTCTCAGATTCAAAATTTTGGGCTAAAACAATAGTATCTTCTTCAGAATTTGTAGTTATTTTATAATTCATATTAATCACCATATACATTATAGCAAAAAAAAAACTCATATTACAATATAAAAGTCCTTTTTTTCAAAATGTTACAAAATATGTAAAACATCTTAAATATAATAATTATAAATTCAGAAATTCTGAATTTATAATTTCTTCTAATTTTAAATAAGATTCATATAACCTATCATCAAGTATTTTATATGATTCTGTGTTTACTTTTAAATTCTTAATACTATTACTTATTATGCTAATAACGTATTCGCAATATAATTTACTTGCTTTAAAAATCAATTTAACCACCTTCTATTCAAATAAATTATAAATTATTATCATATTAAAAAATAGTATCAGAAATTTCTGATATATCATACATCAGATGAATATATTAAAATTTATATGAGGGGTGGTATTATGGCATTTGTTCCAAAGAAAACAAAAGAAAAGGAACCAGCTGGTTATAAGTCACTATACATAAAAGAAAAATTAATTAAAGAAATTGAAAAAATAGCAAAAGATAATAATACTTCCTTTAATAATGTAATAATTTCTATGATTGAGCAGTGTTTAGAAAAAAAATAAACACTGCCTTTTAAATTATTATATAAGCTTTTTATTAGTTTAATATTATTTTTTCATTGTATAGTAAAAGGACCATTTTTGGTCCTTTTTATTGCATAAAAAAAATTGGCAACTTCCTATTTTCGCTTACACTATCGTCGGCGTTAAAGTGCTTAACTTCTGTGTTCGAGATGGGAACAGGTGTATCCACTTTGCTATCGTTACCAATAAAATATAGAGAAATAATTCTCTGAAAACATGATAATATGGTTCAACAAATTAATAGGGTTAAACTCTCGATCTATTAGTACTAGTCAGCTCAACATATCACTATGCTTCCACGTCTAGCCTATCAACCAGATAGTCTTTCTGGGATCTTACTTTATAAAA
>CAYVPV010000036.1:0-9951 GCA_964453925.1 uncultured Muribaculaceae bacterium | reverse complement strand
AGTGTAAATCCTTTAGTTTTTTCTTTCATATCTATTATCCTCTATGTTGATAATAGCATAATCCCCTCCCTCAGTCAAGTTTTCACTTTTATTGTGGATAAGTAAAAAAGCTGTAAACAATTAATGTTCTGATATAATCATTTTATGTTTTTTCATCAATTTAATGTACTGCTATATCGCTTATTATCTATGATAAATAATCCTTTACCTCCTTATTTTTAAACATTTTATAAGTACTATTTTTATATTTTCTTCTATTATTTTTTCTACCCTTATCATAATTTTAAAGGATAAGTAAACTATTTTTATGAAAGATATTTAAATTAACTAAGATTTAATATATTGTATTTACTTATAACTTTTTATCCTTCATATTTATAATTATCCATAACTTTTAAAATTTTCCTAAACATTTTCAACTTTTTTAATTTAGGGTAACTTCCATATCATCAGTTATTACGGTACCGGCTTTAATATCTTGATATCCAATGTATCCTTCAGCTTGAATAATATGTTTTATTCCAAGCTTCGTTAAAACTGCATCAGCATCTTTAACAGAATAGTTAGTTAAATCCGGCATTGTTATTACATCATCATTAGTGAATATAAATATTTTTCCTTTTGTATTAATGATAGTATTTTTATTTGGATATTGATCTGTTACTTTGGTTCCGTTTCCAAAAATTATGTAAGTTGTTCCTATTTCCTCTAAAGATTGTTTTACACTTTCAACTGACTTATTTTTATAATTTTTAATTACATATTCAGTCACTTCTTTATTAAGTTCTGGCGCTTCTTCGAAAATTCCTAAATATTTAGCAGTATCTTTAACAATTGTTTTTACGGTTTCAGGTAAAACACTAGAATTATAACTTCTTTGAAAAGCAACATAAACAATAACTTGAGGATCATCCTTAGGATACATACCTGCAAATGAAGTCACATAATCATATTTTCCTTCATAATATTTGCCAGTTGTTGGATTCGCTATTTGAGCTGTACCAGTTTTACCAATTAAATCATATCCTTCCATCTTATAAGAACTACCAGTTGTTTCCGAAGAATCACCATTAACAACAAGGTACATTAAATCTTTTATTTTATTTACCGTTTCTTTACTAGCTACACGCTCCCCTTCTCTTACATCAGCTTGATAAGTAACTTCATTAGTAGAAGAATTAACTGTTTTTTCTACTATGTAAGGGGTAAGTATAACACCATTGTTAGCAATTGCTGTTAACGCTCTTATTTGTTGAATTGGAGTTGTAGTTATACCTTGTCCAAAACCAGCATTAACAACTTCTACGTCATATTTAAAACTAACTTTACCAGTATACTCATTTGGTAAATCTATTCCCGTTGATGAACCAAAACCTAATTTTTTATAATAATCCTTAAGCTTTTGCCTTGATAAATATTTTTTTATTAAGTTAGCAACACATGTGTTTGATGAAAGTGTATAACCTCTTGAATAAGGTATTTCACCCCATCCAGTTTTATTCCAATCACTTACTGTATCTTCACCTATTGTATATGGGCCTGTTACGCAAGTTGCAGTATAAGGATCAAAATCAGAATTATTTTCAAATGCTGCCATAAAACTATATGTTTTCATAACCGATCCCGGTTCGTAAGTATACGATACCAAAGGATTTAAATAATTTTCTATTTCTTTTGTATTAGGATTAAATGATGGGGATGTTGCACTTCCAAGGATTTTACCAGTTTTTGCATCTGCTACTACCGCAACTATCCAATCTGCTCCAGAATCACTTTGAGCTTTATCTATAACGGTTTCTAATGACATTTGAACATTTGTGTCAATGGTTAAATAAACGTCATTCCCATCTATCTTTTCTTTCCTTATTTCGTTTGAGTTAGGAAATTTATAACCATTTAAATCCTTTTGATATTCGACAAAACCATTAGTACCAGTCATTATATCATTATATTGTTTTTCTATTCCCATCTCACCTGTCATGTTACCATCTTCGTCTTGAGTTGTATAACCAATTACATATGATAAAAAATCATTATTAGGATAATATCTTTTATGCGTAGTTACAAAATCAATTCCATATAATCCTAATTCTTCTATGGCTTCCTTTTGAAGTTCTGTAAGACCTTTACCAGCCGTACCAAATTCAACTTGATAAGCATCTTTATTAAGTATTTTTAGTATACTTTCTTTTGTCATGTTTATAACGGTAGATAACTTTTCGGCCGTTTCTTCTTTATTTACTACATGTTGAGGTGTACTAAACCCTTCACTTCTTGAAGAATCCAAATAAGCTATAAGGGTATACGAATTTATTGTTTGTGCTAATACTTCACCATTTGTATCATATATAGTTCCTCTTAATGCATATAATGTTTCTTTTTTTGTGTTTCTTTGATTTGCAAAACTTTTTAAATCAATTCCGTCTACTTTACCTGCTAAACATAAAAAGCCTAATCTTAAAATAAGTACAAAAAGAAAAAGAAAGAATATTAAAGTAAAAACTTTCGCAGTTACGTTTTTGTTTTTATTTAATATCTCTCTTTTCATAATTAAATCACCCTTATTTTTGAATTACAATAATATTATTATTATTATACTCCAATCCATTACTTGCTGCAACAAGTTGCATATTTTCTAAAGAAATAAGTTCATTTACTTTCATGGTTAAACTTTCGTTTACCTTTTCTTGCTTAGTAACACTATTCTTTAGTTTCTCAACTTCTATATTTATCGAAGATAACTGAGCTTTAAAGAAAAATACGCTTACAAAAACAAAAGCGACGGTAATAATTGTAAGACTTATCATCATTTTTTCAAATTTTGTTTTCCTTCTTCTTTGTTTAGCCATAATTATCCCTCTTTCTTTTATTTTTGTTTTATTGCAACCCTTAAAGTTGCACTTCTTGATCTTTTATTTAACTTAAGTTCTTCTTTACTTGGTTTTATTTTCTTTAATAGTTTAAGTTCTGGTTTATATTCATCTGGTATAATTGGAAATCCTTTTACCAGTTCATTTTCTTTTGCCCTATTAGTAAAAATTTCTTTACATATTTTATCTTCTAAAGAATGAAAAGTAATTACTGCGATTACACCGCCAACATTTAACATATCTATGGCATCATTAAGAGCCTTCGGTAATATGCTTAACTCTTTGTTAACTTCTATCCTTATTGCTTGAAAGGTTCTTCTAGCAGGATGAGTAAGTCTTTTGTATTTAGCTGGAACAGCACTTGATATTATATCTACTAATTCTAAAGTAGTTTTAATAAGTTTATCTTTTCTTGCCTCTTCTATTTTTCTGGCTATTTGCTTAGCATACTTTTCCTCTCCATAACATTTTATTATTCTGCTTAAGTCCTCGAAAGAATAATCATTAATAACTTCATACGCTGATAATTTAGAGTTTCTATCCATGCGCATATCTAATAGTGCATCATTGTGAAAACTAAACCCCCTTGTGGCATCATCAAGCTGAGGAGACGAAACCCCTAAATCAAACATAATACCATCAATCTTAGCTATTCCCCTTTTTCCCAACTCTTCTTTTAAATTAACAAAGTTAGTAGGAATTATTTCAAAGTTATCGCCAATTTTGCTTAATACGTTTTCACTATGCTTTCTTGCCGTTTCATCTTGGTCAAAAGCATATAATTTCCCTTTTTTTAATCTTTTTAAGATTGCACTAGAATGACCAGCATATCCTAAAGTACAGTCTACGTAAACGCCATCTTCTTTAATGTTCAAAGAATCAATCGTAGGTTTTAGTAAAACACTTATATGCTTCATTTAAACCTCCATGCTATCAAGTAAATCTTCAGCGATATCTGATATATTATCTTCGTTTTCATTAAAGTATGAATCAAACGCATCTTCTGACCATATTTCAAGTCTGTCATTCACGCCAATAACCACACATTCTTTTTTTAAGTTAGCATGATTAACAAGTGGAGCTGGCACTGCTATTCTTCCTTGTTTATCCAAAGTGCATTCTTGTGCACCTGATAAGAAAAACCTAAGGAATGCCCTAGCATCTTTTTTGGTAAACGGAAGCGTTTTTAATTTATTCACAAGATTTTCCCATTCGTTTTTTGAATAAACAAATAAGCAACCTTCTAGCCCTCTTGTTACCACAAAATCTTCACCAAGTTCTTCGCGGAACTTTGAAGGCATAACAAGCCTTGCTTTGTCATCTATATTATGATGAAACTCTCCCATGAACATTTTTATCCCCCACATTCTACCACTTTATTCCACCGGCTACCACTATAATACCATATTTTAGGCTTTTATGTCCATATAAAGAAAGTAAAAAATAATACAAAAACCTACGCTTTACGTAAACCAATAAAATCAACGTAAAATTATTTTTTAAAATTTTACTCTATCATTATCCTTAAAAAAATGATAGAATGTATGTATGATAAAAAATATATTAATTGGGATGATAAACATATACCAAAAAATTCCTGGACCTTGGCATGATTATTGTAGACACACACCAACATGTTCAGAATATATGAAACAAGCAATAAAAGTGCATGGTTCTTTAAAAGGACTATGGCTAGGTACTAAAAGACTTTTAAAATGTAACCCATGGGGAACTTATGGATATGATCCCATACCAAAAAAGGAGAATAAAAATGAAAAATAAAATTTTTATAACATTAGGAGTAATACTTTCCTTATTTATGTTAAGTGGTTGTGCTAAAGATGAAAACACTAGCGCAATGACAGCGTATACAAGTGTTTATCCAGTAGAATACATATTGGAAAACTTATATGGAGACAACATAGCAATATATAGCATTTATCCAGATGGTATAAATTATAAAGATTATAAGTTAACAAGCAAACAATTAAGCGATTATAGCAAAGGTGATTTATACGTTTATAACGGAACTATACAAAAAGAAAAAGACTATGCAGTTGATTTATTAAACAAAAATAAAAAAATTAAAATAATAGATGCATCTCTTGGCATGAGATATTCAAATGACGTTTCAGAAAACTGGCTTAATCCTTCTAACTATTTAATGATGGCTTCTAACATAAAAAAAGGCTTAGAAGAATACATAAGTGGTAATCTAGAAGTTAAAAAAATAGATGAAAATTATAATAAGTTAAAATTAAGTTTATCTGAGATAGACGCGGAATTAAAACAAATAGCATCATCTGCAAATAACCCAACCATAGTGGTAAGCAGTGATACTTTTAAATATTTAGAAAAATATGGATTTGTAGTCATATCATTAGAAGAAAATGATAATCTAAACGATAAAGTAATATCCGATGTAAAAAAACTTTTATCTAACAAACAAATAAGTTATATTTTTCTAAAAGATAATGAAGAAGAAAGCGCCACTATAAAAGAGTTAAAAGATAACTATGAATTTACAACAACCAGTTTAAACACAATAACAACTTTAAACGCTGATGAAAGAAAAGATAAAAAAGATTATATATCAATTATGATGGATAATATTAATTCAATAAAGTTAGAAGTAAATGAATAAAGGAATGTGTAAAAAATGCACATTCCTTTATTATGTTAAAAAATTTATTATTAAACTAATTAATATATCTTTTTCTTCTGGATTAGATTCCGCAATTAATATTGTTAATGATGCCAAGGTATTATTATCAATTACATTTTTATATAACATGTTATAAAACTGCAAAAAATATAAATAACGTAGCTGCTATTCGCTTATTACCATCTATAAAAACATGATTTTTAACTATAAAATAAAGAAAGTTAACAGTTTTTTCCTCAAGATTATGGTACACATCTTTACCATCATAGGTTTGATATAAAGTATTAATTATGCTTGATAGCCTTTATTTCTTTCTAGCGCAAATATATCGCTTTGTTCATTAAATCTTAATATGTTTATTAAGTTTTTACATTCTTTATAAGTATTACTTTATCACTTATGCTTTCTTTTTTATAGCTAATGTTTTATGATCCATAATCATCCAACAAATTAAGAGCTTTAGAATAATCTTCAATTACCTTTAAAATATTCCTTGCATCAGTTTCTTCTAATCTTTCATCAGCACGATTAGCTATCTCAATTAATTTAATCGTTTTTTCTAAATATTCTAATCTTTTATTATTAATTGCGTAACATTTTAATAAATAATCTTTAAGTACTTTATTAGCCCAACGTCTAAATGCTATGCTACGTTTAGATTTAACACGATAACCAACAGATATAATTACATCAAGATTATAGTATTCTATTTCTCTTGAAACTTTTCTATTACCTTCTTTTTGAACTGTTGCAAAATTTGCAACAGTTGATACTCTATCCAATTCTTCTTCAAAAGTATTTTTTATATGCCTAGATACTACGCCCACATTTCTATTAAATAAATCAACCATTTGGACTTACGTAAGCCACACGGTATCATGTATTATTACCTTAGTAAATAACCTCCTTATTTTTAGATTTTTCTAGTACTTAAATTAACAATTAATCACTTAGATCTTTTCGTACAAGCGAAGTTTGGACTTTATATAACATAATCATAATGCCAAACGTTTGTTCTTTTTACAAAAAAAATACTAATCAATTACTATTTTATTAGATTTTGATTAGTATCTTTTTTATTTTTTTAATCATTTATTTTAACTAATTTTTAGTAATACTATTTTTGTTGTTATACTCATACATTGAAGAAGAAAGTTTCATAATAGTTTCTTCTTCAAGACTTGTTATTCCTAATATTTTAAAACTATCATAAAAGCTAAAATAATTTAAGTTTTTACTAAAAATATTTATATTTTCAGTAAATGAAAAATCGTTTTTAACCATCTCATACATGTAAGTTGCCAGTAATAAACCAAATGTATAACGCATACAACTTTCGATTCTATAAAAATCATTTCTACTTTTTATACCTTTTAAAGTTTCATGATAATCCTTATCGCCAAACATTTTATTAAAGTTCTCTTTTGATAAACTACCAAAATTAATGTAAGTCAAAAGAATTGAAATTAAATTTACGTATTTTTTTGAATCTTCGTATACTTTTTTCATCCTATATTCTTTAAAGAGTTTCGACTCATTAACATATCCTAAACTACTTAAATAATCATACGATTGAAGCTCCACATAAAGTGCTACAGCCTCTGATATAGTAGCTAATTCCTCACTACTATTCATTGTTAATTTATGGGGAAAATGAGCTAGTTCGTGCGCCATTATTACCATATCCAATGCTAACCCACTATTTGGAAACGTAACATCTACATTACCCTTTTTATCAGCACGTCCATGCCCATTCATGTATTGCTTGATATTATCAATTTTAAAGTCTATGATAAAAGGCTGTATAGTTCCATCATTTACACATTTTTCAACATCAAGTTTCATATTTATTTTTTCAAAAAAGTTTTTTATTATACTAATCTTATCAAAAAAATCCATTTTGGAAAAATCACTAACACTGTATTTTGTTTCTTCTATATTTTCATATTTTCTCAAATTATTTTCAACAACACTAGAAACTAGATAAAATATTTTTAAATTATTAGATACAAAACCATCAATTCCGTTCCCACGGCGTTGTTTTAACCAATTTATATATTCCTTACAAAATTCATTTACTTTTTCTTCAGTCATATAACACCTCTTGCATTAATTATAATAAAAAAACTAGCTATTTACTAGTATCTATGCCAGTTTCTATATAATCTTCTCCCTTAAAAGGTTCAGTTCTTAATAAATCATTATAATCTTGCTGTCTTAATGCTTCATAAACTAATATTGCAGCGCAATTGGATAAGTTAAGCGCTCTAACCTTATCAGTCATCGGAATTCTAAGACAATGATCTAAATCATTTTTTAAAATATCTAAAGGAATACCACTGGATTCTTTTCCAAATACAAAATAAATATTTTCATCCTTATTACTATAATCAAACGAAGTGTGTGGTTTTTTTCCATATCTTGTTAAATAGTAATATGTTCCTTCATTTTTACTTTTAAAATCATCCCAGTTTTCATAAACAATATAATCACAATCATTTATGTAATTAGCACCACTTCTTTTTATATAACTTTCATCTAACGAAAAGCCAAGTGGTTTAATTAAATGTAACTTGGTATCTGTTGCGGCACAAGTACGCATAATGTTTCCAGTATTACCTGGTATTTCTGGCTGATATAAAACCACGTTAATCACTTATTACACTTCTTTCTTTTAATTCTTTTATTATATCTTTATTACTTTTTAAGGTTGTACAATCAATTATATCAGATATTTCTCCATCATGATAAAAAATAAGTTCTGGTGAATTTTGATAAATAGGATCTACAATTATAGTTTCATTTATATTAATATATATAATTTCATTTTCTAAATTATATTTTTTAACTATTGGTATAAATAGTTCATCAAACTTTTTAGTTGCATCATCACTACTATTAGAAACATAAATTATAATGCTTGGTTGTTCTACAACATGAGTTGATATTTCCTCATATTTTATTTCCGTTAAATAGTTATCAATCCTTGATGTAGAAAGTTTATCTTTTTCTTGCCTATCATGAATTTTAAGCACTACCACAAGCACTGATATAGTTACTACACAAATTACTACTAACAATATAACCCTTTTAGTATATTCCTTCATAACAAATCTCCTTTACCATATTTATATTTTAACATATTTATAAAAATGAATAAAGAAGAATAAGTTAATTATTTTTCTTTTAGTTGTTTTAAGTTTTCTTTTGAAATTCCAGTAGTCTTTAGTATTATTTCATCAGCTATATTCTCTTTTAATAAAGCCTTAGCTATTAATTTACTACTTTCATCTAAACCTTCTTTTCTTCCCTCTTCAAGGCCTTCTTTTAAGCCCTCAGCTTTACCTTCGGCTATACCTTCAGCCCTGCCTTCGGCTTTTCCTCTATTCCATCCATCCTCTAAGGCTGTTACCATCATTGAATTTCTTACCTTTCTTTCATGTTCTTCTTTATCATATATTCCATTTAACTCTTCTTCCCTTGTTATTTCTACCATTTTTTTACCAACTGGTCTTAATTCCATGTTCTCATCTATTAATTTTTGTAACTCTTCATCTCTTTCCATCACTAATATCGCCAACTTTCTTATCAAATCTTCCTTGTTATCTTTATTATAATACTTTTTTCTTACGTTTGGAAGTATTACATGATAACTTGCTACACTAACCCCTTCTTTTACTCCTGTTTCATCCATCATTTCAAACTTTATTATTACTCTTTCATCATCATATCTATTAAACCCATCAAAATTTATTTGTATTATATTTATTATATCTGAATATATTTCTCCTATCATATTACTTTTTAATTTTGCTATATAACTAAAATTTCTATCTGTTAATCCCTTATAATAATCATTATTCATTTCCAAATTTATTACGTTATCTTTTATTTCTACTACTAAATCACTTATTTTCTTTTTTTCATTTATTCCCGATACTGGGTGTTCTGTATTCTTAAATACCATATCTCTTTTTATGTTTTCCTTTGGAAGATTCGTTATTCCTGATATTATATCTGCCAAATAATCCCTTGCCTCATTACTTGTTAAAACTGCTTTAAACATCCTATCATTTGTTAGTGGTATAAATTTATGTTTCATTTTTTTCACGTATAATCAATCTTATAGAAATATTAATCTATATTGATTGATCCCTTTCTATTAATATTTTTTGATTTATTTTACTTCTAGAAGTAAAATAAATTTCGCACTGTGGATTTGTTCCTATTTTTTTACAGCCACTTTGTGGACTGGTTGGAAGTGACTCAAACCACAGATTTTTAATTTAATTGTTAATTAGTTAGTTAACACGTTAGTTTTTAACTAATCGATGTTTTATTAGATTACGTGATTACATGATTAGAAGTTCTGTGTCAAACAATTCAGTGCAAACAAACTAATTTAAGGAGGTGCTT
>CAYVPV010000035.1:0-10474 GCA_964453925.1 uncultured Muribaculaceae bacterium | reverse complement strand
ACTTAATTATCTTTTACGGGATGTTACCTCAAAATCTAACGTAGCCATGGAATCCAGTTTGAAAAAGGGCTTCCAAAACTACCGTGTAATAATACATAATTATCTTTCATTTTTTATTCCTCCTATAATTATTTTCTTATTATATACAATGGAAAGTTTTTTGAATAAACATCCATTCCATACTCTATTTTTTCTATTTTCATATATCTATTTATAAGCATTTCATAATCTTTTATATTTGGAACATAAAAACCAAACTTCATTTCTGTATCCCATCCTACATTTTGGAAACATTCACTCTCTGTATCAGTTATTAATCCAGCTGTCTTAAGACTAACTACCTCATTATACAAATCCTTAAAACATAACACGTTCTTTTCATCCAAACAATTCATTACTAAATCAAAAACAAAATATGAATAAGGATGATATCCCTGATACTTTGAATAATATTCGTTAGCTAATTGCTTATGTGATACTGATTTATAGTCATCTGGTTTAAAAAAACTTTTTCCCAAAAATAAGCCATCTTCTCTTAATGCATTAGATACGTTAGATATAAATGTTTCTAGTTTTGGTGGTTCAACGTTTCCTATTGCAAGGTCTCCTATAACAATATCAAATTCCTCTTTAAAATCCATGTTTTCCCATTTTTCAATAACTAACTTTTCTTTCTCATTAGTTTCTAAAATGATCTTATGTTTTATTTCTCTTGATATTTTTTCATGATAATCCAAACTAAAATCTATTATTGTAACATTCATGTTCTCTTCATAAGCCCAGTCTCTAAATTCTGGAGTTGAACCTAATATTAAAATATCTAATCTTCTGTTTAATTTATTTTGTAACCCATGAGCATATTTAGTATATATACTAAGTTCAGATATAGTAGGTCTTGATGGGCCAACCACTTTAGTCCAAACCTGTGCAACGTCATGCGTCCAACTTTTTTCCATTTCAATCATTCCCTTTTAATAATAGTTTTATCACGCTTTCTTGAGTTTTATCTAAAATAGGACTTGAAGCGGCATAATCATGACCTCTCCCACCATAGTATTCGGCTATTTCTCTTACCTTCAAATCTTCTTTTATTCTTCTATATGAGATAGTTCCATAATCAAATGCTGGCATTATAACTAAATCTATATCTACATTTTTATTTCTTAAATATTCTGCTAAATCATTTCTATATTCATAATCAATAAACACAATTCCTGCTTTATTTCCTAATACATCTTTTATAATCATTTTTTTATAATATTCTTCTAATTTTGATATAACTTGCTCTTTTTTATTAGTAATTAACATTTGTTTCAATTGGCTAAACTTAAATTTCTCATTACTAGAACCTAGTTTATCCACCATTAGTTTTATATATCCTTCTTTACCTACTGCATCAAATAGCAAAGTAAGTTCATGGGCCATTTCATCATTATAAATATTTTTCCACTCCCAAGTATCATATCTTCTAGTTAACTCTACAAACTCTGTAATATCATTACTTTCATTAATTAATTTATTTTCTTTTAAGTAATTATAAAATAACTGAGTACCACAACATTTACCATTTTCATCATCTATCTTTATATTTATAAAATCATATTTATCATAATTTTGACTTAATACTGATTCATGGTGATCAAATAATAAAAATTTACCTTTAACTTTTCGTCATTAGCTACTTTAGAAAGCATAGGTTCTTCAAGCCATAAATCAGTTACATAAACCATATCATAATCATATATTTTTTTATTATCATAAAATTTTTGAATTTCATTTTGTAATTCAAAGGTTTCACATAATACATAATCCACATTTTTGAATGTAAGTTTAGCAAGTACTGCTCCACCCATTCCATCTATATCACTTTTATGTGTAAAAACTAATACTTTCATTATTTTACTCCTTATTTATTAATTTTTTCTCTTAATCCTTTTATTATTTCACCATAGTTTTCATAAGTTTCTTTAATGCTATCGATAGTTTCAATGTCACCACTTGATAAGTTTTTTAAATAAACAAAATCAAAATACATAAATTCAGCTAATCCCTTGAAGTATTTATCTAAATCATCTTTAATTTCTTCATTTTCCTCTTCTGACATTTGGCCTACTGTTATTAAATATATCTTTTTATCTTTTAGTAGTTCATGATTTGAAAATGGGTTTAATCTGTCAATTACATTCTTTAATATTCCAGTGACATGATTCATGTATATGGGAGACATAATTATAATTTTATCAGCTGATAAAATAGAATTATATAATTCTTTCATATCATCTTTTAATACACAATAATTAGGTAATTCCTTTATACACGAGTTGCATCCTAAGCAATATTTAATATTCTTTTCAGATAATGAAATTAATTTATCATCTTTTTCCATTAAATCTTTTAAAAATCCATAACTATTCTTTTTTCTATTACTTCCATTTATAAATAATTTCATAACTCCTCCCATTAACTTTGTTTTTTTTCAAATTTATTCCAATCTTTTAACTTCTCTTTCATTTAGTTTCCTCTTCTATCCAATCTAAATAGCCTTGATAACCATCAACTATATTATAACATATTATTTGAGGTGTTTCATAGCTATGATTATCCAATATTTCTTTTTCTATTTCCTTATATAAACTTTTCTTTGACTTCACTTGCAATAAATATTCTTTAGAATGTTCTATATTACCTTTCCAATGATATGAACTAGTTATATTAGATAATTGACAACAGCTCACTAATCTTTTTTCTAATAGTATGTTTATTATTTTATTAGCTTCTTCTTCACTATCAAAAGTAGTGGTTACCATTATATATTTATTATTCATTTATTTCAACTCCATTCTTTATTTCAAAACAAAATACGACATATTTCCTAATACATATATAGTATAACATAAATTTAAAAACAATTTTTAGGAAAAGGAAAGAATCATGAATAATAAAGAAAGAGAAAATAAACATAAAAAACTCATTAAAGCTCATCATAATAACATAACAATATCAGATAAGAATTTAATAGATAAATATACTCATTTTGAAGATTCAACACTTAATAAAACAAAAACTTTATTATATGAAATTAAAAATAAACCTTTAAAATATAAAAGATATCCCAGAGGAAGTATAATAAAAGTTAAATTTGGTATAAATATAGGTAGCGAGTTTTCAGGAGAACACTATGCTATAACTGTTTCAAAAAAAGATACAATGATGTCTCCTGTATTACATGTAATACCTATAACTTCTAAAAAACATAAAAAGAATCTTTATATTGGAAACATTTTATATAATAAAGAAGAATTAGAAAAATTGAAAAATTTATTAGAAAACACTCATACTTCTAACGAAAAGTCAAAAATAAAAAGTTGTATAAAATATTATGAAAAAAGAATGAATAATAAATCTTATGCCTGTATAGATCATTTAAAAACTATAAGCAAACTATCAATCTGCAAACCTATCAATGAGTTTGATTATTTGCAAAAAATAAAATGTTCTAATACCATCATGGATAAAATAGATACTGAAATAACTAATGAATACACAATTTAGTAATATTATGAATAAAATTTATTGACTTATATATACTATTATAGTAGTATATAGGTACAGGAGCAGAAATGCTTTATATTGTACAATATCGAAAGATATTATACTATGACAGGTGCCGAAAGGCATTTTATAAGACTAGTTATTTGACTAGTCTTTTTAATTAGAAATCATATACCATTGTTTAAAATACATACATTTGCCTTTTTCATTTAGTCCTATTTCATATATCATATCAACTATTCTTCCATTGTCGTTCATAATGTAATTTGCAACAACTACATTATCCATTTCTCCTATTATTTTATATTCCAAAGAATCTAAATTCTGTGATTCAATATCTTTCCAAACTAATTTTAAATCATCAACTTTTTGAAATGGAGTTTCATAATACTCCACATTTTCATCAAATAAGTCAAGAATCTTTGAAATATCCTTTTGCACCCAGTATTGTTTTAATTTTTCACACCAATTATTTTTCATCTTTAAAAGCCCTTTCGATTTGTTCCAAAGCCCATTTTAATTTCTTCCTTGGGAGAGCTATATTTAGTCTTTGAAAACCTTTACCCGTTTTACCAAACATAGCACCACTATCAAGCCACAATTTTGCATCATTTAACATAATTTTATTTATTTCATCATCAGTAAGCTTTAATTCTCTAAAATCTAACCATATCAAATAAGTTCCTTCTGGATATATTAGTTTAACTTTTGGTAAACGTTCTTTTAAAAAGTTATCTACAAAATCAATATTGCCTTTAAGGTATTTTCTTAAATTTTCTAACCAAGAATATCCACTATCATAAGCTGCTTTACACGCTACAATTCCCATAGTATTTATAAGACTATAACCTGTCTTCCATATCTCATTTTGAAAGTTATCTCTTACTTTTTTATTAGGAATAAAAATGTTTGATACTTGAAGTCCTGCTAAATTAAAGGTTTTACTAGGAGCTGTACAAACTATCATATTATCTAAATAATCTTTGTACTTTAATAAACACCTATGTTTTCCATTCCATATAAAGTCACTATGTATTTCATCAGAAACTATAAAAACTTTATTTCTTTTACATATTTCTATAATTTTATCTAACTCTTGTTTTTTCCATACTCTTCCTACTGGATTATGAGGTGAGCATAGAAGATATAATTTTATTTTATATTTTTTTATCTTGTTTTCCATATCATCAAAATCAATATGATATTTACCATCTTCTAAAACTAAATTACTACTTATCACTTTTCTATTATTATCAATTACTACTTCAGAAAAAGGATAATATACTGGATTATTAATTAATACATAATCTTTTTCTTTAGTTAAAACTTTAACTGCGGTTGCAAGAGCAAAAACAACCCCAGGTGTCTTAATAAGCCATTCCTCTTTTAAAGTAACATTAAAGTTATTCTTATACCAATTATAAACGGATTTAAAATATTCTTGATTAGTTTGTGAGTACCCAAAAATTCCATGTTTTATTCTTTTATTCATTTCCTTTATTACTTCTTTGGGACACTTAAAATCCATGTCTGCAACCCACATTGGAAAAACATCTTCTGGTTTATTCTTAGATTTTTTAAAATCATATTTTAAACTATTTGTGTCATATCTATTTATTTCTTTATTAAAATTCATAACTCTACTCCTTATTAGTTTTATTTTTTTTTAGCTTCTATACTCCATTTAAATATTCCATAAATATTTATTAATAAATATGCTAGTGATGATAAAAGCATCATCCATGAACTTGGTCCGTTATTAGCTGCCATTATTATCCATATAATTAAATCTATAATGTTGTTAAAAAGCCATACCCACCATGATTCTTTAAATCTTAATATCATTAGTATTACACCACATAAGTTAATACAATTAGATGCAGCATCCATAAATGCTAAATTTTGATTTGGTATTAAGGTAAGTAAATATCCCAAAACTAAACTACCAATAATGCATGAAAGGATTATTATAATGCTGTTTTTTAAAGTAAAACCTCTTACTATAACATTACTATTTTTATCTTCGTTGTTTTTCCAATTAATAAAACCATATATTTGAAATGGTGCAAATATAAATATATAGAAGAAAAATAGCCCATATAAATTATTTTTTAAAGAAACATACCCCGTTAGTAGACAACTAATAAAACCCGTAATATAATTTGCTTTTTTACCAATACTGGCAAGATAAGAATTCATAATACTCGTAAATAATATTAATCCACCAATTATTAAATCATGGCTTAGTATTCCTAATACTGCTGAGAACACAAAACTTAATATTATTACTATCCAATTTCTTTTATTTAATTTCATATTAATTACTCCTTTATTTTATATTTCAATATCTAACCTATATGGACAATGATCAGAACCCAAATGTTCTTTTATATATCTTACATTCTTTATATTTTTTTTTAATGTTTTTGATATAAATATATAATCAATTCGCCAGCCCATGTTTCTTTCTCTTGCATTAAAGCCATTTGGCCACATTGAATATATATTATCATCTTTAACTAAGCACCTAAAGCTATCGGCTAAACCTAAATTTAATAGTTCATCTATCTTAGCTCGTTCTTCATAAGAAAACATATTATTCTTATAATTAGTTTTATAATTTTTAACATCTGCCTCTTTATGTGCAATATTAAAATCCGTACAAATAAAAACAGGTTTACTTAATTCCTTTATTAATTTTATTAATTTATCTATTGTGGCAAATTTATAAGGATGATTTTCTTTTTTTCTTCCACCATGTGGTATATAAATATTTATTAAAATAAAATTTTTATATTCTAATAAAAGAAATCTACCTTCTTCATCAAATTTATCTAAACCTATTTTATTAACAACGTTAATTGGCTTTTCTTTAGTAAACACCATAGTTCCACTATAACCTCTTTTTTGAGCAAAATTATAATAACAGTTATAACCAAAATCATCTAAAACTTCTTCATTCATTTTTATTTCTTGCAAACAAATTATATCAGGATTATTTTTATCTATTAACTCTTTTATGCTGTTCATTTTTTCGGCACTTCTATAACCATTTATATTCCAAGATATTATTCTCATTTCATCACCTAGTTTATATATCTACCATTTTTTATCATTCTTTTAAAAATTATCTACTTTCAATTTGAGCTTTTTCATTAACATATTGATAATTTAAAATATTTTCTTTTGAAATAGCAGATTTTTTAGTTTCTTTTTCATATGATTTTCTAGCATCATTTGCAACCTTTCCACCACGTGCCGCAACGTTCATATTTTCTTTTAAACCATAAGGGCGTTCAGTTGTTGCAATATCACGAGCAGCAATTTCACCAATATTAGTTAATGCTATTTCAATATCAGTCATATTATCTCTTAGTGATTCTTTTCTTAAACCTTTATACGCTTTATACTCTGATGCCTTCATACCTGACCAACCTTTATATATTTCATTAGTAAGTAGAGCGTATTCTACTGGCTTTTCAATACCACCATCTTTCCATATATCAGTTAATTTAAACTTATCAACAATACTAATTAACCTTTTCTTAATCCATTCATCGCTGTAACCTTTACTTCGATAATAATTAACAACCCTGTTAGCTGCAATTTCTGGATCAAACACCTCATCAATTCTCTCACTACCAAGATTTGCAAGCCATAATTTAAATGGTTCTGCTTTTGGGCTAGGAATTGATTCTATAAGTCTAAGTACTCCTTTAGTGTCAAGTACATCCGTCAAATAATTCTTTCCATCTTTTTGAGACCTCATTTTTAGTTGTACGATATTTTCGTACAACTGACTTCCTTCATCTAATAATTTTCTTTTTAAATCTGTCCAATATCTTCTCGGTATATTGCTATCAGTTAATGCACTTATAACATCAATTACACTAAAATAATAATTTTCTTTTTCACTATCCCAAATACTTCTAATTTCTTTTTCATCAAATAAATTTGAAATCGTTTGTAATTTATTTTCTTTCATTATCTACCTCCTATTATTTTTAATTAATTTTATAAATATTTATATACCATCACATTGATTACACTTCTATAATACCATACTTATGTTTGGCGACAAATAGTTCTTATCTACTTTTGTTCGACAATTTTCGAACATTAAAAAATGAACTTTCCTATTATAATTTCATAAGTATTTTAAGTACTTAACTATGTAATTATTCTTCTTAGTACTTTTTATTATTCCAACAAACTTATATTTACCATATCTTCTTATACTAAATACATCATTTTCTCTTAACACATAAGAATTCTTACTCATAACCTCGTAGTTAACTATTACTTCTTTATTTTTAATTTTATCTAATGCTTTACTTCTAGAAGAATTAATTATTGCCGCAACCACGTTATCAATTCTAAGACTTGATATTATTATTTCATGTTCCTCATATAATCTTTCATAATTATCTAAAGTACTTAAATTAACTTCTTCTAACGTAACCTTACTTTTACCAATTTGTTTTAAGTTATCTTTTAAATATAAAGACATTTCTTCAGTTACAAAAACATAATAATCTTCTTTATATAAGACAATATCACCAAAACAAGACGAATCTATGTTAAGGGCAAATAAACTACCTAATATATCTTGATGTCTTATTTTTTCCACAGTATAAATCTTAAAAAGTTTAACACTTGGAACTTTTCCTGTGTATAACATTACTTTTTCACTATCTTTATATGGGTAATATATGTTATATTCAGTCTTTTTTAGTTTTGCTGTTATTAATTTAAGTTCTCTTCCATCTAAAAACAAAGTATTCTTACCACTTTTAATTTTTTCTACAGCATTATTAATTTTATAAATATCAGATTTCATAAGTATTCACCGATTAAATTATAACATAATAAAAAACTTACTTTTTAAAAAGCAAGTTTTAATTTTGTTTATTTTTTTTAACACAATCTATTATTACTAATACAGTATCTACAAACACTGGAATTATAAATATAAAGTATAAGATATATAAAATATATTTAGGCCAAGAATCAATCAACTTTATTTTATTTATTAAAAGGTTAGCATCCTTATTTTTATAACCATAATATATATTTATCAATAATAAAATTATTGTAACTACAAGTGGTGTATTACTTCTTTTTCCTTCTTTGTTTACAGATACTTCAGCCTTAGTTGTTATAGCATGATACTCAATTATTTCACTTACAGGTTCTACAATAACGGTTTCATTAATAGTTTCACTTGAAATTTCGGTACCGCTTTCATTTACTATTTTTTTAACTGTTACTTCCTTTTCTCCATTTTTTCCTTCTCTAATAACTTCTTTTTTACCACTAGTTAAGGTCCCCTTTGTTTCAGTACTATAATAAATGCTACGCTTTATAGTTTCTGTTTTTTCATACTCGCAACTACCATCCGATACGTTTGCACTATAATTATAATTTATTGCATTTTTGTCCATACACCCATAAACTTGTTTTTTAGTTGTTGTTACTCTAGTAGTCGAATTATAAGATGAACCACCACTACATGTGCAAGTTGGGCTATATGTGCCATCTTTGCAAACCCATCTTCCACCACTACAATAAGCTTGTCCACCATGATGAGAGCAACAACCTCTACCAGCAGATACTTTCTCTATACCAATAAACATTGTTATTGATACTAATAAAATAAATATTACTTTTTTCACTACTCTTACTCCTTTAATTAAAAAAACTAATACAAACATAAAAGTCTGTACTAGCCCTTTAACTAATTTAATTATAACATAATAATCATATTTTTAACATATTTTTAGCTTCCATTAATATTTCTTTCAATTCGAAAATATCATCTTCTTCGCTAATATGGCCTTTGTTTTCTACCATCAAAGTTTTTGCATTTAGCTTATCTTTAAATTCTTGTTCTTGATTTGTAGATACAAAGTAATCATCACTAGAAAAAATGCACCTAATGTTATTCGTTACCTTTTTTATTTTATCAAAATCTATTGATGTATTAATCCATGGTTCTGCAGTTTTATATGAATCTTCATCTTCTATAGCATATGGCAATAATTCAAGCCATGGTGCAACAAATAAAATACCTCCAATTTTATCATTACTTTTTTCTAAGTATCTCATTATGGTTTGACATCCAATACTATGACCAATAAAATATGTTTCTTTATCTAAATTATCAACTTTTTCATCTAATGTTTTTACCCATTCTTCTATAGTAGGATGTTCTGTATTGGGCATATCAAATCTAATAACTTTTATATCTAACTTTTTCAATTCATTTGAAACCCATGGATACCAACCATCTTCACAAGTACCATCCCAACAGTGAACTAAATATATTTTTTTCATTTTCAATCATACCTCTACTTATTTAAACTATTACTATAATTTTATCATATTAATTTCACTTTTTCTATAACCCTATAATAATAAACTGTCTTAACTTTATTTATGAATTAATTAAAAAATATTGTATAATGTATATGGTGATACTATGAATAAAGATATAAAATCAGGGGATATATTAAAATATCAAAAAGAATATTTAAATAATAAAAGTAATACTACTTTAGAAAAAGATATTTATGAAAATGGATTAGAAGAAACTTGTTTAAATAAAGAAATTTTAAAAAATACTTGTTATAAATTTAATATACAAATACCAGAAATGAAAATGTATGATCAAAAACAAAGCTACGAATGTAATATTTATGCTTTTTTAAGAATGATAAAAAGTATTATGAAAAAAGATAATTTCATTAATATTAGAGGTTTAGATTTATCTGCTACTTATATAGATTTTTATGATAAGTTAGAAAAAGTAAATATGTTTTATAACGAGTTATTAAAGGAAAATGATATAACTTTAGAAATGATTAATGAGAAAGCTAATAAATATATCGTTATAGCAGGTACTTTTAATTCATGCAAAAAA
>CAYVPV010000034.1:0-12512 GCA_964453925.1 uncultured Muribaculaceae bacterium | reverse complement strand
ATAAACACTATTTTAGCCTAATTATTATCTTTCTAGATAATTATACTATTTAAATTAATCGTTTAAATACAGCCGTCTTAATACCCTTATAAATTTATTTCTTGAGAGAGCTAAGTATGACCACCAGCATTTAAATGGTTAGATATAACTATATCATTACTACTAGTTATGTTAGGTCTAATAGTATTTATACGATCCGTTGGATTAAGCGTAGTATCTGTCGTTCTTGTAATAACAGTAGGTATGCCTAAGTCCTTAAATCTGTTATACATGTAATTAGCCATTTTTAAAGTATAATCTTTTTCTACTATATCCCCACTCGATGCTCCCGGATCTGATCCACCATGTCCAGCATCTACTATAATCATATTATCACTTCCTTCAAAGTATTGTATGATTAATACCTAGATTGAGTGATACATGATTATAGTAGATATTGCGAATGGTTGTTACTACTGTGTACTAATACAATGTATAATGAGTTGAATGTTTTATAGCATAAGTTTAAAGGGAATAAAAAAATTGCATAAAATAAATCAAACTAAGGTGCAAAATTTACGAATAACATAGCTTCGTAAGGACTTTTTGTTTATAAATTGACATAAAAGTAATTATATGATATTTTTAGCTTGAAGGAGATGATAAAAAAATGAATTTTGTGAAAAGTAAAATAATTTATATAATTATAACATTAATTGCTGTTTCTTTAATAGCAATAGGTATTGTTATATCTTTTAGTAATGGAAAAAAAGATAATAAGAAGAATTATGATTCTTTGTGGAAAGATGAGTATTATGAATATTATAATTATGAAGAAGATGATGATGGTATTATTATAAATGGGCTTACAGATCTTGGGAAGGAACAAACGATTTTAATTATTCCAAAAGATTGTATAAGTATTTCTTCTTGGGCGAGCATTAACTTGTTTGGAAATTCGAGCGAAGATTATGTAAATAATGTTGTAGAAGAAGTTATATTCCTGAATGCAGACACCGAATTAGATGACACAATTACATTCCAAAATTGTAGCAATCTAAAATCCGTAGTGTTACCTGAAAACTATAAAGAAATCCCTATGTTCTTTTTTGAAAATTGTGTTAATTTAAAAACTGTCACTATGGGGAATCATATAGAAAAGATTGATAGTGGGGCATTTGAAAACACTGCTATTGAAAAAATAGATTTATCAGATACCGTGATAGAAATAGAATCCAGAGCCTTTAATAATTGTACAAAACTTAAGGAAATAGACTTTGGGGAATCCATTGAAATAATAGGTGATCACGCTTTTGATGGCTCTTCTTTAGAAAAGGTTGTTTTACCAGATACAATAAAAACAATCGGAGCAGGAGCCTTTTATCAATGTCAAAATTTGAAAGAGGTAAAATTTGGTCAAGCTTTAGAAGAAATAGGACATGATGCTTTTTCTGGATGTCAAAATTTAAAAGAGATAAAATTTGGTGAAACTTTAAAAACAATAGGAAATTATGCTTTTTATGATACTGCAATAGAGAGTATAGAGATACCTGGCACAGTAAATACAATAGAAGATTTTACATTTATGTCTTGCAAATATTTGAAAAGTGTTACAATTAAAGAAGGTACAGAAAGCATCGAAAAATCCCCATTTGCAGGATGCCCAAGTTTAGAAGAAATCTATTTACCTAGTACACTAAAAAGTGTAAAAAATTCTTTAGTTGGAAAAGCTACCATTATGGATTGGAATAAAGGATATGCAGATTTAACAATATATGTAAAACAGGGAAGCTATATTGATACATCTTTTGAAGACATAAATTTTGTAGATGGAATAAATATTACTAAAGCCTACTATTAAAAACAGGAATTAATTGAAACTGCACCCTTTAGAGTATACATCAAAAAAAGTTTAATAAGTTATGTTAAAATACACTTCCGAAAGGAGGTGTATTTTTTAGTTTCAAAAGAGTAATAGTTTAGAAAATATTCTGTTTAGGAAAAAGAAGGAATTGTAGAAAAAATATAACGAAGGTATATCAAGTTTGTATCTTGCAAAAGAATATGGTATTTCAAATAATAGCATATGAGTTAAATATTTCTGTTTGTCCAATTATTTCATATCTTTTATTATGTTTTTTAATACGCCAATGTAAATTTGTTTATTATTACCTAAAATCTAATAAAGTCCTTTCATATTTAATAATCCTTGTTCGTTGGTAATTAGAACTTCTTCTAATTTACTTATTAATCTAAAACATTAATTATTTCTACTTAATTTTGAGTAGTTTCTATATTGTTTTCTGTTGTTCTATAACTAAATAGCTTTTCAATATCTTAATCAATAAATTCTTATTTTCTTCCAGTATTTTATTATATTAAAAAGAAGTTATTTACTAATAACTTCTTTAACTAGTCTTATTTAGAGTTAATTTTGTTGTGTTCTCCTTGCCATCTCTATAATAAGTAACTTCTATCGTATCACCTATATTATGTTTATATAATTCATATTTAAACTCTGATACCGTTGTAATAGCATTACCATCTATTTTTGTTATAATATCACCATCTTTTAATCCGCCATTACTAGCAGGATATCCACTATTTACTTTAACTAATATAACACCGGATTTAATACTTGAATCAACGTTAATTCCATATCTATATAATGCATATTTATTAGTTAAATCAAGTATTTGGACACCAACTATTGGTCTTTCAATTTCTTTACCTTGTTCTAATGTATCAACATAATTCATAGCATCTTCAATAGGAATAGCAAAACCCATACCCTCTACTTGTTCATCTACTAATTTTAAAGATGTAATACCAATAACATCACCTGCTAAGTTAACAAGTGGGCCACCACTATTTCCTGGGCTTATCGCAGCATCAGTTTGAAGTACCTTTACAATATAAGTTTCTCCTGTTATAGAACCAGCATTAGATGAACTTGTCTCTATCAACCTTTCCTTACCAGATAAGATACCTTTTGTAACAGTACCAGCATATGAAGAACCAAGTGGTGAACCGACAGTAAATACCGTATTACCCACCTTAGTATTTTCGCTAGTTCCTATACTTGCTACTTGTTTAACTTTATTTACGTCCATTCTAAGAACCGCTAAATCAGTGTATGTATCAGTTCCTAATATAGTTAAATCAACAGTTTCATTATCAGACATAAGTCCTTGCACATTCTTAGCACCAGATACAACATGGGCGTTTGTTAGTACGTAACCATATTTATCATCTTTAGCATACACAAAACCAGTACCAGAACTTGACACTGAAGCATCATCATTCATAACTTCAATACATAAAACGGCATCATAAATTTTATCAATCGCATCTTCCATTGCTTCCTCAGTTACTTTAGTATTAGAAGTAACCCTGCTTTTAGTAATTACTTTAGGATTATTAACACTATACCAATACATTAAACCTACGCCAAGAGTAAAAGCAACTAATATAATTATGGCAAATTTAAGACCATTATTAAATTTGTTTTTTTTCTTATTTGTATTATTTAAATTGTTATTAGAACCATCTGAGTTTATTAATTCTACTTTATCCATTAAAGTCATCTCCTATTTAAATTTTAGAAATCTCTTCCCAATTTTCAGGGAATCCCATTCTATCCAAAATCTTTACTTGCGGTATAACATTTACTCTTCCATCAAGTAAACTTAAATCATAACTAACTTCATTTATAAAGTCAGTAAAATCACTTTTTGTAAGTATATATTTTAACATTATAACCGCTGCAAATATATCATTCTTACCATATATATATTCATCATTCATCATTGGTATATTAAGTTCTCTATGGTACCTGTTATCAGGTATTTCTTTTTGGGTACGATGATCATAGACAATATCTTCATGTGCGCATAAGTTTCTATAATTAGAAAGTAATGAAATATATATTCCAAGCGTTTCAACATCTAAATCATAATATTCTGCTATTGATAATTTATCTTCCGGTTTTAGTATGGAATATAATTCATTAATCATTCCAAATGATAATAATTTAACCAAAATCCATAGAGGAACATAACCATAATTACTTAAATAATGGAGGGTTGCACTATGTTGTCTTCCATTTAATTTAATTTGTCTTTTAACCTTATTTAAAACATCGTTAACCTGCCGAACCTTCTTTATATCTTGAGAGAAATTAGAAGGTTTTAAATAGTCTTTTTCTCTAATACCATACTTCTTAGACAATTTATATGCTATTATCGATTTCAAGTTATTCTCTACGATAAGCAAATTCTTAAATAAGATGTTTCTAAAACTTCTATCGAATTGAAATACTGCGTATAACTCTTCAAAAGTGGTTCCCTTAATAAAAACATCATCTTTATGATTCTTCATAAATATATGTCTATAACCATTAATAAAGAAGTAGTTTTCTCTTAAAAGTAAACTTTCAGCTTTATCAACATCATTAATAACCAACCCACGGCTTTTTAATATTTCGATCTGCTCATCTAAGGTTTTAAACTCTTTTGTTTTCACCTAGCATCACCTATTTTAAATTATAACACAAATTTATTAAATGTTTATTAATTAATGTTAAAATATGTCTTTTATTAGTGACTATCATAATAGTAAAACATACGATTGTATAAAATATGTCAAAATTCTTTATTACTTCATCCGCCAAATGCGATCTGGTTTATTGTCTGATATTTCTTTACATAATTCCTTAGCTATTTGTTTTATAAACATTCTATATAAACCAGCCACTGTTGCATTATTAAATATGGTTGCCCAAAATGAATAGATGCTTCTTTCTTTAAATCATTTATCATTTTTTAAACCGTTTACCTATCTCACGGTGATCCGTTATCCCTAAAGCCTTTAATTCATCAGGAACACTTTTATTATAAATAAATTCATACTCTTTATTTCCTAAAACAGTCCAAAAAGTATCACAAAATGGAACGCTATATGATTTAATACAATCCCACATTATTTCAGAATCAGTTACATTTGGACCTTTTGCATGACATCTTTTACATAATAAAACCAAATTTGATGGTTCGTCCTTTCCTCCCCTTAGAATGTGGTATTATATGGCATCTTTGTAATTTTTTTCACACCCACATCGCTAACATCTTTTATAGGCACCTGCCATATCCACACTTAAATCAGATTCATCTACTCTTCTAAACCAATAATTAACGATATCATCAATACTAATTTTTATCGCTTTTCTTTTATTCATAATTACCTCCTAAAAATAGAATATCACATTTAGAAAAAGAAAAAAAACTGGATATACCAAGGTTTTATATTAATTATAACTAAATCAGTATCTCTTTATTTATTCAAAAATATTACCCATTTATAGATTACTTATCATGTTTTATACTTATTAATTTTTTTACTGTTACTTTTTCCGTTATTAAAAATTCTATGGTAATTTTGTTTAGCTATAATTCCTTTTAATTTTCTTGCTTTATAATCAGCATTAACCGCTATAATAACAAATGGTAAAATAAGCACAATAATAACAACATAGGCAAATAAACTTAGTCCTTGTGCAAAGTAATTTCCCAATACATATGTATTTATAAATGAATATAGTAAAACTTCAATAATTAATGCAATTCCACATATAACTTGAGTTTTATTTGCTTTTCTTAAATCTACTGCTTCTTTTGTATTTAAATTCTCCGCAGAAAAGTCTAGTTTTTGATATTCTAAATTTTCTACTAAAATTTCAAACTTTGGATCATCTGCAATTGGTAATATAGTATATATAAACCAGTTTTATAATCAGCAAATTTCTTAGCAGAAATTTTATTAATCAATATTATACCTATAATTAACAAAGCAATAATTAATGGTACAAAGATAAATAATGCCGTATACTTATTATAAAACTTAGACATATGAATAGGTTCAGAATTTTTATTTAAAAAAACATTAACACCTGTTCCATCTTTTAAATCAAGATCTGAAATCCATGATGCTTTTGAAATAGGAAAATGCTCAAATCCCATATATGTATAATCCACCATACCTGTTTTACTATTAATATAGCCAGTGACAACTTCTTCATATTTTAAATTACCTGGATCATTCAATTTTTTATATTGTTTGTTAATTACAAATATACCTGCAAACAATATGGAAATGAAAACAATCCAAAGTAGCCACGATAACTTCCAATACTTATGATAACTTTTAATAGCCACCCGACTAGCTTTATCATTTTTAGACTTAGCAAAATTTATAACACAATTATTCAACTCCATGTTATCAATAGCATTTCCAGTCGCTAAAACTTGACTAAGAATATTCAATTTCCCTGATGAGGACATGTTATTACTCCTTATTGTACCTATTATATCATATTTTTAATTAAATACTTTATACTATTATATTTTTCAGTTTACTCAACTACACCATTTTATGTTTATTTTGATTAATAAATAATTTTTTTACATAATTAATTATATCATAAATATCTTAAACTATAAAAGTTAGGATATGAGAACGGCAATTAAGCAGAGGAATTATGAAAATTTTGTAGTCTACGTCTCAAAGTTTCATAATTCATAACAGAAAAAAAAGCCCGAATTATCGTGCTTTTTCAAATATTGAAACTTATAAATATTAACGTTTACTAAATTGTGGTGCACGACGTGCTTTCTTAAGACCATATTTCTTACGTTCCTTAATTCTTGCGTCACGAGTTATAAATCCTGCTTGCTTTAATATCTTTCTAAATGAAGAATCAGAACTTGGATCAGTATTCTGATCATACTGTAATAATGCTCTTGTAATACCTAAACGGATAGCTCCAGTTTGGCCAGAGAAACCACCACCATGAACCGTCACATCAATATCGAACTTATCAGTTGTCTTAGTTGCTTCTAAAGGTTGCGTTAAATCCATAACTAAAGTTTTAAAAGGAAGGTATTCATTTACATCTCTACCATTAATGGTAATTTTACCTTTTCCTGAAGTCATTCTAACTCTTGCAACAGAGCTTTTACGACGACCTGTACCAATGAATGTTTTTGCCATTTATTTTCCTCCTTAAACTTCCAAGTTTTCTGGTTTTTGAGCTTGATGTTTATGATCAGCACCTTCGTATACGAATAGTTTCTTATACATTTTACGTCCTAATCTATTTTTTGGAAGCATTCCTTTTACTGCTCTTTCAACCATTTCTACTGGATAATTTTCACGCATTTCTTTAGCGGTTCTTTCTCTTAAACCTCCTGTATAACCACTGTGGTTATAGTAAATCTTTTGATCTAATTTGTTTCCTGTTAATATTACTTCTTTAGCGTTAATAATGATAATGTTATCACCGCAATCAACATGTGGAGTATAAGTTGCTTTATGTTTTCCTTTTAACACAACAGCAGCCTTAGAAGCTACTCTACCTAGTGGTTTACCTTTAGCGTCAATAACATACCATTTACGCTTAATGTTTGAGGCATTAGCCATAAATGTTGTCATATTTTATTTCCTTTCCTTTATAAGTTCACTTTCCCAGGGTAAACTTATGTGGGTTATAAAATGTACCAGTTTAAATTCTACTTTAAATTGGTACATTTGTCAACATATTTTATTATATTTCTAATTTTTTTCAGTTATTCTTAAAGTTACTTTAGTTGTCTTAGAAGAATACTTAACCCTTAAGTCTGAACCTGTCACTTCTACAGGTATTTCATGTTCTCCTACTCCTAATCCTTTTAAATCTACATAAGCTTTTATCGTAGTTGGGTCTAATTCGGATAGAACACTTTGAACACCTTTAACACTAATATTTACTTTAGTACTACTTTGGTCTATTGCTTGGACAACTAATCCATCTTCTAAATTTTCATACTCTAAATATACATCATTTATTTCTTTAGTTGTTTCATCACCTAACGTAACTGATACACTAACTGAATTTTCACTTATTGCTCTTACACCCGTCGGTTTAGTAATAGTTATAGAATATTTCTTATCCTCTTTTAGATCACTAACATCAACATAAACCGGAATATATGTTATTTTATCTAGTTTATCTGAACTACCATATATAGTTACCTTACTAATATCAGTTGTTATATTGCTAATTGCTTTACCAAAAACAATGTTTTTATAATTTTTAGGTATAACTCTAATTGGTACTTCTTTTTGAGGGGATGCTATTTTAACAGTTGCACTCACTTCTCCTGGCACAATTTCTACGTTAACCTTTTTACCATTGCTATCATATGCAACTAATTTAACATTTTTTAACTCTTGTTCACCAACGGTTGGATCAACTAAGTTCTTAAGATCAATTAAAGCTTTTACGGAAGCTACTTCATTAAGCGTTGCTTCATTCCCTTTAACGAAAACTTTATCAGTACTTAATGTTACATCCTCTACCATTAATTTTGAGTCTATCTTATCTTTATTAATTACTTCATAATTTATTTCTTTTTCTTCAGATACCTTTTCGTATATTACAATGGTAGCAACTGAAGGATCAAGTTTATACTCAACAGAACTTAATGCTTTTTTATATTTTAAATTAACCTTATGAACACCAGGTTCTAGTCCTGTTAAATCAACTGTTATATCATTAGTTGGCAATTGCTTTGCTAAATAAACGTCAGATTTTCTACCAATTAAGGTTATATCAACTGTTTCAGGAAGCCCTTCTACCACGTAAGCCTCATCATTATAAGTGGCGGAAATGGGTTGATCATATAAAACTTCTGCAGAAGTTTCAACTAAAGATGTAGTTTTACTATCCGCTAGGAAGAAAACCCCTAAAGCAATAAGCAAAGAAACTATTATAAGTCCTGGTTTTCTAGTAAGAATTTTTTCAAAACTTCTCCCATTTCCTTTAAATTTATTTGAAATACCTACAAAAAATTTAGTTATCGGAAGAACTATTTTCTTATCAATAAGACGCCCTATTACTCTAAATAAATGACCAATGGCTTTAAATATCTTACTCATTATCATCACCATCCTCATTTTCGTTTTCTTTTTCATAATCAAATTCAGCAGTTTTCTTTGGCTTTAACTCATCTAAAATAAGCATCTTAGCTTCATCCAATGATAAGTTATAATTCAAATCACCATTTATAGCAATTGAAATTCTACCAGTTTCTTCTGATACTATTATTGCTATTGCGTCAGATTCTTCACTGATTCCAATGGCTGCTCTATGTCTTGTACCAAGTCTTTTACTAAACTTCATTTCAACGGTAGTAGGAAATACTGCCCCTGCACTAGTTATCTTGTCACCTTGTATTATTACACCACCATCATGAAGTGGATTATCTGGGAAGAATATCGCAACTAATAACTCATTTGATATTTCAGCATACAACTTTTTAGATCTTTCAATATACTCTGATAAAGAAGTATCTCTTTCAATTACTATTAAAGCTCCAATACGATGCTTTTTTAAATACTCTAAAGCAAGACCCATCTCATACACAATTCTTTCTCTTTCAGATATTGTAAGCACTTTATGTCTTCCAAGTAGTTGTGATCTACCTAATTGTTCCAATACAGATCTTATTTCCGGTTGGAATATTATAACAAGCGCTAGTGGCCCCCACATAACTACATATTCTAATAATAACCCAATTGCTGTTAAATCAAATAAATCACTTACTAACTTAATAACAACTATTATTATAATTCCCTTAAATAGCATGGTAAACTTAACATTATTTTTAATGCTCTTTAAAATAAAATATAAACCTGCCCATACTAAACATACATCAATTATATCTTTTATAATGGTTAAAATATTATCTACTGTCATATTTCCTCCTAAAATATAGCAAAATATATTTCATATTTGAAAAATATTTTGTGTTTGGATTTTACGTTTCTAAACTATTATATCAAAATTATAACATATTTAGATATTATTTTTAAGGTAAATTTTTCTAAGAAATAAAAATCCCTTATTTCATAAGGAATTTTTTTAGAATATATTGTTAATATTTTCATCAGATACAATTTGTCCATCAAATGGTACGGATGTATCTAAAGTGTCCTGTGGATTATTCTCGGCAGGATATATTTCTGGTACTATTGGTTCACTTATTTCTTGAGATTGAGTATTTAGGGGATTAGTAACCACATTATTTGCTATATCAACTTGTTGGTTAATAACTGATACATTTTCCTGAGGCGTCACAAAACTATTATTCAAAGGAGAGTTATCCACAATAGTATTTGTATCCGTAGAAGTTGCAACCCCATTAATAGATTGATAGGGTACTTCAGTTTCTAAAACTGGAATAGTAGTCTGAGTGTCAAGATTAACATTATTTACGTTTTCGCTAGTTATTAAAGTAGGATTAGTTTCTGTTAATTCATCAGCCTTTTGGGATTCTTTAGTAATCTCTTCTTTTTCCCCTTTATCATTTTCTAATATTTTACCTATTTTACCTTGACTTCTTAAATATCTATCTCCAAAAAATCCAATAACAACGCATATCAAAAATACGGTTGCTGCCACTAATAACATTGGGTTTTCTGTAAAAGCTTCAATTATTACACCCATATAATCACCTCTTATTATTCTCTTATAAGATTAACATAAAATATTGAAAAAAACAAGATTACTCTTGTTTTAACTTTAAAGTAATGGTTGTTTTAAGCTTTTGAAGTTCTTCATCTTTATATACCTCAGTTACTTTATACGTAGCATTATTATCAATAACTGATGATATTATTCTATTATCGAAAGCCTCTTTTATTTTTGATTCTTTTATTTCATATTCGAAATTTAAAAAATAATTTTTTAATTCATCATATATAATTGTTTCCGAAAACATATCTTTTTTAGAATATATTGTTGCCTTAACAGATATTACTTCCTTAGTATTATATTTAGTAACTATTTCTAAATCATTTTCCTCATTATTATAATCAAAATACACTTTTTTAATAACAAATTCTTTATAGCCATTACCAGTTATTGTTTCATATCTATCACACCCAAAAGTATCACAATATGATGATAGCTTTTCATTGATTTTTATATAATTATTATTCAAAGATTTATTAACAAAAAACATAAATATAGTATTTAGTAGTATGTAAACTATAAAAATAGATATAACTACTTTCAATAATAACGGTTTATCATACTTATCAGAATTTTTTAAAATAAGTATATTAAAAATAATACCTATTAATAATAAAACTATGTTTACAACAAATATAACGTTAACTAAAATATTTGAGTACAACTTTGCAGTATAGTAAACTTTAAAAAATATCATGGTAATTAAAACTATAATATTAATTATAAACAAGATAATCGTATTTTTTCTAATATATAATTTTTTATTCATAAAAAACCTCCAATGTGTACATTATACCACTATATGATTATTTTTTCTATTGAAGAAAAAAAATAATTATGTTATTATAAGTCTAGCAATAAGGAGAAGAAAAATGAGTTTACTTTCAATGTGTTTAATAATTTTTTTTGCACGCGTTGTTGATGTATCGCTTGCAACTTTTGTTACAGTATTAACTGTTAAAAACAAAAGATTACTTGCAACAATACTAGGTTTTATTGACGTTATCATTTGGTTTTTAGTTGTTAAAGAAGCATTAAGTGCAAACATGAAAAGCTTGTGGATAGCATTTTCATACGCAGGAGGATATGCCATAGGTACATTTATTGGTACCACGTTATCTAATAAGTTAATAAATGGGAAAATATCCGCTCAAGTAGTAGTTAAAAATGATTCCCAAGAAGATGTAGATAAAATAAGAGACGCCGGATTTGCAGTATCTCAAATAAATTGTACTGGTAAAGATAACGTAAAAAAACTAATGCTTTTCATAGAATTGGATAAGAAACACTTAAATGACTTAAAAAACATAATAAACAACATAGATAAAGATGCCTTCATGGTTATAAATGAAACAAAATACGTAGTAAATGGGTTCTTTAAATAGAACTTTATATGCCGCTTTAGTTTAATGGTAAAACAAGTCACTCGTAATGATTAGCTGTAGGTCCGATTCCTACAAGCGGCACCATTGGGAAATCCCTCCAGACTTTTATAGATTTGGATTTAATATAGGAAATATCAATTTCTAAAAGAAGTTGGTATTTTTTTGTTGATTAAGTTAAAGAAAGGACAGGTTTAAATGATTAATATTGTAAAGAAAGAATTAGAGTTTGATGATGAATTAAAAAAGAAGATAGAATTTATATGTGGATTTTGTAATATTACTCCAACTATAATTAATGGTAATATAAGAAAAATAGATAGAACTAATCTATCATACATTGAACCACATAGAGTAATTATTAAAGGAATAACTTTTTTAGCCTTTAATTACTCAAAAACTATTTATATAGGTAATTTATCAAACAAACTTGAAATAAACGAATTAGAATCATTTATAAAGCAATTAAACTAATTTTTATATACCAACTTCTTAAAGATACTACTTATTCCCTAAACAGGGAATTGACAAATCTATAAAAAGTGATATTATAAATAACCAATGAAAGAGGTATTCTCTAG
>CAYVPV010000033.1:0-13819 GCA_964453925.1 uncultured Muribaculaceae bacterium | reverse complement strand
AGAAGTTTTAGATTTTTGTAACTTTGTTTTTGAAAATACAATGACGAATTATTTTGGTGAGGTAACTTATAATAAAGATGAAAAATTATATTTGGGAGCATCTTTTGAACATGGTAAAAATCTTGATACTGAAATTTTGATAATTGATGGTATGCAAAAGAAAGAAGACGAATCGGACGATTTAACTAAGGTTCAAAAAGAGGCTATTATAGTTGCCGATAAAATAAAAGATTTAATTGATAATAAGTATAAAGTTTATGACAATAAGAAAGGTTTATGGAGAAATATTAAACCTAGCGATATTGTAATTCTTTTAAGGTCTTTAAAAAACAGTAATATTTTTGCAGAAAGTTTAGATAAAAGGGGCATAAGTGTTTATATGGAATCGTCTAATGAGTATTTTGATAACTACGAGGTAAAACTTATCATAAACATGCTTAAGATAATTGATAATCCATATGATGATATTTCTTTAATGAGTATTTTAAACTCATCTTTAGTAGGAGTTAATTTGAATGATATAGCGCTTCTTAGAAGTGGAAATAAAAAAGTTTCATTGTATGAAACCATAAATTGTTCTAGCATAGAATCACTAAACAACTTTCTTAATAAAATAAATTTATTAAGAAAATTCTCCATTAATAATAGATTGCATGAATTGTTAAACAAGATTTATAAAACCTTTAATGTAATTCCAATTTTATCAGCTTTAAAAGGTGGTAAAAGAAGAGTTAAGAACCTTATTCAAATGGTTAATCACGCAAACAACTTTGAAGAAAAAGAAACTAAAAGTTTACATGAATTTATAGATTATTTAGAAGAAGTAATATTAAACAAAGGGTCATTAAAGGGTGTAAATCCATTATCAGAAGGAGATAATGTTTTAATTACTACGATTCATAAGTCAAAAGGGCTTGAATACCCAGTTGTTATTTTAAGTGAAACTGGTAAAAACTTTAACTTTTCTGATGTTCGAAGTGATGTTATGATAAATGATGAATTAGGTTTTGCTTGTAATATCAAAGATAACGAATATAAATTAAAATATGAATCAGTTCCAATGATGGTATTTAAAGAAAATGAAAAAAGTAAGATGTTATCTGAAGAACTTAGAATTCTTTATGTTGCTTTAACGCGTGCTAAAGAAAAGATAGTAATAACTGGATTTACTAATAACCTTACTAGTTTGGTTACTAAGGTTTCTTCAAAAATAGGAGATAAAGAAATAATATCTAAACTTTATTTAAAGGGAGTTAAAAATTATTTAGATATATTAATAGCCTGTCTTCTAAGGCATCCTTCTTTAAGAGACCTTAGGAGTTTTAGTATGGTTTTGCCAAAGACCTTTGCAACTGAGTCTAAGGTTATTTTAGAACTTATAAACGCAGTGCAAATAGACGAAACAGAATTCTTAAAGAAAGAAGAAAAAGCAAAAGAATTATTTGATGAGGAATGGTTTAATAAAATATCAAGTTTTAAATATGATTTAAAAGACGCTAATTTACCTATTTATTTAAGCGTGAGTGATATAAAAAAACATAGTACTTTTTTAAGAAAACCAAACTTTATGAATGATGGTATAAATCACACTAATTTAGGTACTTTATATCATAAAATTTTCGAACTTTTACCAATAAAGAAATATAGTATTAATTCTTTAAAGGAAGAATTAGATCATTTTGTGCAAAATGGTGATATAATAAAAGAAGAATTAGAAATGATTAAATTAGATAACGTTTTTGCGTATTTAACCTCTTTTATTTATGATGAATTACTATTAAGTGACTTAGTTTACAAAGAAATGCCTATTAGTTTTGAAGTACCTGCTACATACTATGATAATTCTTTAAAAAGTGGTAATATATTAACCAGTGGAGTAATAGATTTATTATTCATTAAAAATGATGTTTATACAATAGTTGATTATAAAACTGACAATGTTTCTTCTTTAGAAGAGTTAAAAGAAATGTATAAAAAACAATTAGATTTATATGAGATAGGAATTAAGGCTAAAATGAACGCAAAAAAAGTAAAAAAATTCATATACTCAATAAAGTTAAACAAGTTTATAGAAGTTTAAAGGAGATGATTTATAATGGTTAATTCTATATTTGAGATTATCGAAAAAGAAAAAGAAAGACAACAAAATACAATAGAACTTATTGCGTCAGAAAACTTTGTAAGCGAAAACGTTCTTAAAGCACAGGGAAGCATTTTAACAAACAAGTATGCTGAGGGGTATCCTGCCAAAAGATATTATGGCGGATGTAAGTTTGTTGATGAAATTGAAAATGCGGCAATTGATTCTGTAACAAAGTTATTTGGTGTTAGATATGCAAACGTTCAGCCTCATTCTGGTTCATCTGCAAACATGGCGGTATATAGAGCGTTACTAAAAAAAGGTGATAAAATACTTTCAATGGGCTTAGATGAAGGCGGACATTTAACACATGGTCATGATTTAAGTTTTTCTGGGCAAGATTATAAGTTTATTCATTATGGTGTTGAAAAAGAAACTTGTCAAATTAATTATGATGCTTTAAGAAAACTTGCGTTGAAAGAAAAACCAAAATTAATATTAGCAGGTGCATCGGCTTATTCTAGAAAAATAGATTTTATTGAATTTCGTGATATAGCAAGGGCTTGTGGTGCTTATTTTATGGTGGATATGGCACATATTGCGGGGTTAGTGGCGGCAGGAGTTCATCAAAATCCGTGTAAGTATGCTGACGTTGTAACTTCAACTACACATAAAACACTTAGAGGTCCAAGAGGTGGTATAATCCTTACTAATAATGAGAAAATAATAAAAAAAGTAAATAAAACTATTTTTCCAGGAATTCAAGGTGGTCCTTTAATGCATGTTATTGCGGCAAAAGCGGTTTGCTTTAACGAGGCGATGAGTAAAAAATTTATAGAATACCAAAAACAAGTTGTTAAAAATGCTAAGGTATTATGTGACGTATTAAAATTAGAAGGCTTTAAAATAGTAACTAATGGAACTGATAATCATCTTATCTTAATAGATGTAAAAAAATCTGTTAATTTAACCGGCAAGGAGGCAGAGGAAATTCTTGATGATATTGGCATAACATGTAATAAAAACATGATTCCATATGATCCTACTACCCCTTTTATAACAAGCGGTATAAGACTTGGCAGTGCCGCTATGACAACAAGAGGATTTGATGAAAATGATTTTAAGGAAGTAGGAAAGATAATAAGTACATGCTTGACTAATTATGATAATAAAGAAGTGTTAGAGGATTTAAAATTAAGAGTTAAGAAATTATGTGATAATCATATGATATATGAAGGTGTTAATTATGAATAGCAATATAATAGATGGTATAGAAGCTAGCTTAGTTCTAAAGAAAAATATAAAAAAAGAAATCGAAAAAAATAATTTAATTCCAACTCTTGCGGTTATTCAAATAGGAGATAATAAAGCTAGTAGTATATATGTTAGAAATAAAAAAAGGGCATGTGAAGAAGTTGGAATTAATTTTATAGAAATGAAATTTCCTGAAACTATTTCAGAAAATGTTGTAATAGAAGAAATAGAAAGACTCAATAATGATATAAGTGTTAACGGAGTGTTAGTACAATTACCATTACCTCAAGGTTTTGATGAAGGAAAAATAATTAATACCATAAATTCGGTAAAAGACGTTGATGGTCTTACTTATCCTAATGTTGGTAACCTTGTTTTAGAAAATGAGTGTTTAGTTTCTTGTACTCCCTTAGGTGTGATGGAACTTTTAAAGATGTATAACGTAAGTTTATCCGGAAAAAACGTTTGTATAGTTGGTAGAAGTAATTTAGTTGGAAAACCATTAATTCAATTATTATTACAACAAGATGCTACGGTTAGTATATGTCATTCAAAAAGCGTGAATATAAAGGATTATACAAGAAAAGCTGACGTGTTAATAGTTGCGGCAGGACATCCAAATTTAATTACGAAAGACATGGTTAAAGATGACGTCGTTGTAATAGATGTTGGTATAAATAAAGAAAATGATTGTTTATGCGGTGACGTTTGTTTTGATGAAGTAAGTAAAAAAGCAAAACTTATAACTCCAGTTCCTGGTGGGGTAGGTCCTATGACGATTGCAAGTTTACTTAAAAACGTAGTTAAAGCATATAAAATTCAAAACAGAGATTAAGTTATGAAAACAGTCTTAGATGATATTTTTATAAAATCATTACCAACGCTTGATTTACATGGTGAAATAAGAGATTCAACAAGAGTATTAGTTAAAGAATTTATTAACGATAATTATATTTTAAGAAACAGCAAAATAGTGATTATTCATGGTGTTGGAACGGGTGCTTTAAAAGATGAAACGTATAAAATCTTAAAAAAAGATAAAAAAGTCGAGGAATTTCATTTAAATCATCATAACGCTGGATGTACAATTGTATACTTAAATAAGAAACCTAATTAAATTAGGTCTTTTTTTATTTTTTATTTAGTATTATAATTATGTAGAAGAAGCTTATTAAATGTAGTTTGAAATTAGTTGACATTTAATAACTTTTGTGATAACATATATGGCATTCAAACAAAAGGGGGAGTTTTGATGGAAGAAAGAAGAGGCTTAACTATAAAGGATTTATTAATAAGATTAATTTTAATTATTATTTTTATTTTCTTGCTTATTTGGTTATTTCCAATGCCTGATTTAAAACCACTTAATAATCAAATCTTTGCTGATAATGTTGATAGAATGAAGGATGTTGCGAATTCTTATTATACAGTTGAAAGATTACCAAAAAATATCAATGATTCTAAAAGAATGACATTAAAGGAAATGATAGATAGTCATCTTATATTACCTTTAATGGATTCTAACGGTAAATATTGTAGTGAAGATGATTCATATATTGAAATTACTAAATTAGAAAACGAATACGTAATAAAAGTATATTTATCATGTTCTGACAAGCAAGATTACATAATAGAACATTTTGGTTGCTATGATATTTGTAGTGATACATGTAAAATGTTAGAAACTACTTCTAAATCAGGATATGCAGGAGATTCTACTACAAAAAAGAAAACCACTTTAAAACCAGGTAAGGTTACTACAACAAAGAATTCTGGTAAAATATATGAGTATCAGTTTGTTAAAAACGTTTGTACTGAAAAATTTGATAAATATGTATGCCCATCAGGTTATTATTCAGCAGGGGATAGTTGTATAAAAGTAGGTTCTAAAGTTGTTACTAATCCAGCGGAGAAAAAGACGGTAAATATATCTTCGGTTGATACTAAAGATGCAGAACCAATTGTTGATAGTTCTACTGAATTAAAGCCAGCTGAATGTAGTACGCAATACGTAACATCTACAATAGATGCTGGTTATAAAAAAACTACATATTCAGCAAAAGAAACTGTTACTACTCAAAAAATAACAGCTGATAAAATTTATACTTATGATGTAAAAGGTGCAGTTGCAACAACAACTACTACCAAATCAGAATATATTCAAATTCAAAATTATGATGTAATAGATGCTGATCTTGTTGCGGATGGATATAAGTGGTCTTATGTTTCAACGTTAACCTCAAGAGAAGCTGGGTTACAATTTGAAAACGCTAATGAAAAATTAGTTCTTGTTGATACATGGCAAGAATTAACGTGTGACACATGTGCTACAACTGTTACAGTTTATAAATACTTTAGATATAAAAAAGTTTCTACTGGAACACATTATTCGTGTGATGCTTATGCATCTCAAGGTTATGTTTTATATGGTAGTTCAAAGTGTAGGAAACCTACTAATATAACAAAAACATGCCCAAGTGGATTTTCTGATAACGGTTCTGGTTGTACATCAAATACTCCAAAGACAACATATAGTTGTTCAAAATATGGTTCTGATTATACACTAGACGAATCAAAGAAGACTTGTACAAAAACGAATACTTCATATAAGTGCCCAAGTGGTACTACAGCAACTAGTGATCCAAAGTATTGTACTAAAAAGGTAACTACATATTCTTGTACAGTAGGAACGCTTACTTCAGATAATAAATGTGTTGATTATCATGACTATTTCTGTCCTGCTAATACTTCAACAAAAACATACACATTAAATGGTACTAAATGTACTGTTAAAACTAAAGTTAAAGTATGTTCTTGTAAGAATTATCCAGGTTCCGTTCAAACTAGTGATAAATTAAGTTGTGCTATAACTAATTCTAATACTAGATATTCATGCGATAAATATCCTGGTTATACATTAAGTGGCACTAAATGTACAAAAACAACTGTTACTCAAAAAACTACATATTCATGTGATAAATATCCAGGCTCGGTATTAGATGGTACAAATTGTATTAAAACGGTTTGTGATAGTGATATAAAGAAGGCTGAAAAAACTTATAAAACATCATGTGAACAAAAATATAAATGGTCAACTAGTACTTCTGTATCTGGATGGACTTATACTGGAAATAAAAGACTAGTTAATTAATAAAAGAATTAAATGGGGATTAAGAAGACTTTAGATAAGTCTTCTTTTTTGATATAATTATATTTAAGGAGATGATGGTATGTACGTAAATATTTTAATTGAAACCAGGGTAAAATCAAATAATATGATGTTTACATACCGCGTGCCAAATAATTTATCTGATGATTTAGTGGGAAAAAGAGTACTAGTCCCTTTTTCAAATAGAATTGTTCAAGGTTTCGTAATTGAATATACTAAAGAACCAAAAGACTATGATACTAAGGGTATATTAAAAGTAGTAGATAAAGAAACTGTATTAAACGAGGAATTAATTAACCTTGGAAAATTTATGAGTAAAAAATATTTGTGCTCTTTGATATATACTTATCAAGCTATGCTTCCTAAAGCTTTAAAAGCAAATCATAAAAACAATTCAAAAGCTAAAATCATTAAATATGTAAAACTTAGTCCTGATAAATTATTACAGAATAATATAAAAATAAAAAGCCAGCTAGAAATTATTGATTTTTTAAAGGATAATGAATGCGTTTTAAAAAGTGAAATAAGAAGTAAATCATCATTAAAAAAACTAATTGAAAATAATATTGTTATTGAGTTTGAAAAAGAAGTTTATCGCAAAGTGGAATTTTCATCTGATAAAAAAGATATTAATTTAACTAATAAACAAAAACTTGTTTCGGATAAAATAAAAGAAAATTTAAACGTTTCTAAAACGATGTTACTTTATGGCGTGACGGGTAGTGGGAAAACAGAGGTTTATATAGACGTGGTAAAAACTGTTATAGAAAAAAATAAAACTGCAATAATACTTGTTCCAGAAATAAGTTTGACTCCGCAAATAACCGCAAGGTTTAAAGCAATATTTGGTAAAACTATAGCAATACTTCATTCTTCTTTATCTGATGGAGAAAGATATGATGAATTTAGAAAAATAAACAGAGGGGAAGTAAAAGTAGTAATAGGAGCTAGATCAGCTGTTTTTGCACCACTAAAAAATATTGGTGTAATAATAATTGACGAAGAACATTCAGAAAGTTATAAGCAAGAAAATAATCCTAGGTATAATACTTTAGACATTGCTATGGAAAGATCTAAAACACATAATTGCCCCGTTGTTTTAGGTAGTGCAACTCCAACTATAGAAAGTTTTGCAAGAGCAAAAAAAGGATATTATGATTATTTAGAATTAGGTGAAAGAGTAAATGAAAAACCACTTCCTTTTGTTCAAATAGTTGATATGAAAAAAGAAATAAGAAAAGGAAATAGATTATTTTCAGAACTACTTCTAAATAAGATACGAGATAGATTAGATAAAAAAGAGCAAGTGATGCTTTTAATAAATAGAAGGGGATATTCAAATTATTTAACTTGTCCTTCTTGTGGATATGTGTTTAAATGTCCAAACTGTGATATTACACTTACTTACCATAAAACATCAGGTATGATGCGGTGTCATTACTGTGGTTATGGTACTGGAAGAAAAGAAGTGTGCCCTAATTGCAATGAGCAGGGAGTAAGGGAAATAGGCTCTGGAACCCAAAAAATAGAAGAAGAAATAAAAAATATTTTTAAAAGTGCTAGAGTTCTTAGAATGGATGCAGATACGACTAGTAAGAAAGGTTCCCATTTTAAAATAATAAATGATTTTAATGAAGATAAATATGATATTTTAGTAGGAACGCAAATGATTGCAAAAGGTCTTAACTTTCCAAACGTAACGTTAGTTGGTGTGGTAAATGCAGATTCATCACTTAATATACCTAATTTTAGAAGTAGTGAACAAACCTTTAGCTTACTTGATCAGGTAATAGGAAGAGCAGGCAGAGCAGATAAAGAAGGGGAGGCAATTATTCAAACCTTCAATCCAGATCATTACAGTATTATTTTCGCATCAAAACATGAATATAAGGGATTTTTTGCAAGGGAAATGATGGTTAGAAAAAAACTTAATTACCCGCCATATTGTTTTATAACGTTAATTAAAATTACTTCTAAAGATTTCGATTATGGTATTAATGAAGCAAAAAAAGTAAGTATCTTTTTAAGAAATAACTTAAGTAGTACAACAAGTATTTTAGGACCTTCAATGGCAAGTGTTTTAAAGATAAATAATAATTATAACTTTCAAGTTATATTAAAATATAAAAAAGATGAAAAGCTATATAATACATTAAATGAACTTATAAAAATATATGAAGGAAACTATAGGCTTAAAATAGAACTAGATTTTAATCCGATTAGTTTGTAGGAGGAAAATATGAAAAATAATAACATAATAAACTTTTATTTATTTGCAAATAGTTTAAAAGAAAAGGTAAGAACTGGTTGGATAGAAATGGACATTAATAAAGAAAGATTAGAATCAGTTGCAGAACACATATATGGATGTCTTATTTTGGCAATTGCAATTGATAGTGAATATGAACTCGAGTTAGATATGTATAAAGTATTAAAAATGTTAACCCTTCATGAATTAGAAGAAATACTAATGGGAGATATTACTTTAAGGTCAATTGAGGTAATTGATAATAAGATTGAACTTGGTAAAAAATGCGTACATGGAGTAGTAAAAGATTTAGTTGCTGCAGAAGAAATAGAAATGTTGCTTGATGAGTTTAATGATAGAAAAACAAAAGAATCGATCTTTTGTTATCACATTGATAAAATAGAATGTGACTTTCAGGCTAAAATTTATGATTTACAAGGTGCATTTAGTTATGAAAAAGCGAAGGAAGATTTACCTTTTTATGGTGATAGAGCTAATGAAATAGATAAAAAATCAAAAACTGCTAGTGATTTTTGGATTGAATATGATAGACCTAAATATGATAATGATGAAATTTTTAAAACGCTAATAGAAGATATAAAAAATATTAAGAGGTTAAATGATGAAAATATTCAATAAGTTAGTAAGAGATAATATTCCTAATGTAATAAAAGCTAATAACGAGATAGTAGAAACTAGAATTTTATCTGATAATGAATATGAAAAAGAGCTTAATAGAAAACTTTTAGAGGAGGCCAATAAGGTAGTGAATGCAAATACTACTGATGAAATAAAAGAAGAATTAGCTGATCTTTATGAAGTTATGAAAGCTTTAATAAAACTTATAAATAGTGATATGAAAGAGATAGAAGAAATTGCTACAAGTAAAAGAAATAGGCGTGGAGCATTTGATAAAAGAATATTTTTGATAAGTACTAACAAGAGTCAAGATTAATTTCTTGACTTTTACAATTTTGTGTTTATAATAAGGGTAACATTTTTATTTAAGGGGATTTTAAGATGGAAACATATAAAAATGAAGCTATGTGCGCAGAATGTGGTGGATCATGTTGCAAAACAATGGGATGTATATATTCTTTAAGGCAGTTTCAAGATGAAAGAACTGGCTTATTAAAACTTGGGAAAATAAAAGAACTTTTAAAACAAGGAAACGTATCAATAGCAGGTCAACCAGTTAATGGTTTTTGTGGTGATGCTTGGACATTTATTTTATATTTAAAGGCTAGAGATGAAGGCGCTGATGTTGTAGATATATTAGGTAAAGGAGGGCATTGTGTTAATTTAACTGATAGTGGTTGTAAATTAGAAGAAGATAAAAGACCTTTATATGGAAAAACAGTTAAGCCAGTAAAGGTAGGTGGTCCTTGTGATCAAACTGCTGACGGGGAAAGCTTTTTATATGATTGCCTTTTATTTAATGATGAATTATCTACTATATTAGAAAAATATATAGGTATGGAAGCTGAAAAGTATATGTTAGATATGTTAAAAGAAGATGCCGAAAATTTGCAGGCAAAAGTAAAGAATAAAGAAGTGTTAACTTGCTTTGAAAATGAAAAATATGATTGGTATCAAAATATAGTAAATGATAAACCATATGTTGATAGTAAGTTTGCGTTAGATTGGATGAGTTCATGTTTAGGTTTTTAATAATATAAATCATAAAATTAAAAGAGGAAAATTAATTGGAATTTTTGCTCTTTTTTCTTTATAAAATATAAAAAAACACCTTGTAACATATAATATTTATGTGTTATAATAAGCATGGCTTTTCTGTTAAGGAAAGAAATACGCACAAACTTGGATTTACGTACTCGTGTGTCCGAAGAGGATGAGTATGTAAAGAAGAAGGGTTTGGAGGTTAAAACAAAGGAGGAAAAGAAAATGCCAGTTGTATCAATGAGTTACTTGCTAGAAGCAGGTGTACACTTTGGACATCAAACAAAAAGATGGAATCCAAAGATGAAAGAATACATCTTTACTTCAAGAGATGATATTTATATTATCGACTTACAAAAAACAGTAAAGAAAATTGAAGAAGCATATGCTGCTTTAAAAGAAATCGCCGCTAATGGTGGAAAGGTTATCTTCGTAGGAACTAAGAAACAAGCTCAAGAATCTTCAGAAGAAGAAGCTAAAAGATCAGATAGTTACTATGTTTCAAAACGTTGGTTAGGTGGAACACTTACTAACTTTAGAACAATTAGAAGAAGAATTAACCGTTTAGATCAAATTGAAAAAATGGAAAAAGATGGTACTTTTGATAAGTTACCTAAAAAGGAAGTAGTTAAGATTCGTAAAGAGTATGAAAAATTAAACTCATATTTCTGCGGACTTAGAGAAATGAAAAAATTACCACAAGCTATGATTATAGTTGATCCTAAAAAGGAAATTAACGCTATAAACGAAGCACATAAATTAAACATCCCAGTATTTGGTATCGTAGATACTAACTGTGATCCAGACTTAGTAGATTACGTTATTCCTGGTAATGATGATGCTATTCGTGCTGTTAAAATCGTACTTGGTGTTTTAAATAATGCTATTTGTGAAGCTACAGGAAAACCAGTAGAGGAATATGTTACTGAAGAAGATAAAACTAAAGCTGCAGCAAAAGAAGTAGTTAAAGATGTTAAAGAGTTAGCAAAAGACGTTAAGAAAGTTGCTGAAAAAAAAGTTAAAGAAGTAGAAACTAAAGTTGAAAAGAAAGCTGAAAAAGTAAAACAAGCGGCTAAGGAAGTAAAAGAAGAAGTAACTGATTTAGCAAAGAAAACAGTAGCAGAATTAAAAGCTATGGCAAAAGAAGCTAAGATAGAAGGTTATTCTAAACTTAAAAAAGATGAATTAGTTAAAGCTTTAACTAAATAATCATCTTTAATCATAAAAGGAGAATGGGAATATGAATGCTAGTTTAATTAAAGAATTAAGAGATATTTCTGGAGCAGGAATGATGGATTGTAAAAAAGCTCTAGAAGAAAATGACAATGATATTAAAAAAGCAACTGAGTGGTTAAGAGAAAAGGGTATTGCAAAAGCTGCAAAGAAATCAGGAAGAATTGCCGCTGAAGGGTTATCAACTGTAGTAACAGAAGGTAATAAAGCTGTAATTTTAGAAATTAACTGCGAAACTGACTTTGTTGCTAAAAATGAAAAATTCCAAAAATTTATGTCTGATGTTGCACAAACTATTTTAAATAGTAATGCTAAAACTAACGAAGATGCTTTAGCATTATCGTGTGAAGAAGGAACTTTAAATGATTATGTTACTTCTATGACTGCAACTATTGGAGAAAAAATCTCATTTAGAAGATTTACTTTACTTGAAAAAAGTGATGATGAAAACTTTGGAACTTACATCCATATGGGTGGTAAGATTTCTGTATTAACTTTAGTTAAGGGGGCATCAGAAGATGTTGCAAAAGATGTTTCTATGCATGCTGCTGCAATGCGTCCAGAATATGTAACTAAAGAACAAGTTCCAACTGATCAAGTTGAACATGAAAAGAAGATTTTAACTGAACAAGCAATTGCTGAAGGCAAGCCAGCTAATATTGCTGAAAAGATGGTTATGGGTAGAATTAACAAATACTATAAGGAAATTTGTTTAGAAGAACAAGAATTTGTTAAGGATAACTCGGTTACCGTTGGTAAGTTCGTAAGCAATAATGGTGGTAAAATTATTGATGTTATAAGATATGAAGTTGGTGAAGGTCTTGAAAAACGTCAAGAAAATTTTGCTGAAGAAGTAGCTGCTCAAATGAATGGAGAATAATCATGAAAAAGTTAGTGGCATTAGTACTAACTTTTTTGTTAATTTTAACAGGTTGTAACGCTGTTGAAGTAACAAAGGTAGAAGATGATATTAATACTGATGCTATAAAGTTTAAGAGTGAATACAAAAACGTTGAAAAAGATAATTTATATGAATATGCTACTTATGATAATATTATAGAAACCATAGAAAATGGTAAAGGAATTATTTATTTGGGATTTCCAACTTGCGCTTTATGTCAGGAAATTACGCCTTTACTAAATGATGTTGTAAAAGAAAAAAACGTAAACAAAATTATGTATTATAATTTTAAAGACATAAGGGATAATAATACTGTTGAATATCAAAAATTAGCTAAATTATTATCAGATTATATTGGTGAGGATGAAGAAGGTAATAAAAGAATTACTGCACCAACAATTATTTTTGCAAATGATGGTAAAATAACTGGTGTATATATAGGTACAATTAATGGTAATTCTGAAGAAATAATGACTGAAGAAGAAAAGGTTAGTTTAAAACAAAATTTATCATCTTTAATTGATAAGATGGATATTTCTGCAGAAACAACAAAGGAAGAAACACAAAATTGATTTAAAAGACTTGTCATAAAGTCTTTTTTTATTTATAATGTTTATATGAAAGAGGGATATGATGACAGACGAAATTTTATTAGAAGCAGAAGATAAAATGCAAAAGGCTATAGATGTAATGGAAAATAGATTCTTAAACGTTAGAGCAGGAAGGGCTAATCCAAGAATGCTAGATAAAGTAATGCCAGAATATTATGGAACACCAACACCGTTAATCCAGCTAGCTACCATATCAGTTCCAGAAGCTCGTAAGATAGTAATTAAACCATTTGATAGGAATTCAATTGGTGCAATTGAAAAAGCTATTTTTGAAGCTGATTTAGGTCTTACTCCTAACAACAATGGAGAAACTGTTATGTTAGTTATTCCAGAGCTTACTGAAGAAAGAAGAAAAGAGTATGTTAAAGAAGCAAAATCAATTGCGGAAGAGGCAAAAGTAGCTTTAAGAAACATAAGGCAAGATGCTAATAACAGTATAAAGAAGATCGAAGAAATTCCAGAAGATGAAGGAAAAAGAGCGCAAGAAAGCGTGCAAGATTTAATAAATAAATATAATAAAATAATTGATGAAAAAGCTAAAGAAAAAGAAAATGAACTAATGAGTATTTAAAGATGATAACTATAAATTAAAATGTAACCTATAAGGTGGACTTCTTAAAAAAGAAGATTAAACCTTATAGGT
>CAYVPV010000032.1:0-14450 GCA_964453925.1 uncultured Muribaculaceae bacterium | reverse complement strand
CACTAATAAAACTATTTAATAAATATGGTTTATATCTTGTGATAGAAGATGCTTTAAAAGGAACTAAGATAAGAGGTTGTACTAAAGTGGTTGGAGATAACCCAGCTATATATATGGCTTGTTATTTAAAAGAAAAATCTTCGTTTTACTTTGCTTTGTATCATGAGTTAGGGCACGTAAAAAGTGATTATAATAAAGCTAAAAGTAAGGTAATAATAGATGGTGATGATTTATTAGAACAAAGAGCTGATTTATTCGCGGTAAATCAAATGATAGATAAAAAAACTTATGAATTAATTTTAGAAAACTTTGATGATAAAGAAAAAATATGTAAGGAAAATAATATTCCACTATGCTTTTTATATTCTAAGTTAGCTCATGATAAGATAATTAAATATACTGACAAATTATATCTTGATAACAGAGAAAAAATAAATTATTAAGACATATGCAAGTACTTAAGATACTTGTTTAAGTGGTTTTAAGCTGGTATAATATATTTAATTTGAAAGGTGGTTTAGGTATGAAAAAGAATTTACTTAATGAACTTAGATATAAATTTTCTACTGATAATTTTTCAAAACAAAAAGCGAAGATAGAAAATTTTCTTGATGAAAATTCTCATTATAATCAAGCTTTGCATATGGATAGTTTAACTGACGCAAATTCACAAAGATTAGAATATGAATTGGGAGATATAATACATGATTCTATTACCTATTATACTATATTTTTAGGTTCCAGTATTTATGATAAAAGCGATAAAAAATTAAGTTGGAAAAAAATTTGTGATATTGCATCTAGTTATCGTAAAATAATTTCCAAACAAGAAAAAAAATTAGATACATCTTATAAAGCATCTGTTTTAATGGCATCAATAATACAAAATAATATAGTAGAAGATGAAGATAAAAAAATAAGATTAGCTTTAGATTCTGCACTATATTATATGTGTAGTTATTCTGTTGAATATAATAGTTTAATTCCTAAGGTTCAAAAGAAAATTTTATATGATTATAATATTCCGGATATTGAAAACATTTTAAAGTATATAAAAACCTTGCTAAATGAAGGTAATATTATTTACGAAAAAGGGTATTGTATTACACATGAAATATCGACTGAATTGGTAGCAAAATTTGAACCACTTTTAAGGTATATACATAAATATCTAATATTACAAGATGAAAATGAAAAAGTTATTCATAATATATATGAAGCTGCTAATAAATATGATAAGATGTTTAAAGAAGATGAAACCGAGGAAAAAAATGAAATAGAAACTTCAAATAAAGGAATATCAAAGATATTTAAACGGAAAAAGAAAGTTAATAAAAAAGGTGAATAAAAATATATGTAAAATTTATTTTCTTAAATATTTTTTAATGACTATAATATAATTAATTTAAAAGGAGATTTTGATATGTCTATTAGAACAATTTTAGCAAGAGAATTGTCAAGAAGTAATGGAAAAGCTAGATTAGTTAAAATTCCAGATCATATGAGATCTACTGCTGAATCATTAAAATATTTAGAGATGGAAATGGGTGCTCAAATTAGAGCAAATGATGATATGAGATTTAGAAGTGCACAAAACGCTGGTTATTGTAAACGTTATCACAAGAAGTAAATTAAATATATGTAAAATTTAGTTTTGCATATATTTTTTCTTTAGCTTCTATGTTAAAATAGAAAGGTACAAAAGAAGAGGTAAATTATGAATTTAGATTATTTAAATAATAAACAAAAAGAAGCTGTTTTAGCAAGCGATGGTCCACTCTTAATACTTGCAGGTGCAGGTTCTGGTAAAACAAGTGTGTTAACTACTAAAGTAGCTTATTTAATAGAAGAAAAAGGTATTGATCCAAGAAATATAGTTGCAATAACCTTTACTAATAAAGCAGCTAAGGAAATGAAAGAGCGTATTATAAAGTTAGTTGGAAGCAAGGGATATGATATTCAAATATCAACGTTTCACTCATTTGGTCTTAGAATAATTAAAGAGAATTATGAAAGATTAGGATATGAAAAAAACTTTACTATTATAGATAGTGATGACTCTTTAACGGTAATAAAGAAGCTTTTAAAAGATATGAACATTGATACTACCAGATGTAATCCCAAGTTTGTTAAGAACCAGATAAGTTCTGCAAAAAACGAGATGGTTACACCTGAAAAATATAGTAGTTTAGTAAATGATGAGATAAGTGATATAACTTATAAAGTATATAAAAAGTATCAAGAAACCCTTTTAAGAAACAATTCATTAGACTTTGATGACTTACTTATTAAACCCATTGAATTGTTTAGCAAACACCCGGATGTGTTACAACAGTACCAAGAACTCTTTAAATACATATTTATAGATGAGTATCAGGATACCAACGAGGCACAATATTTACTTTCTAAAATGATAAGTGCTAAATATAAAAATATTTGCGTTGTAGGTGATGACTCGCAAAGTATCTATTCTTGGAGAGGCGCAAACTTTAAAAATATATTAAACTTTGAAAAAGATTACAAAGATGCAAAGGTAATTTTACTTGAACAAAACTATCGTTCTACAAAAACAATATTGAATGCTGCTAATAGTGTTATTAAAAATAACGTTCAAAAGAAAGATAAGAACTTATGGACAGAAAATGAAACTGGTGAGAAAATTAAATACGTAAGAGCGATTGACGAAAAAGATGAAGCATCATTTGTAACTAGGGAAATTAAAAATTTAAAAGAGCAAGGTGTTTCTTTAGATGATATGGCTGTTCTTTATAGAACTAACGCGCAGTCAAGAACGATAGAAGAAGGGTTCTTAAATAGTAATATACCATACAGAATAGTTGGCGCATTTGCTTTCTATTCTAGAAAAGAAATTAAAGATTTGCTTGCATATTTAAAACTTATTTATAATACAAAGGATGATGTTTCATTAATGAGGGTAATTAATTATCCAAAAAGGGGAATAGGTGCTAAAACAATTGATAACTTAAGTATGGATGCAGTGTTAAATAATTCATCTATGTTTGAAGTAATAGAAAAAGGTAAAGAGCTAGAATTTAAAAAAATGATTTTAGAAATGAAAGAAAAAAGTGAGTCACTTAGTTTAACTGAGACAATTGACATGGTATTAGATAAATCGGGAATTAGAAGTGATTTAGAATCAGAACATACTTTAGAAGCTGACATAAGATTAGAAAACTTAAGTGAATTTAAATCTATTACTAAAACTTTTGAAGAAGAAAGTGGTATTGCATCATTAGAAGATTTTTTAAACGAAGTAAGCTTAGTAAGTGATGTTAATGATCAAAAAAATGATGATGCACCAAAAGTTACATTAATGACTACGCACGCGGTTAAAGGTCTTGAATTTAAATACGTATTTGTAATTGGTATGGAAGAAAACATATTCCCACATGTTAACTGTATTGAAGAGCCCAATGGCTTAGAAGAAGAAAGACGTCTTTGCTACGTTGCGATAACAAGGGCAAAAAAGAAACTTTATTTAATAAACGCACTTAAAAGAACTTTATTTGGTAGAACTAGCGTTAATATGCCAAGTAGGTTTATTGCGGAAATAGATAAAGACTTAATTGATATGCCAGAAAAGAAAACTATTTCTATTAATCAAAGAATAGATAAGTCTAAGATGTTTAACGATGATAATGGATTAAAAGCGGGGGATAACGTTATTCATGATACTTATGGACCAGGAGTTGTTGTTAACGTTGATAAATCGATTGCAACTATAGCATTTAAAGGACAAGGCATTAAAAAATTAATGAAAAATCATAAAAGTATAAAGAAGGTGTCTTAAATGGAAAGATTACAAAAACTAATTGCAGAATCAGGATACTGTTCTAGAAGAAAGGCTGAAGAATTAATAAAACAAGGAAAAGTTAGACTTAATGGCAAAAAAGTACTTGAACTTGGAACAAAAGCTTCTTTTGGAGATGAAATATTAGTAGAAGGAAATCTAATTGAATATCAAGAAAAAGAATACTATTTGTTTTATAAACCAAGAGGAGTGGTTTGTACAACGAAAGATGATAAGGGGCGAAAAACAGTATTAGATTTTTTTGATGATGTTACTAAAAGAATTTATCCAGTAGGAAGACTTGATTATGACACAACTGGAGTTCTTCTTTTAACTAACGATGGAGAGTTTGCTAACCTTATGATGCATCCAAAAAGCAAGATAGATAAATATTATGTTGCTAAGGTAAAAGGTATTATAACAGGGGATGAAGTAAAAACTTTAAAAAGAGGCGTTAAACTTGATAATAAAACGGTTTATCCGTCAAGAGTTAAACTTAAAAAACTAGATAAGAAAAACATGACTTCAATAATTGAGATAACCATTCATGATGGTATTAATCACGAAGTTAAAAGACTAATGGAATCTATTGGACATGAAGTTATTAAACTAAAAAGAGAGGCATTTGGTTTTCTTAATCTTTCTGGTTTAAAAAGCGGGAAAAAAAGATCTCTTACATCTAAAGAGGTTAAACAATTATATAACATGGCAATAAATAAGTAATTCAAATGAAAAAAGTAGCTTTATTAAGCTGCTTTTTTATCTTCATTATTATTTTTCTTGTCTTCTTTCTTTTCGTGGATTGCACTTGTTGGACAACCTTCCATAGCTGATATAGCATCATCCTTTATTTTTTCATCATCAACGGCTGCTTCTTTAGCAACTGCAAATCCTTTATCACCTATTTCAAAAACTTCTTGACAGATGGCTTGGCATGCTCCACAACCTATGCAAGCATTTTGATCTACTTCAAATTTCATATAAATACCTCCTAATAATATAATTATATAACAAGATTGTAAAAAATCAATAATGCTTTAAAAAAAACGTAAAGTGTGTTATTATTAAATTATAGAAAATAGGAGGTGTTTTATGCAGTCTAGAATGGATAAATATCAAACAGAACCTAAGAAAAAATATGAGCGTTCTAAGAAAAACACCAAATTATATGAAGAAGTTTATGATGATATATATCGTGATACAACTTATAGAAACATGGAGGTAATTGATTCTGCAAAGGAAATAAATTTAAATAAATTAAAAAATATGCTTGATGATAAATATGATACAAGGCAGTATAGAACTTTAAGAAATTATTCAATAGAAGATATAGACGTTGATGAAAAACCATTATTTAATCAAAAAAGACAAAGAGTTCATGATATAAATGAAATTTTAAACGAGGCTAAAAATAAAAGAACTTTTATGGAAGAAGCAAAAGAAAAAAAGAAATACATGGAGTTTACTGAAACTAGAAATAAAAAATATGATAGTAGGTATGACGAAATGGAGAAGGAAGAAAAAGAGCTTGAAGATTTGATTAATACCATGGCAATTTCTAAACAAGAAGATGCAACATCTGATGATATTGATATATTTTCAGAACTTAAAGGTTCAGAAAATACTATTGTAACTAATCCGATAAACACTTCTTTTGAGGTTGTTAATGTTTCTGATGTAAAAGAAGAAACTAAAACTGATGAAATTAAAAATGATTTAGAAAAAACATTAATAAAGGCAGATAAGAATTTTTATACCGATTCAAATATGTTTACTAAAAATGATTTTGAAGACTTTAGTACATTAACTAGAGAATTAAAAAGGTCTGGAAAAGTAAAGCGCATCATTATTATTATTTTGTTGTTGATAATAATTGGCGTGTGTGCATATTTTGGAATAACAAAATTCATTATCAAATAAAGCAAAGATATTTTATCTTTACTTTTTTCATATATTATTATGTGATATTATGGATAAAATAAAAATGTTATTTAAAAATGTTTATGTTTTGATTTTTGTATTATTAATTATAGCAAGTATTTTGTTTTTAACAATTTTAAATAAAAAAGCGATGCCTATTATAATGAATTATGCAAATGTTCAAACTAAAAGAATAGGTATCGAAGTTTTAAGGAATTGTGGGACAAAAGATATAAACAAATTACTTAAAGATGCTGAGTTATTTAAAATAACGACAAATAATAATGGTGAAATAGAAAGCATAGATTTTAATACGATCATAATAAATGAAGCTTTAATTGTTGTTGCTAAAAACGTTAGGAAAAGATTAAAAGAAGTGGAAAAAGGAGAAAATTTACCAGAAGAAATTTATTCTAATACGCTTGATAAAAGTTTAAAAAAAGGAATAATATATGAAGTTCCAGCAGGTGTGGTTTTTGGGAATGCTTTTTTATCAAACGTTGGCCCCAAGATTCCTGTTAAAATAAAATATTCTGGAAATGTTGGTTTAGATGTAAAAACAAAGGTAAGTGAATATGGATTAAATAGTGCTTTAATCGAGGTGTATATTTATGTTGAAGTAACACAAAGAACAATATTACCCTTCGGATCGAAAGACATAAAATTAACTTCTGAAATACCAGTGGTTATGAAGGTGGTTAAAGGGTCAACACCATATTATTTATCAGGAACTAATAGTTCTTATAGTTTGCCCATGGAGTAGAAAGTATGTTATAATTTTATTATACGGAGGTATTTATGGAAATGATAATACTGGAAGAAAATACATATGAAATTATTACAGATTATAAAAATGGATATAATAAAGAAGAATTAGAAAATAAATATACTGATTATTTTAAGGAATTTGACTATATAGTTGGTGATTGGGCTTATGGCAAACTAAGGCTAAAAGGTTTTTATGAAAAAAATAATAAGCGATGTAAGGAAATTAATAACATAGATAATTTAGATAAATATTTAAAGGAAAATTGTGCTTTTGATTGCGCATATTTTGTTGCAAAACGAAAATAAGTATGTTAAAATAAAATATATAGAATAAAAGAGGTGTTTATATGGTAACTGCAAGTAACATTGGAAGTGGAAAAAAAGTTAACGTAGGTCAAAGCTTTGCAAGTGGTATGGCTGCATTACAAACAGTTGAAAAAGAAAAGTTTGTAATCGTTGATGAGAGCGGTACAAAAAAAGATGCAGAACGTTTATCACTATTTAAATTAAAAGACGAAGAAAAAAATTACATTGTATACACATTTAATGAAGTTGATGAAAACGATATGATTAAGTTATATGTTGCCATACTAAATGATAAAGATGGAGTATATTCTTTGGAAAATATAACTGATAATGATGAGTGGACTAAAGTTAAGGATGCAATGCGTCAAATTGCAAAAGATGGTCAACAAATCTTAAATAAAGAAGAAGATTAGTGAGTAGGAGGATAGTGTTATGACGACAGAGGAACAAATAGTTGCAATAAAAAATGGTGATCCTGTAATAACAACAAAGGGTGAAACAACAGCTAATATAAATAAAGTTTTAGCTGAAAAAGTTGAGGAAAATAAAAACGAAATTCCAGTTGAAGAAACAGCTAAAGAGTCTGCAGCTGAAGATACTCCAGTTACAGAACCAAAGGCATTAGAAGAAACTGCAGCAGAACCTGAAATTACCGCAACTACATCTAGTGAAGATCAATTTAATTTTGAACCTGATGTTAAACTAGGTGCCGATATTCCACTTATTCCTATTGACGGTATAGATCTTGGATTAGGTAGTACAAGTACAACAGCAGAAAATGATATACCGGTAGCTGAGGTTACTACTCCTGTTGAAACAAATGATGTTAATATGTTTAATACACCATCTATGTCTTCAAATTTCAAAATGCCTAAAGAAAATTTTACTCAAGAAAATCAAGATTTTATAAATAATACACAAAGTTTTATGAATAATGATCAAGCTGTAAAAACAACAGAACCTAGTGTATTTGAACCGCAAACTAGTGGTGAGTCAGATAAAATTCTTGAGTTCATTGCTAGCACTCGCAAAGATGAAAAAAGAGAAATTGTTAGACATAATACTATTACTACAAATCCGGAAGCGGCAGCAGAAGTTATTGATGGTTTCTTTGATAATTTTTCTTTTGAAGAGGCTAAAGAGCGTTCTAAAGAATATGTATTTAATCAAACTACCGCATTAAATATAACTAATGGTCAATTAAAAAAAGTCCATGATGAAGAACCATTACATTCTTCAACAAGAGAAAAAAATGAAGTAGTATTTAGATTAAATCAAGGTGAAATTAGTACAGATGAATTTCCAGGATTCAGCAATAAATTCTCTAAGATGGATTCTGAAACTAGTTTTTCTGACCAACAAGGCAAAATGGTATCGTTCCCAGATACTAGTTATGGTATGCAGCAAGCAGATATGTATGGAAATATAATTCAAGGTGGCTTTGGGGATTCAGAACAAAATCTAAATAATGAAATGGATAATAGTAAACCATTTGCTGCTTAATAAAAATAATTTATTTGTAAATAATAAAAGTATACGAAAGTATGCTTTTTTTAATATTTAAAATTAAAAAAATTAACAAAAATTACCATGAAAAAAATTGTATGAAATGACAAAATTTTCACATTCTATTAGTGTACAGGAGGTGAAAACACATGAAATCAAGTAACAAATTAGTTGCTCCACAAGCTAAACAAGCTATAGAACAAATGAAATACGAAATCGCTAACGAATTTGGTGTTAACTTAGGTGCTGACGCTACTGCAAGAGCTAATGGTTCAGTTGGTGGTGAAATCACAAAACGTTTAGTAAAAATGGGTCAATCACAATTAGGTGGATCTTATAACGTTCAAAAGTAATTATTTAAATATAGATAAAGCCCTGAATTATAAAACATTCAGGGCTTTTAATTTATAGTACCCAACTCTTGCTAAATAAAATACTGATATGTATATATCTAACAGGAGTTATAACCTAACTAAAAGTTTAAACTTAATGCGAAATATTAATATGTGTGTGTTTATAAAAATAAAGGAAAAAATATGTTTGAATATTATAGGCAAGGAGATTTAACATGGCATCATATGAAAATTTAATAATTGATATTTTTGAAAAATGTTTAATTAAGTCGTTAATAAATTATCAATATGGTTTATAGCGCATTAAAAAATTTTTGATTGGATCCTATGGATTTTACTTTTGCTACTATTAAAACTGATCAAAACGATAATAAGAATAATCATAATTTTAATTTAGAAGAAGGTTGTTAATTTTACTATAAGATATTGTTGTAAATTCATCAGATTATAAATCAGAATATAATGTAAACAGAAGGGAATATTATACCAACTTCAAAAATTAAAATTGCAGTGATTGATATTTTAAGCAAGAGAATAAGTGATTAACAAAACACTAATTTTGATAAAGTTAAACTAGAATTCTTAATAATTAAATATTATTAAGGACGGTTTTATTTACTATCTTTTTGTTTTATTTAATTTAATTTTGTTGTATAATTATTATCAGGAGCGTGATTAATTTGAAAATATTATCTGTTAATGCTGGATCTTCATCTTTAAAGTTCCAGCTATATGAAATGCCGGAAGAAAAAGTATTAATATCTGGTCTTATGGAAAGAATAAGTGTAGGGAATAGTTTTTACACAATAAAAGTTAATGGAAAAAAAATAAAGAAAGAAGTGGAATTAACTAATCATGAAGAAGCTTTTAAGGTTTTAGTTGAGGAATTAAAAGCTAATAACGTTGTTGATTCGTTAGATGAAATAAAAGGAATTGGACATCGTGTTGTTCAAGGTGGAGACTATTTTGATAAAACAGTGGTTATAGATGATGAAGTACTTTTTAAGATAGAAGAATTATCACCACTTGCACCACTTCATAATCCAGCTGCTGTAACTGGTATTAAAGCTGCTATGGAAGTTTTTAAAGGTGCTGTTCAAACCGCTGTATTTGATACTGCATTCCATCAAACTATGCCTAAGGAAAATTATTTATATGCACTTCCAATGTCTTGGTATGAAGAATTAAAAGTAAGAAGATATGGCGCACATGGTACATCTCATAAGTTTGTATCTGAAAGAATGAATGAGATCTTAGGTAGAAAAGATACTAAGTTAATTACATGTCATATAGGAAATGGTGCTTCAATTAGCGCAGTTGTAAATGGTAAATGTATTAATACTAGTATGGGACTTACTCCAAACGCCGGTTTGATTATGGGAACAAGATGTGGTGATATTGACGCAAGTATCATTCCATATGTTATGGAAAAAACTGGTATGAGTGCAAAAGAAATCGATAATGCCATAAACAAGGAAAGTGGATTACTCTCAATAAGTAGAAAGTCTAGTGATTCAAGAGATATCGAAGATGGTATTGCAGCTGGAGATGAAAACTGTATATTAGCTCAAAGGATGTATGTTAGGAGAATTGTTGATTATATTGCAAAATATTATGTAGAAATGAATGGGTGTGATGCTATTGTGTTTACCGCTGGTATCGGAGAAAAAGCAATTGATACTAGACGCGATGTATTAAATGAGCTAGGTGCTTTAGGAATATATTTAAATGAAGAAGCTAATAATGTTAAAAGTGAAGAAAGACTAATTAGTACTAAGGATTCTAAAACTCAGTGCTGGATTGTTCCAACTGATGAAGAATTAATGATTGCAAGAGATACTTTAGCTTTAATATAGTAAGGGAAAAAATGGAAGAGAAAATATTAGAATTAATAAATAAATATAAAAGAATAATAATTGCAAGACATATCGGAGGGGACCCAGACGCACTTGGTTCTACGTTTGCTTTAAAAGAAATAATAGAAGAAAATTTTCCAGATAAGGAAGTCTATGTTGCTGGAACATCCATTTCTAGGTTTAAGTTTTTTGGAAGCCATACAAAGATTACTGATGAAATGTATGAAAATTCTCTTTTAATAGCACTTGACATTCCAGATATTAAAAGGTTGGATGGAGTGGATTATTATAAATTTAAAGAATCAGTTAAAATAGATCATCATCCAGAAATTGATAAGTACTCTGATATTCAAATAATTGATATTGACGCATCAAGTACTTGTGAGCTTATTGCTAATTTTTGTTATGATTGTAATTTAAAAATGCCAAAACACGCTGCTGAAAGTATATTTATGGGTATAATTGCAGATACAAATAGGTTCTTGTTTGGAGCAAATAAATCTAGTACTTATGAGATTGTTTTAAAATTAATTAAGGATGAAAAGATAAATCCAAATGAACTTTACGAAAAACTATATAAAAGATCAATGTCAGAAGTTAAATTAGAAGGATTTATTTCCCTAAACATGAAAGTAAATAAAAATGGTTTAGGTTATGTTAAAATAACTGATAGTGATTTAAAAAAATACGGAGTAGATTCAGCAAGTGTAGGTAGTATTATGAATAATTATAATTTCATAAATGGACTTATGTGTTGGGTTGTATTTACCGAAGATGTTAAAAATAACGTGATTAGAACATCTGCAAGAAGCCGTGGTGTTAAGATTAATAAGCTATTTGAACAATATAATGGTGGTGGCCATGTATATGCATGTGGAGCGAAACTAAAGAGTTTTAGTGAATCAGATGAAATAATTGATAAACTTGATGAATTATGTAGGCAGTACAATGAAGACGAATAAAGTAGTCTTTTTTTGTTTATGAAAATATGATATAATATTAATTGAAAGGATATAGTTAATATGAATTGTAAAAAATGTGGAGCTCCACTTGCACCAGAACAAGTGATATGTTCAAATTGTGACACTGATAATTCTCAGGTTTTAAATCAACAAAGTATAAATGAATTTCAATCACAAAATCTTCAAAATAATCTTTCGTATAATTCGCAATCTCAATTTAATAATCAAAATGATTCAAATCAGTATATATCACAGTCTCAAAATCTTCAAAATGAATATAATGCTTCTATAAATAATAATTTAGAATCAAATCCGACTAATAATGCTAATAAAAAAAATATTGTTATGATTATTGGTATTATAATTTTTGTTATATTATTGATTCCTATCACAATTGGTATATTTATTGTAATTTCAACAAAACAAATAAATTCACAGATTTCTAAAGCCAGAATAGATTCGTTTGTTGAAGAGTATCAAATGCTAAAAAAACAAGTTAGACTTAATATGGCAGAAGAAAGTGATGTAGTATGTAATGATAACTGTGAAGATTATTATGATGTAGATAATAAAAAATATTTTTTTGAAGTAATTGATAAAGGAGAATTTTATGAACTTAATTTTGAAGTAAATAAAGATTTATATGGTGATTTTGAATTTACTAACGAGAGTTGCTCTTATTTGTCAGATTCCATTTGTAGCGAAAATAAAATTACTGGAAAGGTATATAAAGATTAAAGGCCAATTTATTAGGCTTTTTTTGTTTTCTAAAATATGATATTATTTTATTAATGAAGTTGGGAGTAGTACTATGAAAGGATTATTAAAGCTAATCACATGGGAAATTATTCTACCTAAACCATATAAAATTTTTCATTTATCGTTTTTTGTTATTGTAATGTCGTTAGGTGTGTATTTAAGTTTATATGTTCTTTCTATACTTAGATGAATTAAAAATATCTATTAAACAGCGAATACTTAAGGAGAATTAATATGAAAATAAATGATAAAGAAATGGATGTAAATGAACTTGCAAAAAATATATATAATGATAAAAGTATGATTAAAATGCGTGGTAATGGTATTTACTTAAGTGATAATCAAATAGAAGTTTTAAAAAGATATAGTATTGACTATAATAAATATACTACTTTAAGTAGTTTAATATTTGATATAGAAGGAATATTAAACGAAGAAACTGACATAGAAGATTTAGAAGAAGTGTCTCAAAAACTTGCAGAGATAAACTATTATAATTATACTAATAAGTGATGGTGATAAAATGAAAAAAATTAATTTAAAAAATATTTTTAATGAATATGTAGAAATACAAATGGTTGATAATGAAAAAGATGCAGATTTTATAACGCATAGTGGTACTTTTCATGCTGATGAAGTAATGGCAACAGTTATTTTGTTAAATAAGTTTGGTTCTATGAAATTATTTAGGAGTACAAGCCCTAAAAACGATAAAGCTTTTATATATGATGTTGGTTTTGGGGAGTTTGATCATCATGGAATTGATTTTGATAAAATTCGTGAAAATGGAATAAAATATGCATCATGTGGATTAGTATGGAAAACTTTTGGTAAAGACATCGTATCCAAACTTAATGTAGAAGATAAGGAAACTTTTACACAAAGCGTTGATAAAAATTTAATAATGGATATTGATAGAGATGATAACGGTCAAACTTTAAATAATGAACCAGAAATAAAACTACAAAATATACCTAATTTAATAGCTGGTTTTAATCCTTCTTGGAATGATTTATCTTCTGAAACAGATAGATTTTTAGATGCGGTAGCTTTTGCTAATACCATTTTTAATAATATGATAAATAAAATGGTATCTAAGGAAGATGCTAGAAAAATAGTTGAAGAAAAAATAGATGAAAGTAAAGATGGGATATTAATACTTGATAATTATATGCCATGGAAAGAAATAGTTTTATCTTCTTCCAATCCAAAAGCAAGTCAGATTCTTTATGCTATCTTTTCGTCAAAAAGAGGTGGTTATAACGTTGTTGCAACGCCTTTAGCACCGGGTAGCTTTAACGTTAAAAAACCTTTTCCAGAAAAATGGGCAGGAAAGGAAAATGAAGAGTTAAAAAGATTAAGTGGTATTGATACGATTACCTTTTGCCATAAAAATTTATTTATATGTGCTTGTGAGACATTTGATGATGCCCTTGCTATTGCAACTATTTCGGTAAATCATAAATAATACATTTGCATTTTACACTTTGTTTTGCTATAATAATTTTCGCAATTTGAATATTATTAATCATTTTGTTATAATGAATAAAACGTAGGTGATAAATATATGAAAATAAATGAAGTTGATGAACCCATTATAGCGGTAAGAAGAAGTCAGTATCCTACTGATAATAAACCTGAATTTTTGTTACTTGGTAGAAGTAATGTAGGAAAGTCTAGTTTTACTAATTCTATATTAGAAAGAAGAAATATAGCTAGAACATCTAGTAAACCTGGCAAAACACAAACTATTAATTTTTATAAAGTAAATAATGATTTTTATTTAGTAGATGTTCCAGGATATGGTTATTCATCTAGTGGTAAAGAATCTCAAAAAAAGTTTGGAATGATGATAGAAGAGTATTTATCTGAAAGGGAAAATTTAAATCAAGTGTTTATGCTAATTGACTTTAGACATAAACCAACCGAAGATGATTTACTTATGTATAATTTCTTAAAGTTCCATGGTGTTAAAGTAACAATAATAGCTACTAAAGTTGATAAAATAGGAACAACTCAACGGGAAAAATATATAAAACAAATTACTGATAACATAGATTTAGCTATAGGAGATGAGCTAATTTTATTCTCATCTAAAACAAAGCTAGGAAAAAAAGAGATACAAGCTATGATAGAAAAAGAAGTTTATGTAACAGATAAAATGTAACCTATAAGGTGGACTTCTTAAAAAAGAAGATTAAACCTTATA
>CAYVPV010000031.1:0-14827 GCA_964453925.1 uncultured Muribaculaceae bacterium | reverse complement strand
ATGCGGCAACAGAAGGGTTTGAACAAGGACTAGAAAATGGAATAAAACAAGGAATTGAACAAGGAAAAAAAACCAAACAAATTGAAATTGCTAAAAATCTATTAGCATCTGGCGTATCTATTGATATAATTGAAAAAAGCACTGGATTAAAACATGAAGAAATAATAAATAAAATTGACAATAATTAATAAATATTATAATATATAATTATGTTTAAATTGATGACGAAGACTAGTAGCTAAATCATTATATTAAAGAGAGTTATCGGTTGGTGTAAGATAATTATAATCTTTAGTGAATCTACTTCTAAGACGGATGTTAAATGCATCTGCGGCTAAAACCGTTATTTAAATTAAGACTATCAAGAAGGATGGCACCGCGTTTATAAACGCTCCTTTATCTTGGTAGTTTTTTGGTTATAGGAGGTGTAATATGGATATTACTAAGAAGGAGATGAAATATCCTTAAAAATAGTTGTTAATAATGCCCAAGATTTAACTAAAATTCATCATTATGTTTATTATATTATTGATAATAAGACTAATAATAAAATAGGTGAACTAATGATATATCAATCTGATAATCCAGAAGAATTTTTATATTGTGGAAATGTTGGTATTGAACTTCATGAAGAATATAGATATAAAGGGTATGCTAAGAAGTCCTTTGAGCTTGCTAAAATAGTTTTAAAGCTATTAGGATTTGATAAAGTAATATTAACATGTGAAAATACAAATGTTGCATCCTATAAAAGTATGGAAAAAGTAGGTGCTAAATATGTTGATGAAAAAGATGTTCCAAAGAATAATTTTTTTTATCAAGATGGCCATAGAAAAATTAGAGTCTATGAATATGAAATATAAAAGGAGAATATACAAAAATGAGTAGAGGGATTAAAGTAAATAGTGTTTACAAACATTTTAAAGGATCAAAGGCATTTGTTATTACAATTGCAAAACATAGTGAAACAGGAGAAGATTTAGTTATTTATTATTGCACTGGAAACGAAAATACTAATCATACTGATGGTGTTTATGCAAGACCTGTTTCAATGTTTTTGTCAGAAGTAGATCATGAAAAGTATCCGGATGTAAAACAAAAATATAGATTTGAAGAAGTAGTAATATCAAAGAAGGAGGATTAAATATGATAGATATTAAATTAATAAGAGAAAACAAAGAATTAGTAAAGGAAAACATAAAAAAGAAATTCCAAGATCATAAACTATCTATGGTAGATGAAGTTTATGATATGGATATAGAGTATCGTAAAACTAAAACAGAGGCTGATGAAGCAAGAAGTAAAGTAAATGCTTTAAGTAAAGAAATAGGAAACTTAATGCGTGATAAAAAAATTGATGAAGCTAATAAAATAAAAAAAGAAGTTGCGGATATTAAAAATAAGATTCCTGAATTAGAAGAAAAAGAAGTAGAATTAGAAAAATCTATAAAGATAAGAATGATGGCTATTCCAAATATAATCGCGGATGATGTTCCAATAGGAGAAGATGATTCTAAAAACATAGAGGAACAAAGATTTGGTGATCCTAAAGTTCCGAATTATGAAATTCCATATCATTCAGATATTATGGAATCATTTAATGGTATTGATAAGACGGCCGCAGGTCGTGTTAGTGGAAATGGATTTTATTATTTAATGGGCGATATTGCAAGACTTCATTCAGCAGTTTTAACATATGCTAGAGACTTTATGATTGATAAAGGATTTACTTATTGCATTCCTCCATACATGATTCATTCTGATGCTGTTGATGGTGTTATGTCATTTGAAGAAAAAGAAAATATGATGTATAAAATTGAAGGTGAAGACTTATATTTAATAGGAACTTCAGAACATTCTATGATAGCTAAATTTAAGGATCAATTGTTAAAGGAAAATGAACTTCCAATTACCATGACATCATATTCTCCATGCTTTAGAAAAGAAGTGGGAGCTCATGGCATCGAAGAAAGGGGAGTATATAGAATACACCAGTTTGAAAAACAGGAAATGGTTGTTGTATGTAAGCCAGAAGATAGTGAAGCTTGGTATGAAAAAATGTGGAATTACTCAGTTGAATTATTTAGAAGCTTAGATATCCCGGTTAGAAAACTTGTATGTTGCTCTGGTGATTTAGCAGATTTAAAATACCGTTCATGTGACATAGAAGCTTGGAGCCCAAGACAACAAAAATACTTTGAAGTATGTTCATGTTCTAACCTAACTGATGCTCAAGCAAGAAGACTTGGTATTCGTTATAAAAAAGACGATGGAACAAAAGAGTTTGTCCACACTTTAAATAACACTGTTATTGCACCACCTAGAATGTTAATTGCGTTTTTAGAAAACAATTTACAAGAAGATGGAAGTGTGTTAATTCCAAAAGCCCTAAGACCATACATGGGTGGAAAAGAAAAACTTGAAAAGAAGTAAATTTGCTTCTTTTTTTTCTTTGTGATAATATACTAATTTATAAAAGAGGGATATTATGAGATATTACGAAGATTATGATACAAGTATTTTTTTAGAAGAAAACGTAGAAACTGTTATTGAACTTATAAAAAAGGCATATTTAAGTACCAAAGAATTTTATAAAGATAATATAACGGACGATTTTTTATATTTTAATATGTATCATGTTTTTTGCAAGGGTTATTGCTTTTATTTTGCAAGGATGCTTAAAAGTGTATACAAAAATGCTAAATTTGTTGTTTCAGATAAAAATTATGCTCATATATCACATATATTTTTACTTATCAATGATGATTTATATGACGTTAATGGTAAACATAATCTAAAAAAATATTTTATTTTAACTAATACGGAATTACAATTTATAAAAGAAAATCATAATCCTGTAGATGATAGTATATATAATGTATTTAAAGATTATTTTAATATATATTTACAAGAATATATCAAGAGTAATTTAGAATGTATAACAAAAAAGTGTAAAAAATACACATAAAGCATTGACAAGTGTAATAAATACGCATATAATATAAATGTAAGGTGATTGATATGAGAATAGAAAATAAGTTATACAAAAATCAAGGAATACACGTTATAAACGCCATATTTACAGTAGATGATGGTCATGCTAAAGTACTTTTGGTAAGAAGGAAAAACGAACCTTTTAAAGATATGTTGGCATTGGTTGGTGGTGCTTTATATAATAATGAATCATTAGAAGATGGTACTCGAAGAGAAATAAAAGAAAAAACAGGTATTAATAATTTAGATTTATATCAATTTGGAGTTTTTGATGAAAAGGATAAAACACCTACAATAAACATGAGAATGGTTGCAATAACTTATTTAGGAATAATTGATAGTAAACAAACTAATATCCTAAAAGAAAGTAGAAATACCAAGGGAGTAGAGTGGTTTGATATAAAAAATATTCCAGAACTTGCCTTTGCGCATAACGAAATACTTCTAAAGGCTATAGAAAAATTAAGAGAGTTAATTGTACAAAGTAATATTTTAAAGGCTCTATTACCAATAGAATTTACTATGCCAGAGTTACAAAAATTATATGAAAGTATTCTTAATAAAAATTTTGATAGAAGAAATTTTAGAAAGAAAATATTAAGTCTTGATATAGTTGAAGATACCAATAAAGAAACTAATCAAAATGGTAAAAGACCAGCTAAGTTATATAGATTTAAAGAGAAAATCAAAAATAAAAAAGTCTTTTAAAACGTATTTTAATAAAATATGTTTTTTAAAGAATATATTTGTGTATAAAATACACAAAAAAACAAGGGAGGATCGGTATGGAAAAAATAGTTGAGATTGATGAACAGTTAGAAAATGTTCTAAAACAAATATCTGAAAAAGAAAGTGAAATAGATACTTTGAAGCAAAATGAAAATGTTATAAAGTATTTAGATTCACTATCTCAATTAGATAATTTAAATTTAAACAGGAGAGAATTACAAATTAAAAAAATAGAGAATTGTAATCATTATTTTGTTATTAATGCAGTTGATGATGGTTGGGATGGTCATAGATGTAACTATAGTAATATAGCAACTTGTATACACTGTGGTCTTACTAATCGTTTTGATGAAGAGACAATGAAATGGAAAGGTTTTCCTTATGATATAATGTCTAATTTAATACGAAGTGGAGCAATGGCAAATTCTAATCAGTATCATGGTTATTATGATTTTGATGATTTAAACGAGCTAAAAGAATTATATGATGATTTTAGAGAGCATAATCGTGATATGAGTGATAAGCAAATAGAAAGACAAATTGCAAAAGTGAAAAAGCAGAAGTCAAGAATTAGTTGCATTATGTAATATAAATAAAAAGGAGGAAAAATGATATATCTGTTAAGACACGGTCTTGATGATGAGTCAAGGATAGGTGGTTATAGTAATGTTTCTTTAACTGAAGAAGGAATAACAGGAGTAGAAAAAGCAAGAAGTTTTATAGAAAGTAACATAGAATTTCAAGAAATAATATCAAGTGATGTGAAAAGGGCAAAAGATACCACTAAAATAATAAATAAAAATTTAAATAAACCGGTTACTTATACGGATTTATTAAGAGAACAAGATAAAGGAGATTATAATGGAGTAAAAAAAAGTTCACTTAATCCTAACGATTACTTTTTAGGAGATATAAATATATATGATACTTATCCAAATGGTGAATCTCTTTTAGATTTATATTTTAGAATTGAAAAATTATTGTTAACGATTGATAAATGGGATAATGATTTATTAATAACACACCGAGGTGTAATTAATATGATCTATTATTTATTAAATGATAAAAAACCAGATATGTATAAAGATAGCTTTGATGTTACTCATGCATCAGTTCATAAACTTGATTTAAAAAATAAAAAAATAGAAAGGATTTATTGATATGGAGAAAAGATTAAAGATTCTTGATAAAAAAATTAATGAACAGCAAAATAAAATAGGAACTTTAAATGAAATAATAGAGGAATTAAGCCAAGACGAAAAAGTAATTAAATATATTTCTTCGATAAAAGAGATTAATGATTTGAATATTTTATTAGATAAAGAAAAAGTTGAAATGAAAGAACTTAAAATAAAACTTTGTGAAGAAATATATGGTGATCATTTCTTTGTTTCTAATAAACCTGGTAGCGGATGTAATTGGCAAACAGATACTATAGTAACTTGTATACATTGTGGGTATAAAGAAAATATTAATAATTTTATATTTAGAAGTTATGACAGAGAGTATGGAAATTTAGAAAGTGAAAAAATCTCAATAAAAGTTCATGGAAATTATCTTGACTCCGAACTTGGTGAAGTTAAGAAAATATATGATGAAACAAAAAAACAATACGCCGAATCAACTGATGAAGATATAGAAAATCAAATATCATTAGTAAAAAAAATGAAAGGTGGTAAATTATGTTAGCAGCAAAAATTTGTTTAACTGGAGGGCCTTGTGGTGGTAAGTCCACCGCTCTTGCAAAAATAGAAAGAAAATTTACCGATATGGGTTATAAAGTATTTATAATTAATGAAGTAGCAACTAGGCTTATTAACACTGGAATTAAGCCATGTGGAGATGATGCCATTAATATGATAGATTTTGAATACATAGCGTTAAAAGAACAATTAACAGAAGAAGAATGTTATGAAAGAGCAGCTAATATACTTGATAAAAAATGTATAATTCTTTGTGACAGAGGTATATTTGATATTAAATCTTACATTAGTGAAGAAGAATTTGATTATCTTCTAAAAAAGTTTAATAAATCAAGACTTGATTTAATGGATGGATATAATTTAGTAATTAATTTAAATACGGTTGCTAAAGGTGCCGAGGAGTTTTATACAACTGATAATAATGAGGCTAGAAGCGAAGGAATTAAAGATGCAATTATAAGGGATAATAAATGCCAAGAAGCTTGGAGTTTCCATAATAATTTTAAAATTGTTGATAATAGTACTAATTTCGAAACTAAGATAAGAAGAGTAATTGATATTGCAAAAGATTACTTTGGTATTGAAAAAAGAGAAGAAAGAAAATACTTAGTTGATATAAAAGATGAAGCTTTAAAAGAACTAAAGAAACAAGAAGTTTCTAATATACAAATAAAGCAAATTTATTTAAACACTGATAAAGATTGTGAAATGAGATTAAGAAAAAGAACACTTGATGGTGACAGTACTTATTACATTACTGTTAAGAAAAATAATTATGGAAAAGAACGCATAATAACGGAAGATAAAATAGACAAAAAAACATACGAAAGATTGTTAGAGCAAAAGACGATAATAAATGAAGTTAACAAACAAAGAGTAAGTTTTATTTATGATGATAGCATATATAAATTAGATCACTTTGAAAATGGGACTTATATTTTAGAAACCATGGAAAATACTGAAATACCACCATTTATAGAATTAGTTAAAGACGTAACGTTAGATGATAACTATTACAATATTAACATTAAGAATAATGCTGTTAGTCATGTAAAAAATAAAATATCAAGGAGTTTAAGATGAAAATAAAAGATGAGAATTTAGAAAAATTGTTAGAAAAATTAGATATACAGGATAGAAAAATAGGTGAAGTAAGAGATGAGCAAGCAAAAAAACTAAAAGACTCTCATGATCAAATTGTAAATGAGTTTGAAATTAAATTAGCCCCTTTTTATAAAGAAAGAAATAAAATAAATGATGATATAAATGAATATATAAAAGATTATGAAAAATATTCTACGTTTGATAGTGATATTTTAGGAAAAGTTTTATCACAACTTTTAACTATGTATGAAGGTAAACAATTTTGTTATCAAGAAGCAAACTTTTATACTGTAAAGATAACACCATGTGTTTTTGATAGGATAGAAGAGAATGTAACTTATCATATTAGAGTATGTGTAAATGAAAGAAAAAAAAGAAGTTCTTATAATGTTAAAGGCGAATTCGACGATATTAGCGAGTTAGTAGAAGATGGTGATATGCTTATTTTGGATAAAAGTGAAAATTGGTTAGGAAAAAACATAACAATAAACAAGCACATGGGTAAAGAGATATCTTCATGTATTAATTTTGGAAAATTTGGTTATGTTAAAGATTTTTTGAATTACGTTATAGAGCAAAGAATACAAAATAGAATAGAACAAGTAAATTATGAGTATATGGAAGATTTGCTAAGAAAATTTACATTACTTAGAGGGGGAACAATAGAATCTGGTTATAACGTAAGATTTCAAGAACAGATGAATTTATATCAAGAACAACTAGAAGGAGATGTAACTGCTTTTACAAAAAGATTAGATACATTTTTAAATAAGAAATAACATAAAATATGTATAATTGTGTAAAACTTTTTTAGAAATGTTATATAAAAAGAGTAAAAAAGTTTGCTGTAAAATTATTGATAATTTATATTAATTTTTAATTTACAAATAAAATATGTTGTATTAAAATTATATTAATATATAGGTAGATGAGGTAATAATATGGCAAATTTAGAATACAGATATGGACCAATGAATTCGGGTAAAAGCATGGCAATACTTCAGATGGCATATAATTATGAAGAAAATGATAAAAAGGTATTATTAGTAAAATCAGTTGTGGATACAAAAGGTGGAGATTACCTAGTATCAAGAATAGGACCTAAAAGAAAGATTCAGGTTAAATTAAGGGATGAAGATAGTTTATTAAGTGATAAGTATAAATCTATGCTTGATGGTCTTGATGCGATACTGATTGATGAAGCACAATTTTTAACGGGAAAACAAGTAGAAGATTTATGGTATATATCAAAGAGAATGGACATAGCAGTAATTTGTTTTGGACTTAGGACTAATTTTAAATCAGAATTTTTTAGAGGCTCAAAAAGATTATTTGAACTAGCTGATAAATTTAAAGAACTAGAAACTATTTGTCACTGTGGTAAAAAAGCAAGATTTAATGCTAGAAAAGTTGATGGAAAGTATATTACAGAGGGAGAAAATCATGTAATAGATGATGATCCAAAACATATAAAATATGTACCTTTATGTGGTAATTGCTACTTAAAAGAAGTGTTAAAAAAGTAAAACATCTATTTTAATAATATAAATAGATGTTTTTTCATATTCTTTAATATAGGAAGGAAAGGAATTAGATAATGAATAAAAAGGTAATTGTTTGCATATTTGCAATATTTGTTTGTATGATTACTGCTGTTTTAGTTAATCCGGAAGCTAATACAACAACTAAAAAAACTTCTAGTATGAAAGCAAATGTTTTAGAAGTTTCTAGTGATTATATTACGGTATCAGATAAAGATAATGTTATATATACTTTTATGGGAGATGGTAATGATTCATTTGAGATTGGAGAAAGCATTAACATTAAGTATGATGGTAAGCTTAATAAAAATACTGAAAAACAAACAGCAAAGGTTATAAGTGCAACTGCTTATACCGACGATAATAGAGTTCCAGAAACCTGGAATGATAATGGAATTTTTAGTGAGTTTTATGAAATGGCCTATGCTAAAATGAAGACGTTGTCATTAGATGAAAAAATTGGACAAATATTTTTAGTAAGAGTTCCTGAGAAAAATCAAATATCAGATTTAGAAAAATATCAGTTTGGCGGATATCTACTATTTGAAAGGGATTTTAATAATAAGACAAAAAAAGAAGTAGTAGACATGATTGATGGTTTTCAGAATGTTTCTAAGATACCTCTTTTGATTGCAACTGATGAAGAAGGAGGAAAAGTAAGTAGACTTAGTAGTAATACAAATCTTGTGTCTACACCTTTTAAATCATCCTCAGAATTATATGAAGAAGGTGGCATGGAAGCTATTAAAAAGGATACAATAAATAAAAGTGATGTATTAGAAGATTTAGGAATAAATCTTAATTTAGCTCCGGTAGTTGATGTTGCAACAGATCCAAATAGTTATATGTATGAAAGAACAATAAAGCAAAATACATCTATTACATCTTCATATGCAAAAACAGTAATAGAAGCTAGCTTAGGTTCTAAAGTATCATACACGTTAAAACATTTCCCAGGTTATGGAGATAACGCTGATACACATGAAACATCTACTACTGATAATAGGACTTATGCTACAATTATGGAAGATGATATTCCTCCGTTTAGAGCTGGAATAAAGGCTGGGGCCGAAGCTGTTTTAGTAGGTCATACAACAGTACCTGCAATGGATACCGAAAACCCATCATCACTTTCAGCAAGTACTCATAACGTTCTTAGAAATGAATTAGGATTTACTGGAATAATAATAACTGATGATTTAGCAATGGGAGCAATAAACGTTGATAACGCTGTTACAAAAGCAATAAAGGCAGGTAATGATTTACTTATCGTAACGGATTATGAAAGTTCTATAAAAGAAGTAATGGATGCAATAAATGATGGAACAATAAGCGAATCTATGGTTGATAAAATGGCATTTAGAGTTTTAGCATGGAAATACTATAAAGGATTAATGTATGATGTAGAAAAATAAATTTTTATTACAAACTTCGACAGAATATTTAAATAAAATCATCATAATGTATATTATGGTGATTTTTTATGGATATAATTGAAACAATAAATATAATAAACGAAACTTATGAAGGTCTTTACGATGAATATAAAAATGATTATATGTATAGTTCTGCTGAACTTACTTTTACAAATGGTTTTTGTTTTGAATTTTATAATTTACTTAAAAGATTTTTTCCAACGGCTGAACTTATGATGAGTAATGATAGATATCATTGTGCTGCCTTAATAAATGAAGAAATATACGATGCCACTGGACTTAGGGATGATTCTGAAAATTTTCATGTTGCAACGGGTTGTGACATGGAATATATTTATAAATATTATGGTTTTTTTAGTATGGGATTAAAAGAAAAATTAAATGGATTAGTAGTGAAGAATATTTTTAACAACAAGAATGTTTGTGTAAAAACGTTAAACAAAACTGCATAAATATAGTATAATTTATTAAGAGGTGTTTTAAATGTTTGAAAATAATAAAATATTTATATTAGGTTTTGCAAGAAGTGGGTATGAGGCGGCTAAGTTTTTAATAAAAAGAGGGAATGAAGTTTTAATAAATGATGGTAAAGAAGAAAGTAAAATGGATCAAGAAAAAATAAGTGAGTTAAAAACATTAGGAGTTAAGTTTTTCTTTGGTTCCCATCCCGATGATTTGTTAGATGAATCTTATGATTATTTAATTAAAAATCCAGGCGTTCCTATTCATCATAAGTATGTACAAAAAGCTGAAGAGTTAGGTGTTGAGGTTATTAATGAAGTAGAAATGGCTTATAGATTATTACCTGATGATGTAATCTTAATTGGTATAACAGGGACTAATGGTAAAACGACTACTACAACACTTACTTATGAAGTTATAAAAGCATCTGGTATTAGATGCCATTTAGCAGGTAACATTGGTTATCCTTTATGTAGTTTCTTAGATAAACTTCATAGCGGCGATGTTATTGTTATGGAAACGTCTTGCCAGCAACTTAATAACTTAAAAGAATTTAAACCACATATTGCTGTTATGACAAATCTTTCCCCAGCTCATGTTGATTTTTTTGATAATAGTTATCAAATGTATAAAGATGTAAAAACTAAAATATTTAAAAATCAAACAGAAAATGATATAGCAATACTTAATTTAGAGAATGAAGAAGAATTAAATCAAACTAAAGATATAAAATCAAATAAAGTATATTTTTCAAGTAAGCAAAAAACTAATTGCTATTTAGAAAATGGAATAATTTATTATAATGACGAAGAAGTATTAAATACTAATGATATGATAATAGTAGGTACTCATAACGCAGAAAACGTGATGGCTGCTTGCTTAGTTGCAAAACAATTTAACATATCAAATGACGTTATTAAAAAAGTGGTATGTAATTTTAAAGGAGTAGAACACAGATTAGAATTTTCTGGAGAGGTTAATGGAGTAAGATACTATAATGATACGGAAGCGACTAACATTAAATGTACCCAAATAGCATTATCATCATTTAATAAACCAACAATAATTATTTTAGGAGGGTTAGAAAGAGGTCAAGACTTTAATGATTTAACTCCATATATGAAAAACGTTAAAGCAGTTATTGCGATAGGTGAGTGTAGAAAAAGAGTAGAAGACTATGCCAATAGCTTGGGTATTCCAGTATATGTTCATGAATTTCTAAAAGATGGTTTTAAAGAAATTTCTTCTATAGTAAAACCTGGTGACGTAGTACTTTTATCACCAGCATCAGCTTCTTGGGATCAATATAAAGAATGTGAAATAAGAGGCAAAGAATTTAAAGATTTAGTAAAGAAATTAAAAGAAAAGTAAGTCTGTTGACTTATTTTTTTATTTAAGTATAATAAACTACATTTAAAGGGGCCAGCATTATGGAGATTATATTAAATGAACAAACTAAACCATATGTAAAACAATATTATGTTAATGGATACTTAAATTGCGTAGAATGTAATGATTTAGATATAGTAAATTATAAAGAAGACATAGAAAAACTTGTAGAAGAAACTATCAATGATTTTTTTAAAACAGAAAGCGATTTAAATTTTTCTAAAAAGATGTCGGATGAATTTCAAAAATATGTTAAAAAGAATAATATTAAAAGAATAAGGACTAGAAATTTGTTTTTATCTTCAAAAAATAACTTTAAGTATATTAAAAATTTATATAAATACTATGAAAATAAAATGCTTTATCAGATTTATACTAGTGGTGAAAATATTGAGAAAGAAAAAGTAGAAGAAGCTAAAGAGTTATTAAAATCATACTTTGATAGTGTTGATATAACTAAAATTAATAGTTTTGAAAATTTTAGTTATTTAATACAATATTTAAAGGCTAGGATATATCATAAACTTGGGATAAATACTAAATCTGCTAGAGTAAGAAATGAACAAATTGTTGTTAAAGAAGGCTCTATGAATGCAAAAGAAAATGCTAAAGAACATTTTAAATCTTTATATTTAAATAAAATAAATAAGTATAAATCATTATTACCTAAAGAAAAGCTAAGAATTTATATTGAAAAAGTTATAGATAAATTAATAGAAAATTATTTCAATAATAATCCTAGTTCTTCAATTGCTAATTATTTATCACCTCAATTAGATAGATATATAAAGGGACTAAATGATGATATAGTTCTAATAAAATATGCAAGAATTGTAAATAATTATGATAGTTATAATTATGCAATAGATTATTATGCAAAAAAATATAAATATATTTTAAATGAATATGACAAAAATGATGAATTAATAGAAAAATATAATAAATTAATAGAAGAATATGTGAGAAATTCACATTTAAAGAAAAATATAGAATTATATTTGAAAAGAAGTATAGATGATTACGTAAAAGAAAACTCACCTAAACGTATGAAATTTGATTTTGGTTTAGCAAGAGGTAGTAATGAAATTGAAAAGCAAAGACATAGACACATATTACTTTCTGAGTTTGAATATAAAATTAATTCATATAAAAATTCTTATACATTTTATGATAGTGAAATAATAGTAGATAAAAAACTAAAAGAAATATATATAAAGGTTATAGATTCATATATAAGTGGAATTAGTGATATACCTGCTAGTAGATATATTTCTAATAGTTTAAAAAGAAGGTTTCAAACTTATTCTAATAAAACAAAAGAAAATACTTATATTTATTTATTAAATTTTATACTTATAGAAAATGACTATACTGAAATTTTAGAAGAATATTATAATGAACATACTCTTACATATACTGAAAAAGGTAATTTAGAAGAATATATGGGACTTGTACTTGATGAGTATATAGAAAAAGGTAGTTATAAAGATGATCATAAAGAGTATTTCAGACAAATGATAAAAAAATACGAAAGTATAAATCAAAGTTATGTTTATAAAAATAAGACATTCTAATAATTGTAATTAGGATGTCTTTTAAGTGGGTTTTATGATATACTTTATAAAGAGAAATGAGTGATTAATATGTTAAAACCAAATTTTAAAGAAGCAAAAAAAAGAACTAAAGAAGATATAAAGGTATTAAGAGATGAATATGTTATACCTGATAGTGTTAAAGAAATAGGAAAAGGTAAAAAGTATTTTATTAAGACTTATGGTTGTCAAATGAACGAACATGATAGTGAAATGATTAGTGCCATATTAGAAGATATGAAATATACTAAAACAGATGATTATGAAGGCGCTGATTTAATAATTCTTAATACCTGTGCCATAAGAGAAAATGCTCATAATAAGACTTTTGGTATGCTTGGTAGAATAAAACATTTAAAACAAACAAAACCGGAACTTATGGTTGGGCTTTCTGGATGTATGAGTCAAGAAGAAAGTGTAGTTAAAGAAATAATCAGTAAACATAAATGGATGGATTTTGTATTTGGGACTCATAATATTCATAAATTACCCCAAATATTAGAAGAGCATATGACAACTCGTAAGTTAGAGGTTAACGTATGGTCTAATGAAGGTAATGTAATAGAAGGAATCCCAACAAAAAGAGATTCTTCTATTAAAGCATGGGTAAATATTATGTATGGTTGCGATAAATTTTGTACTTATTGTATAGTACCTTATACAAGAGGTAAGCAAAGAAGCAGAATGCCAGAAGATATAATAGAAGAAGTAAGAGATCTAATTAATAAAGGTTATAAAGAAGTTACTTTACTTGGTCAAAACGTTAACGCTTATGGTAAAGATTTTAAAGATAGGGAATATAAAATGGAGAACTTACTTGAAGATGTTGCCAAAACAGGTATTGCTAGAGTAAGATTCGTAACTTCTCATCCATGGGACTTTACTGACGAAATGATAGATATAATAGCTAAATATGATAATATTTGCAACTATATTCATCTACCAGTACAATCTGGTTCTTCTAGAATACTTAAACTAATGGGAAGAAGATACACTAAAAAATCTTACCTAGAATTATATAAAAAAATAAGAAATAAATTAGGTGAGAATTGTTCTATAACAACAGATATAATAGTTGGTTTTCCAGGGGAAACAAAAGAAGATTTTGAAGATACATTAGCTTTGGCAGAAGAATGTAAGTATGATTCGGCGTTTACTTTCATATATTCACCAAGAGAAGGTACTCCCGCTGCCAAAATGGAAGACAACGTATCGTTAGAAGAAAAAAATGAAAGATTATATAAATTAAATGATATTATAAATAAATACGCTAAGGAGGCTAATGATAAGTTAGTTGGTAAAGTTATGCCTGTTTTACTTGAAGGTGTAAGTGAAAAAGATTCATCTATGCTTGCAGGATATACAGACACCATGAAGTTAGTTAACGTTAAATCTGATAAAAAATATGTTGGTAAAATTGTAAATGTAAAAATAACTGCTGCTAAAACCTGGAGTTTAGATGGAGAAATAGATGAATAATATTCAAGATAAAATGGATAATCTTTTTGATAAATTAGAAGAATCTAAAATATATAAAGACTATGTAAAAATAAAAAAACAATTAGAAGATGATAAAGAAATAATAGATTTAATTGAAGAAATAAAGAAATATCAAAAAATAGCTGCTAATAATAAAGACAAATCTGTTGAAGAAAAATTACAAAGGTTATATTTTAGGTTAGAATCATATCCAATATATCAAAGTTATTTAATTACAAAAGAAGCCTTAAACGAAGAACTTTTTATGATTAAAGAAACGTTTGAAAAATACTTTGAAGAACTTTTAAGAATTTAAACAGGAATACCTCCTGTTTTTTATTTATCCGTTAGATTTTGAGGTAACATCCCGTAAAAGATAATTAAGTGTTTCCAAATGA
>CAYVPV010000030.1:0-16016 GCA_964453925.1 uncultured Muribaculaceae bacterium | reverse complement strand
AAGCCTCTAATTAGAAACTATTTATAAACTGTCCAACTTTTGGGGTTCAGTTCAATTGGAATCTTTTATTTTGTGACAATTATTGTAGTTGGTATACCACGAGTTTTGTGTCTTAAAGCTGAATCAATAGGATCGTTTATATAACAATAAGCATCATTACAATCGCTTCTATATTTTAAAGCCTCTTTTTTAGGAAGAACCATAACGGTTGAAGTTCCACCATCTAAATTAGCAGCATTAACTGCCCCATAGTTACTCATTATTTCTGTTAAGTCAACCATGTCAGCACCTTTTGTTCTAGTGGAATTACTATTTACCACAAGAAGTAATATTATTCCATCACTCCTTTGTCCAATTGCGGTTCTAGCGGCGTATCCCCATCCACCATTACCTTTTATAAATGACTTTTTACCATTTACTATTAAAAATGGTCCCCAAGATACTCCATCACGAACGTTCATACTTTTAGCCTTTGCAGCTGTAGCGTTTTTTATTAATACTAGTTTATTATCATAAGTCATACCAATTAAGCCACCAGATTGTGCATCAGATGAGTATGTATTATCAGTTATTACTTTCCCACTTGCAATCGTAACACCCGTTGGACGTCCTCCAGTTTGATTTCCTGGAGCATTTCCAAAACCACCACCATTAACAGCGAGTATAGCGTCATTTTGCTCTGCGATTTTAGTAGCATATTGACCAGTTGTTCCGACGCCTTTTGATGTTGCCACTTTAATTTTTGATGGATCATAGACTGCTGCTAAATAAGCTTTTTGTCCGTTTACTTCTAATTCTATTATTTTATACGCAGCATCTTTATCTCTTTGTAAGATTTGTTTTTCATATTCATTAGCATATGTTCCTTCTTCCATGTTAATTAAATCAGTATTGGTTTCTTCATCAATTTCAACTATATAGTTACTTTTTATAACCTTATTAATTTCCTCGTCACTATAAAACCATTTACATATGTATTGATGGTTCATTGTATTCATTGAAGTAGATATGAACCAGATCCTAAATTTATCATAGGGACCGTATAGTAAGAATAAGCCAGTAGAACATACAATTATGTATAATATCACAAAAGCGCTAAATATAATTTTTCTGATTTTTTGTCTTTTAGTTTTCTTTACTTTCTTTTGTTTTTTTATAATAAATAATCCTATTATTAATAAATATAAAAATAATGATAAAAAAATATAAATAAAATAATTAATGGGAATTATTATTAACCTTGTTGAATGTGTTGAAATAATTGTTAAAACAAATAAAACAGGTATTATTAAGATTGGTAAAATTCTAAAATAAAATACATTTCGCTTACTTTTTTTGTTTTTTTTATCAACTTTTTTAAAATCATCTAAATTTAATATTTCCGTTTTGTCATATTTCATGCTATCACCTATATTAATTATACAAAATATGTCAAAAATTAACAATTAAAATTTATAAATATATGCTATAATATGTATGTTATTTATTTATGGGGCTGTTATTGGTTTCGACGGAAAGCATGAATCTATAGCTGCAAGTGGAAGGCACTCCTTACGTGCAAACAAAAATAAATAACAAAACAAATACATTTGCTTACAACTACAACGCACTTTGCGCTGCAGCTTAATTTAATAAACGTAAGCGCTTCTTTTTAAGTTTTACTCACGAATTTTTAAAGAGGCTCATTTTTAGTGAGTTATATTATTTTACTTGTTTAGGGTAAGATAACGAATAATACTAAACTCGTTATTTGGTGGGTATGTTAGTTACCTTTATCATTTAATTAAACCTTAATTACTAACTAAACTTGTAGAGGCTATAGTGGACTGTTTTTCGGACACGAGTTCGATTCTCGTCAGCTCCACCATTGAGGTTAAAAGTCGCACCTAAGCGACATTATATAGATAAAGTTCATAGTATTTGATATTATGGGCTTTTTTCATTGTCTAAAGGAGTTGATGAATATTTATGAAAACGACCATAGAAACTTTAGAATTTCCTTGTGAAATTAAAAAGAAACTAAAAATCAAGGCAAGTATGGGTAATTTAGATGTAGAATTCATAGATGGACATTTAATTAAATTTGATAAAACGAACTTATGTGTTAGGGAACCTCATAAAATAATAGTTAGTAATAAAAAGAATACTTTAATTGCTTTACTTTATGATAATGAAGATAAAATATATTTACCGAGTGAAAATGCTATTATTTCTTTAACAAAATATATTAAAATATTAAATGTTATGAATAAAACTATATAGCTATTTACATAGTCATTTGCCGAATGATTTGCCATATCATTTGCCGAGTAATTTGCAGTACAAAGTATCTAGCCATTTACCTAACCCTTATGATAAAATGGGTATGATAGATTATATCTATCAAAAAAGTTGCTAGAATTTGATTTAGTTGTTTATTTAATAGTTTATTTTAAAGATTTATACTTATAAATAAAGGAAATCTAAACTATTATATACAACTATTATTACAACTAAATAAGCAATTAAAATCCCTACTGATTTATCAACTGTCAAGTGATAAAATAGTATATGCTAGGCAAAAAGTATAGAAAATAGTTTCTAAATTTATTTTTATGAACACAAGGAAAAAATTATTTCTTGTGTTTTTTTGATGTTTAAAAAAGAAAGGTGTGAAGAAATGAATGAAGATAATACAAAAGTAATTGCTGGACTCTATCCTCGTGTTTCAACTGAAGATCAATCAAGGTTTGGTCATAGTCTAGATGAACAAGAAGATAGACTCAAAAAATTATGTGAATTTAAAGGTTATGAAATTTACAAGGTATATCGTGAAGAAGGAGTTTCAGCTAAAAGTATGAAACGACCCATGTTTCAGGAAATGATCCAAGATATGAAAGATGGAAAAATAAACAAGATAATTGTTTATAAATTAGATAGACTTACTCGTTCTATCAAAGATTTAGAAACTATATGTACTTTACTAGAAGAATATCATTGTGATTTAGAAAGTGTTGCTGAAGAAATCAATACAGGGAATGCCAATGGAAAGTTTTTTATTAGAATGCTTACAATACTTGCCCAGCTAGAAATAGAAAGAACAAGTGAGAGAACGAAATTTGGACTTGTGGGAGCAGCAAAAAAAGGTCATGTTTCCGGAGCTCCACCACTTGGCTACACGAAAAAAGATAAAAGTAAAAAACTTATTATTGATGAATTGGAAGCTGATGTTGTAAAAAGAATATTTAGTATGTATTTAGAGGGAAAATCTGTTTGTGCTATTTGTGATGAGTTTAACAAGGACAATGTTTTAAATAGGAAATGGGTAACTACAACAGTAGATAAAATATTATCTAATAAAATTTATATTGGTAGTATTGAATATGGTAAAAGAAAAAAAGATAATGTACAAATATTTGAAGATGTTGTTCCTACTATAATTGATAAAACAAGTTTTGAAATGGTACAAAAAAGAAAAGAGAAAAATCTTAAAAACTATCATAGGAAAAGAACCTATATTTTTATGCAAAAAATACTTTGTCCAAAATGTCATAAAATTATGGGTGGAGAATCAAGTACAAGTCATACTGGAGAAAAACATATCTATTATAAATGTAATTGTTGTAAGAAAAGAATTAGTGAGAAGAAAGTGGAAAAAGAGTTACTTAAGTTTTTAAATGATATGTTAGATTTTTTCTTAATTATTGATAATACATTCAAGCCATCTATAAATAAAGATACTGAGTTAGAAATTGAAAAGTATAAAAAAATAAAGATAGAATTAAATGGGAAAATAACTAGAATTAAAGAATCCTTTGTAGATGGAACTATTGCAGCAAAAGATTTTGGGAAGGAGTTAAAATCATTAGAGAAAGAGCTAGAATATACTGAATCAAAATTAAAAAACTTGAGTGATTTAAAACAAAATAATGAACATAAGCAAGATGTAGAATTATTTTTTAATATCAAAGAAATAGAAAAATTAAAACTTAAATCTGAATATGTAAAAGAACATAATTTGTGGTATGAATTATCACAAGAACAAAAACAATATCTCATTAATAAATATATTGATGAAATAGAAATTAAAGCAGAAGAAAAACATAAAATATCAATTTTAAATATTACATTTAATAAAAATGAAATTGAAAACATAGGATATATGTTTAGAAATGATTGTTTTGATATGGCTCTTAATATTGATGAAAAAGATATAATCTTATCAAGTATTAAAAGTAATGATGAAATACAAGATTATATTGAAATGTTAAGAAAGTTTTATAACATCAAAGAAACAACAATACAAGCAGAATTATTTGATATTACAAAGTATGGAAATGATGAAATAATACAAATAATTCCACAAGAAAAAAAGAATAAATTTGAAAAGAATAAATATACAATTTTACAAATTGGAGTATAAACTACTTCAATTTTTTTGATTAAAGGGGGTTAAATTAATGAATGAATTTTTTAAATACTTATTACCACAAGTAATAGATTATTTTGGAAATAACGAAGAAATTTTAAAATATTTTATACCAGAAATAATTCGAAAATTGAATACATTTGATGAAAAATAAGGAATCCACATTTTTATTAAAAAATATATGAAAGGTTCAAAACGGGTTCTTTTAAAATCCTTGTAAATAAAGGAAATAATAAGCATTTTAGATAAAAAAGAACTACAAAAAGTACAAAAAAGGTTATTTTCGCAAGTGCGAAAAGTGTTGGTGGTGCACTTGCGATAACTTAAAACTCTTATCTTATAAGGGTTTTAAAGTTTCGTGGTGCATTCCCATATCCTGTTGTATAAAAAATTTTAACTATTTTTAGAGAAAGGAGGAATTTTCAATTATGAAATTTAGTGTATCATTTAATGAAAAAGAAAGTATATTACTTTTAAATTATATGAAAGAAAATAATATTAAAAGTAAAGCAGAAGCAATTAGAAAATGTTTAAAAACTGCCATAAGTATTGAAATAAAATATGATATGTTAAAAGATATGGATAGTAAATTAAATAGAATAATTTATAGGGAAAATATTCAAAAGAAATTATTAGAACAATTTTTTGCAAATATGGTTTTTAAGAAAAATTATGATGTAAAAGAAGATAAAATCTTGATTAATTTTTATCAAGATATTGATAGATATAGAGATAATTTTATGTAATTTATCTATTTTTATTTAAATTGTAAAAAAGTCTATAAATATGATATAATTTGTATAAATCAAGAACGCAAGAGTTGACTAATCAAGGAGTGTGATTGAAATGTTAAGTCCAGAAAATATAAATAAGTTTAGAAAAAATTATGAAAAAGATACTACAAATAAAATTATACATAGAATGTTAAATAAAGTTCAATTAGTTGATTTGATTCAAGATGTAGATACTAAATTAAGTCATGAATTTAGCATAAACATTAAAACTCATAGTATTACAGATCAAGAAGCATCGGGTCGTTGTTGGTCTTTTGCAGGATTAAATATTTTACGAGAAAAAGTAATAGATAATTGTAAATTAGATAATTTTGAATTATCTGGTAGTTATGTTGCTTTTTATGATAAATTAGAAAGATTTAATATTTTATTGGAAAGATTAATTTCATACAAAGACAGTAATAAAAATTTATATGATAGATATGTATCTCATTTATTAGAAAACGGAATGACAGATGGAGGATATTTTACTCAATTTGCTAATTTAATACATAAATATGGAATAGTTCCTAAAAATATTTTTCCTGAAACATTTTCGTCTTCAAATACTTACGAAATAAATCAAATATTATCAAGGTTGTTAAGAAAATTTTATATTGAATTAGAAAATAATATAGAAAATAATGACAAATTAAAAAATAAGTATATGGAAAAAGCTTATACAATAATAACTAATGTTTATGGTATGCCACCAGAGAAATTTAATTTTGAGTATACAGACAAAGATGGAAAATATAATTTAGATAAAAATATTTCACCAAAAGAATTTTATGATAAGTATATAGGAATTGATTTACAAGAAGATTATGTAGAAATATCTTCTTATCAGGATGAAAAGATAAAATACAATAATATTTATGAGGAGGAAGAAAGTTCTAGAATTAGTGGTGAAAAAGATTATATAACTTTAAATTTACCTCCAAAAGAATTTCAATCTTTAATAATAAAACAATTAAAATCCAATGAGCCAGTATATTTTTATTGTTCAACAACATCAAAAAGAATTGATGGGGTCTGGATTGATTTAATGGAGAGATATGGTGAAATTTTTGGAGTAGATTTAAAACTAGATAATAATTCTATCTTAAAAACTAATGGTATTACTAATTGTCATTGTATGATAATAACAGGTGCTAATATAATTGATAATAAAGTTACAAAATGGAAAATAGAAAATAGTTGGGGAAATAAATATGGTAAACAAGGATATTATGTGGCAACAGATGATTGGGTAAAAAATTATGTTCACAGAATTGTTATAAATAAAAAGCATTTAACTGTAAAGCAATTAGAGATTATGAATCAAGATATAATTAGATTAGAAAAATGGGATGCTAAGTTTTAAAAATAAGATTATAATTTTTACATTGATTTCAGAAAGGATTGACCATATCATTACATATAGTGTATATTATATATCGAGATGTGTCTAGGAAACTTTAGAAGCCTTAGGTCTTTTTCATTTTCTAGCAAAGTTATTGCTTTATACATAATATAGCGTTATAATTAATTTATCAAATACAAATGAACTTTTTTGTCGATTGGTGCAAAACCCCATCAGTAAACGCACCAGTGACGAATCTGTTCGAACTATTCGAACTTTAAATATACTTTCAGTCTGAGATATGACTGATTTTTTATTAAATAAAAAATCCCCACAAGTATCAAAATACCTAGGGGGTTAAATATTTTGTCATAACAAAATATACCTTAAAAACACAAAGAAAGGAGCTGCAATCTATATAGATATTTTAACAATATCTTTTTATTGATTTATAATACCAGTACTCAACTTATAAAACTATAAATTTTTATAAATTTCTTCAGCAATAATATTGTTTATATTAAATAACATTGCTTTTATATAACTTATATTTTTTGAAACTTCATCATAATATTTATTTGATAATCTAATAAGCTCATTAGAAAAATCAGCAATCAAGAAATAATGTAATTGTTTTAATAGTTTTTTATTTGGATCAATAGATTGAACAAATCCTCTTATAAACCATTTAATGTTATCTTCAAAGTCAGGCATTATAAATGAATTCAAAGAATAATAAACATTAAATCCTGTTAATGTTAGCCCCCAAAAATCAATATCTGTTAAATAATAATTATTATTTTCTATTAAAATATTTTCAGGTTTAATATCATTATGATTTAAATAATAAGGTTCTTCCTTTATATCATTAAATAATGATGTAAAAATATTTATTAATTCTTTTTTCTCTTTTTCAGTAAATAAATTTAAAACTTTATATTTATTATCTGTTTCCTTAAATCTTTCAACATCTCTATCATAATATTTTTTTAAATCAAAATTTTTAAAAATACCCTTATCGTATGAAATTTGTTGTAATTTTAATATATCTTTACCAACCTTATTTCCATAATCAAAATATGACTTAAAAGAAAAATTTTCTTCAGTCAAAGATTTCCAAAATTTAAATTCATAAATAAAAAACGTTTTATTTTGAATATTTTTTATATCTAATAAGTGAATAATAGGTATATTGCATTTTTCATAATATTCATATAATATTTTGTGATTTTTTATATCTGTTTCACTTAAACAATGATTATGAATTTTTACAAAATAATTTTTTTCTTTAGTTATGACTTTAAATTTATATCTTAATCTATATCCTTTTTCAATATTAACAATGTCAATTATATCATCAAATAAATTATATAAAAGTTGTTTATTTTCTTCTAAATCTTCATTTAACAAATAAAATAAAAATTTTTCTAAACCGTACTTTATATTTTTATAAGTTTCATCGTAATGTCCAAAATACCATGGATCTGCTATATCACTAGGATTATCAGTAAAATCTAATAATCGAAATACTTTATTATCTTTATCTTTACCAATTATAGATAATATATCATTAATATTTTTATTTTCCATACCAATAATATAATCAAATTTATCATAATCTTCTTTTTTTAGTTGTTTTGAATAATGTTCTGTATATGGAATATTATTATTTTCTAATTCTTTTTTTGCATCTTTGTTTATACCATGATGATGTGATTCATTATAATCTGATGTTGCCTTTGAATCAACAAAAAATAGTGAACTTAAATTTCTTTTATTTATCATATCTTTAAATATAAACTCTGCCATCGGCGAACGACAAGTATTACCTAGGCAAACAAATAATATTTTTTTCATTGTAATTACCTCCTAAAAGTATTGTCATAATCATTAACTACTATCTTCCTTTTTACCACTTCATTATATATTTTATCATAAAATTTGACATTTTCCGAGATATGCTATGAAATTTGGGATAGAATACTATTAGAGATTGATATTTTATATATCAAGTTCGTTGATTTTGTGAGAGTTGTAGATATCTACGACACTCGCACCAAAATGTAATCAAAAACTAATCTTAAAGTTAGTTTTTTTAGTTATTGATGGTATCTTGTTGGCTACAATAAAATGTTATGTTATTATGAGGCAGCTGATGTTATAAGAAATTTGTATATACATTAGAATTTTTATCAACATGGGAGATATTATATAATACTGAATTTAAAGTGTTCGAATCTGAACACTTTAAAAAGCAAGCTGGATTATTAACCTTTACCCCAAGTGTTTTGGAGTGATTTAGTAGAGTGAATGCCATAGGTATTTACGTAAAAAAGGAAAATATGGTGCACATATGCACATAAAGAAATTTGCATCGGCAATCAGTCCTGTTTTGAAATTATATTCAATAAAAGAATTTTAAAGATTAAAAATGAAGAAAATGAAAATATAGAATTAAATACAAAAAGATAGCTTTATAAAAGTTCTACATTTTGTAGAATTTTTTCATTTATTAATCATGTTATAATTTGCTTAAGAAGTGTTATATATGAGTTTGGGAAACAGAATTATGAATTTAAGAAAAAACAAGGGTTTAAGTCAGCAAGAGTTGGCTAACGTTCTTTTTGTTACGGATAAAACTATTTCTAGTTGGGAAAATGATAGAACTGAACCAGGATTAGAAATGATGGTAAAGTTAAGTGAAGTATTAGAGTGCAGTGCAAGTTATTTAATATATGGTGATGTAAAAAGAAATGATATAGAAACAGAAATAAAAATAAAATTATCTAAAAAAGAATTTGAAGAACTAAAAATATTTATGAAAAATAATGCTAAGTTTGTTAATGAAGTTAGGCAAGTTGATACTTATTATGAACCTACACAAAGAAGTTTTTTAAAAAATAATCCTATTACAGAATGGCTTAGAATAGGTAAACGAAGTAATAAAAACATATTAAACTATAAAAATTGGTATAGTGATATGTCTTGTGATGAATACGAAGTAGAGATTAATAATGATAAAGAAATGGATAAAATATTAAAGGTTTTAGGTTTAGTTCAAATTACAGTGGTAGATAAAATAAGAAATACATTTATATATTTAGATAAATATGAAGTAGCATTAGATTATGTTGAAAAATTAGGTTATTTTATAGAAATAGAAATAAAAAAGTATACAAAAACAGTAATGGAAGAATGTGATGAATTACTTAAACTAGCTAAAAGACTTAATTTAAATTTGGATAATGTGGATAAAAGAGGATATCCATATCACCTTATTTTTAATGAAGAAACTTTATAAGTTTTATGGTATACTAGGAGTAGTTTTATGATAGGAGTGATGATTAATGAAAAAAGAATTAATTATTAAAAAATGTACTAAATGCGGAGCTTTAATAAAAATAATAAATGATTGCAATTGTGATGATTGTGGAATAAAATGTTGCGGAGAGGAAATGACTGTTTTAAAATCTAATTCAGTTGATGCTGCAGTAGAAAAGCATGTTCCAACATATGAGATAAAAGGTAATGATATCGTAGTAACCGTTAATCATGTCATGGAAGATGATCATTATATTGAATGGATAGCTTTAGTAACAAAAGAAAAAGAAGAGTTTCATTATTTAAAACCTGGTACTAATGCAGTGGTAGTATTTAAAGATGTTAAAGTAGGCATGTTATATTCATATTGTAATAAACATGGATTATGGGAAAATGAAATTAAATAATTAAAAATTATTAAGAAAGTCAAAATTAGTTGACTTTCTTTTATTATAGTCATATACTATACTGGTATACCAAATTAGTTTATTGGTATACCGGAGGAATTATGAGTAATAAAAAAGATGAAATATTAATATCTGCAAGAGAATTATTTACGAATTTTGGCTATAGGAAAGTTAGTATGGATGAAATTGCAAGAAATGCGAACGTTACTAAAAAAACTGTATATTCTTATTTTGATGATAAAGAAAGTTTATTAAAATCATTAATAGAAGAAGAACTTATGCAAATGAAAAATATCATAACTAAACATTCTAATGAAACAGATTTCTTTGAAGGGGTAAACAAAGTTTTATATGAACTTCTTAAATATAAAAAAGAAGCTAAATTATTTATTACATTGTCAAAAGAAGCGGATGAATTAAATACTATTTCATCTAAAAACTCCATAAAAATATTTGACGATAGTGTACTTGATTTTATAAAAACACGTCTTTCATGGGCTATTAATAAAGGATATGTTAAAGATTGTGACGTAGATTTATGTGCTTTTATAATTTATAAAGTATATGTTTCGGTAATATTTGAATGGGATAAAGAACTTGATGAAAAGAAAGTAACCGAAAACATTACTAAAATTTTAAAGGAAGGATTATTTAATTAGGAGGGTTTTAAATGAAAAATAAAAAACAAGTAAAAAAGAAAAATAAAACTTGGTTCAGTTATGTTGTAATAGCAGCGGTTTTATTAATACCATTTATGTATAGTTTCTTTTATTTAAAAGCTTACTGGGATCCATACGGACATATGGATGATATTCCAGTTGCTATAGTAAATGAAGATGAAAAAGTAAACGGTGAAAGTAAGGGTCAAGATTTAATCAATGGCTTAAAAGAAAAAGAAGCACTTAATATTAGTGTTGTGGATAGTAAAAAAGCTGAAGAAGGTTTAAGTAATAAAGACTATTATGCAGTAATTACAATTCCAAGTGATTTTACTAGTAACTTATTAAGTGCAGGAGAGGATGATAAGAAAACAGCAACTATTACGTATTCTCCAAATCAAAAATCAAACTATCTAGCGTCACAAATAATAAGCAGGGTAGTTATTGAGGTAGAAAAAGAAGTTAGGTCTAACGTTTCTAAGGAAGTTGTGTCTACTTTAACTGATAATTTAAATAGTGTTCCTAGAAAAGTTGAAAAAATAGATGATGGCTTAAAACAAATATCTGATGGTACTAGTGAACTTAAAACGGGTGCTTATAAGTTAGAAGATGGTACTAAAACTTTAAGTGCTAAATATAGTGAATTTGATAATGGTGTTGCTACCGTTAATAATGGTGTGAAAACATTATATGAAAATATTAAAGTATTAGATACTGGTATTTCTAAAGTACAAAGTGGTGTTAATACATTAGCGGATGAAACATCTAAATTAGGAGAACTACAAACTGGTGTTAATACTTTAACATCTGGTGTTAATGAATTTGATAATGGGTTAAATACATATGTTTCATCAGTTAATACTATACTTGATAAGGCAAGTGAAAACCCGGCAATTTTAACAACTCCAATCACAAGTCTTAAATATGCAACATGTACACAAGGCAGTTCTATGTATGATGCAACTAATTGTGCTTATTTTTCTAAAATAGTATCGGATTATAACATAACTGATGATAGTTATACATTAGTTAATTTAATAAGTGATTCAGGAACTAAATTAAATAGTTCTAGTAAACAAATATTAACAGGTATAAAATCTTTAAATGAAAATACATCTAAGTTAGAAGAATTGGTAAGTGGTGTTAACACTTTAAAAAGTGGTGTATATGAATTAAAATCCGGTTCAACAAAACTAGTACAAGGTACATATACATTAACAAGTGGAACAGATACTCTTAAAAATAGTTCAAGTGAAGTTTTAAATGGAATCAATACATTAAATAATGGTACTAAGACTCTAGCGAGTGGAACAGATACCTTAAATAGTGGTGTTTTAACTGCTAAGAACGAAGTTTCATCATCAATAACTTCAACAAATGAAGAATTAAAAAAATTAAATAATTTAGATGAGTTTACTGCTAACCCAGTTAACGTAGAAGAAAAAGATGTTAATGAAGTTACAGAATATGGTACAGCATTTTCTCCATTTTTTATGTCTATTGCACTATGGGTAGGATCGCTTATGCTATTTATAATCTTGTATTATGATGCAAATGATAGATTTAAATTGTGTAGTAGAAACGCAGAAAACAAAGTAAAAAGAACTTTCTGTTACTTAGGACTTGCAACACTTCAGGGTATAATTTTAGGAATATTATTAAAAGTAGGTTTAGGACTTGATGTTACAAATTACTTCTTATACTTTGCTTCAATGATACTTGTTGCATGTACGTTTGAAGCTATTATGGAATTTTTAATAGTACATTTTAATGATATTGGTAAGTTTTTAGCATTAATACTATTAGTTTTACAATTAGCTGCAGCAGGTGGTACATTTCCTATACAAACAGTGTCAGATGGGTTCCAAAAACTATTTAAATTCTTACCAATGAAATATACGATAGATTTATTTAAGGAATCATTAATTAGTATTGAAAGTAATTTGCTTACTAAATCTATAATTATTGTCATATTAATCTTTGTAGTATTCTTTATAATAAATATTATCAAGGATTTAAAACAACAAAAAAAGGCCAATTAATGGTCTTTTTCTTATTACCAATTGTTATTGCATCCGCAACCATTATTATTTCTGTTCCCTGATCCACCAAATCCCCAGAATAAGAAGAAAATTATAAATACTACTATTATAATCCATATCCAGCTTGAATTGTTTGAATTATTATTGTTATCATAAACAGGGTATGCATAGCCACCAGGATATCCAGGATAATACATACTAAACACTCCTTTCTAATATATTATATTTATATTGGTTAAAATTAAATATATTAAATGCCTTGATACATATTGTTTTTGTATAATTATGCTATAAAAATATTATAGAAGTGATAAGTATAATTAAATAGTAAAATCCTTATTAATAACAATTCATAAATAAGAAATTTTTAGAAAAGATAACTAGTGTTATGTCAAGAAAGTTGTTTCATCAATAAATTTATATTTTGTTTTATATTTTAATTCTCTAACTAATCTTGATATAGCATCATCTTTAGCTTTTGCTTCTAACATTACATCAACATCTTTGTTAAATTTTTTTAAAATGTTTATAAAATTTATAAAATCATCAGGGTTTATGTAGTCATGATGGCTTCTAAACTCTTTTTTTAATTTACTTTTTGGAGAAGAAAAATGAAACTTTGGATTAATGTTTTTCCATGTGTTCATAATTTTTTCTATGTAGTCTTCTAATTTTTCATTTTCATTATTGCATATATAATGATGATAATCTAATACCATTGGTATGTTTAATTTAGTACATAAATCTAGGACATCTTTAATGTTGTAGACTTTATCATCGTTTTCCACAGCAATACATTTTTGTATATAATCTGGTAGTTTATTAAAGTTATTAATGAACCTAGTAATTGATGCTTTTTTTCCACAAGCACTACTTCCAACATGAAGTATTATTATTGGGTTGTTAATTTCTAAAGCTTTTAATACTTTATAATGGTATTCTAATATTTCAAAAGTATTTTTAACTATTCTCTTATCCATACTATTTAAAACTGCATATTGATCTGGGTGTGTATCAACTCTTATTTTATTATCGTTTATTATTTTCCCTATTTCTTTATATTTATTAATTAGCGGTGTAACATAATCAAAATTTACTTTATCATGTGTTGCAAGTGGTACCAATTTAGAAGTTAATCTATAAAAATGATGATTGTTTTTAACGTTGTAAATCATTAATTCTTTGAGTGCGTCTAGATTATTATTTGTAATTGATAATAATTTATCTACATTATGATTTTTACTTATGTAATTAGTATATGTTATTGTACTAGATGTAGTTATATTTTCCATTGCTTTAGATATAGCAACATATCCTAATCTTACTTTCATAGTTATCACCAATAATATTATGAGCTTTATTTGTTTGAAATATTATTAGCATTGGGATTTTTGATTTATATTATGTATATAACTGACAGAAAAACCTAATAAAGAAGGTTTTGTTTGAGTGATAAAACATAGATACTTAAAAAAATAAAATCGTGATATATTAAGTGAGACTTCGAGATATAATAAAAACAAAAGGATTTTGATTTTATCAAAATCCTTTTTATTTTTCTTCAAAGAATGCTTTATATCCTTCATATGCAGAGTATATATCATATTTGCTTGTTACTTCGTATGGAGAATGCATTGATATAACAGGTACACCACAATCAATAACATCCATTCCCTTGTTTGCTAGTATGTAAGCGATTGTTCCACCACCGCCTAAATCTACTTTACCAAGTTCTGATACTTGGTATTTTACGTTATTCGATTCGAATATATTTCTAATTTTTGCAACAAATTCTGCGTTAGCATCAGATGCTCCTGCTTTACCATGTGAGCCGGTATATTTATTTAATTCGACTCCATAGCCAATGTATGATGAGTTATTTTTTTCTGAAGCACTTTGATAATTAGGATCCATACCGGCTCCAACATCAGCTGAGAGCATTATAGAGTTACAATATGCTTTGTTAATTGCACCAGGTATGTTTTCTTCTTTTTTGTTTAATATTTCGTTTATAAATAAATCGAACATTTCAGAACACATCCCCGTGTTTCCAACGCTTCCAATTTCTTCTTTATCTGCGAAAATCGCAACCATTGTTTTATCAGAAACATTGGCATTTAATAATGCTTCTAAGTTTGCGTAAGAACAAACCCTATCATCTTGTCCATACGCTGCAATCATGGATTTGTCAAATCCTAAACTTCTAGCTTTAAATGCTGGTACGACTTCTAGTTCTGAACTATAAAAGTCTATTTCGTTTATTCCATATTTTTCATTAATTAAGTTCATTATATTTTCTTTTACTGATTCTTCTTTAGTTGGAATGCTACCGATAAGAATATTTAAATCTTCTCCTTCTATAGCTTTTCCAATTTTCTTTTCATATTGTTCTTGTGCTAAATGAGGTAATATATCAGTTATTGTAAAAATTGGATCGTTATCATCTTCGCCAATTACTATTTCTATTTTGTTTCCGTTGGGTTTAGCAACAACGCCATGAATAGCAAGTGGAATAGTAGTCCATTGATATTTTTTTATTCCACCATAATAATGGGTTTTAAATAAAGCTAATTTTGCGTCCTCATAAAGCGGATTAGGTTTAAGGTCTAACCTAGGAGAATCAATGTGAGAACCAATAACATTAAGACCATCTGTTACGTTATTTTTTCCTATTATAGCAGCATACACACTTTTGCCTCTATTAGACATGTATACTTTATCCCCTTCATTTAATTTATTTATATTATTTATGTTTTTAAAACCACTATTCTCTAATTTATTTATTATATATTTAGAAGTTTCTCTTTCTGTTTTGCACTCATTTAAAAATCTAATGTAATCATTAGAAAAATCAAAAACTTTATTTTTTTCTTCGGTGTTTAGGTTTAACCAACCACATGTTTTTTTGTTTAATATGTTATTTCCCATATATATCCCTCCTAAATATATAATACCACCATTAATAAAAATTATTGTAAAAAAAAGTATTTTTCAAAATTTATGAAAAATGCACTAGTCAAGAGAAAGTAGACAATTTATAGAAAAAATATGGGGGTTAATA
>CAYVPV010000029.1:5675-16207 GCA_964453925.1 uncultured Muribaculaceae bacterium | reverse complement strand
TCGAACCTATGACCCCCTGCTTGTAAGGCAGGTGCTCTAACCAACTGAGCTAAGCATCCAAATGCAATAATATTTTACTACATTTATTTTCAAATATCAACTATATTTTTACACAAGTAAATCTTTAAATAACAAAACTTGACTTTCTAAATCAAAAATAGTAACATAATTGACATTATTTTATCAACAAGGGAGAATTTATAAAATGAAAAATTCAAATTACTATACAACTTCTATAAATATAGATGAAATACAATACATTAAAGATATGTATAATTTAAGAGATTATGTACTATTTTTTGCAAAAGAAGAAAAGGAAAAAGAAATATATATTTTTTTGATGGAAAAAACATATCATATGATAGCAAAATGGATGACAAATATCATGAAAAGGAAAGTTTTAGTGCAAAAGCAACATCATTAAATACAATAACTGATTTATTAACTAAAGAATATAATGATTATACTTCAGTTTCTAAGGATATAAAAAGAAATAATTTTTTAGTTGAAGCTAATATATTAAAAATAGGTAATGTATTTATTACAATTGCTAATTTAAACAACATAAAGTCAAAATTCACAGATTTTGATTTTGCACAGAAAGTATTTGAAGGAATATCAAAAATGTTTGGATTATAAAAGGGGTTGCTAAGCATCTCCTTTTATAATTCAAACTTATTTATTCTAATACATCAGGTAATCTAACAATCCATTTTGTATGACATTTTATGTATTCTAATTTTTTTTCTTTAACAATTACATCTTTAGAAGAAACGTAATAAGTTGTATCTTCATTTGAAATATTATCTTGCTTATCTAAATTAGTTGTATAAGCAATTATTGGATGACCAGTAAATACAATACTAAGTCTTGCTGCCCCCTCTTCCGTAAAGAAAGAATACCAACAAAAAGCTAATAATAATACCATTACTAATATGTTAAGAATTTTCATACCAGCCTTAATTACAAAAATAACTATCCCCACCAATAAAATTAATATAATCCATTTTGAAATATCTACCATAATAATAAAATTCCTTTCTTATGATATTTTTATATCATCGTTAATTAATCCTGGTATAATGTGTTCATCATTCATATATTCTATTAATTTGTTTTCAAATAAATCTCTTAGTTCATCCTCTTGAATTAAAGTTGGATTATTTCCTGGAATATAGTAATAATATTTATTTCCAACACTTTCTAAACCATTTTCATTAACAGAAAAAACAACACCTACACCAGTTTTTTTCTATCACTACGTACTCTATTATCTTTTAAAATTGATATTGAAATTTTTGAATAATCTAAATTTTTATTAACAAGTTCTAGCGCTAAACCTATTGCATCCATAGCATCGTAAGTACAAGTCCCCATAATCTCCATAAAAATTTTAACTAAATGATTAAAATTTTCGGCCTCAAAAAATTTCTGTCTTACTTCATATACTCTATTATATAACGCATAGGAAATCACCACGGGTTCTTCATCTGCATACATACTTCCATTTTTTAACTTCATTAGTTCTTGCTTAACAATCAACGTTTGCATCTCTGCGACCATACTATCAAACTCCTGCACGGTCTTTTTTGATGAATTTTTATAAATTAATCCAACCAAAGGTTTATTTAACTTAGCATTTACTAAATCTCCTTGAAGAATTGACGTAGTAGAGTCTGCAACAAATAAAAACTTATTAATAACAGCTTCTAGTTTTTGATATTTTCCACTAAATACACTATCTAATAACCCATAAAAATATATATATTATCTATCTTTATACTTTCCAAGATTTTAGCATATAAAGCTACGAATTCATAACAAACCACATTATTATTAATAGCATTTACATTGGCTACGTTAGATGCTATTACATGTTTTAATTGAACCTTATCATTTTGTTCAAAAAGCATAAAACTCTTCATCATAAGTTAGAAGCTTACATAATTTAATATAAACGTATATAGCTTTTTTTTGCATCTGGTATATCTGTTGGCATACCAGATAATATTTCACTTCTAAAATTTTCATCTATTTTTATATTATCTAAACTATTATTAATTAAATTCGTTTGTTCAATAAACTGTATTACTTGATAAACAAATTTTTTCTTTTCACTATTACATGAAGCATCTTCAAAAAAGCACTCATATTCATCTTCGTCTAAAAGTAAAAAATCTAATATTTTAACTACACTAATCTTTAAACTTTCGTTAAGTAAATTTGTTTCATATATATCATTTTCATGTTCTTTCTTATAATCTTCTATAGATATATTAAAATAAAGTTCGTCATTTTCTTTAACCATGTTAGATATTTTTTCTAAAGTATTATAAGACACAATTTTATTCTCCTTACTACCTTAATTATACAATATTTGTGCTATATTTTTACATTTAATTTTTTTCATGTAAACCATTATTTTCATTTATAATATTCTGTAATTTAACATGAAATACAGTTTTTAAAATCATAAATGAAATGAATATTAACATTATTATACTAATATTAAATTTTATTTTCTAAATGATTGCCAATTAGGTATATTTTTATCAAGATAATTAATAGCATCATTTGTAAATTTATTGGCCACTTCCTTATCCTTTTGACATACCTGTTGTTTTACCCAGTAAGATAAACTTTTAATAATTTTTTTCTCCACAACATTTTTTATATTTTCATAATACGCTTGGTTTCTTAATTCTTTCAGTATTAAATCATTAATAACAAGAATATCAAATACTTTCTCATCCATTACAGTTGATTCGCTATTATTTCTCACTAAGTAATAATTCAACTTATCTTCTAACATTCCAATTCTTTTTGACCTTACCATAGCTTTTACAATAAAGATAGCATCTTCATATTTTAAATTTTCTGGAAATCTCATTGAATCATCTAAAAACAAGGTAGTTTTATATAACTTATTCCATATTGCTGAATTAATTTCTATCAAAAGATCGGGGCTATTTGCTAAAGTAGTATTATCAAAATAAGGTATTTTAAATTTAGGTTCTAATTCTACAAGTTTTCCATTTTCTTGTTTTTCTAATTTATGAAATCTACATATAACCATATCAAGATTATCACTTTCAGCCTTGTTATAAAGTTTTTCCATCATTTGATAATCAGCAAAGTCATCACTATCAATAAAAGCAATATATTTTCCTGTTGCCTTTGAAATTCCAAAATTTCTAGAATAACCGATTCCCATATTATGTTTATTATAATAAATACTTACATTTGGATACTTTTCATATTCTTTTAGTATTTCTTTTGAGTTGTCAGTACTACAATCTTCAATAACTATTATCTCCACATCTTCAAGCGTTTGATTAATTAAACTATCCATACACTTTTTTAAATATAAAGCTGTATTATAAACCGGAACAATAATTGTTACTTTTGCCATAAATTCACCTCTTACTATATCAGTATAACACGTACGATTTCAAGTTTCAAATTAGGATTTCCTATGTCTAAATATCATACTCTAAAATAACCCCGTTATCCACTTTGAAAGATAACATATCAGTATTTTCACAGAAACCCACAATATTAAAATGCATTGCTCTAATAGTAGCAGCATGACTAACTATTAAAACGTTTTTATCATCATAATTTTTCTTTAAATATTCTAAAAACTCTTTAGTTCTAAAAAATAAATCCTGCAATGGTTCTACACCATATTCTTTTTTATTTAAATAAAAATCCCAAAAATCCCTAGTATACTTGTTATTACCAGAACCACCTTCTAAAATACCAAATTCTCTTTCAGCTAATCTTTCGTCAATAAACATAGGAACATTATCATCACATATAATAGAAGCTGTATGTTTAGTTCGCTTAAAAAGTGATGTAAAACAAATATCTATTTTATTATTACATAAAATTTTCTTGACATTAGAAGCTTGCATATTTCCTACACTGTTTATATCTTCGTCAGTTGCTCCTAACAATTTATTTCCTACATTTGATTCAGTTTGCCCATGCCTTACTATATAAAGTTTCATTTTTACCACCCGAAATACTTTTATCAATATAATTTTAACATACTTTATAAAAATAATAAAACCGAGTTAATGCAAAATCAGTTTATTACTTACTATTTAATATTTTTAAAAATTCATTCCAATTATTTATTCTTTCATATGAATGAATATGTTTATTGAATAAGGCATCAAAAACATAGGTTTTTATTCCTTTAGCCGCTACCATCATACAATTAGTTGGGTCATCATCAATGAATAAATCTATTTTTTCTTCTAAACACACAATTGACTTGTCGTCTACATCAGTTATTAATTTATCATATATAATATCATTATTATTTAACCATTCTATTGTTACTTCCTTGCAATCTAGATAATGCCATTTACCTCTTCTAGTAATTAAAATAATTTGATGCCCATCATTTTTTAATTTATTAAAGATTTCTACAACATTTTCTTTACAACCAACTTCTTTATTCATTAATCTTAAATATTTATTTTCAAAGTCTATATTAATATTTTCATTCCAACCAAACATATCTTTTAATGATGTTGGATTTTTCTTTATTCTATATGAAATATTATTTAAAGAATTATAAAGTTTTGCTTTTTCAATTAAATACTCATCTGTATTAGTTATAACATTATCTATATCTATTCCTATTCTCATTTTTACCTCTAATTATATTTACTATTTATATTAATATAATAACATAACATTTATATGTATTAAATTAAAATTTTTTAATTTTCATAAGAATATATTTTATCAAAAAGTTTTTCCACACTTTCCTTCTTAATAGAAAACTGAATATTCTTATTTTTATTTTTTCCAATAGTTCCTTTATTTCTTGAATATCTAAGCATTAAGGAGGCTGAAATGTCACCTTCTTCTAAAAGCTTTAAAAATCTTTTAATATCCTTATATTTATAACACTCTAATTTATAATATCTAAAAAACAAATTATTATCAATTACTTTTTTACTAGCATAAAATAATGCTAATTTATTTAATTTAACATTTATTCTTTTTTCTAACGAATCAAATAAAATAAATGCGCTATCTTCCAAATGATTCATGTTAATATCATATATTTTAATATATAACTTTCGATTTTCATAATCTATCTTTAGTTCAAAATAATATTTGTCATAAACTAAAACTTTTTTATTTACCTTTAAATTAACTATAAGTTTTTTATTATTTGTATAAATATCATCATTCATTCCGTACTTTTCTAGTAGATAGTTACTTTCAAATAATCGTGGACCATCAAATGATAAAGAAAATAAACTTATGTTATATCTACTAAACCTCTGAGTACATTTAACTTCTATTCCTTCATAATCTGGAAAAAACATACTATCAGCCTTTTTATCTAAACATTTTTCCAAAGTATGACCAGCAGAATTATTTAAATTATTATTTATACCTTTGGTATATCCCATTTTATTTATTTTTTTAAATTTTTCTATTAAATCATTGAATTCTTTCTCCATAATATACCTCTTTCTTTTTTTAAAGGTTATATTAGCAGTTGGTTAGAGCAAAAAATGTCGATTTTAATAAATAATATATTTTTATTAAAAAATTAAGGGCGGTCATAGGTTCGAGTAAAAGAAAAAAGACCATAAGGTCTTTTCTTACTTAAGTGGTGCGGGTGAAGGGACTTGAACCCCCACGGATAAATCCACTAGATCCTAAGTCTAGCGCGTCTGCCAATTTCGCCACACCCGCAAACACAAGTGGTGGACCCTGTAGGACTCGAACCTACGACCGCCCGGTTATGAGCCGGATGCTCTAACCAACTGAGCTAAGGGTCCATATAAATTTCTCACTTGCTTTTATATATTATCATATTCTTAAAAGTTAATCAATATGATAAATAAAAAAAATTAAAAAAAGACGATTTAATCGCCATTTTGTAACATACTTAATAAATCTATCTTAAATTTATCTTTATTTTCTGTGGCTTTTGAAATCATAACACCCTTATATGCCTGAAGTTCTTGTCTATGACCTTCTGATAATAAAGTTTCTGGTGTTATCGTTTCAAGTATTATAGTATGACTATTTTCACATACAGAATAATGTAAAATAACTTCTCCATGAACTCTTACAAATAAATCATCAGTTGGTAATTTAAGCTCATAATTTTTAGTGTTTTCTTTATTATCAACACTAACTAGCTTCCCTAAAAAATTTCCATCTTTCATTTGAGGATAAAATTCAAAAACCAGCTTTTTGTAAGCTAACATATTATATTTCTTAACAGAACGTTCTAGTTTTTTAAATTCATTCTCATTTAAGTATTCAAAAATGTAAGATCCTTTCATATTTTCAACCCCCAATTATTTAATTTCTATACCAAAATTAGGCTATCTTTAATACATATTACCCAATTGGTACACGTATTATAACACAAACGACAAAATATGTCAAATTTGTTTACACTTCTGACCAGTTATACTTTTTTTGACTTACTTAACGAACGACCATTATGACATACTCTTGATCTTTGTATACTACACTGTTTTTTTGCCATGTTATATCCTATACCAAAATCCCTATCTCTATATACAAAATCCGTTTTATAACCTTTAAATTCGTTTTCTAATCTAGCAGCTTCCACACCCTCTATTAAATGATCCATATTTTTTATTTCATCCATTCTTATATTAACGTTAAACATATTAAATTCTCCTTTGACACTTAGGGCAATAATAAGTTCCTCTACCGCCCACTTTTTCTTTTTTTATTATCGTACCACATTCCAAACAAGGTTCATTTTCTCTTCTGTGTACCTTTAAATACTTTTCAAAAGTACCTCTTTTACCATCTATATTTGGATATGTTCCCTTACACTTTAGTGACCTTTCAAAAACAATTTTAGTGTTATCAATTATTTTTTGTAATTTAATTTTACTTAGTTTATCTGCATAACTTTTTGGATTTATCTTTGATTCAAAAAGTATTTCATCAGCGTATATATTACCAATACCCGTAATAAAGCTTTGGTCAAGTAACATTTTTTTTATATCAGTATGATGACTTTTAAATTTTTCTTTTAAATACTTTGACGTCAAATTAGGATCAGTATACTCGAGTCCTAATTTTTTATCTAAGAAAAATTTATCAAGTTCATCTTTTTTAATTATTTCCATTTTTCCAAACAACCTAGGATCGTTATAATGAAGAGAAAAGTCATCAAAATAAAATATAACATAATCATGTTTGTCCTTTTTAGCATCTAAAGGTAAATAATAAAATCGTCCTTCCATTCTAAAATGAATAATTACATAGTTTTTATCTAGTTCAAAAATCAACCATTTTCCTCTTCTTTTTACTTTATTTACGGTTTGTCCCTCTATGCTTTTAATAAATGAATCTTTCTTATTATAAACTATTTTATCTAAATGAACAGAAACCTTATTGATTACTTTACCTTCTATTATTCTACTTAAATCTCTTCTTGTTGTTTCTACCTCTGCTAATTCTGGCATCAAAATCCCCCATTTCTAATGATTATTTTGTATCATACCAATTAATACCTGTTTCAATATCAACTTTAAGTGGTACTTCTAACTTATAAGCATTATCCATACATTTATCAACTATTTTTGTAACCTCTTTTTCTTCTTCTTTTAAAACGTTAAAGATAAGTTCATCGTGTACTTGTAAAATCATTTTACTTTTTATATTTTTCTCTTTAAATTCATTATATATATCAATCATTGCCTTCTTTAATATATCTGCACTAGACCCTTGAATAGGTGTATTTAAAGCCATTCTTTCACCTTGTTGTCTAATCATATAATTAGTATTATTAAGTTCATTTATTCTTCTTTTTCTATTCATTATAGTTGTTACAAAACCCTTTTCATACGCATCTTTTACAACGCTATCCATGTATACTTTAGTTCCACTATAAGTTTCAAAGTATTTATCAATGAACGCCTTAGCTTCTTTAACGGAAATTTTAAGATCCTCCGCTAGACCAAAACTACTTATTCCATATAAAATACCAAAATTAACCGCTTTAGCTTGTCTTCTCATAAGAGGTGTTACATCCTTTTCTTCCACGCTAAATATATCCATCGCAGTACGAGTATGAATATCCATATCATTTTTAAAAGCTTCTATCCAGTTTGGTACTTTTGAAAAATGTGCAAAAACACGTAATTCTATTTGTGAATAATCACTAGATAGTAATATGCAATTTTCCTCCGGAATAAACGCCTTCCTAATTAATTTACCATATGTTGTTCTAATTGGTATATTTTGTAAGTTAGGTTCTATTGATGATAATCTTCCAGTTCTAGTTAATGTTTGTGTATAAATAGTATGAATTTTTCCGTCCTCTAAAACATTACCTTCTAAACCTACTATGTAAGTACTTTGCAGTTTAGTAAGCATTCTATGTTCCAATACCAAAGGAACAATTTCATGTCGATCACTATATTTTTCTAATATAGTTTTATCTGTAGAATAACCGCTTCTAGTTTTCTTCCCCTTACCAATTTGTAGTTTAGCAAATAAAATTTCTCCTAATTGTTTTGGAGATGATATATTAAACTTTTCACCTGCAAGCTCATATATTTTTTCTGATATTTCTTTTATTCTTTCATCTAGTTCAATATTCATATCACTAAGAACAGATTTATCAACTCTTATACCTTGATATTCCATATCACCTAAAACAATTGATAAGGGCATTTCTACTTTTTCAAACAAATACATGCAATCTTCTTTTTGCATTTCTTCTTCTAATTCCTTTTTTACATCATAAATAAACTTAGTTTTTGACATTACTAATTTTCTTAAAACATCATCTTTTACATTACTTGATTTACTTATTATTTCAAAGAAAGAAACATCATATCCAAATTGATTAGCTAAATAAGCAATGTCATCTTTAACATTATAGTTTAAAAGATATGCTGCAATCATTGAATCAAAAGAAACATTTTCTAAAGCTATACCTATTTTCTTTAAAGTAACATAATGCTTTTTTAAATCATAAGTATACTTTTCCTTACCATTTATTTTCTGCATAACATCTTTTATTTGTTCCTTTTTTACATAATAAGATTTTTTTTCATCACATATTCCCATTGCAAGTACATCTGCTAAATGATAATTAGTTTTATCAGTTTCGATGTAAAAAGCTATAGGCGATGACATATTATCTATATCATTGATATTTTCTAAATCTTCTACTTCTATTTCTTCTTGTTTTTTTTGTACTTTCATATTTTTTAAGAATGAATAAAACTCTAAGTTTTCATACATTTTCTTTAAAGCCTCTAAATTTCCACCAGTAAGTACAGTATCCTCAATACCAAAGCCTAATGGAACTTCTTTATAAATAGTTACTAAATCCTTACTTTCAAAAGCTTTTTCTCGTCCATTAATTAACTTTGTTGCAGCAGCACCTTTAATGTATGCGATATTATCATATACACCTTCTAAAGATCCATAGTCTTGCAAAAGTTTTAAAGCCGTTTTCTCACCTATTCCCTTAACTCCCGGAATATTATCAGATGAATCTCCTTGCAGTGCTTTTATATCAATCATTTTTTCTGGAGTAAGTCCATAGGTTTCAAAAAAAGTTTCCTTTGTCATCATAACATAATCTTTAGTTTTAAGCATTTTCATTATAATCTTATCAGTAATAAGTTGTAAAAGGTCTTTATCACTACTCACTATTAACCCCTTATAATCATCTGATTCATCAATCATTTTAGCAAGCGTTCCTACTATATCATCAGCTTCATAATTTTCTATTTCAAACCATTTTATTCCAAGATTAGTAAGGATTTCTTTTGCTACTGGAAACTGTTGTTTAAGTTCGTTTGGCATTTCTATTCTTCCGGCTTTATAATCTTCATATTTATCATGTCTAAATGTTTTTCCTTTATCAAAGGCAACAAGCATATACTCTGGTTTTTCATCATTAATAATTTTATTAATCATGTTAACAAAACCATATAATGCATTTGTTGGAAAGCCTTTTGAGTTTTTCATAAAATTACCTGAATATGCTGTTGCATAATAACTTCTAAATAATAAATTATTTCCATCTACTAATACTACTTTTTTCATCTTTACCACCTATATATAATTATAGCACGAAATTAATCAATAATAAAAAAGAGTTTAAAACTCTTTTACATTTGTCCATTATTATTGTTATTGTTTGACCATAAAGAAGTATGTACATCAGGGTTTGTCTGACTAACTTCTTGTTGAGGCGTTACTGGAGCAACTGGCTCATTCATCATTGACGTTGGTTCTGCTACTGGAGCAACTGGCTCGTTCATCATTGACGTTGGTTCTGCTACTGGAGCAACTGGCTCATTCATCATTGACGTTGGTTCTGCTACTGGAGCAACTGGCTCGTTCATCATTGACGTTGGTTCTGCTACTGGAGCAACTGGCTCGTTCATCATTGGCGTTGGCTCTGCTACTGGAGCAACTGGCCCGTTCATCATTGGCGTTGGTTCTGCTACTGGAGCAACTGGCTCGTTCATCATTGA
>CAYVPV010000029.1:0-5575 GCA_964453925.1 uncultured Muribaculaceae bacterium | reverse complement strand
CGTTCATCATTGGCGTTGGTTCTGCTACTGGAGCAACTGGCTCGTTCATCATTGACGTTGGTTCTGCTACTGGAGCAACTGGCTCGTTCATCATTGGCGTTGGTTCTGCTACTGGAGCAACTGGCTCGTTCATCATTGACGTTGGTTCTGCTACTGGAGCAACTGGCTCGTTCATCATTGGTGCAGTTTCTCCAACCATGGATGTATTTTGTTGTTCTACAGGCATGTCAAAAGTCGGAGCAACATAACCAGTATTCGTTTGCAAAATTGGTTGTGTTTCACTAACATAAGAACCACTACCATTTGATTCTTCTTGAGAAACTTGTGCTGGTTCTCCCATGGAAACATTATTATTAGATGATTCCATACCATCTAAATAAATACTATTCTTACCAAACGCTAAAATTGGAAAGAATATATATGGTAAAAACATCATGCCTATTGTAAAGCCTGTTGTTTTTCCAAATTTCTTCGCTATTCCATTATATATTACGAACATAGCATATATATTAACAATTGGTACACATAATAATAAAATATACCACCATTCTTTACCAGCTATTTCACACATAATATAAATATTATAAATTGGAATAATAGCAGCCCATCCTGCCTTGCCTGCTTTAGTAAATATTTTCCACATTGAAACTATCATAAGTATACATATAGCCATTGAAATAATCCACATGAAAATTCCAATGCCGGCAATAACACTTAATAATCCAGTTGTATTACTTATACTATAAGAAGTATCAACTGTATCAACATAATAACTTGAACTCATAAAAATTCTCCCTTCTATTTTATTTAATTATATAATTTTTAAAAATGATTATCAACAAAATAATGTATATTTTTATTTTTTTTACAAAAAATATACTGAAAGGATGATTTATTATGGATAATGTAAGTATTAGAAAATACATCATTGATAGTTTTAAAGAAGATAATGAAAATGAAATAAGAGAGTCCATTGATGATACAATAAAAGAGGGTTTAGAAGAAACATTACCAGGACTTGGTGTATTTATGGAAATTATTTGGAATAATGCATCAGAAGAATTAAAAAAAGAGCTTTTAGACATTCTAAAAACTCATTTAAATTAATTATCTCTTAAGGTTGCTGGAACGTTTTCAGTAACTTTTTTTATTATGTTATTAAAGCTTTCCATTACTTCTTCTTCCGTTAATGTTCTATCAGGTGCATTAAACGTAAGCGAATAAGCAATTTGTTTTTCATCATCAGCTACCTTATCACCAGTATAAACGTCAAATACGCTTATGTTATTTAAAAGTCTTCCACCAGCTTTTTTAATAACCTTTTCTACTTCACTTGAGGTTATATCTTTATTTACTATAAACGCAACATCTTTAGTAATTTCAGGATACTTAGGTGCTTCTTTAAATTTTAACGGTTTAACATTTTTATTTAACTTCGTCATAGAAATTTCGCATAAATAAATTTCATCTTTAGATAGGCTTGGATGAACTCTTCCGAATACGCCAATTTCTTCTTTATCAAGTAAAACTTTAGCACTCATTCCAGGATGGAAATTATCATTTTCTAAAACTTCATATGAATATCTATTTTTAAATCCAAGATAATCAAGTACGTTTTCTACTATTCCTTTTAATAAGTAAAAATCAGCTTTAGTACTTTCTTGCCAGCTATTTATTACATAATTACCACTCATTAAAATAGCAATCTTTGTATCTTCTATATAATTAACATCGTATGTTTTAGATATCTCATATATATTAATATCTTTCACGTGTCTTTTTTTATTATATAAATAAGTATTCATAAGTGATGGTAATATAGTTGTTCTAATAACTGCTTTATCAGAGCTCATCGGATTTGGAAGGTATTTGTTTTCTTTATCTTCATACTTAAATTGTTTAGACATTTCATCAGATACTAAAGTATAAGTTTTTACTTCATTTAAACCAAGTGTTCTAAGTCTTTTTGAAATAGATTTTCTAATAGCTACATCACCAACGTACATACCACGTTTAGTTTCTGCCTTTGGTAGCGTTGAAACTAAGTTATGATATCCATATAGTTTACCAATTTCTTCTGCTATATCAGCAACTCTTGGATCAATGTCTAACCTTCTATTAGGAATTATGCAATTAAAGTTACCATCGTTATATTCATATTCAAATCCTAATCTTTCAAGTTCCACTTTCATATCTTCATCTGATATCTTGATTCCTAATAACTTGTTAACTTCTTCTGCTTTAAAGCTAACCGTTTTTTTAGTTTTTTCTATTTTATCATGTTTAACCATGCCACTTAATACTTTACCAGATGCATACTTTTCTAAAAGATAACATGCTCTTTCAATTGCCATAAGAGTATACTCATAGTTTAAACCTTTACCATATCTAATTGATGCTTCACTTCTAAGGTTTAGCTTACCAGACGTATTTCTAATGCTATATGAATTAAAGATAGCACTTTCAATTAAAATATTTTTAGTATTTTCATCTACTTCAGTGTTTTCCGCTCCCATAACACCTGCTATGCAAACTGGCTTTTTACCATCGGTAATAACGATATCTTTATTAGTTAAAACTCTTTTTTTACCATCTAAAGTAGTGATTTCTTCCGCCTCACTTGCCATTCTAACTAAAACGTTATCTCCTAGCTTATCTTTGTCAAAGAAGTGAAGTGGTTGACCAAACTCTAACATTACGTAGTTTGAAATATCTACTACGTTATTAATAGGTCTCATTCCTGCAGAAATAAGTCTTTTCTTAATAAAATCAGGCGATTCACCTATTTTTACGTCCTTTACCATTTTTGCTAAATAATATGGACAATTTTCAGTCTCAACAGATAACTTAAAGTGATTATTTACATCATCCTCTATTTCTGTTATAGGACTTTTTGGAAGGGTTACTTTCTTACCTAAAATTGATGCCACTATGTAAGCAAATCCAATATGATAAAAACAGTCGTTATTACGATGTTTATGAATATCAAGTTCATATAAAGTATCATCTAATCCTAGATATTTTAAAGGATCTTCACCCACTTTTGCACTACTTTCTAATTCAGTAATACCTTTAGCATACGTTTCTTCTGTTTTTTCTTCAAGTCCTAATTCAAACAAAGCACAAATCATACCATTTGATTCTTGACCTCTAATTTTACCTTTTTTTATTTCAAAATCACCAGGCAAAACAGCCCCAGACTTTGCAACTATTACTTTTAATCCTTTTCTTACGTTAGAAGCTCCGCATACTATTTGGGTTACTTCACTTCCAGTATCTACCATACATATATTTAAGTGATCACTGTCTGGATGTTTAGTCACTTCTTTTATTTCACCAATTACTAAGTTATCAATTTTATTTGTTATAACCTTTTCTACGTTAACACCTGATTTAGTTATTTTAACTGCTAATTCTTTTAAATCTTCGTCTGCTAAATCAACATAATCAGAAACCCAATTCATACTTATCATATTATTCACCTTCCTTTCTATCAAAATTTTTTAGTTCTCTTAAATCAGTATTATAAAATGTTCTAATATCGTTTATTCCATATTTAAGCATTGCTAAACGTTCTGCCCCAAAACCAAAAGCAAAACCAGTCCACTTTCTTGGATCATATCCACAATCTTCTAATACTTTAGGGTTAACCATTCCTGCTCCTGATACGGTAATCCAACCAGTGTTTTTACATAACGAGCACCCTTTACCATGACAATTAAAACATGATATATCAGTTTCAACAGATGGTTCCGTAAATGGATAATAACTTGGTCTAAAACGTGTTTCAATGTCATCACCGAATAATCTTTTAGCTAAACAATCAAAGGTACCTTTTAAATCTGATAAGCTTACATCTTTATCAACTAATAAACCTTCTATTTGCATAAATTGATGTGAATGAGTTGCATCATCATCATCTCTTCTATATGTCTTACCAGGGCATATCATTCTAATTGGTTTTTCACCCTTATTTTCAAGCATAACGCGAGCTTGAACAGGTGATGTTTGACTTCTTAATAATAATCTATCATCTTCAACATAGAAGGTATCTTGAGCATCTCTTGCTGGATGGTTTTTTGGTATGTTTAATAACTCGAAGTTAAAGCGATCCTCTTCTATTTCAGGTCCATCTACAACGTCATAACCCATACTCATAAATACGTCTTCTACTTCTTCTATTATTCTTTCTAGTATGTTTGCAGAGCCAACAGGTATTTTAGTTGCAGGAAGTGTTATATCTATTTTTTCACTTTCTAGTTTTTTATTTAATTCAGCTATTTCTAACTCTTTTTTCTTTTGTTCTAAAGAGTCAGTAACAAGGGTTCTTACTTCATTAACAAGCATACCAAACTCTTTTTTTTGATCGTTTGGAATATCTTTCATCATCTTAGAAAGCTCTGTTACCTTACCTTGTTTTCCTAGATATTTGGTCCTTATATCATTTAAAGTTTTCATATCGGTAATATTTAAAATATCTTTTTTAAATGCCTCTTTTATTACGTTTACTTTTTCATTCATAACTTTTATCCTCCTATACTTAAAAAAATCTATGATAACAAGGGCGAAAATATTTTCCGTGGTACCACCTTGCTTCATAGATTTCTATGCGCTTTAATATCTTGTAACGTAAGAATTACGTGATAACTTTAGGCTATCCAGCTCCAAAGCGAATTCATAAGATATTACTATTAGTTTCCACCAACCACTAACTCTCTATAAGCTTTTTTCTTATTACTACTCTTCTTCATTGCTTTTAACTAAAAGTTATTGTAGCATAAAAAAAGAAGTTAAGCAAGTTACTTAACCTCTTTAATTTCACTTATATTACCTACGCTATCAATAACTCTTACATATTTATAATCAAAATTATCTTTAGTTACTGAAACTTTTTCTCCTGTTACTTCTTCTTCGTTCCAATTTACTTTATCATTAGAATACTGAATAGCTGATAAACCAATATTATCAGTAACCGTAATTAAAACTTCGTTATCTTTTTTAGCAAAGCTTAAATCAGGCTTTTCCTTATCTATGTTAACAATGGTTTCGTAAGCATAACTTTTATACCCTTTTTCGTTTTGTACTCTTATGTATACTTTTCTATTATTTGTTTTTGTAAATATTAATTTATAATTAATTTCATTACCATTAATATCATCTTTTACTTCTTGCCAATTTTCTAAATCAAATGAATACTCAATTTTATCAATGTTATATTTACTTGTTGCATTTATTGTAAGAGCCACATCGGTATTAACTAACTTTTCTCCACTAGAATTAACAACGTAATTAATCACAGGTAGATCACTTATGTTTCCCTCACTTACTTCTGCTGTTAATCTCTCTACACTCCCCTTTAATTTATCAGTTAACCCATAAATAAAAATTAAATAACTCATAACTATTACCATGATTATTATAACAGCTAAAATTATTACATTTTTCTTATCCTTTTTCATAGTTATCTCTCCTAGTCTATAAACATTATACAAACAATTTAAAAAAAAGACAATAACATTATTAAAATGAACCCTTTGTCAAGGACTAAATAAAAAGAAGATTATGTGGTTAAAAG
>CAYVPV010000028.1:15879-17326 GCA_964453925.1 uncultured Muribaculaceae bacterium | reverse complement strand
TAGAAAGGGATCAATCAATATAGATTAATATTTCTATAAGATTGATTATACGTGATAATAATGAACATAACAATATTAGGAGCAGGGGCTTATGCGTTAGGTCTTGCCTTAAGATTTAATAAAAATGATAATAAAATAATTATCTGGTCAGCGGTAAAAGAAGAAATAGATACATTGACTAAAACTAAGATGAATGAAAGAGCGTTACCTAATGTTAAAATGCCAAATAATTTCATTTATACAGAAAACATAGAAAAAGCAATAGATGGTAGTGATATAGTTGTTATTGCGGTTGCAACTAAGTTTTTATCTAGTGTGTGTGACACCATAAAACCATACGTAAAAAATAAGCACATAGTAATAGCGTCTAAAGGTATAGAACAAAAAACTTACTCTTTTGCAAGCAACATAGTAAAAACTAAACTTAAAGCAAAGAAATTATGTACTATATCAGGGCCATCGTTTGCAAAAGACATGGCTAAAGATGAACTAGTTGGATTATCTCTTGCAACCACTAACAATAAAACAAAAGAAGCAGTAATTAAGGCTTTATCTAGTGACACTTTAAAGATAAGACCCACAGAAGACTTTTTAGGTGTTGAACTATGTGGAACAATGAAGAATGTTATTGCGGTAACGTCTGGTATGCTTGATGGAATGAATGTTTCAGAATCAACAAAAGCGATGTTTTTAACTGAAAGTATTAATGATACTAGAAAATTAATTAAAAAACTAGGGGGTAATGAAAAAACAGTAATGTCTTTCGCCGGATTTGGAGACATACTTTTAACGTGTACTTCAGAGTCTTCTCGTAATTACTCATTTGGTAAATTATTAGGTAGTGGGGCTTCTAAAAAAGAATTAGACGAGTATTTAAAAAATAACACTGTTGAGGGAGTATATACATTAGAATCAGTATATGGTCTTATTAAAAGTAAAAAAGTTCAGATGCCATTTATAGACTTTGTATACGATGTTGTATTTGAGCATAGGCCTTCTAGCGATATTTTACCATTTTTAAAGGACAAGGAATAGATGAAAATAAAATTTTAAAGACTTTTATTTTTTGTTGTCATTTAAAAATTTTGAATGTATAGTAAACAAAAGGTGATATATATGGATTTAATTAATATTTTTGATGATTTAAAAAATAAAGTATCTATAAAAGATATAATAAAAAAATATAAAATTAGTCTATCAAGATTAATTAAAATTGCAAAATTTCATAATAATACTAGTATTAATTATGAAGATATGATTATAAAAGAATTATATATCTTAAGAAAACAAGGGAAAACTTACGCAGAAATAGGAAGAGTATATAATTCAACTAGAATTTCTGTTAAAAGCTATATTGAAGAGTATTGTTCTCAAAATAATTTAATATTGCCACAAATTCAAAAAATAGATTTACCATTAAAAGATATATATAATATGCGGAAAAATG
>CAYVPV010000028.1:0-15779 GCA_964453925.1 uncultured Muribaculaceae bacterium | reverse complement strand
GGATATCTGTTGATGAAATATCAAAAAAATATAATGTTAGTGTTGGAACAATATACGATAGATTAAATGAATATTGTGCTGAAAAAAAATTAGAAGTTCCAAAATTAGAATTCAAAAAAAAGAAAATAGATTTACCATTAAAAGATATATATAATATGCGGAAAAACGGGATATCTGTTGATGAAATATCAAAAAAATATAATGTTAGTGTTGGAACAATATATAATAGGTTAAAAGAGATATATTTAGAAAATTTATTGTATTTATTTCAATGCATCATAGATAATGGGAATAATGTATCTACTAATCATTTTACAGAAATAGAAAATATAAAATGTAATATTAAACAAAAATAGAATCACTAATTTAGGTGATTTTTTTTCTTTTTGTAAGCTTGTGTCGAAACTCTTTTTTTTATTAATTAATAGTGATTAAATAAGATTACTAGGAGGAATTAAGTTGCTAAAAGTATTAATGGAATTTAGAAAAGGAATACTCTTCGTAAGGTTATTTGGCGTACTGGATGATAAAACTATAGAAACTTTTAAAATTGAAGTTAAGGAGGTGATTATAAAGTCGGGGATTAGGTATGTGGTTTTAAACACTTATAATTTAGAAGGAATATCAAAACAGGGAGTAAAGGAAATAAGAACTTTAAAAAAGATTATGCAAAAAACAGATGGCGAGTTCTTTTTATTTAGTGGCGAGGTAAAAGAACTTAAATCACTTGCTAATCTTGAAAACGAACTAAAAGTTTTTGAAAGGGTTGTGATATAGTTGATAAGTGCTACTTACGAACTAGACGAAGTAATTAAACAAAACAGTAATTTAGTTTATAGCATTTGTTCTAAATATCAAGGATATAACGATAAAGAAGACTTACATCAAGTTGGAATGATTGGCCTTATCAATGCTTATAAAAATTTTGATTCTACGAAAGACGTTAAATTTTCTACTTATGCTTTTCCATACATTGTTGGAGAAGTTAGTAAATACGTAAGAGAAAATAAAGCTGTTAAAGTAAGCCGTGATTTAATAAAACTTGGAAGAAAAATTAATGAATATATCCAAAAGCATATTCAAGTAAGAGGTTATGAACCTTCAATTTCTGATATAGCGCTTATGTTAGATACTAAAGAATCGACGGTTATTAGTGCACTTGATGCATGTAAGAGTACTAAAAGTTTAGATGAAGAAATGAATAATGATGGTAAAGCAATGACTTTACTTGATGTTACTCCAGCGAAAGAAAAAATAAGTAAAGAACAAATGCTTGATTTAAAAGAAGCATTTAAGTATTTATCCCATGAGGAGCAAATACTTGTTATTAATAGATATTTTAAAGATTTAACTCAAAGTGAGGTAGCCAAACTTATGAATGTTAATCAGGTATATATATCTAGGCTAGAGAAAAAAATACTTTATAAATTAAAAAATAGAATGGCATCATGATAAAAATTGGAATTGCTTCCAATTTTTTTTATTGCAAAAACAATTAGATTATGTTAGTATAAATAGACATAGGTGGTAAGTGTATATGATTGATTTTAAAAAACAACTAAGATTTTATGAAAATATTGCTGCTTTATCAGAGGAAGACAAAAAAAATATAAAATCGGATATGATATCAAAATTAAATGGCTCTGTAAATAATAATTATAAGATGTCTAAAAAATTATATAATGAAATAATATCTTCTGATGAACAGCCAAATGTGTATAGTATTTTACTTGATAATGTTAAGTCGTTTAATTTAACATTTGATAAATTTTATAAAAATGATGATGATTCAATTAGAATTGATGCAATTGAGGTATATAAAAAACTTTTAAATTCTAATTCAATTCTTTATGCTAGTCTTTCCTTAACTTGTCTTAAACTTGAAGCAGATGAATGTTTGGTGAAAAGTTATAAGACAGAAGCTAAATATATCTATAATACATGTGCTAATTTAACAATTGATTTTTTAAAAAAATGTGATGATAAAGAACTTACATATTTATTCATTAATTTTTCAGAAATAGACTGGAATGATTTTTTTGAGTTTTTATTAAATTTTGTTGAATCATATAACATTGATGATGAATTTCTTTGGAAAAGAATAGTTAAAAATAAACTTCTTAATAATACAAATATGGGAATTTTGCTTGAGGAAAAATATATTTTAATGTTAATGTATTTGATTAATTGTAAAACAAGGTTTAATAGTAAAGATAAAAATAGATTAAAATATTTTTTTCATTTTGAAAAAATACAAGATGAAATAAAAAGAATAGATTTACGTTTTTATGAAACAAAAATAGCATCAATATTAACAAATGATTTTAATGTCATAGAAAGATCAGAAATGGAAAAGCTTTTTAAAACATTTGAAAGTGAAATAAAAAAAATTATTTATGAGTATAATGAAAATAATGAAGAAGAAAATTTACAAACTAGTTTATTTTCTGAGGAAGAAACATATGTAGAGCCAGCATTAAAAGAAAGTGATAAAGGTAATAAAAATAGTACTAAAAAATTTAAAAGAAAATTTAAATCAAAATTAAAAAGTAATAAAAACTAAAAGTTTGGTATAAATCACCAAACTTTTTTTAATACTAATACTGGTGATAAAAATGAATAAAGAAAGATATAAAGAAATAACAAGTAAAATAGTTCCATGTGAAGATAAAGTAAAAAATGGGATAATTGCATTTATAGTAGGCGGACTAATTGGCTTACTAGGTCAGATAATAGTTTTTGTTTTAGAAAATAATTTTGATGTTGCGCATAAGGATGCGACTTCTATAATGATAGTAATATTAATTTTTATTGCATCACTTTGTACGGCACTCGGTTTTTTTGATGATTTAGTTGCTAAAGCAAAGGCAGGTCTTATTGTTCCGATAACCGGTTTTGCTCATGCAATGACAAGCAGCATGATTGATTATAAAAAAGAAGGCTTGGTAACAGGGATTGGTGCGAATGCCTTTAAATTAACTGGTAGTGTAATTTTATATGGAGTAGTATCAGCTTATATATTTGGAATAGTTAGATACTTATTTTTTGGAGGATAGAATATGACTATTAATTTTAATAACGTGTATTTAAAAGCAACATCGACGGTTGCAGGTAAAGACGAAAAAGAAGGTGACTTTGGAAAATTATATGATAAAACCTATGATGATTACTATGCTGAGGAAAAAACGTTTGAACAAGCCGAGATAAAAATGATAATGGATTCAGTTGATATAGTTAGTAAAAAAGCTAATACAAAATTAGATGATATAGATATTGTAATTGGTGCTGATTTACTTAACCAAATAACTCCAAATGCATATGCATCAGCAAGAATAAACAGACCGTTTATGGGAGTTTATAATGCATGTGCATCGATGTGCGAGGAGTTTGTTGTTGCAGCAAGCCTTTTACAAAATAAAAATATTAAAAACGTGTTATGTAATGTATCATCCCATAACATGACAGCAGAAAGGCAATATAGAAATCCAGTTGAATATGGCTGTCCTAAACCTAAAAGGTCTACTTTTACTGTTACTGGTTCTGCTTCAAGTGTTTTAACTAAAGAAAAAACCGATATTAGAGTATCATCAGTATCAATAGGAACAACAACAGATATGGGGGTTACTGACGTTTATGATATGGGTTCTGTTATGGCACCATCGGCCGCTAGAACTATATATGAACATTTAAAAGATACAAATACTAAGGTAGAAGATTATGATCTTATATTAACTGGGGATCTAGGAGTTTATGGAAAAGAAATCTTAAGTGTTTATATGAATGAAGCCTATGGCGTTGATTTAAAAAATAGGCATGAAGACTCAGCTTGTATTATTTATGATAGAAAAATACAAACACATGTAAAAGCAGGTGGAAGTGGGCCAGCTTGTCTTCCTTTAGTTGCATATACAGATATTTTAAAGAAAATGAAGGAAGGAAAACTAGGTAGGGTTTTACTTGTGGCAACAGGTGCTTTAATGAGTCCTACTATGAATAATCAAAAGTTATCGCTTCCATCTATTTCTCACGCAGTATGCTTGGAGGTGGTTAAATGATATTTTTATATTCATTTTTGTTTTGTGGATTTGTATGTTTAATTGGGCAAATGATTCTTGATAATACGAAATTAACGCCTGGACACATAACAAGTATTTTTGTTGTTATAGGGGCATTTCTTGATTCATTTGGACTTTATGATAAATTTATAAAGTGGTTTGGATCAGGTGCCTTAGTACCTATAACAAGCTTTGGGCACTCATTAATACATGGTGCATTAGATAAAGCAAATGATTCTGGACTTCTTGGATTGCTTGGCGGAATGTTTAGTTTAACATCAGTCGGAATAGTTGCAGCAATTGTGTTTGGATTTATTTTAACCCTTATATTTAAAGCAAAAGACTAGTTTTTTGCTTTTTTTTATGATATTATTTTTCTATAGGGGAAAAGTATCATGAAAGATTTAAATTATATTTTTAAAACACCTAATTTTGATAGTAAAATAAAATTTTATTTTTCTTTATTTTTTATGTCGATAAGTGATTTTACTATATTAATAGAAAAATATGGTGATGATATAAACATATTTGATTATGATGAACACAATGGAATTACTGAACAAAATAACTTAAAGTTAATTAATATATTTGGTAACCTTAACTTGAATAACAAAAAAATAGATTTAAACGACAAAACCATAATGAGGTTATTTACTAAAGAAGAAATAATTAATTATTATGATACATATAGTATAATTAATAATAATTTTAATGATAATGATCCGGTTGAGCTAGAGAAATTTTACGCATATATGTTGCTAGAAAAGGTAAAAGAAAAAAAAGAACTTGAATATGGTACTATTTATGAACTTTTCGATACCTTTAGTGATGAAGAAATTATAAACGCGGTTTCAAACCTTGATTTTGATGATAAAAAAACGTTTATTGATTTATTTGGTTTGAAGGGTGATCTAAAGTTTGAAATAAATTCAAATGATCACATAAAAAATGATATATTAATAAAGTTATATAGGTACATGCTTTTAAAACGAGATGAAGCAGATATTCCATCAATCATTAGAAATATAAAAGAGCAAAATGCCTATGAATATACATTCTATGATTATATTAGGTCGTTATGTGGTGATAAAGATTTAACTAACGAATTTATTTTTGAAATGTTATCTAAGATGGATTATAATTCAAAACAATGTATCAAGGATGTTTTTGGAAAAAAATTGGATAAGAAAAATAATCCTCCAGAGGATAAACAATTTAAAAAAGTAGTTGATACTTTAACCGTTATAGTAAAAATAAATAAGGATTATCGTAAAAGAAAAGAAGCTGAATATAACAATTCAAATAGAAAAAAAGCCGGTTTTGAAGAGAAAGAAAAAAAGAAAGAGAAAAAAGAAACCAAAGAATCAAAAACGGATAAAAAAGAGGAAAAAATTAAAAAAGAGGATCCTAAAAAAGAACAAGAAAAACCAGAAGAAAAAACTAAAGAAGAAAATAAAAAAAATAAAAAAGAGAAAAAAGAAGAACTGAATACAAATAAAAAGTCTAGACTAAAAAAGTTTTTAGAAGAAAACGGATTAGATAAAAAAGATTTTGAAAAAGCTGTAGAGTTACTAAATCCAGTAAGTAAAAGAGTAGTAGAACTTTATTATGGTGTTAAAACAGAGCCTATAGAGTTAGAAGAAATATCAGAAAAAATTGGAAAACCATTAGAAGATATATTAGATATACTAAGTGATGCTGAAGATAAAATAGTAGATTTAATAAAAACAGGAAAAATAAATAAAGAAAAAAAAGAAAAGCCTGAAAAGGAAAAAGAAGAAAATAAAAAAAATATTATTGCATCTAATAAATTGAAGGAATTTGTTAGTTCAAATAAAGTTAAGGCAGGTGTGTTAGCATCAGCCATGCTTACGTTAGACCCCATAGAAAAAATAATTGTTGATGCGGTTTTAAATTCAAAAAATAATTTTTTTAAAGAAGTTGCACAAGATCTTAATATAAAAGAAGAAAAGGCTAAAGTTATATACGAAAACGCATCTTCTAAAATAATTTCTTTATTAGGTATAGAAAAAGATGAAGATAAACAAGAAGAAAAAATAGAAAAGAAAGAAAAAGAAGAAACAAAAGAAGAGAATAAGGGCAAAAAAAGAAAGAGTATTAAAGATAAAACTTCTTCGTTAGATGAATTCTTAAAGGAATCTGGTTTAACTAAAACAGAATTTTATAACGCATTTTCAAAATTAGATGGTTTTAGTAAAAGTGTTTTATCTGCATACTTGGGTATGTATTCTGCACCGGTTTCATTAAATGAAATAGCAAAAAAATACGGAAGAAGTATTAAGGAAATAGAAAATATTATTTCATCCGCTAAAGATAGTATAATTAAAGAAAGCAAAAGTATTAATAAAATAAATTTAAATAATTTTCTAAAGAAGAACGGAATGTCAATGGATGGTTTTAAGGAAGAACTTAAAAATATTTCATTACTAAATAGAAATTTATTGAAGGAATATTTTGGAATTGGAGTGCAAGCCTTATCAATGGAAATTTTATCTAAAAAGTATGGTAAGAATCCAAAAGAAATAAATAATCTTGTTACAAGTGCATTAAATGAAATAAAAGAAAAAAGGTCTAATAAAAAGGATAACGGATTATCTGATAAGTTAAGTAAATTTTTAACCGTTAATAACATAATAAAAGAACAATTTATAAATGTATTAGAACTTATTTCTCCAGAAGATAAGATGCTTGTTTCTATGTATTTTGGACTTAATGGTAAGGAAATGTCCATTGCTGAGATAGCAATCGTAACAAAGACTAATCCCGTTGTGGTAAAAAACAATTTAAAAGATGTATTAAGGCAAATTAATACTTTAGCTAAGTCTAATAATTTGGATAAGAATATAATGAATCAAAGATATCAAAATATTAAACTTAAAATTGCTAGAATTTCAAATGCGTTAATTCAAGAAGCTAGTTTTATGACTTTTGCTAATTCCAATCCAATGATTTCTGGTATACTTTCTGTGATTGGTAATATGAACCTTAGTTTAGATGATGCCGCAAAAATTTTAGGAATGTCAAATGATATGCTGATGAGCGAATTGATGAGTCTTGATATGATGTGTAATAATTTTGCTAATAGTATATCGAATAAGACTAATAATGGTTTCCAGGATGAAGAAAACGTAAAAAATAAAGAGGTTGGAAGAAGATATTAACATAGTGCTATGAATAGGAAAATGCAGTACTCAAGAGTTAATTCTTAATGTAAAAAGAATTTAATTTTGAAAGTAAAATAAAGTTTTATTATTCTTTATTATATTTTCATATAAGGATTTACAAAATATGAAAAATAACTAGCTTTACCAATAATTGAGTATTATTCTTTAAATAGTAAATTGCAAAGGATAAAAAATGTATGATAAGATAGGTTTACTAAATGAAATAAAAAAGATTCGGTGTTTTTTATGAGGAGGGGGGTACTACTAAGAAAGCTGTACCCTTTTATTTTTTTAAACTTGATCTAAATTCATTACTAACGTCATAGTTTGATAACAAAGAATAAATGTTACTTGCTTTAATATCTATTTTAAAAAGATGGTCAAATTCTTTTTTATACTTTGTAATTATAGGAATATTAATATCTTTTTTTATTTGTTTTAAAATGCTTTTTCCTTTGTCATTTAATCCTAAAACCCTTATATACTTAATAGTTAAATCATTATCTTCTTTTTTTATTTTACAAACGATATGAAGAATCATTCTTTGAATTTTGTTATAAGAATATCTTTTAGATTTAATTTTTAAAATTAAATCATTTAGGTCATTAGAATTATTTATTACCTTTTTTAATTTATTTTCTATTCCTTCGTCCACGTCAAGGTAACTAGATAAATTGTTACTACTAATAATTTGATACCTTACTAAGTTAAAATACTTATCATAGTTTATTTTATTTATATATTTAATAACTTCATTTGGCATTGCTTTATTTATTGCGTTTATATTATTAATGTTTTTTCTAATCGACGTTGCGCTAGTAATGCTTTTATTTATGTTTTTTTCATGATAATCATTTGTTCTTTTGATACTAATAGGTTTAATGTTACTATCTAATTTTTTTATACTTCTTATATATTCTAATGCTAAAACATCATTAGGTTTATCAATTGTTATTCCAGAAATATCTTTAAGTGCTAAAGAACAAGAAGTTGGATAGTTAAAACCTTTATTAACATATTCTTTTACAATGTTTTCATAATTTATGTTATTATCAGTTAAACAAACAAGTTCTTCTAGCATTTTAACATTATTTGATTCAGAACCAAATACTAAATAGTCACATTTTAAATGGTTCAATAATTCAATGGCACCTTTAGCGTAGTAACTGGCGGATTCGGTAGCAAATAAAAAAGGAAGTTCAACTACTAAATCATAACCATAATTTAACGCTATTTTTGTTTTATCCCATTTGTTTATAATTGATATTTCTCCACGCTGGGTAAAGTTTCCAATTAAAACGAGTATCAAACTTGCTTTAGGAAACATTTCTTTTATTTTATTTAAATGGTATAAATGACCATTATGAAATGGATTATATTCAGCTATTACGCCAACTTTTTGCATGAGTGAACCTTCTTCCTTTTTATGTGATAACGTAAAAATATTTTCATGATTTTTGTTTTTTTATTTGTTCATTAACCGCTAAGATAAGAAGAGCATTATATTTATCATTTTCATATTTACTGGTTTCTTCTATTATGTTCTTTGCATTCATTTTTAATATTACTTCTGGTTTAAATACATCATAATAATCATCAACGTTCATTCTTATGTTTTTTGCTGGATCAATTACAAATTTTTCCTCTTGCAAAAAAGAGTGATAATATTCATTACCATATCTGTCTTTTAATAAAGCTACAACACCTTCGAGCCCAGGCCTAAAAGCGTATGATAATTTAATGAATTCAAGAACCGATTGGTGACATAAATTTTCACTTGTTTCAAATAATAAATTAGCATTATAAACTGCTATTACCATATCATCTATTGAAAAAGAGTTGTTTTCGTAATTATATTTAATTTCTTTTGCTAAGTTTAATTCTTTAATACTTTTTATAATTTTTTCCGTTGTGATTTTTTCTTTATACCTGATTGAACATGAAAGAGCGGTTATAAAATATCCTAGAATAAAATCTGAATCAAATTCTTTTAAAATATTATTTTTAATCCAAATTTTTATGTCCATAGAATACTCAGAGTAATTAATTAATATTTGTGAAAGTAATGTTGAACCTGATAAACCAAGTGTTATTTTATCGCTTAGATTATTTTTAATTAAACCATCCAATTGGCAATCTTTTTGAATGACGTTTTGATCTTGATTATATTTATTTAAATAAGATAAAAACTCGGTTTCGTTTATCATTATATACCTCCTTGAACACTAAGTATATATTAGCAAAAAAACAGTTTGACTGTCAATCAAACTGTTAATAAATGTAAATTACTTGATTTTCTTCTTAAACTCATTAAATAATTTTAATCCATTACTGAAAGTTTCATCAGATACCTTTCCTTTTAATGTTCCAATAGCTTTAATGCCATCGCCTTTATAAACCTCTTTCCAATTATTTGTTATAAAATCATAAATAATTTTATCTTCACCTGGTTTAAGCGTCATGTTATTTTTATTTGCAAAATCATTTATGTCTTTTAATGATAATCTTTTTAAATATTCTTTAATTAAAACTTCATACATTTTAAATCAACTCCTATTTATTATATGCATAGGAATGTCTTTTTATTAACATATTAATAAAGAGGTGATGCCTTTATGAACAATGAAAATAAAGAAGTGGTAACAAAAAATAGGATAATAGTAGTTTTATGTATTATGTTTAGTTTATTTCTAATACTTATAGTTAGGGTTTGTTATTTACAAATATTCAATACTAAAGCATCAGTAGCAAATTTAGAAAAACTTTCAACAAAAACAGTATATGGTTCTTCGATGCCAAGGGGAAGGATATATGATAGAAATTATAACGTGATAGTGGACAATGTTGGTACAAACATGATTAGTTACAAAAGAGAAACTGGTGTTAAAACAAAAGATGAAATAGACTATGCATATACTTTAGCAAAAAAAATAAACGTTGATTATACTAAACTTACTACCAATATACTAAAAGATTTTTGGATTGCTAATCATCCTGATGAGGCAAATGATAAGATTACCGATGAAGAAAATGAGCTGTACGAAAGGAGAAAACTAAAATCATCAGAAATTGAGTCTTTAAAGAAAGAAAGAATCACCGATGAAGAATTAAGTATTTATGAGGACATTGACAAAGAAGCAGCGTATATTTATTATTTAATGAATAATGGGTATTCATATGACGAAAAAGTTATAAAAGATGATGCTAGTGATGAAGAATATGCTTATGTGGCACAAAATAAAAATACGCTAAAAGGATTTACAACTTCTACTTCTTGGGAAAGAACATATCCATATGGGGATACATTAAGGCAAATTCTTGGGAACGTATCAACAAGTAGTCAGGGTCTGCCAGAAGATTTAAAAGCGGAATATTTAAATAAGGGATATTCATTAAATGACAGAGTTGGTCTTAGCTATTTAGAATTACAATATGAAGATGAATTAGTTGGAAAAAAGGATGAATACGAAGTTAAAAACGGGATAAAAACCTTGGTTAAAGCAGGCTCACGTGGTAATGATATCGTTTTATCAATTGATATTAATTTACAAATAGAACTTGAAAAAATAATAGAAGAAGAACTTATTGCGGCTAAAAAAGAACCTAATACTGAATATTATGATCATACATCTGTTATTATAACTGATCCAAATACTGGTGAGATTCTTGCGATGGCATCAAAACAAATAACAAAAACAAATGATGGATACAAGATAAGTGATTATACAACTAATATATTAACCGGAAGTGATACCCCGGGTTCGGTAGTTAAGGGAGCATCAATGTTAGTTGGTTATTCAACTGGTAATCTTCAAATAGGTCAAGTTTTTTATGATAAGTGTATAAAATTTAAAAACACTCCACAAAAATGCTCATGGACTACTTCTTTGGGAGCATTAAATGATATTACAGCACTTCAACTTTCTTCTAATTCATACCAATTTCAGTTAGCTTTAAAAGTAGCGGGAGTTAATTACTATTATAATATGCCAATAAAAATAGATGATACTGCTTTAAATACGTATCGAACGGTTTTTAACACGTTAGGTTTAGGTGTTAAATCTGGAATAGATTTACCGTTTGAAACTGAAGGATATAAAGGAAAAACATCAAATGCTGGGTTATTACTTAACTTTGCTATAGGACAATATGATACTTATTCTGCGTTGCAATTATCAAGTTATATAAATACCATTGTAAATGAAGGTGAAAGACTAAAGCTAAATTTAGTAAAAGAAGTAAGACAAGCCACTGATGATGATAGTATAGGAGAAATTAAAAGTACTTATGAAAAGACTATTTTAAATACATCAGATATTGATAAGACGTACTTTCAAAGGGTAAAGGAAGGTTTTAGAAGCGTTATGGAAGGATCACTTGGTAGGGGATACATGGGTGATAGTCCAAATCCCGCTGGAAAAACTGGGACTTCTGAAAGTTTTTATGATTCTGATAATGATGGAGTTGTTGATACTGAAACTTATAGTAAATCATTTATAGGTTATGCTCCATATGATAATCCAGTTATGAGTATTGTGGCAATTTCACCACATGTAAGACATAAAAAAAGCTCATCAACATATGCTAGTAACGTAAATAAACGAATTGTATCAAGAATTTGTAATATTTTCTTTGAAATTTATAAATAATTTGATATAATACCTTTAGTTATCCGAAAAGGAGGGGAATTTTTATGGCAAAAAAGAATGAAAATAGAGCTAATGTAACTTTAAAATGCCCTAAATGTAATGAATTAAATTACCGTGTTCAAAAGAATAAACAAAATAGTCCTGAACGTATGGAAATTAGTAAATTCTGCCCAAGATGTAGACAACATACAGCCCATAAAGAAACTAAAGCTGCATAATAAAGTAAGCTAACATTGGCTTATTTTTATAATATATGGAAAGGAGTAATTAACATTGGTAAACGTAAATGATATTAAAAACGGAATGACCGTAGAAGACGAAGGAAACATTTATCAAGTTTTAGATTTTTCTCACGTTAAACCAGGTAAAGGTGCTGCGTTTGTTAAGATGAAGTTAAAAAATTTAAGAACTGGTAGTATTGTTGAAAAAACATATAATAGTAGCGTTAAATTAGCAAAAGCAAACGTTCAAAGAAAACCAATGCAATATTTATATCAAGCAGGTGATTCATACAGCTTCATGGATATGAATACTTATGAACAAGTTGAACTTAATGCTAGTCAAATTGGTGATGATTTAAAATATTTAAAAGAAAACCTAGAAGTTAGTTTAATTTACTATGGTGAAGAGTTAATAGGACTTAACTTACCAGAGAAAATTGCTTATGAAATAACTAAATCAGAGCCAGCAGTTAAAGGAAATACTTCACAAGGAGCACAAAAAGATGCTGAGTTAGAAAATGGAATGACCGTAAAAGTTCCGTTATTTATTGGTGAAGGTGAAACAATTTTAGTATCAACTAAAGATGGTAAATACGTATCAAGAGCCTAAACATAGGTTCTTTTTTTGTAAAAATCTTTATTATATGAAATACATAAAAAAATTTATATACTAAACAAAAGCTTACCAGTATTTGTCAATATATAAAAAATGTTTCTTTTTTTGTTGTAACTATTTCAAAATCAAAATAATTGTGTTAAAATACATTTATAGATAGTAGTAAAAAAATTGGAGGGATAAAAATGGCATTTAATTTAAAGAAACTTTTAGGTGGAAGTGACATATCAAGTGAAGACGAATATTATACATTAAGTGTTGAAGAAGCTACCAGAGAGGAAACGGCTGAGGGCTCTAAGATGATTTTGTTAGAACCAAGAGCATATTCTGAATCACAACAAATAGCAGATTACCTAAAAAAGAGAAATACCGTTGTTGTTAATTTAAAAAGGGTAACTCCTGATCAGGGTAAAAGAATAATTGATTTTGTAAGCGGATGTTTATATGCAATTGGTGGTTCTATGCAAAAATTAGGTGATGGTATATTTTTATGCGCTCCAAAAAATATTAACGTTCAAGGTAAAATGACCGAGGAGGAAGAACCAAAAAGGGGAAGAACAAAAAATATTTCTGAGGATTTTTAGGTCTTGATTAATTTATAAAATATGATAAAATATAATTCATAAAACAAACGAGGAAGACGGCATAATGGTAATTTATTAGAGAACTTATCATCATGGTGAAAGATAAGCTAAATTTAAATTATGTAGATCACTTCTGATGTGTTTATTTGAATCAAGTAGAATAAGCCGCTAGATTAGCGTTAAAACAAAACAAGTGCATATCATTTAGATATGAATTAAGGTGGTACCACGGTGTAAGAAATCGTCCTTTATATAAGGATGATTTTTTTTGTTAAGGAAGGTTACCGTATGAACACGGAGTATGAAACAAGAATATTAGATGTAGATAAAAATGAAGTTATAAAAACACTCGATAAACTTAAGGCTAATTATGCGGGAGAGTATAATTATAAAAGATATGTATATGATACCAAACCGGTTAGTAAAAATAAATGGATTAGATTAAGAACCGACGGAACAAAAACAACGCTTACTTATAAGGAATTTAAAAAAGCTACTGTAGATGGTACTAATGAACTCGAAATTGTTGTATCTGACTTTAATAAAACCGTAGATATGCTTAAAATGTTAGGTTAAGAAGCTAGAAGTATTCAAGAAAACAAAAGACTTAGGTATACATTAAATGATGTAGAAATAGACATCGATTCATGGCCACTAATACCAACTTATATAGAAGTGGAGGCAAAAACCGAAGAAAAGGTTAATCAAACGGTAGAAAAATTAAAACACCTTGGCACTTTAGTTACTAATTTAGATGTTCAAGGTATATATGAAAAATATGGACATAAGAAAGAAGAAACTAATTTTCTTTCGTTTAATAACAAGGAGGAATAAAAATGAGTAAATTATTTAAAGAATTATCAAAAAAATCTGTATTTGAAACAGAACAAGAAATTTTAGAAAAATGGAAAAAAGAAGACATCTTAAAGAAAACAATCGATAATAGAGAAGGATGCGAAAACTTTGTTTTCTATGACGGACCAGCAACTGCTAATGGTAATCCAGGCGTTCACCACATGGTTGCAAAATTCTTAAAAGATGCTTTTTGTAAGTATCAAACAATGAAAGGCAAAAGAGTACTTAGAAAAATAGGCTGGGATACGCATGGGCTTCCTGTTGAAGTACAAGTAGAAAAAGAACTTGGCTTCGAAGGAAAAAAAGACATTGAAAAATATGGAATTGAACCATTTAACAAAAAATGCCGTGAAGCAGTATGGAAAAATGAAGAAGCATTTACGCGTCTTACTGATGAAATGGGTCAATTTATTGACACTAAAAATAGATACATAACCTATGATAATGATTACATTGAAACAGAGTGGTGGATCTTAAAGAAATTCTTTGATGAAGGACTATTCTATGAAGGAGTTAAAATAACTCCATACTGTCCAAGATGTGGTACGTCACTTGCATCACACGAAGTAGCTCAAGGGTATAAAGAAGTTAGCGTTGATACTGTTATCGTTCCAATGAAGAAAAAAGATGAAGATTGTTACTTTTTAGTTTGGACAACAACACCATGGACGCTTTTATCAAACGTTGCTTTATGCGTTAATCCAAACGAAACATACGTTAAAGTAGAATCAATGGGATATAAGTTTATACTAGCTAAAGCCCTAATGAACAAAGTGTTAGGCGATGATATAAAAGTACTTGAAGAATATAAAGGGACTGACTTAGAATACCAAGAATATGAACAATTATTACCATTCTTAAACGTTAATAAAAAAGCGTTTTTTGTAACTTGTGACACTTACGTTACCATGGAAGATGGTACAGGTATCGTACACATTGCACCTGCTTTTGGTGAAGATGATGCTGCTGTTGGTAAAAAATATAACCTACCATACTTAAACCCAGTAGGAGAAGATGGATGTTATCTTGAGGGACCATGGAAAGGCATGAGGGTATTTGATGCTGATCTTGAGGTTATTAAATGGTTAAAAGCTAATGATAAGTTATTTAAAAAACAAAAAATAGTACATAACTATCCACACTGCTGGAGATGTAAATCACCACTTCTATATTACTCAAAACCATCTTATTACTTAGAAGTAACTAAATTTAAAAATAAGATAATAGAAGAAAATAACAAGGTTAACTGGTATCCAGAATACGTTGGTGAAAAACGTTTTGGAAACTGGCTTCTTGAATTAAAAGATTGGGCAATATCCCGTCAAAGATACTGGGGAACACCACTACCACTTTGGACCTGTGAGTGTGGACACACAGAAATGATAGGTTCTAGAAAAGAATTAATAGAAAAAGCAGTAGAAAACATTGATGAAACAATAGATTTACATAGACCATACGTTGATGGCATTCACATTAAATGTCCAGCTTGTGGTAAAGAAATGACTAGAACGACGGACGTTATCGATTGCTGGTTTGATTCAGGTTCTATGCCATTTGCACAATATCATTATCCATTTGAAAATAAAGAATTATGGGAAGAACAATTTCCAGCAG
>CAYVPV010000027.1:0-17624 GCA_964453925.1 uncultured Muribaculaceae bacterium | reverse complement strand
AACCAGCATTATGAAACTTATCGAAATTTTTAACACCTGCATTTTTAGCCACCTTATTTAATGAGAAATTTCCTCTTCTAGTCAAATTTCTTTGATAAAGCCTTTTTTCATCTTCGGTCAACATATCATATTCTTTTTCAGTTAATTCTTGCTTTCTTGTTTGAACTGCAAAATACGTTTGTCCTAAAGCAATTACTTTCTTTCTTGAATCTCCATTTTGAACAATAAGATAACAAGCATACCTTGATAACTTATAATCATTAATTTTTCTTATAGAATCTCCTGTTTTAACCATTTTGCCAACGTTGGCAAAATGGTCACTAATTTTAATATTACTATTTTCACAAGAAATTTTAGCCCGTTCAATAACTGCTTCAAATCTACGCCACTGCCTGTATTCTAAAACTACTTGTAATTCTCTTGCTTCCCAATATTCGTATCCACTATCATCAATATGTTTTATTTCTTCAAAAACGCTTACTTCATTAACTTGTGTTTTATTCATTATCCAAAACCCTCCTTGATTAATTTTATATATTAATATTTACCATGAAAGAATTTTGTCTAATTTTAATAACAAAAAAGAAAAGATGTTACTCTTTTCTTACATATTTATTTAACATTTATTAAAACCATTAATTTTTTCATATATATCATACCAACTATAACACCTAATTATATTATTACCATTACAATGTTTATTAAATAAAGCATCAAAAATATAGGTTTTTATTCCTTTAGATGATACCATCATGCAATTGGTTGGATCATCAATAAATAAATCTATTTTTTCTTCTAAACACATAATTGATTTATCATCTACATCGGTTATTAATTTATCATATATAATGTCATTTTTATTTAACCATTCTATTGTTACTTCCTTGCAATCTAGATAATGCCATTTACCTCTTCTAGTAATTAAAATAATTTGATGCCCATCATTTTTTAATTTATTAAATATCTCTACAATATTTTTTTTACACTTAACTTCTTTATTCATTAATCTTAAATATTTATTTTCAAAATCTATATTAGTATCTTCACCCCAACCAAACATATCCATTAACGAAGTCGGATTTTTCTTTATACTAAAATTAATATTATTTAAAGAGTTGTAAAGTTTTGCTTTTTCAATTAAATATTCATCTGTATTAGTTATAACATTATCAATATCTATTCCTATTCTCATTTTTTCTCCTTTTTACATTAATAATTATTAGTTAAAGTTCTATGGTATGGCTTTATCATCTTGGATTTATCCTGACCTAATAGCCATATATAATCATTTATATCCATTCTAGTTACTTTTTTATTTAATTTTTTATAAATATAATCGATAACTACAATGTCATTAGCTCTTATCTCTACTTCCATATTTGAATCTTCTTGTAAACAAATTTTATTATCAACAAGTTCGGATAACTCTTCACTAAATTCGAGTATTCCAAAACAGCGCATTACTTGAGGTATTTTATAATCTGCACATCCACATAAATTACTATAATCTACTTTTACGTTTTCTAATTTTTCTCTAATGTGTAAAACATCAGAAACTAATAGCTGAGCTCTTTTATAAAAGTAAATTTTTTTACCCATATAATCACATTCATCTTTAAAATATTCTAAATTGCTAATTATATACTCCAATAAGTTTTTATCGTCATGGATATCTTTTATTAAAGAATAAAAGTCAGAACCATTTTTTCTTAAAAATTTATTCATCAAAACTAAATTGTTATATCTGTTTTTTAATAAAGGAATCTGAACATTAGCCTTTAAAACATCAGAAAATTCCTCAAATGTCATATCAAAGCTTTTACCTAATTTTAATCTATTAATTACTAAATACATCATCGCAAATGAACCATCTAATTCACCTTCTTTAGTTTTAATAGTCCATTTAGGCTCACCCCAAAAACAATAATCTCCAATGGTATGATATACTAACAAAAAGTTAACTATATCTTTTACATCCATATCCAATATACCAAAAGGATTTAATTCTAACCAGTGTTTAGTATTTGATAAGTCAAAGTCTTTAATTATTTCATCTAATTTATCATAATTAATTTTTACATCTTTAGAATTTTCACTTACAAATTTTGTAGTTTCTTCTACTTTATATAATATGTCTTTCATAACAATCACCTCTTATAATAATTAATTAAGTATTTTTTTATTAACGAACAAAAGCTATAAACAATTAAAATTAAACCTAATATAACATACATTTTTGGTAAACTTATATACTTTAACAAAACTGACATGAATATTCCTAGCACAACGCCAAATATACTATAAACAATTGATAATATTGATTCAACTGTAACTCTTGATTTAGAAGATATATTATTATGAAGAATACTATAGCTTATATTTTCAAAGGTTTGAGAAAAAATATACATGATAAGCAAGAAAAATATACCAATTTTATTATTCAATAAACCTAATAACATAATGCATATGCCACATAATATGGAATTAAAATTAATAATATATTTATAATTTTTTTTGTTTATTTTGCTACCAATGTAACTACCTATTATTGAAAAAAACAAAATTAAAGCAACGTATATTCCTATCCAAAAAACAGATATACCAATATTGGAAGCATACTCAGGATGACTTTCTTCAACTAACTTTATAATAGAAAATAAGACAGAAAAAGTTAAAATAACATTCAATATTATTTTACTACTTTTAATTTCAGAAACTGCATTTTTTAGAATTTCTATATTTATTTTATTGGTGTTTTTATAGATAGTATTATCATTTCTTTCTTTAATTAATAAAATTATTATAAAGTTTATTATAAATGGTATAAGCGTTAAATAATAAGTTGCTATTAAGCTTATTTTCTGAGCAACTAAACCACCTACTATCATTGCTAGCATATAAGATAAATTTAAAAAGAAATCATTTCTAAATAAATAAGTGTTAAATTTTTCTTTATTTTTAATTTCTTCATACAACATTGAATTAACAATACCAGTTTGTATAGCATTATTAATTGCATTTATAATCACTGCTATTACGAACATATAATAATGTCTTGAAATTATAAATATTATTGTAACTAAAATAAATAAAGTATTTCCAAATAATAATATTTTTTTCTTACTATATTTATCTGCTATTATTCCAGATGGTATTTCAAGTATCATTTGAATAAAAAAAGTAATTGTAACAAATGAAATATACAAACTAGAAGTAAGTCCTCTTTCTATAAAAAACAAAGTATCACAGGTATAATATAAAATAAAAGTTGATAAAAATGTATATGTATAAATTAAATATATATTTCTTTTATTTTCTACCATTTAAACACCTGTTTCATTAATACCAAATGATAATTAAATTAATCATTTTTTACTTTCCTCTAAATATCTTTTATACATTTCATCCATTGAAGAAATATATTCTTTATCTTGTTTTATTCTATACTTTTCATATTCTTCATCAGCTTTATTAAGGGCCTTTTTGTGAGAAACCTTACCAGCATCAGTTAATATTTTCTTTTTTCTAAATACCAATAAATCATCTGTTATATCTATCCATTTTTTCATGGTCATAACATTTTGTTCTTCTGCCATATCTTCTGCATAATCTAAATAAAAGTTAGTTAAATTATTTAATTTTCTTAATTCGTCTTCTTTTAAATAGTTTTTAGCAACACTAACATCATATTTATATATCATACCATCTGGAGAATTCTTCCAATTGGTAAGACCTAAATTTCCCTTATTAGAATCTACCCTTTCATAAATAAGTTCTGCTGCAGTTTTACCTGTTACCGCATAATGTAATTTATTTTGCACTATTTTAAAGAATGTATAAGCCTCATCTGAATCTTTATTATAATCAACTGATGTATTAATAAATAAATCAGTAAGCTTTTGGTAAGACATTCTTTCACTAGTACGAATAACTTTAATCCTTTCAAGTAACTCTTCAAAATATTTTTGATTAAATTTATTTCCCTTTAAGAATCTATCATCATTTAATGCAAATCCCTTAATCATATATTCCTTTATTATCTTATTAGCCCAAGTTCTAAATTTAATTGCCTTTTTAGAATTCACTCTAAATCCTATTGAAATAATCATATCTAAATTGTAATATTCTATTTTTCTTTTTACCTTCCTATTACCTTCCAGTTGAACTTGTTCCAAAATGGAACAAGTTGAATTCCTATACAACTCTTCTTCGCCATAAATGTTATTAATATGCTTGGTTATCGCAGGTCTTTGTACATCAAATAAACTTGCTATTGCACTAGTATTCAACCACACGTCCTCATCGATTAATCTTACTTCTATTTTTATATTTCCAACCTCATCATTATAAAAGATAATGTTATCTTCATTTCCTATCATTTTTTCGTTCAAAACCAAAACCCTCCTTTTTAATTTTATATATTAATATTAATTTTTTAAATAATTTGTCTAATTTTAGGATTTCTTTTGCAATATAAATTCCCAAGTATATTTTTTATAATCTATTATATATATTAATTCTAACTTTTCAAATAATTTCGTAAAATCTTACAATATTTAATTCTTAAAATATTCCTCTTTTATTAATACCCCATTTTGCTTTAGTATATCTTGAATTTCTGTAATTTCAGGTTTAGTATCATGAAGTGCTTGATATGCTGCAATTGTTCCAGCAGCCTCGCCTGTTGCAGCACACGTTGGTATTACCCTAGTTAAATCTTGTCCTTCTTCATCTGCTGATACACATCTACCTGCTATATATAAATTATTGTTTTTTTTAGCTTCAATAATTTTTAATGACAGTGCATATTTTTCTCCATTTTTTCTCCAATTTCCAATCATACCAATTGTATCTTTAAAAAAAATTCCCTTCATCTAGCATACTAAATTCATAATTTCCCTTATACCTTCTTGTCATACGTAGTCCATGAAAACTAGGAATAATAAGTGGATAAATTTCTTTATCCTTTAGTTTCTTTTTCTTTATATCTTCTAAAATCATTTTTCTTCCATCAATACAAATATCAGTTATATCTTTCATGCTTATACCAGAATATAATCTACTATCAATAGGTAATTTTGTATATAAAGGATCTGCTAGCTGGTTAAGTTTTAACTCTTTTTTATCATACGAAAAATACCAACCACTTTTTCTATTATTGTTATCTTCTACAGTTTCATCTCCAGAAAAATAACAAATATCAGCATCACCAGTCGCATCTATAAAAATCTTACCCAAAATTTCTTGTTTTCCTGTCTTTGTTTCTATAAATATTGATTTTACACTATTATTTTCACATCTAACACCAGAAATATGAGAACCATATAAGATATTTACATTATTATTTAATAACTCTTCTTCGACTGAAAGAATAAACGAAGCAGGATTATATGTAACCATATATCTAGATTTTTTTTCTTTATTAAAATCATTATTTTGTTTTTTCCACTCTTTTGGTATTTCTCCTGGTCCATACTTTAATGATAATTTTAAAAGTTCTTCAGCTATTCCAGAAGTCATTTTTGTTCCTGCTCCATCACAAAGTGGTAAATATACACAAATAAGTCCTAAAGTAGCTAGACCACCTAAAGCATACTCTCTTTCAACTAATAATACTTTTGCATTATTTCTACTAGCGGCTAAAGCTGCCGATATTCCAGCTATTCCACCTCCACATACAACTACATCATAAACCATATATTATTCTCCTTTTTGTACTAACAATGACACACACTCAACATGTGCCGTATTAGGAAACATATCTACTGGAACAACTTTTTTAACTTCATATAAGTCATTTAAGTAAGATAAATCCCTTGCCATAGTAACCGGATTACAAGATATGTAAATTATTTTTTTGGGTAATAGCCTTTTCATTACCGCGATAGCTTTTCTATCAACACCTTTTCTTGGAGGATCAACAAATATAACATCTATCTTTTCTTTTATCTTAGTTATTTTTTTAGCAGCATCACCACAGATAAATCTAACATTGTTTATATTATTAATTTTTAAATTTTTTTTAGCATCAATTATTGCGTCTTCCACTATTTCTATACCTATTACTTTTTTAACGTGACTTGCCACTATACTGGTAATGGTGCCCGTTCCGCAGTATAAATCAAGTACTACGTCATCTTTATTTAACTTAGCTAAATTAATTGCCGTGTCATATAGTTTTTCCGCTCCACTACTATTTACTTGAAAAAATGATTTAGCAGATACATTAAACATAAGACCATTTGATATTTCTTTTATGTATCCTGTTCCATATACTATCTTGTCATTATAAATTATCGTTTTTAAATTTTTAATATTAGTAGTTAAATAATCAATTATTTCTATATCCTTATCATTAAGTGAATATATGTCTATTAATAATTCATTCATGGCATTACCATACTTAATAGTAATGGATTTTATTTGATTTTTATTTTTTTCTAAATAACTTTTAATAACGTTTAGCGCATCATTTATTTCGTTTTGTGCAAGTAAACAATAATCGATATCAATTAATTGGTATGTTCCTTCACCATAAAATCCAATTCTTTTACCTTCTACTTTAAAACTTACTTTATTTCTATAATTATTTTCTTTAAACGATGGTAACGTAGATTCCGCCTTAACATCTAATTTACCAATTTTTTTTAGTGCCGTTTCTACTTTTTCTTTTTTGAAAATTAGATTTTCTTCTGATTTTTGATGTCTTAAATTACATCCTCCACATTCATCATAATATGGGCATTTAGATGTAACTCTTTTTTTTGAAGATTTTATTATTTCTACTACTTTACCTCTTGCAAAGTTCTTTTTTATTTCAGTTATTCTAACTCTTACCTTTTCTCCTACTAAAGTTTTAGGAACAAACACAATCATTCCATGTATTTTACAAACTCCTTGTGCTTCATTTTCTAAACCAATTATTTCTGTTTCATATATATCATCTATTTTAATAGTTCCTAACATGTTATCACCCATATTAATTATACCTTATTATGTATTTTTATCAAAAAGAAAAATAAGTCTTTGTAAACTTATTTTGTTATAATGGGTGCCCTTTGAAGTAGTTCATCAATTTCAACATCAAATTTTCTTTCATTACCATCTGCATCAAAATAAAATATATCTTTTATTTGACTAATTCTTAAATCTCTTTGTTCTTCATCTAACTTTCCACTAACGAATTTAGATTTACCAGAATCAAAATTCCTAATATAATTAAATGATACTGGGATGGATATCGTAATTTCGAGTTTATTTAAAATTTCATTAAATAAACTTTCATCATGTATTTCCACTACATCACAAGTTGTATAATCTTTCGTCGATTTATTACTAGTTGTTTTTAATTGCAAAAGTAACTGCCCTTTTTCAGTAGACATCAAAACAAAAATTCCTCGTGGCGTTTCTATAAAAGAATGGATGGTTTTAATGGATAAAGGTTTTAGTTTTAAAAACAAATCACATTTATTAATAGTTTTAACAATAACATCTTCATTTATATTATTAAAAGAAGATGTTTTTATCATTTCATTAAGTTTATTAAAAGAAACATTTTCGTTATCAGAAATATTCAATAATGATGATAGATTAGTATACTTTAAAAATTTTTCATATGAAAAACTTATTAATTTATTTTTACCTGCATTCTGAGATAAATTATATTTTCTATTATAAAATCTACTACAATAAGCTGCAACAGTTGCAATCAATTTTTTTCTAAAATTTTCCACTTCTATACTTGTCATTTAAAATCCCCCTTTTTAATAGCATTTATAATAACAAAAAAGAAAAGTATTGTCAAATTACTCTTCTTCTGATATTTTTTTATAAAACTCAAATCTTTTCTTGGCAGATTCTTTATTTATTTTAAATAATTCTTTTGCTTTTTCTTCATTAACCAACTTTGTCATGGTATATCTATTTTCATTACTTAAAAATTCTTCATATTTATCAAAGTCAGGATTTTTATAATCTAAATATAATTTTTTATCTTCTGGACTATATCTAAATAATGGCCAGTATCCACTCTCAACAGCTAGTTTTTCTTCCTTAATACTATTTTTCATACCTGATTTTATACCATGAGTTATACATGGGGCGTAAGCGATTATAATTGATGGACCGTTATGTTTTTCAGCTTCGCAAAACGCTTTTATAGCTTGTTGCATATTTCCACCTAAAGATATACTTGCAACATAAACATCATCATAAACCATAGCCATTCTTGCTAAATCTTTCTTTTGTCCATTTTTTCCGTTTGATGCAAATTTAGCAGTTGCGCCACTTCTTGTTGATTTGGATTTTTGGCCACCAGTATTAGAATAAACTTCAGTATCTAAAACAAGAATATTAACGTTTTCACCAGATGCTAAAACGTGATCTAATCCGCCGTATCCAATATCATATGCCCAACCGTCTCCACCTATTATCCAAGTTGATTTAGGAATTATGTATTTCTTTAATCTTTCAGCTTGTATAGCCTCACTAAAATCAAAGTTATTAATTAAATCAGTTGCAACATCTAAGCTATCTTCGTTTTCTAACCATTTACTAACTAATCTTTCATTTTCTTCTGATAAAGCACTATTTTTAAATATCGTTTTTATTTTTTCCTTTTGAACCATATCACCAATTTTAATTCCTAAACCAAACTCTGCGTTATCCTCAAATAAAGAGTTTATCCATGAAACATTATATGGCATTGAAGGATGTGATCCTCCATAAATTGATGAGCAACCAGTTGCGTTTGCAATTACTAATCTTTCACCAAATAATTGAGTTAACAGCTTAATGTATGGTGTTTGCCCACAACCAGCACATGCACCAGAAAATTCAAATAAAGGTTTTTCGAATCCGACACCTTTAATCGTGTTTTTAGGAGCAATATTTTTATTTTCTACTGTTTCGAAGATCATGCTAACGTTTTTTCTTGCTTGTGAAACAGCTTCTTTCATTAATATTGCTTTTTCCTTGGCAGGACACACTTCAGCACAAACACCACACCCCGTGCAATCTTCCTTTGATATTGCCATGTAAAAATATAAATCATCTTTCCCAGGAACTTTAGATACTTTACCTTCCAAATCAAACTTTTTAACTTCATCTATAGTTAAAGCAAAAGGGCGTATTACCGCATGAGGACAAGCTAGTGCACACATGTTACACTCTATGCAGTTTTCCTTATTCCAACAAGGAAGCATTTCTGCAATATCTCTTTTTTCTAACTTAGAAGTTGCTGGTTCAAACGAACCATCTTTATGTTTAATAAAGTCCTTAACCGTTAATTCATCACCTTTTAGCCTTGATGCGTATTTTAGTATCTTATCAGTAATTAAACTTGGTTTTTCTTTGTCTTCTTCACTTAATGAAGTCATGTTTATTTCTACGCTATCTAAAGCACTATCTACTTCTAATATAGCGTGTAAGTTAGCATTTACTATTTCTTTTCCCTTCTTAGTAAATTTCTTTATTATCTGTTCTTTTATTTTATTAATAATAAGTTCGTAACTTACTAAGTTAGCTACTTTAAATATAGCGGTTTCAACAATCGCACTTATTTTGTTTGGAATGTTATTTTTCTTTGCAATAGAAAAAGCATCTATAACATACATCTTTATTTCTTTATCTATTATTGTTTTCTTTACTTTGTTTGGTAAAAAGTTAATTAATTCATCACCTTTTAACGAAGAAACCAAAATAAATGTTCCACCTTTTTTTATTTGGTTTACAATATCATATTTAAGTAAATATGAATCCTTTGTACAAACAAGTAAATTTGCACTATTAACGTAGTATGGTCTATTAATTTCATCTTTTGATACCCTTAAATGGGACTTTGTAACACCACCTGATTTTTTAGAATCATACTGAAAATAACCTTGAACGAAAGCATCAGTATAATTACCTAGTATCGTAATAATGTCTTTTGATGCTGTTACCATTCCATCAGATCCATAACCATACACAAGTATTTCTCTTGTTCCTTTATGTTTTATTTTATAATCACCAACAGGTATGCTTTTATTGGTTAAGTCATCTTCTATTCCAACGGTAAATCCAGTAAAGCAATTTGGATTATCTAAAAAGTCAAAGACAGCTTTTATGCAAGCGGCATCAGTGTTTTTACTAGAAAGTCCATATCTTCCACCAATTATTTTAGGATGAATATCTTTTTCTTGATACATAGAACATACATCTAAGTATAATGGTTCACCAGCTGATCCTGGTTCTTTTGTTCTATCTAATACGGCAATCTTTTTAACCGTTTTAGGTATCACATCAAAGAAGTATTTCTTGCTAAATGGTCTATATAAATGTACTTCTACTAATCCTAAGCCTTCTTCGTTATCTACTACTTCTCTTACGGTATCACAAACAGATCCCATCGCAACAATAACTTTGGTAGCATATTTATCTCCATAATAATTAAATGGCTTATAATCTTTACCTGCTATTTCATTAATTTTTTTCATATAATTATTTACAACGTCAGGCATTTTATCATAATTTACGTTTCTAGCTTCCGTGTTTTGAAAATATATGTCATCATTTTCAGTTGTTCCACGAATAACTTTTTTAGATATTAAACTATTGTCTTTAAATTCTTCTAAAGCTTTACGATTAATTAAATATTTTAAATCTTTACCGTCTAACACATCTATTTTTTTTAGTTCATGAGAGGTTCTAAAACCGTCGAAAAAGTTCATTACTGGCATACTATTATCAATTGATGATAAATAAGATACCGCCGTTAAGTTCATAACGTCTTGTACGTTTGATGATGCAAGCATTGCAAAACCCGTCCCTCTTGCTGCATAAATATCTTGGTGATCTCCTAATATACTTAAAGCATGGGTTGCTAAGCTTCTTGCTGCAACGTTTATAACGCATGGAAGGCATTCTCCAGCAATCTTATACATGCTTGGTATCATAAGGAGTAATCCTTGTGATGCCGTATAAGTTGTTGCAAGTGTCCCTGCTTGAAGTGCCCCATGAACTAGTGCGATTGCACCCGCTTCACTTTGCATTTCTACTACTTTAACAGGATTACCATACAAGTTATTAAATCCCTTACTAGATAACTCATCTACTTTTTCTGCCATGGTAGAAGCCGGAGTAATCGGATAAATTCCTGCCATTTCACTAAATAAATAAGAAACGTAACTACAAGCTTCATTTCCATCCATAACTTTATATTTTTTCATATCTACACCCTCTAACGTAATAATTATACCATTATTAATTATATTTTAAAAGATGTTAAAAGTTGCCATTTAAACCTTTTTATGATATAGTATTTAACCAATAAATGAGGGGATATTATGGAAAATAAAATACGTTTACCATTAGAAATGGGAAATAGAAAACTTTTATTAGACAGAGCTAAAATAGATACTAATGTAAAAAGGCTGGAATCATTTTTATCTGATGAAGAAAAAATGCATTCAAAAGAATTCGCAAAAAAAGTTCTTTTAACAAATGAAGTTCAGTCAAATAATAGCGTCGAAGGCTATTATGATGATATAGAAAAAATACAAAGTGTTGTAAAATCATCTAGAAAATTAAAAAATAAATCAGAAAAAGATAAATTAAGAATTCTTAATTTATATAAAGGATATAATTATATCCTTAAGAAAAAATCCATTAACAAAGAAAATCTAAGATCATTATATAAAATTTTAAGTAACGGTTTATTAGAAGATAAAGATGTAGAAATGATGGGAGAATATTATAGAAATGCTCCGGTATATATTTTTTATTCAAATAATCCGTCTGTTGAACCAGACAAAGGATTAAACCATAACACATTAGATTATTTTATGGATGAACTATTTAACTTTATTAACTCTGATTTTAGTTCTGAATGTTTAACTGACGAATTTATAAAATCACAAATAATGCACTTTTACTTCGTTTATATTCATCCTTATTTTGATATAAACGGAAGAACATCAAGAACAATGTCCATGTGGCACCTTTTAAATAAAGAGGCTTACCCTTTTGTTATATTTAACAGAGGTATTAAGCTTAACAAGCAAGATTATTATAAAGTTATAATGGAAGGAATAAAATTCTCTAATATATCATTTTTTGTTGATTACATGATAAAAACAGTATTAGTAGAGTTACAAAAAGAGCATGTTATGCAAAACATTAGTGAAGAAGTAAAGGATTTAACTGGGCTAGATTATCAAACAATGCATTATCTATTATCAATGAATGGATTATTAACTTTATGTGATTTTACAAATATATATAATAGATATAATGATAAAAGATCTACTAAAACAATATACCAAGAAATGATAGAACCCTTACTAGATAAAGGAGTATTAGTAAAAGGTAGAGAAACTAATAAAATGTATAGTAATGATGAGCATAACTTTATAATAAACTTTAACTCAAAATACATAGATGATAATCCTATAAAAACGGGAGAATTAAAAATATTATTACCAAAATAATAAATAGCTAAAACAAAATTAGCTATTTTTTCTTGCATCAAATTTCTTTCTTTCTTCAGTGTTTAGTATTCTTTTTCTTAATCTAAAGTTAAGGGGAGTAATTTCTACTAATTCATCTGAATTAATATAGTCTAAACATCTTTCTAGTGTAAGTAATTTAGGTCTTTTTAATACTACTGTATGATCCTTACCAGCACTTCTTGTGTTAGTTTGTTGTTTTTGTTTTACAACGTTTACCGCTAAGTCATTTTCTCTATTATTTTCTCCTACGATCATTCCTTCGTAAACTTCAGTTCCTGGTTCAATAAACATAACACCACGATCTTCTAACCCTCCAAGACCGTAAGCTGATGCTTTACCGTTTTCCATTGAAACTAATACACCTAATTTTCTTTCACCAACAACAGCATCATTCATTGCCATATATTCTTTAAAGGTATGATTAATTATTCCATAACCCTTAGTCATAGTCATAAAGTCAGTCATAAATCCTATAAGGCCACGTGATGGAATTATGTAGTTAAGTCTTACTTGATTTTGATTATTGGTCATGTTGATCATTGTACCACCACGAACACCTAAGGTTTCAATTACTGGCCCTACGTTTTCTTCTGGAACTTCTAATTGTAAATCTTCATAAGGTTCACATTTAACTCCATCAACTTCTTTAATTATAACTTCAGGTTTTGAAACCTGCATTTCATAACCTTCTCTTCTCATGTTCTCAATTAATATTGATAAATGAAGTTCGCCACGACCAGATACTATCCAACTTTCGGTATCATTTGGTCTTACTCTTAAAGACACGTCCCTTTGGGTTTCTTTCATTAATCTTTCTTCAAGCTTTCTTGCTGTTACAAACTTACCTTCTTTACCTGCAAATGGAGAGTTATTAACACCAAATGTCATTTGAAGAGTTGGTTCATCTATTCTAAGTGGTTCTAGAGCTTCTTCCTTACCCGCTGTACAAACTGTTTCTCCAACTGATATATCAGGAAGACCTGCTATTGCAACTATTTCTCCTGCATGAGCTTCTTTTATTTCAATTCTTTTAAGACCAAGAAATCCAAATAACTTTTGAATTCTAAATTGTTTTATACTTCCATCTAGCCTAACACATGATACGTTTTCGTTTTCCTTAATAGTACCACGTGCAATACGCCCAATACCAATTCTTCCAACATAGTCATTATAGTCAAGTAATGCTGGTTGGAATTGAAGTGGTGAAGCACTATCAGTTGATGGCCCTGGAATATTATTAATTATCATATCAAGAACAGGATCCATAGTATGCTCTTGAGTACTTAAATCTTTATCTAAACTTGAAGTACCATTTAATGCCGACACGTAAACAACAGGAAATTCTAATTGTTCATCATCTGCACCTAGTTCTATAAATAATTCTAATACTTCATCCAATACTTCGTCTATCCTAGTAGATGGTTTATCAACCTTATTTATTGCAACGATTGGTTTAACTCCAGCTTCTAATGCTTTTTTAAGTACAAACCTTGTTTGAGGCATGGTACCCTCATAAGCATCAACTACAAGTAATACACCATCAACCATGTGCATTATTCGCTCTACTTCACCACCAAAGTCAGCATGACCTGGGGTATCCAAAATGTTTATTCTATAACCTTTATAGTTGATAGCAGTCGTTTTAGCAAGTATTGTTATTCCTCTTTCTCTTTCAATGTCATTAGAATCCATCGCTCTTTCGCTAACTTCTTCATTCTCCCTAAAAGTACCTGACTGTTTTAATAACTCATCAACAAGCGTTGTCTTTCCATGGTCAACATGAGCTATTATTGCAACGTTTCTTATTTCCATAACTTACACCTTCTTTTTTTTACTAACTCGTTAATTATAGCACAAAATAATAGGATGTTACAAAAAAATTTATAAAAAAAGAAAAAGTAAGCTCTTGCTTACTTAGAATGATTATTTTGATATTCATAAACCGGGATTGTAAGAGTAGTTCCAGCTTGAATTTTATAATTAGGGCCTTCACCAACTATATTAGAATTATAACTTCTTATTTGATCGCAAGTAACACCATAAAATGAAGCTATCTCAGGTAAAGTGTCTCCCGGTTCAACAAGATAACTTTCATACCTAACAGGTTCTTCGCTATCTTTTAAATCTTGATATATAGCACTATATTTATCATATATATCTTTATTTTCTGTAATAACCGTCAAAGTTACACCAGATGGTAAATTAGAATCATATTTTTCACCATTTGGACCTGATATACTGACCGCTTCAAACCTATTCTTTAAAGCATACATAGTTTCTCCATATTGAACAACATACTTAAACATATATGTTTGGGTAAAATCTTTATCAGTATATGTTGTTTCTTCATTTCCGTCAACGCTAGATGAAGTGTTTGGTTCTTCGATCACTCTAGAACAACTACTTAAAACACCGCCAGATGACAATGCTATTATAGCAACTAATCCGGTTGCAGTAATAACTTTTGCTTTTTTTGAAGAACCTTTTACAAGGCCATGAATTTTATTTTTAAATTTATTTTTATATAATTTAAACTTTATGTCCTGTATATCAAGTTTTTTCTCAGAATTAACTATATCAGTCTTAGAATGATTATTAAGAATACACTCTCTTTGATATTGTTCAATTTCAGTTTTACGAAGTTCATCATATTCATTTTTTGTTTTACTTCCTACAAATACTCTAGCTTCATCATTTATTTGTTTTCTTAATGTTGGTTCAAGATTTGGGTTGGTTATTACCTCTTCATATTTTTCAGCAACAACCTCATATTTTGCGTATGGCTCAATTCCAAGTAATTCATATATACTTTTTATCATGATAATCCTCCTATCATATCTATAACAATGATAACAAAATCGAATATAAAAATCAATAATTAACAAAATGTATGTAAAAAAGAAGTATATTTCTATACTTCTTGAACAACCGTTATAATCATAGGTTTACAACCGGTTTCATCATATAAATAGTGACTCAAACGTTCACGAATACCCGTTTTTATTTTATTGTATTCAACATAATTATCTACAATATTTTCATTAATTACTTCTAAAGAAATTCGTTTTATTTCATCTATTATGTTTGCACTTTCTTTAACATAAATGAATCCTCTTGTTAACACTTCAGGATAAGCTAAAATTTCTTTGGTACGTTTATCAAGTGTTGCACATATAATAACAATCCCATTATCAGATAATAGTTCTCTATCTTTTAAAACAAGTTCTCCGATATCTTGAGACGAATTACCATCTATTAAAATATCATCTACTTTAACTCTTTCTTTATTATCCTTTAACTCACCATTAACAAATGTTATTACATCACCATTTTGTTTTAATAATATGTTTTCTTTTTTCATTCCAATATGACTTGCAGCATTAGCATTTGCAACCATGTGTCTATATTCTCCAATGACTGGCATGTAATATTTAGGATTCATTAAATCAAGCATTAGCATAATATCTTCACTAGACGCATGATGAAGCAAATTATCTTTTTTAGACATAGTAACAACTGACGCTCCGGCTTTTGATATATCATCAATAACCTTTATTGCAAGTTTTTCATTATAGTCATTAATTGGCTCCATAAATAAAATGGTATCAGTTGGTTTGATATTAACAAACTTATCATAGCCATTTATTATTCTATTTAAGTTCATAAATGGTTTTTCTCTTTCGTTAGATATAAGAATTACGGCATCTTTGTCATTTATATTGCTCAAGTCACCAATTCTGCTTTTATCAAACTTAACATAATTATTATTGAGTATATCATTTATTATTCCTTGAAGTTTATGTCCCATAACAACTACTCTTCTAGTTGTTTTAGCAATCTCATTAAATAGTTCTTCAATTCTTGAAACATGCGCAGTAAACACAGTTACTATAATTCTATTTTCAGTCTTATTAAGAGTATCTTTTATTAATCTATTAGCTCTGTTTTTAGGAGATGTATAACCTATTTTATCAGCGTACATTGATTCTCCTAATAAACATAACACACCTTGTTTACCTATATAAGCAAGTTTCCCTATATCCGCTTTGTATGGCCCAAGCATAGTAGCATCAAATACATAATTACCCGTATAGAATATAGTTCCATCCTTAGTATTTAGGGCATAACCTACGTTATCTGGAATTGAATGAGTTAATCTAACAGGAAAAATACTATTTTTTCCAAAGCTTATCTTCTTATGCGGATCAATTTCTATTAAGTTTTTAAATTTTATATTTGCAGTTTCTAAGTCTTTTCTTAATATATTAGCTGTAAACTTAGTTGCATAAACTTTTAAATTTGGAACTTCATTTAAAATATCACACACAGCGCCCATGTTTTTTTCATGTCCATGAGTTATAAATAAACCTTTTATGTTTTTAATATTATCTTTTATAAAGTCAAAGTTTGGTATGATATAATCAACCCCTAAAAGTTTATCACCAGCATATTTTAAACCCGCATCAAAAATAAATATATCAGAGTCAACTTTGACAACATACATATTTTTTCCTTCCTCATTAAGACCACCTAAAGCAAACATCTTAATTTTACTCATTATTTTCCTCCTTTCTTTTTAATTAAGCTATATAATTATAGCACACTTTTTAATAAAACAAAACAGGAACATTAATCGTTCCTGTTTTTGCTTTTCTCATATATCGTATATCCTATTACTCCAAATATTATTAAAATTATTAACAACCATAATATACATTTAAAACTTATTCCTTTATTTATTTTGTTATTACTTTCCAATAAATTTGTATCTTCCTTTACGCCTTTTCCTTTTAACGTTTTATTTGTTAGTACGTATTTTCCTAACTCATCTGCATAAAAACTTAATTTATTATCTTTTGGATTTATATTCTTTGCAACTAATGTTAATTCTTCATTTTTATAACTATAAAGGTTTAGGTTTCTTGTTCCTGCGTTCTTCTTTATTACGTCTGTTACTTCTATACTTATTAATACTTTTCCTGGTAATTTATTATTACTATTAAAACTTAATACCATTGCGTTTGATACTTTATCTTTTACTTCGTTATATATAGTAGTCTCCTTTAGCATTTTTAGTTCATAACTTAAGTCTAAGTTGCCTTCTATATTATCAATATCTTTTCCATTTATAGTAAT
>CAYVPV010000026.1:0-18434 GCA_964453925.1 uncultured Muribaculaceae bacterium | reverse complement strand
TGGTATCCAGGCCATATGGCAAAAACAAGGCGTTTAATAAAAGAAAACATTAACATGGTTGATGTTGTATATGAAGTAGTGGACGCTAGAATACCTTTTTCTTCTAAAATAAAAGACATAGATGATTTAATAAAAAATAAACCTAAAATAATGATTATGACTAAAAGCGATCTTTGCGATGAAAATAAAACTAGGCTATGCGCAAAAGAATATGAAAAACAAGGTTACAAAGTTATAATGGTAGATTTAATTAATAATAAAAATATTAATAAAGTATATGAAACAACTAATATCCTTTTAGAAGAACTTAATAACAAAAGAGAAGAAAAAGGGCTTAAAAAACGTGCTTATAGGGCTTTAATAGTAGGAATACCTAACGTAGGTAAATCTACTTTAATAAACCGTCTAGTGGGTAAAAAAGCGACTATTACAGGTGATAAGCCAGGTGTTACTAAAAAACTTTCTTGGATTAGAATTAATAAGGATTTAGAACTTTTAGATTCTCCAGGAATATTATGGCCAAAACTTGATAATGAAATGCAAAGTTATAATTTAGCTAGCTTTTCTGCAATTAAAGAGGAAATACTCCCTATTGGCAAAGTTGCTTGCTATATATTAGATACTATGTTTAATAAGTACAAAGATAATTTAATTAACAGATATGGTATTGATGATTTTGATATAGATGATGTTATTCCAACCTATGATATAATAGGTAAAAAAAGAGGATGTATTGCATCAGGTGGAGAAGTGGATTATGACAAGGTATCTAATTTAATAATAAGAGATTTAAGGGAAGGAAAGTTAGGTAAAGTAACTTTTGATGAGGTGTAAAAAATGAATGATGCAGTTGTTGCAATTAGAAAATTAGGGGAAGAAAAACATAAAGAACTTTATAAATATACTATGGATTTAGGCCCATTTGATGATTATGAATTGACTGAAGAATTTTCAAAGAAATTAAAAAAATATATATCAAATGCTGTTTTAGGGGAATTTCAATACAAAAAAAGAACTGAAAACATGGTTAATACCTTAACTTTACTAGGATATACTCAAGAACAAATGTTAATGCTTTTTTGCAATGATATTGGTATGTTAGTTGCAGATGCAAATACTGTTTTTAAAAACATTCTCATCTTTGGAAAAATAAAAGATTCTAATGGAAAACAATATAGAGAAGAAGGTATTTTAAAAAAGCCTGAAGATTTGAGAATTTCTCCTCAAAGGACTTATTCTAGAATAAGGTTTTTAGAGAGTGAAGAAGGAATGAGGTACAGACGAAAAAAAGGACCTGTAACTAGAAAAAATGCGCTTGTTCAATCGGAGGATGAATTTAAAAAACAATTTCACGTAGATAATAATTCATTAGCATCAAGATACCCGCTTGATGGCTATGCGTTAGATAAAATATTAAGATGGGATGAAAATAAAGAATTTATAATAGGATTAAAACAAAGAGGAATGAAACTATAATGGTAGATTTATATAGGTATGAAAAAGAATTATGGAATAATGGTTATGAAAACGTAGCAGGAACAGACGAAGCAGGTAGAGGCCCTTTATTTGGACCAGTTGTTGCAGCGTCAGTAATACTTCCTCATGATTTTGCATTAGAAGGATTAAATGATTCTAAAAAACTAACCGAAAAGAAAAGAGAAGAATATTATCCAATTATAATGGAAAATGCTTTAGCGGTTGGAGTATCTATTGTATCTGCTAAAGAAATAGATGAAATAAATATATATGAGGCATCAAGACAGGGTATGCTTCGTGCAATTGATTCTATGAAAATAAAACCAGACTACATAATAACAGATGCTATGCCACTTGATGGATTTACTGATATACCACATGAGGCAATAATAAAAGGTGATGCTAAAAGTATAACTATTGCGGCAGCTAGCGTAATAGCAAAAGTAACCCGTGATAGATTAATGTATGAAATTGATAAGAAGCATCCAGAATACGAATTTGCTAAGCATAAAGGATATCCGACAAAAAAACACATTGAACTTTTAAATAAGTATGGTATAATTGACGGATATAGGCACACGTATGGGCCTGTTAAGAAATATATAGAAGAACATAAATAATATCGGGAGGTATAATTATGAGTAAAAACTTAGTAATAGTAGAGTCTCCTACTAAAACTAAAGCGATAGAAAAGTATCTTGGAAATGACTACAAAGTAGTGTCAAGTAAAGGTCACATAAGGGATTTAGCAACATCTGGTAAGTTTGGGTTCGGGGTTGATATAGAAAATAATTTTGAACCTAACTACGTTGCTATAAAAGGAAAGAAAAAGGATATAACAGCTCTAAAAAAAGATGCTAAGATCGCTAAAAAGGTATATTTAGCAACCGACCCTGACCGTGAAGGGGAAGCTATTTCTTGGCATTTAAAAGATGCTTTAGAGCTTACTGATGAAGCTTATGAAAGAGTTGTTTTTAACGAAATTACTAAAAACGTGGTTAAAGAAGCTTTTAATCACACAAGAAAAATAGACAATGATTTAGTACATAGCCAAGAAACAAGAAGAATACTAGATAGAATAATTGGTTTTAGATTAAGTAAGTTAATGCAATCTAAAACTGGTGGTAAATCAGCTGGTAGAGTTCAATCCGTTGCGCTTAAACTAATCGTTGACCGTGAACGTGAGATTGAAGCTTTTAAAGAAGAAGAATATTGGACTATAACTGCCAAGTTTCCTGAAATAGAAGCAGATTTAGATACCGTTGATGGTAAAAAAGCAGAATTAAAAACAGAGGAAGAAACAGACAAAGTAATTGATGGATTAAATAAAGAGTTTATTGTTTCAAATTATGAGACTAAACCTAAAAAGAAAGCTTCTAAATATCCGTTTATTACATCAACTATGCAGCAAGAAGCGATATCAAAACTTGGTTTTTCATCTAAAAAGACGATGCAGGTTGCTCAAAAGTTATACGAAGGTATTGATATTGGTAGTGATACAGTAGGTTTAATTACTTACATGAGAACGGATTCTGTTAGACTCTCTGATGAGTTTATAAAGTCTAGTTATGCTTTTATTAAAGAAAACTATGGTGAAGAGTACATTGGTCATGTAAAGACGTCGAAGAAAAAAGAAAACGTTCAAGACGCTCATGAAGCTATTAGACCATCTAGTATTAACAGAGCACCAGAAAGTATAAAAGAGTACTTATCTAAAGACGAGTTTAAATTATATGAAATGATTTATGCAAGAGCCCTTGCTTCACTTATGAAAGAGGCTAAAGTTAATGCTACAACAATTACTTTAGATAACAATAATACGACTTTTAAAACTACAGGACAGATGCTTATATTTGATGGTTATTTAAAGGTATACCAAAAGTTTGAATCATCAGAAGATAAAATACTACCAAAGTATAAAGTTGGAGATGTACTTATATCTGATGAAATAGTAAAGGATCAACACTTTACTAAACCACCTGCAAGATATACCGAAGCTAAACTTATTAAGGCAATGGAAGAGTTAGGAATAGGTAGACCATCTACTTATGCATCAACCATTACAACGTTAACCCAAAGGGGTTATGTTAAATTAGTAGAAAAAAAACTAAATCCTACTGAAATAGGAATAACTACAACTGATAAATTACAAGAATTCTTTAGTGATTTAATAAACGTTGAATATACCGCTAAGATGGAAGAAGACTTAGATAAAATAGCCGATGGTAAAAAAGTTTGGTATAAATTGCTTGAAGCTTTTTATAAAGACTTCGAACCAGAAGTAGAAAATGCGTTTGATAAAATGGAAAAAAAGGAAGACGAACAAACTGGTGAAGTTTGTCCTAATTGTGGTAAACCAATGGTTATTAAAACTGGTAGGTATGGTAAGTTTGAGGCATGCTCTGGATATCCAGATTGTAAATATATTAAACCTAAAGAAAAAGCTCCAGTAATAGAGGTTTGCGATTGCCCCAAATGTGGTGGTAAGATAGTTGAAAGAAAAACTAAAAGAGGAAAAGTATTTTATGGATGTGGTAACTTTCCTAAATGTAAGGTTGCTGTGTGGGATAAACCGACTGGAGAATTATGCCCAGAATGTCATAGTCTTTTAGTAGAAGATAAAGATAAAAATGTTAAATGCAGCGCTTGTAATTATAAAAAATAGGGTCAAGGATTGACTTATAAATATATTTACTAATAGCGTATAATTTGATAAAAAGGAGATAATTTATTATGACTGAGACACAAAAAAAGATTAAGGACGCATTAATGTATGGTCCGAATTCAGAAGATATAGAAATCTTACTTAATAGCAAATTAGAAAGAGTTTTAATCGATGGATATTCGATAAATATATCAAAATTTAATTCTAATTCTTTTGGAGGAGATATTTCAAAACTTGCTATAAATAAAAACGAAAAAACTTCGTTTGAAACTACAGTTACACAATCATGTGCAGCTACTTTTGGAAAAAATATTAATGATGTTTTGCAAAAAACTTGAAAATTTACTCTTGGGTTACGATAAATATAATTTTAATAGTAACAGTATAATAGACGAAATAATAGATGATTATAAGCTAAAGATTTCTAGGATTGGAGATGTTATGGTTTTATCAATTATTTTTGATTATAATACTAATAGTATCGTTTATTCTGGTATAGGAGATAACATTAATAGTTCGATTAAATCTTTAGAAAAAGATTTATTAGAAAAAGGTAATACTTATACTGATGAATCATTACTTAAAGAAAAAGATGAAACAAAATCATTAAAATAAAAATTAAAGATGGAAAATTTAAAGAATGATTCTAAAACTAATAATGAAAAAGCTAAGATTAGTTACTACAGCAATTTTAGCTTGCGGTTAAACTACTGTATCTGCATTATCTTGGTATGCAGCTTCTGATTATATAAAGCGATAAATTATAATGCTAATAGGGTTATAGTTAGAAGTTTAGAAGTCTTTACGGTGTGGAAAGTAGAAGAAATAAGAGAATATTTAAAAGAAGATAATGATATTATTTTATTAGATGAGACAAAAATGCAACACTTTATAGAGAATCTGCTGCTATAGTTACAACAGGTTTAAATACCTTCGTGGTGGTAGCTAGTACGACTTGTGGTTCAATAGTAATATTTAATGATAAAATGTATAATATGACTAATTCATCGCAAGTAGAAAAAGATCTAGTTAAAAATAAAGAAAAAATTTGAAAATACAATATATAGATGACGAAAAATATGAATTAGAGCAAGAATTAAAATGTGAAAATCTACAAGAAATGAATCAAGTTAATACAAAAAGTCTATAAATATAAAAATAGACTTTTTTACACCCCAAACATTTGTATCTTTACAATTATCTATATATATGATATTCTTATAAAGCAGTTTAAATAATAAACTGTTTCACTTATTTATTATTTGTATATTGAATATAATAGATAAAGATAAAGAGGTTGATTACATTGAACTTAATGAAAAAAATATATAATGATAAAGAATTTATGAGGGTTGCATCTCCAATTCTTTCTCATAAAGAATTTTTAAAAACTAAGTCTATAGTGCATCATGGTAATACAAGGTATAATCATTCTGTTAGAGTTGCTTATATAGCTTATAAAATATCTAAGTTGTTAGGATGCGATACAATCAGTACTATAAGAGGTGGGGCATTACATGATTTCTTTTTAGTACGAGATGATAAAAACATTGCAACATCTACAAAAATGTTAATCGAACATCCTAAAATTGCTAAAGAAAATGCGATAAAATATTTTGGAGTTAACGAAAAAGAACAAAATATTATTGAAGCACATATGTTTCCAATATCAGATGTTGCACCAAAGTATAAAGAATCTTGGATAGTAACTCTATCAGATAAGATAGTTGCAGCGTTTGAAGGTGCCGGAAGAGCTAAAACTCAAATTGGTATTTGGATGCTTTTCTTAATTAATTTTATAAGATAATAAAAATACATAAATCTAAAATGGCTTATGTATTTTTGTTTGCTTGTTTATATAAATTTCTATATAGTTTATAATTTTCTTTAATAAGCTTATTGCTATTATTAAAAATAATAGCATATATTATATAATCATCCCATAATTTAATATCTTTAAGTTCGCTATTTTTTATGTTAGAAAAATCATGAATATATTTTTTAGACCTAATAATTGTTGTATAACTCATTTCCTTTGCTAGTTCTATATAATTTATTTTTATTAAATGTTTTTGCTTTTATAACTGATAATATTATTATATTAAATATACAACATAGTCAAATTAAGAATTCTTGATTAATTAAGTAAATAAAGGTAATTATTAAAAGGAAGCAAATTAATATTAACCCTAACCAAGAAATGGTTCTTTTTTTAATTTCTATTAAATTATTTTCAATAGTTTCTTTTAAAACTAAACTATTAAGAGTTGATTTTAAGTCATTGGTATTTAAAGTTTTATAGATTTGGTATTCCTCTGTTGTTACTTTTTCTTTTATTTCAATATATTTTTCGTTTTCTAAATATAATAAGTTAACAATTAAATCTTTTTTATATTCAAATTTATGATCATAAACTAGACTTAATATAGAAGGACTATACTGTTTTATTAGCTCTCGATAGTAATTTAAATTTATTTCATTATTTTTAAAACTTTTTTCAATTTTGTTTAAGGTTGATTTTTCAATTATTATTCTAATTATAAAATAAATCGGAATAAATAAAGTAATTAGAATATTTATTATTAAAAAGGCTTTTGTCGACTTTGTAAAATATTCTGAAATAAAACTTATTAAAATAAAAAAATTATAAAGATTAATATATTTTCATAAAACTTGTTTTTCATATTATACCATCTATTAAATTTTATCATAATATTTTATATAAAAAACATAAAAAGATCCTTAAAATGGATCTTCCGTACATAAATGGCGTCCACGGCGCGATTCGAACGCGCGACCCTTCGCTTAGGAGGCGAATGCTCTATCCAGCTGAGCTACGAGGACACGAACTAATTATATCATAAATTTATAAAAAATAATAGTAATACGTGAATTTGGTTATAATTTAAATGGTGATTAAAATGTCTATTAAAGATAAAAATAAAGAAGAATTGTATAAACTTATTAGTAAATATAATTTAAAAACACAAGAAAAGGAAGAATTTTTAGATATGATTTATCCGATTTATATGCATAGTGAATTTCAAAGAAGAATGACTAACGAATTTCTTCATCACGGTGAAGTCTCATTAGGAAATCATATAATAGAAGATGCAATTGTAACGTATTTATTATCTAAAAAATATAAAAAGAAACATGGTGAATCTGATTTTGAAATCATATTAGCGGGTCAAATTGCAATGCTTCATGATTTATATACATTACCATGGCAAAATAACCTAGAGGCAAGTACAAGTAAATTTTTTAATAAGCATGGTTTTAGACACCCTATTGAAGCTGTAATTAACGCAAACAGTTGGTATCCTGAAATATTTAAAATCAAAAATACCGCTGAAAAATTAATAGATGGAATAGTTCATCACATGTATCCCTTACCTGTTGTATCATTTGTTGATGATGGTAATAATTCTATGGAACTAAAGAACTTTAATTTAGTAAAAGAATTATCAGATGATAATAAGAAAATTTTAGTAACTAGCTCAAACAGAAATAAAATTGGTAATTTATCATTAGCTAGAAGTAAGTTTCCTGAAGGAAGAATAATGTCTATAGCGGATAAGATCGTTTCTATAGGACAATTTGATAATATTAACAGTGTTATGGCATTGTTAACTGGAAACAACAAGAGTTTAAAAGGAAAAAGAAACAAGTAGTCATTTTTCACATGTGTTGTCTTGACGAAGGGGTAATATGTTAAAAATGTCGAATTGTTAAGAGTACTAGAAAGCCTAAAACCTTTTTTATAGGTAAGCACAAATATTTTTTATGAAAATAAAGAAGATTTAAAAGATATTGATGAAGAAGCACTTGCCATTATAGATGAATATCATAAAACATACATGCAAAAGAATGCATATCCTTATGTAACGAATTCTAATTATACTGACAAAGACGTATTTAAGTTTGCTAAGGCATTAGGTAAAAAAACACCTAAAAAGAGTAAAAAATAATTGGTTTTTTACTCTTTTTGTATATTATGATATAATTGATTTATCTTTTTAAAAAGGAAATTTATTTAAAAAATAAATTTGTAAGAGGTAGCGTATGAAAAGAGCAGTGGTTTTATCAGGTGGTGGAGCTAAAGGCGGCTACGAAATGGGGGTATGGAAAGCACTTAGACGTCTTAATATTGATTACCATATAGTAGCGGGCACATCTGTTGGATCTTTAACGGGTGTTTTAATGGCACAAGGTGATTATCATAAAGCTTTTAAAACTTGGTATTACATGAATTATAATAAGGTTATTGATGTAGAAATAGATGGTAAGTTTAAAACCAAGAAAGGAAAAGAAGAAATACTTAAAAAATATGCCAAAGGAGCTATTAATGGTGGCTATGAAATGAAAGGCCTTGAAAAGGTGATAGATAGCGCGTTAGATGAAGATAAATTCTTTTCTTCTGATATTGATTATGGTTTAGTTACTACTTATTTTCCATCACTTAAAGGTAAATGTGTTAGAAAAAAGAATCTTAAAAAAGGAGAACTAAAGAATTATTTATTAGCCTCTTGTTCTTGTTTTCCTGCTTTTAAACCAACTAAAATAGGAAATAGTAATTTTATAGATGGTGGGTACTATGATAATCTTCCAATTAATTTAGCTATAAGTATGGGAGCAGATGAAGTAATTGCAGTAGATATGGGTGCAGTTGGTATTACAAGACCTGTAAAAGATAAAAAAGTTAAAATAACCTATATAAGGCCAAAAAATGACTTAGGAAACTTCCTTGCGTTTGAAAAAGATTATACTAGGTGTGCAATAGACTTTGGTTATAATGATACCATGAAAATATATAAAGAGTTAGAAGGAGATAAATACACGTTTAAAAAAGGATCTTTATCGCGGAACTATAAAAGAATAGGTACTAGATTTTATGATTTGTATGATAGTTATAATAAAAAATCTTTTTTAATGATAAAGCCTAAAAAAATATTAGATAAGAATAAAGAAAAATATTTTAACGAAACCATAGAACGTTTAGCGGAAATTTTTAATATAGATCCATCTAAAGTATATAGAACGTCTTTTTTAAATATAAAAATAAAAAAAGCATTCTTAAAGAATAAATCAATAAATCATAGAAAAGTAAAAGGGCTAATAAGAAATAATAAAATAAAGAAATTCTTTGTTAGTAAAGAACTTGTTTCATACATATATGATGAACTAGATAATAAGAAAGGTAAGTCTTTAAATAAATTAAGAATAATGCTTCCTAATGCGTTTTTATGTGCGTTATATTTAAAGATAGTAATAAGATAATGAATAAAATAATTAAACCGAAATTAGTTAATTACTTAAAGGAAGCGAAACTAAATGAATTAGAATTTGATGATAAAATAGAAAACATGTCATTTAAAAATGAAAAAATAGAAAAAAACATTAAAAACATAGAGATAAATGGATGCACCTTTAATAACGTTGATTTTAGTGATATAGTATTAGAAGATGTGGATATAATAGACTGCACGTTTAATTCATGCGATTTGTCAAACATCGTAATAGATTCTAAACTGTTTTTAAGAGTAATATTTGTAAATTGTTCATTAACAGGATTAAACATGATAGATTGCACGATAGAAAACGTGGTTTTTAAAGAATGCAACATGAGATATTCTAACTTTTCTTGTAAGAAGATAAAAAATAGTTTATTTAGTGCTTGTAATCTAGAATCATCTAGGTTATTTGAAAATAAATTAAATAATGTTAAAATAGATGATAGTAATTTATCTAATGCAGAAGTGTATAAAACTAGTTTAAGTGGTATTGATTTAAGTGATTCTAATTTAGATAATATAAAAACAGATATAGAAAGTATTAAAGGTGTAACAGTTGATATAACAGGTGCCATTAATCTTTCTAGAATGCTTGGAATAAACATAAAATAAAAGGAGATAAAAATGAATCAAACAATAGAAAAAATAGCAGTATTTGAAAAAGAATTAAACTTTATTAATAATCCTAGATATAAAAAATCAGCAGAAAGCTTAATAGAACTATTACCAGATTACTTTTTTGAAGTGCCAGCATCTTCTACTGGTAAGTATCATCCATCTTTTTCTTTAGGAGATGGTGGACTTGTAAGGCATACCAAAGTAGCAGTTAGAATTGCATATGAGATGTTTAATGATGAAAGTATTACAGGGGCTTACTCTAAAAACGAAAAGGATTTAATGATGATTGCACTTATGATGCATGATGGTTTAAAATCAGGACTTGTTAAATCGCAATATACCAAGTTTGAACATCCACTACTTGTTTGCGATTACATAAAAGAAAATAAGGATAAAACTGAATTTAATGACAAAGAAATTGAGTTTATTTGTCATGTTATATCATCCCATATGGGACCTTGGAATACAAATAATTATAGTAATGTTGTGCTTCCTAAACCTGAATCTCGCTTTCAAAGATTCGTTCACATGTGTGATTATCTAGCAAGTCGTAAATTTTTAGACGTTAAATTTGATAAAGATGATAATATAGAAGGATAGTGATATTTATGTTTTGCTATAAAAACTTAAATAAATTCAAGTATTTTTTTGTGTTTTAAATGCACTTATATTAAATGTTAGTTTATACATTATTCCGGTTATTATATCGATTTTGATATCTAATAACTTCTCATTAAATAACTTTATGTTATTTATAATATTAGTTGCGATTCTAAATGTTATATACATGATATGTAATCATATATGGACTGTGCCAGTTAATGATTTCTTACAACGACACGAAAAAAACGTTGTTTTATCATACTTTAGAAGAATTATAAACGTACCACTTGAAAAATTAAATAACATTCATACAGGTTATTTGAAAAAACAAATTGATTTGGTATCAAGTAACTCTATTGATTATTTAAGCAGAATAATGGATAATGTCCTAGGATGCTTAGTTTCTGGCGGTATTTTTCTTATTACTACCTATATCCAAGACAAAAAAGTATTTTTTATTATATTAGTTTTGTTAATAATAATTATTATTTATAATTTAAAGTTATCTAAATTTGTAAAGAAAAGACAAAGTATATATAATAGTGATTATTCTAATTACAATTCTTCTTTAACGGATGTTTTACAAAACATAAAGACAATCAAGAAACTTGATGCAGATAAGTATGCTATTGGTAAAATTGAAGAGTCGTTTATCCCTGTTAAAAAAAGTTATCATGGTATGAAAAACGCTAGTATTCTAAGGTTTAATGGAATTGATGCCATGCTTTTAGTTATTTACATAGTAGTTTTAATATCTCTTTATTTTAGATATAAGAACGGGGAAAACATTTTATCGTTTTTATTATTTTACATAACCGCGTTTAATGGAATTAAAACCGAGTTCAGAAGACTAAGTAATGTTTTTCAAGTATATACTGAACTTAAGTCTGCCAACGATCAGATAGAAGAAATGATAGGTACTTATGAGAAAAAGGACGTTATTAATAGTTTTAAGACTATTGAAATAAAGAACGTTAATTTTAAGTACGATAAAAAGTCTAGAAAAAAGATAATAGTTCCTAATTTTGTGTTAAATAAGGAAGATAAAGTAAGTATTGTTGGTAAATCAGGACAAGGTAAAACTACTTTTTTAAACATTTTATCTAAGTTTTTAATAGATGATAATGCAACTTACCTAATTAATGGCAAAGAAACTGATAAAAATTTATCGCTTGCTTATATTTCTCAAGATGTTGACCTTCTAAACGTATCAATCAAAGAAAATATTAGTTTAGGTAAAAAAATAAGTGATAAGCATTTTTATGAATTATTAAAAGACGCGGATCTTTATGATTGGATAATGGAACTTCCTGATAAAGAAAACACCATTGTTGGTGAAAGAGGCGTTAAACTATCAGCTGGTCAAAAACAGAGAATCAATATATTAAGGGGTATAGTTCTTGATAAAGAATTATACATATTAGATGAACCAACGTCTAATTTAGATACCGAAACAGAAAAATTAATTATTAAACTAATTAAGAAACATCTTGAGGACAAAACCGTTGTTATTGTAACTCATAAAATGGCTGTTAAAAAGATATGTAATAAACATTATATATTTAATGATGGTGTTATGGAGTTAAAGTCTTAAATGTGACTTTTTTAATTGACTTTTGTAAATCAACTGTATATAATATAAAACACTAAGAGAGAAAAGAAGGTTCTAAAATATGAATGATGTTTTAAAACAAATTGATTTATGCATTAATAAAATTATTTTTTTGCATGAAGAAAATGAAAAAGTAGCTGTTGAATTAAAGAAAATAGGAAAAATTAGAAAATTAGATGTAAATTTAACTGAAAATCAGATATTTAATGAAGAAAATTCTATTATTAAAGAAATACTTAATAATAATACAGAAATTTTATATAATAATGAGCAAATTATTATTGATTTAAAAGCTTTTTTTAAAAAAAGTAGTGTAAAAAACTATATAGCAGTGATTTTGTGTGCATATGCTAAAGAGTTTTATACTGCATGGAAATTCTCGAAAAAAAGATGCAACGATTTTAATAGAAAAATTTTATCTAATATAAATACAATGTTTAAAGGTAGATCAAATAATGCGGACGTTATATTAGATGAGTATTTTAGTGTTACGAAAGAATTAATAAATCATAGAAAAGAAAATCCTAATTCTGTATACGCTTCATCAATTTGTAATTCATGGCTATTTTATTTAATACCAATTTTTAATTTATATGCTGAATCTTCTAAAAATATTGATGTAAAAATTACTAGGGAGATTTTAGATATATTACAGAAAGTTAGAAATATGGTTTCTAATGGTGAATATATTTCTAGTAAAATTATTAGAGAACTTGATTCTAGATGTGCTGATAAAGCTTTTGTGTATGATATGGTTGATGAGTATAATGATCTTATTAAAAAACTAAAAAAATATAGATTATCATTGATTTGCAAGGAAGAAAAAAACGATGTTGTTAATATTGAAAAAACTTCTACATTAAAACAGCCAAAAATTCCTACTGAAGTGTCTGTTATAACGAGAGAGGAAAGAATTAAATTATATGAAGCTAAAAAGAATAAACATCATCCATATATAGATGAAGAAAGCACTTTAACTTCTGATGAAATTGAGTATGTTTGTGCATACGTTGATATGGTGTTAGAAGAATCTGCTTCTAATTCATTTAATATTGATAAAATTATTGATGATATTCCAGTAGAAGAGTTTAATAGTGAAATAAATATGTTAAATGAGATTATTTCAAGGTTAAAGTTAAATAACTTTAATTCTAACACGAATAAAGTGTTAATAAAATTAAATGCAAGGTTAAATGAAATTGTTGTTAAAAAAATGAATAGAAAAAATAAGAATTCTTAATGTTGCGTCAAAGCTTATTATAAAAAAGGTACAAAAGAAAGAAGTTGCAATTATTATATTGACAGCTTCTTTTTTATTACATATAATATTAGTATATGAGCATATGCTCATATAGAAAGGATAAAAAATATGAACTTATTAGATGATGATAAGATAATAGACTTATCAGAGTTATTTAAAATGTTTGGAGATTCTACTCGTGTTAAAATAATGAACGTACTTATTAATGATGAAATGTGCGTTAATGATATATCAGAAAAAATAGGGGTTAGTCAATCAGCTGTTTCCCATCAACTTAGAATTTTAAAGGATTCTAAGCTTGTAAAATATAGAAAAGATGGTAATTTGGCTTATTACTATTTAGCGGACGATCACGTTGAAAAAATATTTAAGATGGGATGTGAGCACATCAATGAGGTATAAGTACAAATTAAATAATTTGGATTGTACTAATTGTGCAAATAAAATAGAACAAACCTTAATAAAAGATAAAAATATTACTAACGCAAGTGTTAATTTTACAAAATTAACCGTTACGGTAGAAACGAACATGGAAACTGGCGTTAAACCCTATGTTTCTAACGTGGTAAAAAAAATAGAACCAGATGTAGACGTACTTGAATTAAATGAAAACGTCGATACTAAGAAAAACGTTTTATTCCATTTGATAAGACTGGTTATAGGAATAATAATTTCATTACTTGGTATGTTTGTATTTAAAGGTAATGTATCTAAAATATTAATAATTATGGGTTATGTAATACTTTTATTTAGAACGTTTACTAATGCAGTTAAGTTATTATTTAAATCAAGAACGATAAACGAGAATCTACTTGTTACCATATCTTGTATTGGAGCATATTTAACTGATAATATTCACGAAGGATTAATGGTTATAATACTTTATGAAATAGGTAAAATACTTGAAGAATTAGCTGTTAATAACTCTCGTAAGTCAATTAGTAATTTGATGGATATAAAGCCGGAATACGCTAATTTAAGAACCAATAAAGAAGATGTTAAAGTAAGGCCTGAAACAGTGAATGTAGGCGATGTAATAATAATTAAACAAGGTGAGAAAGTACCTTTAGATGGTGTTATCATAAAAGGTAGTGCAAAACTTAATACTGCCGCGTTAACTGGTGAATCTAAATTAAGAAGCGTTACTGTTAATGATGAAGTATTATCAGGTAGTGTAAACGAAAGCGGACTAATAGAAATTAAAGTAACAAGTTTATATAATGATAGTACCGTATCTAGAATTTTAGATTTAGTAGAATCGGCAACTGATAGAAAAGCTAAGACAGAAACATTTGTTGCAAAAGCTGCTAAAATATATACACCAGTAGTATTAGTTTTGGCAATATTAGTAGCTATTTTTTTGCCAATACTTTTTAATGTTAGTTTAAGTGATGCTATATATAGAGCCTTAGTATTTCTAGTAATATCATGCCCATGTGCAATAGCAATAAGCGTTCCACTTAGCTATTTTTCTGGAATAGGTAAAGCATCTAAAGACGGAATATTGGTAAAGGGTAGTGATTATCTTGACGCAATGGGTAGAGTAAATAAAATAATATTCGATAAAACGGGTACTATTACAACTGGTAATTATAGTGATTATAAATTAACTATAATAGACAATACTTATAAAGAAAAGGATATTATTAGATTATATGTTAAAGGAGAAAAGCTATCTAATCATCCGATTGCAAAGGGAATTATTAACGTATTTAATATAAATGTAAAAACTAATGATATCACTAATTTTAAAGAAACTTCTGGTAAAGGAATTTCTTATGAATTAAAAGATAAAAAAATAAAAATAGGATCTAGCAATTTTTGTAAAGCAAAAGAAAAATCTAACGCAATATATTTAAGTGTTAATAATAAGATAGTTTCAAAATTAGAATTAGTAGATGGTATTAAAAAAGGTGCAAAAAACACTATTAACGAGCTTAAAAAACTTGGCATAACATCTTATATGTTTACTGGTGATAATAAGGATACCTCACTTAATATTGCTAAAAAAGTTGGTATAGAAAACGTAAAATATGAATTACTCCCTGAAGATAAATATAATTTATTAGAAAAGGAAATAGAAGTAAATAATGACATTACTGCCTTTGTTGGAGATGGTATAAATGATGCTCCATCCCTTGCGAGAGCGGGAGTTGGCATATCAATGGGTGGAGTAGGTTCAGCCTCTGCAATAGAAGCATCAGACGTTGTTATAATGACTGATGAATTAGATAAAATAGTAGATGGAATAAAGATATCTAAACGTACAAGTAAGATAATTAAACAAAACTTAATATTTGCGATAGGAGTTAAAATACTTGTCTTAATATTAAGTTCATTTGGTATAGCAAGTATGTGGCAAGCTGTGTTTGCGGATACTGGTGTTACACTTTTAACAATATTAAATACAACAAGGATACTTAAAAAATAAATTTATGTATATTAAAACCCAGACTAAAATAGTTTGGGTTTTTATTAATTAAAGTATTATAAAAAATATAAATTTAGAACAAAAACTTGTGATAGAAACAAACGGTTGGTATAATGCTTTTGAAACATTTGATTGTTGAGTGTCGTCCTCCAATCTTGAGAAAGAAAGGAGGAATACAATGAAGAAAAGAACTTTTATTATAAAAGTCCTTCGTCTTATTGCTATCATTTTATTGCTATTACCTTATTGGTAATAGCAATAAAAATATGGCACTCTTTCAGCTATGATTGAGTGCCAACACTAATACTTTAGAGGCGACATTCACTTGCGAAATCAAATGTTCCTTTTTTTTATTTTGTGCAAGTTTTTCTTGACAAATACATAATAACATAAAAACGGCTTTTTGACAAGCCGCTTCGCTTAAACTCAAATCTACTGAGTTTCTTATCAATCTGGTGCGTGAGTTATACACGTTTGGAAATTTTTATTAAGGTTAATTCCTATATTCATTATACTACATATTTTACATTTTTGAATTATAAATTTGTATATTTTATGTAATAATAAATAAAAAAGCATATTTTTATGGTACAATGGTTATAGGAAGGTAGGTAGTTGCTTATGCAAAAAAGTAATTGTACTGAAACATGTAGAGGTATAATTAAAGAAATAAAAATAAAAGGCATAGATTTTCCAAGTAAAATTATAGTTGAATTTGAAGTTAGTGGAAGAATCTATGAAATCAGCGAGAACTTAGTTACGAAACCGCAAAAAATAAAATTAGGTTTTATACCAATAGGATATAAGACAAAAAGTTTAATTGAAATTAAAACAGGTATAAGTGCTACAGTTGGTAATAATGTTAATGTTAAATATAATGCTGACAACCCCAACGAAGCATATTTACCGGACAATGATTCAAATGTAACTTGGTAGAAAGAATATATTTTATGAAAAAAGTTTTAATTTGTTTGATTGGTATTATCGCTTTAATTGGAATGACTGGATGTGATGCTAGTAGGGATACGAGTGAAAGTATTTTTAGTTCTTTAAAAAAAGAAAAAATTGTCGATAAAAATTTAGAATTTGTTGAAACCGTCACTTCAAAAACTATTAGTTTTGTAATAGATAGTAATACTTATTATATTTATAGAGATTCAAAAAATAATTTTGTAGCTATTCAATATTCATCTTGTAATGGAGACTATACTTGTAATGCTGATTATAAAGTATCAGTTTATAATGCTACATTAAATGAAGAAATTATATACATTGATGAAGAAGAAATTGGTGGAAAAGAATACTATTATATTTTTGATGATAAATATGCAGAAAACAATAAATATAATTTAACACTTACAAAAGAATATTTAGTAACTGAAAAATCAAAATTATTTAAAGGAAAATATTACTCATTGGAATTGTTAAAATAAAAGCATAATTTTGCTTGGTATTTATCTTTCTAAAATTATGTTTTTTTGGTTTCAAAAGGGATTTCCCTTTTGCACACCGTTATTGGCTCTGCCAATAGCGTAGTGTGTTACCGTTTTGGAATAAACGGTCTATTAAAGACGAGCATTTGAAATTTGCTCGCCTTTTTAAATACCTATATCTTTATCATCATAATCATATTCCTTTGCGTATAAATAATCATTTATTTCTTGTTCTTTGGATGTATTATTGGCTATATCGTGTAAATCAAAATTATCATATAAATCTTGTTTGTAATATCCTTTTATTTCTAATACAACATCGTCTTTATCTTTTTCAGTTCCTAATTTTAATAATCTATGAAAGAATTTTTTTAATGTTTGTAAAATACTATGTATGAAGTTATGTAATTGATTATTTTCTTCTTGGAGTTTTTTATTTTGATATTCTAGTTTTCTAACTTCAACTTGAATATTTCTTTTTTCGTTTTCTAAATCTTTATAACTTTTTGTATAATCAGTAAGTTCTTTAAATAATGCCTGATTTCTTGGAATATCTTTAATTATTCTTTTCGATGTATTCATAAAATTATTAAGTGTATCATAGGTATCTTTATCAATCTTAACCTCTTTACCAGTAATAGTAGGTTTAGAAGTTTTTAATTTTTCTTCTAACAATTCATAATCTCTAGTCATTAGATAATTTTGTTTTTCTAATCGATTATCTAGTTTTTTTGTAATCTTCTTAAACTCTTTTATTGAAATATGCTCGTTATCACTGTTTTTTATGCCTCTTTCTAGGTCAAAACTATTATCGATTAGTCCTTTGATAGTATTTGTCTTGTAATTCGCTTAAATGGGCTTTATCTTTGATATATTGCTTTTTAGATATAGTCCATTTTTCAGTATTAGTTCTTTTATCAAATTTTCTTATTAAGGGTACTACTACACAATGAATATGTGGTGTTTTTTCATCTAGGTGTAGTGTAGCATGTAATATTTGTTCTTTCTTATAACCTAAATCATTATAAACAAATTCCATAC
>CAYVPV010000025.1:0-18533 GCA_964453925.1 uncultured Muribaculaceae bacterium | reverse complement strand
GAATTTTTTACTATATCACTTATTTCAGGGTTTAAAGTTTCATCTCCTAAAAAGGTTAATGTTTTATCATTTATTTTTGTTTTAAAACCAAATAGCTTATCTTCCCTAGCTTTCACATCAAAAAATTCATAATCAAGTCCATTTATATTCTTTGTTTCTCTATCTGTTAGTATATGATAATTAATTTTTATATCAAGTAAATCATTTAATTTTTTTGGTAATACTTGTTTTGAAATTTCTTTTATTGCTGTATGTACTGAATCATTACAATAAAGATTAATATTTTCATCAATTTCATTATGCATTATCATTACACCAATTTTCTTAAACATCCAAATAAGTCCTAATATGTGGTCTGTATGTTGGTGAGAAATAAATATGTGTTTTAAGTCTTTCAAACTTATATTAACTTTTTTAAGTCTTTTTATTATTTCTATGCTACCACCAGTATCAACTAAAAAATTACCAACTTCATTTTGAATAACAAAACATGTGTTATATAAATCCATAGTACCACCACTACCAGTACCTAACATAATTATTTTATTCATGATTATTTTCTCCTACTTTAATTCAAAATTAACTATACCTTTACCATCTTTACTTTCAATTTTTATTATTGCACCATTTACAAATGTCATTGCTGGTCTTTTATGACTAATATCAGTATCAATAATAATTGGAACGTTTAAATCTTTTAGTGATGCAAGTACACTATCTTTAAATGAAATATCATAACAACTAACGTCATTAGCACTTCTACCAAATATAAATCCTTTAGTATATTTAAACCAACCAGCTTCTTTTAATTGCCATAATACTCTAACTACTTGTTCATTGGTAAAATCACAATTATCAAAGTACCATATAATGCCATCATCTTTATATTTTTCTATAAAATGTTTTACATTATCAAACTTAGTTCCTACTATACTTGCTAATACATCTAAACAGCCACCAATTAATCTACCAGTTAAATTAATTTTTTCTTCTCCAGTTATATTTTTCCACTCAACTTTAGTATCTAAATTGTAGCTTTCAGTTCCTGTTATATGTTCCGTATATTCATTTTCATATTTATCAAAACTACGTTGTTCTATAATGTTTCCTCTTAATATCTTTAAGCTATTTTCTAATGACTCATGCCATGGAGTCATTTGATACTTTCTAAAGTTGTTACCATATAACGTTGCAATATCTAAACATGTAGTCATGTAAAACAACAAACTAGTTGGATCAGAAAAACCTAAAAACCATTTTGGATTTTCTTTTATAACATCAAAGTTTGTATATGATAACATTTCAACTAAAAACTCGCCACCGGAATAACAAAGTACTGCGTTAGTTTCTTTATCTTTAAAACACTCTTCAAACTCCTTAGCTCTTACCTCGGGGCTATCACTTCTACCTAAGTTAGTTTTTCTACAATCTGGTGTTTCCTTAATCGTAATTCCACGTTTTTTAAACTCTTTTATACCATTTTCAAACGCATATAAATCTATTTCTTCATTAGAGCAACCTTCTGAAGGTGCAGTAAGTGATATAATATCTTCTTCTTTTAAAAACTTTGGATATATCATACTTTCTCCTTATTTATAACTTAATTTATATTTTTTCAACTCTTATTGGTTGTGAACCTTCAGAACATAATTTAGCAGCTTCTACGGCAAATTCTGATAAGCCTTCAGTTATCATTCCGATTGCAGCTCCACTTTGAAAACCAGTCGGACCAAAACACCAACCTCTATCGTACCATAAGTCAAAACCCACATCATTTCCACCTAGAGGCATAATAATTATTTCTCCAATTGATGGTAAACAAGTCTCATTTTCATGTTCATATTTAGGAAAATTTGAAAGTTTTGTCCATATTTCATTTCCTGCCCATTTTGCATGTAATGCATCTTGTTCAAACGGTAATACCTTAAGTAAGCTATCAATCACTATTGGACACTTATCATCACGTAATTCAGCAATAGCACTTACTCCACTTTTAACTAATGTTATTTTTATTTTTGTCATAAAACTATCTCCTTTATTTTTCCTCTATTATTTCAAACAATATACCATCTGGATCTTTTATAAAGAAATATCTTTTCCCCATTCTTCCTTCAGTTATTGTTATTTCATCATCAGACAAGTTATTTTCTTTAATAAATCTAATAGCATCTTCAATAGACTTAACACCTAATCCAAAATGTTTATTTCCGACCGTCATTAAGTCCTCATTCAAAGTTTTTGAATGGTTAGGTAATTCATTATGATTTTTGTACCAAAACATTTCAAGTACAATTCCGTTTAACTTCATCCATACGATTTTCATATCGTTTGTTCCATATTCCTTTTCCAATGAAAAACCAAATTTCTTATAAAAGTCTACACTTTTATCCATATCAGATACACCTAGCGTAACATGATTAAACTCAAACAAATTTTCTTTCATATTTTTTCTCCTTTATTTTTATATCTAAAAAGGCAATGTGCCCTGATATACATATATCCAAGAATAATTATCACTTATATTAGTAAGTTTATTATTTAATTTAACTTTAACTAATTTATCTTTTATTTGTTCGTATTGCTTTCTTGAAATTGTTTTTTCAATTATCCTATCTTCTCTTACTTCTAAAATTCCCATTCCAGCCCAGAAATCTACCATTGAAGATTTGTTAGATGCTAAGTGAAGCCATGCTTCCCCTCCAGCTCCTAATCCAAATGAACCAAGTAAAGGTATTAAGTTTTCTTTTTCGAAATATTCTTTACCTCGTAATTCACAATCTATATCTAAAAATGCTTCATTAAGAATTCTTGAGTTATAAATAAACTCATTTTTTTCTTCTTCACTAATATTAGTTAAATCTTTTTTACCATTCCACATTATATTAGTTTCTGCTCTTTTTAATCTAACTTTCTTTTCTTCTTCATTAAGAGATGAAAATCTTTTTTCAACCTCTGATTTGTAGTCTTTCATTTTAGATAATAGTTCTTCTTTATCATAGAAATCTCTTGCTAACACAAGACTTAAATTAATTGGGTAATTATTATTTTCATTAATATATGAAATTATTTTTTTAAATACATCATTATATTTGTCCATACCTTCTTGAGGTGTATTATTCATATAAGTTAATGCTACTTCTTCGGATTCAAACTCAATATTAACACCATTATCATAGGTCATAGCAATTGGTAAAACATATTCCATTAAATACTTTATTGTAAATATTTCTGCCCAATCAGGTTCAGGATACGTTGGACTCCAAAAATGTTTGTATCCACCAAAGCAATAGCAAAATAAGAAAGCTAAGTTATCTTTTAAAATATTATCAACTTTTTCTTCAGTATATTTTTTAGCTTCTTCGAATTGTGCTTTACGAGACCATTTTCTAGAAAATAATCTATTTAAAACCTTTTGTTTATAATTACTTCCTTGTAATTCTCCTGTTTTAATATTGTTAAAGTTTAAAAGTACATTGTTTACATAATCATTTACTAATTTTTCTAAGTCTTGCATTTAATCACCTCATTTCATGTCTTCTTCACTAATTAACTTACATTGTTCTTTATACCAAGCTGGTGTACAAATCATAATTATCCTAACTTAATTTTTTTTCAATTGTGTTTACATTTAAATCTCCATCTATATATTGATTATTTCCATAACCATAATATACATTATGCGCAATTTTGTTTTCAGCTTCTCTTTGATTTCTTTCTTTTTTTGCAATAGCCTCTTTTAAATATTCATTATCATAAAGCTCTTTTTCGAAATGATAATCTACTTTTTTTGTTTCTAAATCAAATTTTTTTGGGGGAACATAATTTATCTTAGCCATTTAATAATCTCACTTTCTATCTATTTAAACTCTTATTATCTTAACTTAATATGTGTTTCTCTTAGTTGTAATTCTGTAACTTCGTTTGGAGTCGAGGTAAGTACGTCTTCACCATTTTGATTTAATGGAAATGCTACAGTTTCTCTTACGTTATCTTCTTCAAGTAGCATCATAAGTGATCTATCAATACCAAGTGCCATACCTACGTGTGGTGGACATCCATATTGGAATGCTGTATATAAAGCACTGAATTTCTTCTTTATATCTTCTTCTGTGTATCCAGCAAGGCGAAATGCTTTAACTAATACTTCTGGTCTATTATTTCTAACAGCACCTGACACAAGTTCTACACCATTACATACAACATCAAATTGATCTGCGTATATTTCTAGTGGATCTTCAGTTTCTAATGCTTTTTCCCCACCTCTAGGCATACTAAATGGGTTATGCATAAAGTCTAATTTACCAGTTGTTTCACTTATTTCATACATTGGCATATCAGTTATAAAACAGAATTCAAATCTGGAGTTATCAATGATATCTAATTTTCTTCCTAATTCATCTCTTATTAAACCTGCATTTTTACATACAACTGCTTCTCTTTTATCAGCGATAAAGAATAATACGCTACCTACTTTTAAATCTGCTTTGCGGGATAATGCTTTTCTATCTTCTTCGGTTAAAAACTTATCAATAGGCCCTTTTAAGGATTTATCTTCTTGAACAGTTATATAACCAATACCAGGCATATCAATTGTCTTAGCATAATCAACTAATTCATTAAACCAGCTGTTTGGTTTAGATGCTATATCATCTACTTTTATTGCTCTTACGATAGAATCTCTAAATGGTCTAAATTCTGTTTCTTTAAATACTTCTGACACATCGATTATTTCTAGCGGGTTTGTTAAGTCTGGTTTATCGGTACCATATTTAAGCATTGATTCTCTATATGGGATTCTTCTAAAGTGTCCTTCAGTTACCGTTCTATTTCCAAACTCTTTAAAGAATGCTGGAAATACTATTTCAGCAACCTCCATAATATCTTCTTGGTCTGCAAAAGCCATTTCCATATCTAATTGATAGAATTCTCCAACTAGTCTATCTCTTCTTCCATCTTCATCTCTAAAACATGGTGCAAGTTGGAAATATTTATCAAATCCTGATGCCATTAATAATTGTTTAAATTGTTGTGGTGCTTGTGGAAGTGCGTAAAATTTTCCTTTATGCTTTCTTGATGGAATTATAAAGTCTCTAGCACCTTCTGGTGATGATGATGTAAGAATTGGTGTTGTAACTTCTAAAAATCCTAATTCTTGCATCTTATTTCTTAAGAAGTTAAATGCTTTTGATCTTAAGATAATGTTTTCATGTACTTTAGGATTTCTTAAGTCTAAGAATCTATATTTTAATCTAACGTCTTCTGCTACCTTTTTGGACTCATCTACTTCAAATGGTAACACTTTAGCAGTATCAGATAATAATTCAAGAGTGTCTGCTACTACTTCTATTTCACCTGTAGTAAGTTTTTTATTAACCGTTTCTTCATCTCTTTTAATTACTTTACCAGTTATTTTTATAACTGTTTCTTTGCTTACTCCTTTAAGCATAGCATCATCATGTACAACAACTTGTGTTACCCCATAATGATCCCTTAAGTCAACGAACATAACTCCACCATGGTCTCTTATACCTTGTACGAAACCTGATAAAGTAACCGTTTTATCTAAATCTTTTGTTGTTAGTTCTCCACATGTATTTGTTCTATATTTACTCATTATTTATCATTCCTTTCTAATTATATTGGTTAGCTAATTGGTCAATTGTAATTCCACCATTTGCTTCCCAATCTATTTTAATATCATCAAATTCTTTACTTCTAAAATTATTTAATATTTCATAATCTTCTTTTTCCATAACAAAATTTGATGATTCTAAATTTTCCTTAATTCTATTTATATTTGTGCTTTTTACAAGCGGTATAATATGCTTTTCTCTAATTATCCAATTTAATATTATCTGGTTTTGAGTTTTCCCATATTTTTCAGAGAGCTTTAATAAGCAATCATAATTTCTAAGCGCTGTTCTATTCCTTCTCAACGGTTGATAACAGATAAACTGTATATTATTTTCTTTACAATAATCAAGGATTTTTAAATCTTCATATATCTTACATTCTAAATTATATACCCCTTCAAAAAAGTCGATTTTTGAAACTTTTTGTATTTCTTTTAGCTGCTTCATATTAACATTACTTACACCTATGTATCTTACTTCCTTATTTTCTACTAATTCATTTATTTTAGAATATACATCTTTCAATGGGATATTTGAGAAAAACGGAGCATGAATTTGAATACTATCAACATGATCTATATTTAAAATATTTAAATACTCATCAAGTTGATTTTCTACATCATCTTTACATGTAATTGTAGGTTCCAAATTAACACTAATAAATAAATTGTTTCTTCCTACCTTATCAATAAACTCTTTCATTTTTCTAACAATATTACCATTATTATATAACATATATAGAGATAAGTAATTTTGTCCTTTTTCAAAAGAATATTTTAAGGACTCTATCTCTTTAGAAAAATTTTCAAAATCAATGGTCCATGTACCAATTCCTATTGGAAATATATCATTTTTATTTAGCATATTATTTTTCACTTTCTAATTTCTTTATAGGTAAATCTCTTAATGACTTTTGAATTTCACTACCAGCTTGTGGTGCAAAAATATATAATTGTTCTAATTCTTCATCAGAATCATTTGCATGGGCATGCATTATTCCTTCTGGAATTAATACACAATCACCTTTTTTCAAAGTATATTCTGTACCATCTTCTAGTTTTAACTTTCCTTCTCCTCTTAGCATATAAATAACTTCTTCAAAGTCTCTTTTATGCATAGCAGTAGAATTTTTAGCTGGAATTGTAACAGTTCCTAAATCTAAGTTTTTAGCACCTGTAATTTTGTCTAGCAATATACTAAGTGTTAATCCGTTTCCAAAATCTCTAACCTCTGTTTTTTCTTTTTCTATTAATTTAATATCCATATTTATTTTTCCTTTCTAACTAGTAATTTTCAACATCTTTAATTCCGAATTCTGGAATTATTACGTCATCATCACATTCTGTTATAAATTTTACTGCCTTAGCTACTTTTTCAGTTTCTAATCCAGTTGATGTATCATAATCATTTCCTGCTTTCTTAAATAAATCAGTTTGCATAAATCCTGGATAAAAACCAGTAACTTTTATGTTTTCTTTACTAAGTACTCTTTGTATTGAACGATTAAATCCTCTCATAGCCCACTTAGAAGCATTGTATACCGTACTAAAATCATCATTATCAAAACTTGATTGTGAACATACATTAATGATTAATCCACTCTTTTTATTTCTCATTATAGGTAGTACTGCCTTAGTCATATAAATAGGGGCTTTTGTATTTACATCAATACAATCGGATATTTGTTCAAACGTATTTTCTTCTAAATCTCCTGCTAACCATATACCAGCATTATTTATTAATATATCTACATCGTTAATTTCTTTTATTATATTTTGAATAGAATTATAATCTTTTAAATCACAAACATAGTATTTACAGTTTAGTTCAGTAGCTAATGCTTTTAACTTTTCTTCGTTTCTTGATATTAATATTAGGTTTTCGTCTTTTAACTCTCTTGCAATTGATGCTCCTAAGCCATCACTTGCTCCTGTTATAATTATGTTTTTCATAATTTTTATCCTCCTTAATTAGTTTTTATTAATGCTGGGTTTCTTTCATAATTACCTACCTTATATGGTGATAAAATATGTTTATTTAATGCTTGTACACTTTTATTAATACGAAAATAATTTATAAGATCATCTTTATATGTATCAAGATTTAATGAGATTCCAAATTCACTTAATTGCAATTTTATTTCATCCTTAGAAAAGTTTTCACTTCTTTTTTGCTCTAAACCATGTAATATTATTGGATTAATAATACTTCGAGTATTATATTCATACTTCTCAATCCAATCAGTATTATTTACACCTATTCTATTTTTTATTTCTTCATCACTTCTATCTTGATCTTTAAAAATTTCTAATTGTATATCTTCATTATCAAGTGCAACAATTTCTAATATATGTGTCTGGCAAGGAAAGTCATTCGCTATTTGCAAATAAAAATCTTCGTTTGAAGTTATTATAATAGGAATTTTACCATTTTTTAATGTGTTTTCTATATCTTCTTTTTTTATACCATATATGTTACTTTCTTCTTTCATTTTAGTAGTATATGTATAATCCAATGCTGAAACATATTCAGCATCATATCCACCTTCTATTTCTGGTACATTTTTTTCATCTTTTCTTTTAGGCCTTGTTGAATATTTTTTTATTATTTCAAATTGTGGTAATTTTGAAATAATATTTCTCATTAAGTATGATTTTCCACTACCTGGATTACCAGCTAACAAAAATATATGAGGTATTTCTTTTTTCGAATTTTTATACTTTTCTATATTTTGAAGAAAATTACACAAATTATTATAATAATTACATATATCTGCTAAATATGGTTTAGATGAAACGGACATAATTTCATTTATTTTTTCTAAAGTTTCTTTTGCATAATTGATATCAAAAGATCCAGTATTTACATATTTATAAAATTCTTCAAAAACAGATACATAATATTCATAATTTTCTTCCTTATAAAGCATAGACAAATTTATTTCTAAATTTCTTTTATGGTAAGATTCTTTTTGATTATTCATAACTTCTCCTTAAAATATTATATTTTTTACATTCTAAATAAATATTCACAAAGCGCATTATAACTTTCTTCTCTATCGACAATTTTACCACTTTCTCTCATTTCGTTTAATTCTGTTATACTAACAAATTTAATAGCTTGCACCTCTGACTTTTGAAACTTTATATTCTTTTCCCTCAAACCTTCTTGTCTTAGCACAAAAAAGTCATAAAATTGTTTTTCAATATAATTTTCAGAAAATTTTTGTATTTTTCTATAAGAAAACATATATCTAAAATTTTTAAGTTTTATATTATACCCAAGACTAACACTCACTTCTTCATTAATTTCTCTTGCTGCAGCAGATAAAGAATCCTGACCGGAAGAAACATGACCAGCTACTGATATATCCCACATTCCTGCATTCTTATCTTTAGTGTCACTTCTTTGTTGCAATAATATTTCATTTTTATCATTAACTATAGCTATAGTTATGGCTCTATGCCATAACCCTTTTTTATGAACTTCATCTCTTGGAAGTATTTTCCCCGTTTTAATACCATTTTCATCTAATACATCTAATAATTCTTTTGCCATGTTTTTTCTCCTTCCTATTTATTTAAATCAGTTTTAAATACCTCGACGTATTTATCTATTCCTTCCCAAACTACTACTGAATATAAGCCTTCAATATTACTTAAATAATTAACAATATATATTGCTATATTTTCTACAGTAGCTCTAGTTTGTAATACATCATCTAAATATTTTTTATCTAGCATTTTTATAACTTCATCTATTTTAGGCATAATATCGTGAAAATCAATTCCATTCACCATTCCATCTTTTATCTTGCCTTCAAATTTAATTTGGATTTTAAAAGTATGTCCATGTACTTTTTTACCATGAGCCGAATTTATTTCTTTATTAACAACTAAATGTGCCATAATTATGCCACCTTCCTATTTTTAATAAACTCTATAACTTTTTCCTCTGCAAAGTTACCATCTACAAATATTGGTACTTCATTACCATAGATATCTGTTCCTATTATACTTAAATCACTTGTACCAACCATAAAGTCAACATGATTTTTACTTCTGTTTATTCCATTTTCTAGTAATTGTTCATCACTCATATTCTCACCATTAGGTATACATTTAGGAAAGCCTCTTCCTAGTGCTAAATGACATGAGGCATTTTCATCAATTAGTATTGAATTAAATATCACGTTTATTTTAGATATAGGAGAATCATAATCTACGAACGCACATTCTCCTAAAAAGTTCATGCCATCAAATTCTTCTATTAGTTCTAATAATTTTTCATCATCATTACTAGCCCAAATTTTTTCTACTTTACCATTTTTAAAAGTTAATTTAAACTTATCAATTATTTTTCCTTTAATGACTAAAGGTCTACTGGAACAAACTGTTCCAGTTACTTTGTTTCTATCAGGGGTTGTATATACTTCTTCAGTCGGCATATTAACGATTAAGTCTTTTTTACCATCAAAACTTTTCTTAGCAGCTCCCCACCATATTACATCTTTTGGAAGGCCTATTTCTAAATCTGTTCCTAAACTATTTTTATATTTTAATTTAGAAAGTTTCAAATCATTTAATAAGCTTCTTCTTTTTGTATTAGTTTTTATTTTTTCATCCCAAGCTTTAATAGGATCTTCTTTATCCATTAGTGTACATTTAAATATGATATCCCATAATTCATCAACAGATGAAAGATTTAACTTACGAGTCCATTCTTTTGTTGCCACTGCTGCTATACACCATGGATATTTATAAACGCCTCTTGCTGCTACTGCATCACTTTGAGTATCCACTTTAATTTCGTTCATTAATTTCTTTTTTTCTAATGGAACATTATCTAACGTTGACTTACTATATGATGTCAATGATAAATATGACCCACCTTTATCATATACATCTTTTATTACTTTTCTATCAAAGTAAGGATTATTCTTAATTTCATCTAAAGTAGAAGTCATTAAAATATCTCTTGTTTTTTCACCATCATAGCAAATATCATGTATTTCTGTTATCCCAAGTTTTTTAGCTTCTTCTTTTACGATATTAACAAACTCTTTTTGTTCTACCAAATAACTGAGTAATAGTGGTTCACCTTCATTCATAGATAAACATCTAGTTAACAAAAAATTAGCATACTTTCTTTTCTTATCGTCCATCACTAAAACCTCCTTATAAATTAAAAAACAGCAAATCATCCCATAGGGACGAATCGCTGCTTGTATCCGTGGTACCACCCAGTTTACTATTAAATAATAGTCACTTTACGACATTTTAACGGGTTATCTTCCGTCTTAGCCTACTTTATAAATTTCGGTAAGAAGCTCCAAGGTGTTCTTTCTTTAAACTATCTTACTGATATTCCACCGGCATCAGCTCTCTTTTAAGAATTATTTAAGTACTTTTCCTCTTCAAGGCAATAAATATTAATTATATTTAAATTATATCATATTTTTCATATTTTATAACATTTATTTAACTTTTTTTACCATTAATTATACTTAATCCTTCATTTATACAATTCACTTTTGTTTCTGCCACATTTTCCAAAACTTTTTTAAATTCAGAATAGAAAAAATTATAATTATCAAAATCCAATTTCAGTTGTTTTAAAATTGGATTTTGATTTACTATTTTATCCCATTCTTCAGAATAAAATAGTCCGGTTAAATAAAATAATTCATATAAATTATCCATATATAAATTAGCATTATAGTTATCATCAATATAATACTTGGTAGTATCTGTTAAAATCATTTCTTTCTTATTATACATTAAGCTCGAAGAAGTTACATCACACATGCAAACTTTACTTTCACTTAATTTTCTTATATCACTTAAAATATCTTTAGTATCATTTATTAAAATGTCAAAATCAATTTCTCCTACATTATAAACTGGACTTTCCCCATCAAAAAATTTTGAGAAGGCTGTGTATATTTTTTCGTTTTTTATTAAATAATTCATTGGAACTAAAATTTTCTTTGGTTTAGTACTTAAAATAATATTCTGTGTTTCCTTAACAATTACTTCTCTTGGATAATAAAACTTTTTAGCAAAAACTTCTTCATTAACTTTAAAAGCATAACCCTCAGTTCCGGAATCTATATATTTATATTTTTTCTTTAGTGTATTAACATCTTCGAAAAAATCTTCTTTCTTAAAATACATCATAAATAAACCCTCTTTAAATGCCAACTACTATAACAAAATAATACAAAAAAATCAAGTATTTATAATTATATAAAAAAAGTAGCTAAGCTACTTTAAATTTCAAATGGCGCTTCAAGTAGGACTCGAACCTACGACCTGCCGGTTAACAGCCGGATGCTCTACCAACTGAGCTATTGAAGCATAACCCTTTTTGAGGTACAAACAAATTATATATTAATTAAATATCTTTGTCAACAACTTTTTAATTAATTTATTTACTTCTTTGTATTTTATGTTAAAATAACAAATATATTCAAAAAAAGTTGGTGATGTTTTTTGGAAATTATTAATTATGAAGATTTAGTATTCATTGACAACGAACCCTTCAATTCAGGTTCTTTCGGAAAATTAAAAAGATGTATATACGACGGAAACGAATATGTTTGTAAAACTTTTAATGAAGAAAAATATTTAAATGGAAAAAGAAGAAAATTAAACCTTTTAAGTGAAATTGAAGAAAAAAATATATATGTACCTAAATTTTGGGTTAAAAAGTCTAATAACGTTATTAGATATTTAGCTGAAAAAGCTAAAGGAAAAGATATTGGCATTTTAGAAACTGAACCAATTAAAATAAAAATAAACACTTTAAAGAGCGCTAAAGACTTAATATTAACTATGCATAAAAATGGGATAATACATTCAGATATAAGTGGTTCTAACTTATTATTTAACAATAATGAAGTATCCGCAATTGATTTTGATAATTGTTCATATAAAGGATATGAAACCAATATAAATCATGCGAATGATTATTGTCAAGAATTCATTAAAATTTATGGGATTAAACCAGAACTTGATGTTTTTATGTTTAACCTTTTAACATATTCTATAATGAATGAAGAAAATAATTATTACATGATAAGAAATAATATTTGGTTAAATAAATATGGAGTTTTTAATAATTCAAACGGAATCAAATTATGCAAAAGTTTATTCTTGGATAGCAAAATTCCAAATAAAGACTTCTTAATTGATACAATAGATGAAACTACTATTTCTATTTAGTTTCATCTATTTTTATATTATAACAAGCTGGTCCTTTAACCACGTTACCATCTATATCAAATCTAGAGCCATGACAAGGGCAATCCCACGTTTTATCAACTTCATTGAATGTTAAAAAACATTTTAGATGTGGACATATATTAGAAACAATATGTTTATTGCCTTCTTTATCAAAATATATCCCTACTCTTTTACCATCTATTTTAGTTACACACGCTTTATTCTTATACCACGATGGATTCTTCTTAATTAAATTAAAAGTATAAGCTTTAGTGTTAGATAATGCTGTATTAACTAAAAAGTTTTTAAACTTAATAATGTTTATACTCCTTGTAGGATCAAATACATTTTCATATTTACTTTTTTTATCTCTTATTAGGTCATATAGTATTTTACCTGCAATTGTACCATTTGTCATGCCCCAAGTATTATAACCTGTTGCAATAAAAACGTTTTTATCATCTTCTGATATCCTTCCTATAAGAGGCATAAAATCATTAGTCATAACGTCCATGTTAGTCCATTTATAAGTAGGCGTTTTACCAGTTATATTTTTTGCACTATTTACACATTCATCATAATTCTTTTTATAATTTAACTTATCACATATTTTTGATGAATTATTTAAATAAATAAAGTAATTATCTTCTTTATCGTTATGATATCTAAAAGATACAGTAGGATAATTACTAGTTATACCACATATATCTTTTGATTCATCTACTTTCGTTGCAGTAATGTATGACTTTTCCATATAAGTTTTAAATGGAATAAAACCCGGTATTGTAAAAAATGGATAACTACATGCTACAACTATTTTTTTTGCCTTTATTTCATAATCATTTGCATACGCTACATAGTATTTATCTTCTTTTCTGATTTTAGTTACCCTACTTTTTTCATATATTTCGATATTATCTGATTTTTTTATAATTTTTAACAAACCTTTTAAATATTTAACTGGATTAAATACATAGGTATTTTTTACCAAAATCATGCGTTTTATTTTATCATCTTTAAAATGTATAGAATTATTATAATATTTAACACCAAGTAAATCTAATATTTCCTCTTCTTTATCAAATTTTTTTAATTCTTTATTATCTTTCGTAAAAGTAACTGATTGTGTCTTAGTAAAATTACAATCTATATTATTATCTTTTATTATCTTTTTAGCTAATCTTATTCCATCTTTTTGAGCTTCATAATAAAGTTTTGTAGTTTCAAAGTCATAAACATTATAAATATCTTGATACTTTAAATCTTGTAAGTAAGTTATCTTACCTGTACTCTTGCACGTAGCACCAGTTAAAAACTTGTTTCCTTCTAATAATATAACATTATATTTTTTATCTATAAGGTTATAAGCGGTGGTTAATCCTGTTATACCTCCGCCTATTATAAGAACGTCGGTGCTCATTTTTTCACTTAAACTATTAAAACTAATTTGTTCTACATCTTTTTGCCATAAACTTTTTCGCACGTTATCACCATTTTTATTATGATGTTATAATTATTTTAATATACAAAAAAACACTTAAGTTTCCTTAAGTGTAACATACTTGGTTGCGGGAGTAGGATTTGAACCTACGACCTTCGGGTTATGAGCCCGACGAGCTACCGAACTGCTCCATCCCGCGATATATATATTTAAGTGGCGGAGGAAGAGGGATTCGAACCCCCGCGCCGGTTACCCGACCTCCCGGTTTTCAAGACCGGTCCCTTCAACCAGACTTGGGTATTCCTCCAACTTCATAATTATTATATGTTAAAATTAAAAACATATAACAATTGACAGCAATAAAATTATAACACACCTATTTTTTGTTTGTCAACATGTAATTTATGTTAAAAAAAGCAGGCATTATCAACCATGCCCGTTTTAAATACAAGTTTTCGCTAACCACTTAGTTTATTAATTTTGTTTAATAAACCTTTAAGTTAGCTATCATATTATTCACCATTCCTTTCATATATATTTAATCTATAGTTAACAAATCATTTTTATTTTTAATAATTTTTGTTATTTCTCTAACCGATAATACTTTTCCTTCACTAACTATGTCTTCATCAATAATTAGCACTGGAATATTCTTTGATGTTTTATTATTATTTTCTAATTCAATTTCTATAGAACCATTATATAATTCTATAGCCCTTTCTACCATTTTTCTTAATTTCATCCCATTGCTACAATTAAAACCTATTATTTTTATCTTCGTATATTCCTCACCTCGCTTTCTATTTTAAGTATAACTTTTAAATATTAAATTATTGTGTTATTTTTATTAAAGTTTATTAAAAAAAGAAACTGAAGTTTAGTTTCTTTTGTCATTAGGATTAACATGCACCATACAATGCTTTGTCGATGGAAGCCTTTTTTCTATACTGTCATGAATGCTTTGCGCTATATCATGCGCATTTAATATGCTTAAATCCTTATCAACTGATATTTCAACATCTATATAATATCGATTCCCAAATTGTCTTGTTTTTAAATCATCTATATTTATAACATCTTTATTTTCATAAATAATATCTTGTATCTTTTTTATAGTTTCTTCATCACACGACTTATCAACCATTTTATCTATAGCATCTTTAAATATATCATAAGCCACTTTTATTATAAATAAACATATTATTATACTTGCAACCGAATCCAGTACAGGAAACCCTAATTTAGCTCCCAAAATACCAATAAAGCTTCCAACTGATGATAACGCATCTGATCTATGATGCCAAGCGTCCGCAAGTAGTGCTCCAGAGTTTATCTTTTTAGCAACGTTTCTTGTATACCAGTACATTGCTTCTTTAACTAAAATAGAAACTACCGCAATTATAAGTGCCAGTGTACCTGATACTAAGACCACGTGTTTTTCACTTATGATGTTTTGAAATCCAGTTACTCCAATTCCTATTCCAGTTAACATAAGCATAACTGCTAATATGATGGAAGCTACACATTCTAATCTTTCATGACCATATGGATGATCTTTATCTGCTTTCTTATTGGATAATTTAACTCCTACAATAACAACAAACGTGCTTAACACATCAGATAACGAGTGTACAGCATCTGATATCATTGCTTGTGAATGAGAAACAAAACCAGCAATAAACTTTATTATAGTCAAAAATATATTAGAAATAACACTAACAATTGATACCTTAATAGCTTCTTTTTCATTAAAATTCATAATAACCTCTTCCTTCTTTATATTATATGTATACAAAAACATCCTGCGAAAAAAGTAATAACTAATCCCGCAAGATGTGCGATTCACAATTGCTGCTTATATGAAAGCCCGGCTTTCGCCTGATTAAATAAATTGTATTTTGTTTTAACATATTAACATATCGTTTTATAAAAAGTCAATTCATTTTCTAATTATTTTATATAAAAAAACTAACCTTTATGGTTAGTATATTTCAAGTGGTGCCCGAGAGAGAAGTACAACAACTCTTTGAGCTAAAGAAATAGTCAGTAATAATTTATTAACTAACTATAGTATATCACAAAAATACTAATATTTATAGATATTAGTATTTTTGTGATATAATTAATATGAGGTATGAACTTATGGAAAAAGTAAAATTTAATATTGCTGTACAAACCTATATGGAAGTATTTGATTATTTAATAAATAATGATTTATTTGTATTTGATTCTGGTGCAGATTTTTTAAAATCTAAAATAAAAATTGGAGATTATGGATTTATAAAAGAAACTCAATCATCAAGAAATAATTGGGATGAAGAGGCAACAAAAAAAGAATTAGTACCTGCTATATATGTATTAAATGTTTTAACTAAAAATATTGATGAAATATTAAGAACAAGTAATGTTCCTGTTAGCCCTAATACTGACTATGCATATATTAATGATACAAAGGCCAAATTATCTGGTAAAAGACTTACTATGAATCATATCAAAATTTATTAAAATTATTAAAACAAGGACAACAACAACTACAGTATTCTGATGGTAAAATTATTGATTTTAATTTAATAAAATTAAAAGAATTAAGTAGTATTTTTTCAAGACTAAAACCAATAGAGATTAGAACTATTGAATGTTATGCAAGATTAGAAGAAGAACTAATTAGTTATACAGGTAATTTACTTATGATTGATGAAGATGGTTATGCTATAGATGGCTTTAGAAAAGATTTATATTTTAGAAATGACCCAAGTTATCCATTGCGATTTGCAAGTGAAGATAGTTATATTGAATGGAATGATTTTAAGGATAGTATTACAGAGGCCTACGAATATCAATTAGAGGAAAATAAATTTGATATGAATGGTGTTTATTCGCCTTGGGATCCAAATCCTTACATATCAGAATTAGGTTTAGATGGCAAAACAAAATAATCAAACACGCACATTGATTGTGTCAATGTGCAAGTGTGTTTACTAAATTGACAAAATAAAACTACTTTCAATTTAATTTTGAGAGTAGTTTTATTAATCTCGAAAAAGTTCGAGTTTCCTATCAATCTGGTGCGAGTAAGAAAGTTATTTCAAACTTTTTTCGCTAAAGTAAATAATCAATACAATATTTGTATCAATTTCCAATAATATTTTAACAAATGATAGAAAAAGTAGCAATACACTTTCACTACTTTCTTAAAGATTTAACCATTTGCTTTGCTGATTGTATATCTTGCTTAGTTACACCTGGATTTAATCTTAAAGGTATTCTTGGTTCTTTTGTTTTTAATATTGTAGGTGATAAATGTTTCAATTGTTCTAATGTATATTTATTAACTGGCAAATCTATACTATCAATTCTATAATTATTTACACTTACAAAATGAGCCTCAACATATTGTACAAATATGTCATTTTCATCTGTTCTTACAATTATTGCTCTACTGCATTTAAGGGGAATATTAAATTTCATATTTGCTAAATCAAAATTATCAATACTTTGTTCTACATAATCTAAAAATACTGGATGTTCTAATAAATAATGGCTTACAGTTGAACCTGGACAATCTTCTACATATTTTCTAAAGTCTTTAACACCATTAACAATTTGTTTATCTATATGATTACGAATTTTTTCTTCACTAGTAAATGGTTGAAAATTTGAAGTTCTTAATGTTTCTTCACCAACATATTGTGGATCTTCCAAATATAAAATAAATTTCTTTTCTGATTTTGTATATAATTCTTCTAATTCTTCTCTTGTAACATAACTAGTTTTTTTAGTACCAGTTATAATTTTATTAATTAATAATGCCTCATTTTTATCTTTAACTGCGAAACTTTCAATAATTGAACCATCAACAACTCTTATATAAGGAACTTCAAAATCAAATAATTGATTTACAAAATTAATTTTCCCAAATAGCCCAATTTTTGAATAATGAGTGGGAATATTTGAATATGGAAATTGTTTTCTTCTTTCATCCTCTAAATATTTATTAATTGCAATATGTGAGTCAGCATTATGAGAAAATACAATGCCATCTTTATTAAAAATTGTGATTTCATTTCTATATGGAGCCATTGCTTGAACACAATCGTCACCAACATAATGGCTTTCTATTCTTTGAACTAATTCTGATACTTTTTTCATAAATGTTAAACCTCCCTTAATTACTTATTATTTTAGCACATTTATCTTTCAAAATCATCACTTTTATCATTATTTTTATTATTT
>CAYVPV010000024.1:0-18843 GCA_964453925.1 uncultured Muribaculaceae bacterium | reverse complement strand
TATAATTCATATCAAAGAACTTAATTACAATATTTACGAAATCTATCTTGAAATTGTGGGTGGGCATCTAATTGGTTTCTAACCATAGACCAATTTTGAATGGTAGAATCCTCCCATTTTTTATAAAGTTCGGTAACTCGTAAGTACAATAATTTGAAAAGAGCATTTTCATTTGGAAAGGCTCCTTTTTTTGTCACCTTTCTAAATGATGAATTAACTGATTCTATAGCATTGGTAGTGTACATAATTTTTCTTATGGCACTAGGATAATCAAAAAGCTGTTCTACATGTTTAAAGTTACGTTCCCATACATCTACAGCACCGGAGTATTTTGTCCAGGTTGTTTTAAATTTTTCAAACTCACTTTGAGCTGTTTTTAAATTAGGAGCACCATAGATTAGTTTTAAATTAGCAGTAAATTTTTTATAGTCTTTACTGGGAACATATTTTAAGGAATTTCTAATTAAATGTACAATACATCTTTGTACAACAACACCTTTAAAAATTTCTTTTGCACCATCCTCAAGCCCACTAACTCCATCCATAGAAATAAAGAATATATCTTCAACTCCACGAGTTTTATTTCATCAAATATTTGCATCCAAGAATGCTTTGATTCTGTTTCATTTAACCAGATACCAAGGATATCTTTATGACCGTCTATATCATATCCAAGGATTGTATAAACAGCACTTTCTTTACTTTCATATTCATAGCGCATCGTAACATACATACAATCCACAAACACAAATGGATAACATTTTTTTAATGGTCTAGATTGCCACTCATTTAATTCGTCTAATACACAATCAGTAATTTGAGAAATCGTTTCATGTGACATTTTGAAACCGTATATATCTTCAATAGTTGAGGAAATATCTCTTTGACTCATTCCTTTGGCATACATCGATAATACCTTTTTATCAATATCTGAAATATCTTTTGTACGTTTTGGAATAATATGTGGTTCGAATGATCCATCTCTATCTCTTGGAACATCTACAGTCATTTCGTCCATACTAGTTTCAACATTTTTAGCGATATAGCCATTTCTTCTATTCTCTGTTTGCTTTTCTCCTTTTTCATTATTTTCATATCCGAGATGACTATTCATTTCACCTTGTAACATAGCTTCAAACATAGGACCAAATACATCCTTTAATGCATCCTGTACATCCTTAGCTGTTTCTGGTTGATATACATCTAATATCGCTTGTACTAATTCATTTTTACTTTTATTTTTACTTCTCATTTTTTACCTCTTTCTTCTATTTTATCACACCATAAAAGTGTGTAGTTTTTACTAACTTACACACTTTATTTTACACTCTCTATAAAGCAAATAATGGAAAAGTAACTGCTAGTTGTTCTTATGCTAATAGTTGGTTAGAGAAAAATAAAAATAGCGCTAAACACTAACGCTATTTTCTTCATAATAAACAGACCTTATTCTTTTTACTTTACCAGTGGTATATCTTTTTATTGTTTTAGGTAAAACTAATTCTATTTTAGCTTTTATTCCAAAAACGTCTTTAAATTTTTTCATCAATTCTTTTTCTTTTATTTTTAACATGTCTATATTATATTGAAAATTTAAATTTATTTTGGTTTGATATTCTACCATTATTTTTATATCATCCATAAAGTCTTTTCTTTTTATTAGTTGAACTTCGTAATTAGATGAACAATAATCGTTTGATAATATAAAATCTTCTATTTGGCTTAGATATACTTTAACACCTTTAATCTTTATCATGTCATCACATCTTCCGATGATTTTTTTTATACGTGCCGAGGTTTTTCCGCATGAACACTTTTTATATTCTAATTCAACTACATCATTTGTCGCATATCTAATTAACGGAAAGCATTCGTTATTCAAAGTAGATATAACCAGTTCTCCAGTATTTCCATTAACGGGCTTTTTAGTGTTAGGATCCACAAGTTCATATATATAGTTATCCTCATAAATATGTAATCCGTTGCAAAGTTTACATTCACTTGCTATACCTGGTCCCATGGTTTCTGTCATACCATAATCCTGACTTATAACCACGTTTTTACCCCAAGCTTTTTTTAATTTTTTTCTCATTTCTTCAGTTAATAATTCACTACCAACTTTAATTATTCTAACACTTAATTTTTTTACATCAATTCCGATTTCTTTAGCAACTTCACACATATGCATTGCGTATGAAGGGCTAGTAATTAAAACCGTTGTTTTAAGGTTTTGCATATAAAATAATTGTTTTTCAGTATTACCTGATGAAGTTGGGATAATCGTGCATCCATATTTCTCTAGCGCTTCATGAAAACCCAAGCCACCGGTAAACATTCCGTATCCAAAGCAAATTTGTACTATATCATCCTTTGTAATACCAGCGTTTTTTAAATCTTCAATAACTATTTTGTTTCGAAGCCGAAGATCATTTTTAGTAAAACCAACGATTAAGGATTTACCAGTGGTACCACTTGATGCGTGATATCTTAGTATTTTACTTTTATCTACTGAGTAAAATCCATATGGATAATCTATGAAAAAGTCATTTTTAGTTGTTAATGGTAAGTTTGCGATATCATTAATATTTTTAATATCTTCTATATTTATGTTGTTACTATCAAGCTTTTCCTTATATATTTTATTATTTTCATATATATAATTCAACTGCTTTTTAAACTGATTGAAGTTTTTCTTTTGTGCGTTTAATATTGAATTTATCAAAACATATTCCTCCTAATTTTTTAATATTTTTAATTATGTAGTCTATTAATAAACATATAATTATAATGCCAACATAAGTTAATATTGTTCCTAATATCATGTTATTTATAAATAGTTTATAATGAAGTATGGTTTTTAAAAGTACTCCGTGAAGTAAATAAATAGTTAAAGTTTTATTACCTAAATTTGCTAACAACGTTTTTTTCTTTGGCATGATGTTTATTATAAAAGCACTATAGATGAAAAAGAATACGTATAACAAACATCTTTTAAAGAAACACTCTAAAGGCGTTCTATAAGAAAAGTAATTGTATTTTAAATAAGTGTCTTTAAACAAGAAGAATCCCTGATTAAATAAAAACCAAATTGAAATTATAATTACTAAAGCTAAAATAATTTTTTTGTGATTGTTTATTTTTTCTAATATATTTGTTTCTTCAGAGTAGTATCCAAGTGCAAAAAAAGGAATTGCCGTTATCGTTCTTGTTAACGATAAGGTATTAGTAACTGGTTTTATAAAACCAGCTATTAGAGCTATTATTAAACTAATTATAAATACTGGTTTAAACTTAAACTTTTTAAATACGTATTCTAATAAATATAAAAAGCTGCAGGTAAGTAAGTACCACAAAGTAAACCTAGGGATAAATAAGCTTTTTTCTGGACTTATTATTTTTAATACATATCCATAAAATAAAGTTATTAATATTTGTGCAATTATAAATATTTTTAACATCTTTAAAGATCTTTTTAAAGGAGTTTTTCTGCTTCTATTAGCAAACTTTCCCGTTATAAATATAAAAAGTGGCATCATGAAAAATGATATTATTTTAAACCAACTATAGCCATAATTGTAGTAGTTGGCACAAATTCCTAATGTGTGTCCTAAAACTACGCATAATATTAAAAATCCTTTTATATTGTCAAAGTAAAATATTCTTTTCATTTATCCCACCAATATAACAATATCATTTAAAAATGAAACTTTTGTGAAATAAATAAGTCAAAAAAAAGACGAATTTAATAAAATATAAATTAAGATTTTAAAATAAAATTAATTATGGTAAAATGAAAATATCAATGAGTAGCTAAAAGGCGTAAATCCAATTGAAGTAAAAAGGATTTATGTCTTTTGTTGTTGGGAGGTAAAAAATGTTTAAAAAGATTAAATTATTATCAAAATCAGTTAGAGAATACAAAAAATTAAGTTTACTTACTCCAGTTTTTGTTGCATTAGAAGTTCTTATGGAAGTTTTAATTCCTTATTTAATGGCAGAATTAATAGATAAGGGAATTTATGGTGAATCAATGAACATGACACTGAAAATTGGTTTATTTTTGTTAATTTCAGCTATTGTATCATTAATATTTGGAGTTATAGCAAATGTTTTAGCAGCAAAAGCATCTTGTGGGTTTGCAAAAAACCTAAGAAAAGACTTATTTTATAAGGTTCAGGACTTTTCTTTTGCAAACATCGATAAGTTTTCAACCTCAAGTATAGTTACAAGACTTACAACCGACGTTGTTAACGTTCAAGATGCCTATCAAATGATTATAAAAATAGCGATAAGAACACCACTTATGCTAATATTTTCACTTATAATGGCATTTAAAGTAAATGCACAAATATCTTTAATATTTTTGTTTTTGGTACCTATAATAGGTGGATTATTAATACTAATTAGTAGAAAAGTTCATCCTACTTTTCAAAAGGTATCAGGTAAGTATGATGATTTAAATAACATAGTAGAAGAAAACGTATCTGGCATTAGAGTTGTAAAATCATTTGTTTTAGAAGACGAAGAAAATAAAAAATTTAATAAAAAATCAACCGAGATATATAATTTATTTGTAAAAGCAGAAACGTTACTTGCCTTAAATTCACCAATTATGCAAACCGCAATTTATTTATCAATGCTATTAATTTCATGGATTGGTGCAAAATTAATTATTAGTTCAAACATGACGATTTTAACAACTGGTGAACTTACTAGTTTAATGACTTATTCTATTCAAATATTATCAAGTTTAATGATGTTAACGATGGTTATTTCGATGTGTACAAGAGCACTTGCATCAGTTGAAAGAATAGTAGAGGTTTTAATCGAAGAACCAACTTTGAAAAATGGCAAAAATCCGGTATATGATATAAAAGATGGCTCAATTGAATTTGAAAACGTTAACTTTAGTTATGTATTAAATGAAAATAAAATGGCTTTAAAAAACATAAATTTATCAATTAAATCAGGGGAAATGGTAGGAATAATAGGTGGAACAGGTGATGGTAAATCAACACTTGTTAACTTAATTCCAAGACTTTATGACGTGACAACTGGTTCTTTAAAAGTAAGCGGAAAAGATGTAAGAGAATATGATATCAAATCATTAAGAGATGAAGTTGCATGCGTTCTTCAAAAAAACGTTTTATTCTCAGGCACCATAAAAGAAAATTTAAGATGGGGAAATAAAGATGCGACCGATAAAGAAATAATAAAGGCATGTAAATTAGCATGTGCTGATGAATTTATAAATAAGTTTCCATTAAAATATGATACTTATATTGAAGAGGGTGGTACTAACGTATCAGGTGGTCAAAAGCAAAGACTTGCAATCGCAAGGGCGCTTCTTAAAAAGCCAAAAATATTAATCCTTGATGATTCTACATCAGCGGTAGACACTAAAACGGAAAAGAAAATAAAAAATGCTTTTTATAAAGAAATACCTAATACGACTAAAATAATTATTGCACAAAGAGTTTCTTCTGTTGAAACAGCAGATAAAATAATCATAATGGATAAAGGAAAAATAAATGCTATAGGAACTCATGAAGAATTATTAAAATCTAATAAAATATATCAAGAAGTATATGAAACACAAACGAAAGGAAAAGAAGAATAATGAAAAGAAAAGTAAGTTTAAAAACTGCTAAAAGATTATTAAAAATCATACTTGAAAATTATAAAATTCCATTTATTATCGTGGGTGTTTGTTTAATTGTTAGTTCAGTAGCTAACGTTTTAGGTTCTTTATTCATTCAAACCTTAATAGATGTTTATATAACCCCATTATTATTAGTTAATAATCCCATTTTTTCTGGTCTTTTAAAAGCAATATTAACAATGACAGGAATTTATGCGGTTGGTGTTATTTGTACGTACATAAGTAATCGTCTTACCGCTAAAATCTCACAAGGAACGATGAAAAAAATAAGAGATGACATGTTTTCTAAGATGGAAAAGTTACCAATTAGTTATTTTGATACTAATTCCCACGGTGACGTGATGAGTCATTATACTAATGATATTGATACGTTAAGACAAATGTTTTCTCATAGTCTTCCACAGTTCATGACCTCATCAATTACGATAGTAGCAGTATTATTTGCCATGATTTACGTAAGTATTCCGTTAACTATTTTTATTGTTGTATTTGCGTTTATCATGATAAAAGTAACTGGTAGGATATCTAGTAAAAGTTCTACGTACTTTCTTAAACAACAAGATATTTTAGGTAAAACAAATGGTTATATTGAAGAGATGATTAATGGTCAAAAGGTAGTAAAGGTATTTACTTACGAAGAAAGATCTAAAAAAAGATTTGATCAAATTAACAATGAATTACATCAAAATCAAACTAAGGCAAACACGATTGCAAATATTTTGATGCCAGTTTTAAATAATTTAGGTAACGTTGAGTACGTTCTTGTTGCAGTAATAGGCGCAAGCTTATGCATTTCTGGTTTGGTGCCATCTTTAACCGTTGGAGCGATAGCATCATTTCTAATCCTTACAAAAAGTTTTAACCAGCCAATTAACCAAATATCAAACCAGCTTAACTCTGTTATCGTAGCACTAGCGGGTGGTGAAAGAATCTTTGAATTAACCGATGAAGCTCCTGAACAAGATGAAGGCTATGTAACACTAGTAAACGCCAATATAGAAAACGGTAAAATAACCGAGAGTAAAAAGCGTACTGGTAAATGGGCATGGAAACATCAACACCATGATGGAAGGTTAGAATACATCGAATTAAAAGGAGATATTGTATTTGAAAACGTAGACTTTGGTTATGTTAAAGATAAGATTGTGTTACATGATATTTCTTTATATGCAAAACCTGGTCAAAAAATCGCCTTTGTTGGTTCAACGGGTGCAGGAAAAACCACCATAACTAATCTTCTTAATAGGTTTTATGACATTAACAAAGGAAAAATTAGGTATGATGGAATAAACATAGAAAAGATTAACAAAAAGGATTTAAGAAAATCTTTTGGAATGGTTTTACAGGATACTAATTTATTTACGGGTACCATTAAGGAAAACATTAAATATGGTAAAGCCGATGCAACTGATGAAGAGGTAATAAACGCTGCCAAAATTGCTAACGCAGATCATTTCATAAAAATGTTACCAAACGGATATGATACGATGCTTACGTCAAATGGTAGTGAGTTATCACAAGGACAAAGACAATTAATTGCAATTGCACGTACCGCGATAAATAACCCGCCAGTAATGATTTTAGATGAGGCGACTTCTTCTATTGATACTAGAACGGAAAAGATAGTTCAAAGCGGAATGGACAAATTAATGGATAATAGAACCGTACTAGTTATTGCCCATAGACTTTCAACCGTAAGAAATTCAAAAGCTATAATAGTTTTAGAAAACGGTAGAATAATAGAGCGTGGTGATCATGAAGAGTTATTAAAACAAAAAGGTGAATATTATGAGTTATATACTGGTTCAACTGAATTAGAATAAATTATATTAATAAAAGTCTAAATAGCATAAGAGTGCTTTTAGACTTTTTCTTTACAAAAACGTTTGTTCGTGTTATACTTTTTTTATAAGTTACTATAAAGGAGGAAAATAAAATGAATTATAAAGGTGTAATAATAGAAGAAAGTTTAACTAGCCACGAAATTATTAAAGAATTAGAAATAGTTCAAACTGAAGTAGAAAAAGTAACTGAAAGACAAGGGACACCATGGTTAGATAAATGGACTATGCAAACAGTACTTATACCTGAAAGTAAGATAGATGAATATACTAAAAGATTAAGTAAATTTATTGATGTTAGTCACTGTAGTGATTGGTATTGTGATTTTAGAAATGATAGTTATCATTATGTTGTATTTTCAAATAAGGTATTTAAGTTAGACAGAGGTAATAAAAAAGATTATGATGATATGAGAAACTATGCAATTTCTATTGGATTACTAGAAGCTCAACTACCATCTTTTAATGATTTGCCAACCAGTCTTTTACTAGGATTTTTAATAGATGCTAAAAAGGAAACTTACGCAAATGCTAATGTAGAAAAAGTATCTTCTAGTAGGTTGGGTTCAAATGATTATCATTACGAAAAACATATAGAAGGAGAAAAAATGATATATCATGATACTTATTTTGGTGGAACTAAGTTTATGGGGTGCGAAGTAGTTTATCGTGGCACAAATATTCCTAAATGGGGAATGAATTATTATGGTGTAACACTTGATAGTGATTTAAGTGAGGAAGCTATGGATAAAGCTTTAAGACCTGCACTTATGAAAGTAGGAGAAGATAATTCTGTACTTCCTGTTAGAGGACCCGCTAGATTAGAAAATGATGGATACGTTTATATTTTTAAATCGGAAGGTAAGATAGATAATTTTACCGGTGTTGAAGAAATTCATAAAGATGGTAAATTAATATACAAATTACGTTGTCATGGTGGTGTAATTGAATAAGGTGATACTATGAGAATAGGAATTGACATAGACGGAGTTTTAACTGATTTTGAAAGATGGCAATTAGATACTGGCAGTAAGTTTTTTTCTAAATATAATAAAAGTATTATAAATCATAATGGTTATAGCGCTAGAGAAGTTTTTGGAGTTTCTAAAGAGCTATCATCTTTGTTTTGGAATAAGAATTTATATGAATATGCAAAAGAAGAACCCGCTAGAAAGTACGCTAGTGAGATAATAAAAAAATTAAGGAATGAAAATAATGAAATTTATATAATAACAGCAAGATTTTTAACTGATAGAAATACTGATGAAGGAATTGAAATGAGAAAGATTGTTAACGATTGGTTAAAAAATCAAAATATACCTTATGATAAAATTATTTTTTCTCCAGAAGATAAGTTGGATATTTGTTTAGAAAATAATATTGATTTGACTTTTAATTCATAGAAGACTGTGTTAATAATATTAATAAAATATCTAATGTAATACCAGTAATATGTTTTCATGCTGGATACAATAAAGAGTGTGAGGGTAAAAATATTTATAGAGCTTATAGTTGGTATGATATTTATGGTATAATAAAAAAGTAAAATAATACTTCAACTGAATTTTTTAAAATATGGAAGGAAAATTAAAATGAATAATACTACATTGATATTTAATCCTATTATTGATAATAAAGATTTAGTTCCTACATGTATATATGATTTTGTAAATAATTGGATTGAAACTGAAAAAAGAAAATTTTTAGTTGCAGAAATTAATCCATTATTTGCAGACGGAAATAAATTATGTGCACAGTATGAAATTGATAAAAAATGTGGTTATAATTGTCTTATTGTAGAGTGTAAAAGAAATGACATAGTAAAATATTGTGCCTTAGTTGTTCCGATTGGTTATAAATACAATATGGGAAGCGTAGTAAGAAAATATACGAACTCAAGAGTTGTTTCAGTGGCGCCTTTAGAATATGTTTTAGATAAAACAGGAATGGAGTATGGAAGTATAACTCCTATTGGATTACCTAAAGAATGGAAAATTTTAGTTGATCCTATGATAAAAGAACAAACTAAAATTATTATAGGTGGTGGCTTAGTTAAATCAAAAATCTCATTACCAGTAGATCTATTTCTTAAACTTCCTAATGTTGAAATAGTAGAAGGAATAGCAAAAGAAATTTAATGATGGATGGAGGTAACACATGCCAAGTTTTAATATACATTTAGCAGTGGCTAAAAGATATTTGGATAAACATAATGATGTAAAAAATGCTTTAGATTTTTATAAAGGATCTATCGCTCCTGATTTAACTAACGATAAAGATAAGTCTCATTATACAGCGCCTAGAAAAAATAATGAGCTTTTAAGCAATTATCTAATAAAAAAGGTTATACTAAATAGATATTTAGAAGAAAATGAAGTTTTAACTGATTATGACAAGGGTGTTTTTCTTCATTTAATTACTGATAAGATATTTTTTACTAACTTTTTTGCTAAAGATTATTTGGATAGAATTACTGGAAAAATATTTTTAAGTAATTTATATTATAGTTATGATATTTCCAATAAATATTTAGAAGATAAATATGGAATTGGTATGTATGATGTACTTGATGAAGAGACGATTAATAGTAATATTAAAAATAATAAAAAAACAAAAAACGTAACTGATGACGGAAAGACAAATATTTTATTATTTGATAAGTTAGATGATTTTATTGAAAAAGTTTCAGATATAAATTTAGAAGACTATAAGATTAAAATATTAAATGATGATACTCATCAAATGAAACTTAATGCTAATGCTTTTGATAGAATGAAGAATGGTTCTAAAAAAAGAGAATACCGTGTTAATGATGAAAAAAGAAGAAAGGTTAAAATGGGCGATATAATTACCTTTAGAAAGTTACCTGATTTAAATGAAAAATTAGATATGCTAGTTAATGATGTCCAAGTATATACTGATTTTAAAGAAGCTGTAACTTCATATTTCGATGAAGATTTTAGTGATAGATATGATGATATAAATTCACTTGTAGAATCATTTTATAGTAAAGGTTATTATGATAAGGATGAAGTAGAAAAATACGGTACAGTCGTATTTACATTAGAAAGGTTATATTAATAATAAGTTTAAATTAATTATTATAAAAAAGGTGAAATAAATGATAAAATTATTACAATGGAACATTTGGTTTAAAGAAAATATAGATAATATAATATTGGAACTAAAAAATATAAATCCTGATATTGTTTGTATACAAGAACTTAGTATAACAGCGGACGATAAAAGTAATGCCGATAAATTAAAAAGTATATATCCTTATATGTATTATGAAATTGCAGATACTTTTTTAGATGGTAGAAGTCAGTGTAATGCTATTTTATCCAAATATCCTATTTTAAATGCGAAGAAATATTATGTTCAAAAACCATCTGATGACAAAAATGATTATTCAAGAGAAGGTAGAATATATCTTGAAGTTCAATTAAATATAGAAGGAAAAATATTAAATGTTGGAACAACACACTTATCATATACTCATAAGTTTGAAGAAACTGATTTGAAAGATAAAGAGATAAATGAGTTAATTAAATGCATAAATAAGAATAAAAATTACATATTCTCAGGTGACTTAAATACTACAAGGACTTCTAAATATATTAGTCAAATTGAACAATACTTAGTTAACAATGATACTTCCAATACATGGACAACAAAACCTTTTTCATATCAAGGATTTGATGAAAAAAAGTTAAATTGGAAACTAGATTACATTTTTTCGACACCTGATATAAAGGTAGTTAAGACAAATGTATTAAAAACAAAATATAGTGATCACTTACCTGTATTATGTGAATTTGAGATATAAAAGCTAAGAGTTTATCTTAGCTTTTTCTAATAAATAATAATTGTGGTATAATGATTATAGTTTATTGCTTAAAAACGGGAGTAAAATATGAAAAGATTATTAAGAATTAGTTTTGATATATTTATAACTTCATTAACACCTGTTGTATCTTGGTTTTTAATTGGAATTATAATTGATAAGAATTTAACAAATGTTTTTTCATTGACTTATCCATTACAATGTCTTCATGGCGTATTAGTTTCAATATTTGGAGTAGGTGCTAACGTTTCTATATATAAAGATAATAATAAGAACGCTTCAAATAATGGTATTTTTTATGGGACTATTATAAGTACTATCATATTTGCTTTGATAGCTATTAACGCTTCAAAATACATTAGTTTTATGAATATGGATAAAAGTATTTATATAACTTTTTGTAGGTATTCAACTATTCAAATTTTATTACAAACAATACTTCAATTAGTATTAACAAAATTATATTATCTAGAAGAAAATAAAAAGGCTAACAAAATATCTATATTGTTTAATCTTATAAATTTTACTATATTAATACTTACTGCTATAATAACTAAAAATCAGTTAATAACATCTGTTGTAACATTATCTGTTTTAGTAATATTCATATTAATATTATTATTTAAATATATGGGTAAAGTGGACTTTAAGTTAAATCTTAAGCGTTGTTTAAAATATGACTCGGTGTCACTTGCTTGTAATATATTATTCTTTTTAATATATTTGTTTGGATTTAGTAACTCATTTGCGTTTGGACAAAAGTATGTAGTTGCAATAACGTTTGCTACCTTAGTAACGGATTTACAATGGGATGTAACAGCAGCAATTAAAACAGTTGCAAAAATAGATATTGTGAAAAATAAGTTTGATTATAGTTACCATTTTAAAAATACAGTGAAATTAATATCAATGCTAATTTTTACGGTATTATTAATGAGTGTTTGCCTGTATCCAATATATAAACCAGATATATTAGTAATCAGTATATTTATAATATTACATATAATTGATTTTATGGCAGTACCACCAACAAACATTAAAATGTGTTATTTAGAAATAGAATACTCTCCGGTAAAGACAACTACTAATAATATAATAGCATTTGTAATAAGAACTATAGTTTGTCTTTTACCGACGCCATTTTGTACAATAATAGGGCAAATGTGTTCATCAATATACGAACTTTTATATGCAACAATTTTTTATAAAAAATATAATGCTAATGTAAAACAGATAGGAGATAATAATTATGAAAAAAACTGATAACTATGCTCCTGATAAATATATAATTATAAGTAATGAATATTATGAAATTTATGCAAAAGAAAGCTTAAAAGAATATATTAATAATGCGATGGATTATTCTACTAATAGAATAAATAAGTATCTTAAATTTTTTAAAGAACATAGTTATGGTAAAAAAATAAAGGTTTCTTATTTTGATAATAGAGATGACTTTTTTGATAGAATCAAATTATTAAATCCAAAGTCAACACCACCTAAATGGGCAACGGGCTGTTTTTGTGGAGGAGAAATACAGATATTATTATATCCAAGTATGGAAGCTAGATTTTTGACTTTAGCTCATGAGACGTTTCATTTATTTTTTAATAAATTTGTGTATGACAAAGCAAAGTTTAATAGAATAGTTTGGTTAGATGAATCACTTGCAGCAGCGTTTTCTGGACAAACTAAAAAGGAAATTGAAATTGGTAGATTTTTAGAAATTTTAAAAAGATTATTAGAATTAAAAATATCTCCTAATATAAATGATTTGAAATTTCAAAACAACAACATAAAGACAAAAGATTATGATGCATATGACTTTTTCTTTGTAATTGGAGCTTATTTAAGGGAAACTATGGACGATAGAGAATTATTATTATTTATTATGAATTAAAATAGGATTTTAAAAAAATCTGATTTAATTTTGAGCGAAAGTATAGAATATTTTAGAAGTAAATATAAGCTATAACATTTGTATGGAGCAATAGATAAGATAATTTGAAACCTATCGCCTATAAGAAAAGTTACTAATACAACTAATTTCTATAACAATAATAAATTTTTTTAAATATCAAAGAAATCTGATAAAATCAACAAAATCAATGTTATAATGTTGTATGAAAGGTATGTGATAAAATGGCTGAACTTGATAGCGTTAGTTATGATCAATATAGTAGCATTCCATCTACAGATGATTTGGGTTTAAAAGCCAAGATAATCTTTAGTGAAGAATGTTATTTAAGATTAGTACAAATGATTAAAAAGACTAGAAATAGTAATAAAGAAACCGGTGTGTTTTTTGTTGATAGAAAAAGTAAAGAAGATCCTTTTACTATATTAATTGATTATTGTACATCTGAATTTATGTGTACTGATGGTCATATATCTGATGGTGCTGCAGAACCTACAAATTTAAACTATACTGAACTTGGGCAACAAATATCTAAATATAAAGAAATTGGTGAAACTCCTGTTGTATTTCACTTTCATACTCATCCAAGGGAATTACATTATGAATCATTTTCTGACCAAGATTTATCATTATATGCAAAAATGCAATTGGATAATCCAACTACCAGTGCATTTGGAATATTAGGATTTCCAGCCCCTAACGGAAGTATGACAAATGGATTGAGTATTGTTCAACCTGTCAGACCGCAAAAAAATGGTGAAATCGGAAGTGCAGAGTTTTATATGTATCAAAATATATACCATTGTGCAGGTAATGAAATATATAAAGTGGGACAATTTGATAAAAATATGAAGGAAGAATACATAAGCAAAATTTAGAATTAGGAATTATCAGAAATGCTAGTAATTTAACTCAACAAAGAAAAATATGTGGATTAGGAATTGATCCAAATACAGGGCAAAAAATAAATGATGAATCTGTAGGCTATGTTGATGAAAATGGTGTTATGTATTTTCCTTCTGAAAATTTACAATTTCAATTCTCTGGTGTTAGTCAGCAACTTTGCAATGGCATTCATAAATAAAAAATGGAGGATTAATTATGAATAAAATTGAATTTATTAATGATAGCCATACTATAGATGGATTAAGATTACCTATGGTTCATTTTGAAAGTAAAGAAAAAGATATATGCGTAATATTTATTCATGGAATGTGTGGAAATATAATAGATAATTACTTTTCTACTGTATGGGGAGATATCTTATCAGAAAATAATATTGGTTTTATATATGAACATAATAGAGGTCATTCTATAGAAAATGATATTTTAATGAAAGATGGTTCTTTAAAGAGATGTGGTACTATGTACGAAATATTTGAAGATTGTATATATGATATAGATTTAGCAATTAATAAAGCAAAAGAATTTGGTTATAAGAGGATAGTTTTATTAGGACATAGTTATGGTTGTAATAAAGTTATTTATTATTACTATAAGAAACATCCAAGTATCTTAGGTATAGTTTTAGCAAGCGCCCCAGATATGTTTGGTTCTCATATAGAAGCTCAAAAAGAAGAATATGAAGACTTGATTAAAGAGGCTAAAGAAAATATAGATAATGAAAATTCAAATAAGCTTCTTCATAAAATGATTGAAGGATATATGTACATGAGTTCAGGAACTTATTATAATGGTTTGGAGAAAATTCTATGCTAAATAATTTGCCAGTTATTTCTAATCCAAAGTGTTGGGAACAATTTGAAAGTATAGATGTACCAATTTTTACGTTTTCTGGATCTAAAGAACGGGAATATTATTTACAATTAGAATTATTAAAAAGTAAAGCAACTAATTGCCAAAGTTTTGAATATAAGATAATAAATGATACGGGCCATACGTATAAAGGTAAGGAACAAGAAATAGGAAATTTGATATTTAACTGGATTAAACATGAATTTTAATATTAAACTTTAATTATATAATTTTGTGTGAAATCTTGTAAATTGTTAGTGAAACTTAAAAAGAAGAATATGAAAAATTGATTAAGAAGCTAAAAAAATAGATAATAATAAATTGGAAGGGCTCTTAAAATAATTAGTAAGAGAATTATGTGGTATGTTAAAAGAACAAATTATTTTTGAATTACAAAATGAAATAAATCATAGTAAGTATAACAATCAAGAAAAAAATAATTATATTAATAGAACAATTAATGAAGCAGAAGAATTATTAACTAAAATAAGTAATGGTAATTATGATGATATTATAAACTCTACTAAAGTTAGATTGGATATTCTTAGCATGTATGACTCTTATAGAAAGGCAAAAAAAATAAAGAAGCCCCCATCCTTAAAGGATTATAGGATTTATACATTTATTAAGTGTATAAATGAAAAAATAAATGAAAAGAATTTAATTACTAGAAGGATAAAGTTAAATTCATATAAACCGTTTTTAAAAAGAATAAATAGTGGTTTATATGATGATGTGCTAAGTGAAAAAGATTTTTACTTTTGGGAAACTTTGAACTTTGAAAACTTTTTTGCCTGGGATTATGATAGACAGCATAATAATGCAACTACTAAAGTTAATTTATGTAATTATGTAGTATATAGCATATATACTAAAATTATGAGTGATATTAACTTTATATCTAATTGGAAGAAAATATATGGTACGAATTTTAAATCCCCACATTCGTATATAGAACAAACGCCTGCTACATCTCACGAATTGGAACAAATAAAAAAGATATTACCGAAGATATTAAATACAAATTATGATTGGAAAGAGGCAAGAGAGGTTTCAAGGGCTTATAATAAATTAAACACCCTTGATAATGAAAATTTCCCGCATAATATAGATGAAATAGCTGGCTGTTTTGTTCCTGTTAAGCATGTTGTATTTGATCAGTATAATAATTTTAATTCTAACTATGACATAAAAGAAATTGTTATAAAAGCTGAAGAAATGTTTAATAGTCTAACACCTAAAAATTTTTATGAAGTTCTTTTTACCGGTAATGATAAAATAACCCAGTATTTAAGAAAGATGATTATAAGTCAGTTTGATTATGATCTTTTAGCTCAAGCGATTAATCATAAATTAAGTGAAAATCAGTTAAGACAATTTTTTGAGCATTCCGATAATTATCAATATCATGCGATTAAAAAAATCTTATCTGATAATAATCTAATTCAAGAAAATTTGGTTAATCAGTTATATGATATTTCTTGTGGGACACTTTTTTCTATATTTGGGTATTGTTCCTGTGATATTAAAATTCTTGATGTTGTTAAAGAGCTTCAAGAAAAATTAAATTGTAATAACGGAACTGTTTATTATAATGATTTTAACACAGTGGTTTTACCAAATGGCAAAAAAATATATTCAACAAATTATGAAAATATAAAAAGTCAATATTCTAATTTTCAAAAAGAATTTGATTATTATATTAATAATAGTTCATCATCTCTTGAATATATAGAAGGCTGTACTGAAATTTTAGGGAATGTTGTTTTATCTCAAATATTTAGAATTGGTAATAAAAGAACCGCAAAATGTTTGTTTAATGCGATGCTTATAAATAAAGGTATTTTACCACCAATTATAGATTTTAATAAAAAACATGGTAAGTTATGGCTAGATTTTGCTTATAACAAAGAAAATAAATATATGAATGCAAAAAATGATATTATAGAAAATTACATAAAACTTATCAAATATTTTGAAAGTGATAGTTATGATAAAAGCCATTTTTTAGATGATCAGGATTGTTTAAAAAAATTTGAAAAGTAGTATAGTTTGTATATTTATGATTATATGTTAACTAAAGGTGATGAGTTGATATTTGATAACATTTAATTGATTAACAACTATGTTTTAGAAAAATAAATAAAGGTTTGCAAAGGAGTGATATTATGACAGATAAAGAATATATGAATATAGCAATAGAACTATCAAAGAAAGCAGATTATCCGTATGGTGCTATTATTGTAAAAGATGGTGAAATTATTGGTAGAAGTGATACTAATACAATGGTATCAAAAAGTGGATTTTCACATGCTGAATTAAGAGCCATAGAAGATGCTATGGATAATTTGGGTGGTCACTTATGTGCTGAAGGTGGAAAAGGCGCTACAATATATAGTTCATGTGAACCATGTGCTATGTGTATGGGAGCAATACTTTATACAGGTATAAGTAAATTGGTATATGGCGCTACACTAGAAGACTCTTTAGACTGTGTAAATGAAATATTAGCGCATTCAAAAGATGTAGCTGATGCTTGCTCTAACAGGAATATAGAAATAGTTTCTGAATTTGAAAGAGAAGAAGCTGTAAAGGTCTTAAAAGTGTGGAAGGAAAATAATTTATAAAATTATTATAGATGGTATTATGGGAATTATAAAATCAGCAAGCGCTAGTTCTGCTTGGAGAGGTTTAGATTATTATAGGCAAAATAAAGTTATTAGCTGTAAGAAGTTAAATGAGTTTGAATATGAGGGCTTGTTAAAAGGAAGTAATAACAAAAATTATAATGTTATTATGAATGTAGAACATCCTAGAAGTTCTAGTTGTAATTGTCCTCATGCAAACGGAAAAAGAATAGTATGTAAACATATAGTAGCATTATATTTTTATGCATTTCCAAAAGAAGTGAAAAAGTTTGAAGAAGATGCTAGAAAAACTGAAGAAGAGTATGAAAAGTATCAAGAACAGTTATATGACAGAGTAGAAGATTGTATTAATTCAATGTCAAAAAAAGAACTTCAAGAAGCTTTGTTATATATTTTAAATACAGCACCTGATTGGGTTTATGAAAACTTTGCAAGAGATTACGTAGAAAGATAATTTATTTTATTTAAAATAGATTGAAAATTATTATGAAAAGGAGATTTTAAAGTATGATAAATGAAATTGTTAATAAAAATCTTAATAGGATTGAATCAGATTTAAGTGAAATAATTGGATTAAAATCCATTGATTTTCTTGATGTTTTTCCAGTCAGTGAAGAGCATAAAATTAAATTAGATGAAGAGTTAACTCAGATTTCTAATTTATTGCAAGAAACTGAAAGAGGAAATGTATATTGTTTAAATACTCCAATTAAAACTAAATATGGCGATTTAAAATATGTAAAAATTAGATTTTTTGATGAAAGCAGATTAAACTGGGAAGCTGCTGCTGATTTTGTTGTAGAAGATAGAAATATCTTATTAAATCAAGTAGGCAAAGATGAAAGATATAAATATATTGAAAGAACAGAATGGGATGCCGTAGAATTTAAAACAAAGGATACATTGGTATATTTTTTAAATCCTTTAGCTTCAGAAGTTTATACAAAAAATAAATAAAAGATGATACAAAGTATTAATACTTAATATCATCTTTTTTTATAAGTATCAAAATACGAATTAATAAGTTATTGTAACGTTATATGAAAGTATTTAGTTGTATAGATGCACCACGTCATTCCTAAGCTGTATACGGGAAAGCAGAATATAAAAAAAAGGCTCATATGAAGTGATATGATAAAAGTAGACAAAGTTAAAAAAGACTTCAGTCTACT
>CAYVPV010000023.1:0-23816 GCA_964453925.1 uncultured Muribaculaceae bacterium | reverse complement strand
GCCGTGTCTCAGTCCCAATGTGGCCGTTCAACCTCTCAGTCCGGCTACGCATCGTCGCCTTGGTGAGCCATTACCTCACCAACTAACTAATACGCCGCAGGCCCATCTAAGAGCGACGCCCTAAAGCGCCTTTTAATACAGAAACGAAACTGTATATCATTCGGTATTAGCTACCGTTTCCAGTAGTTGTCCCAAACTCAAAGGTAGGTCACCCACGTGTTACTCACCCGTCCGCCACTAGATGGAAAATCCAAATCCAGAATTGTGCAAGCACTCTTCTTTCAATGGGCCATCTCGTTCGACTTGCATGTCTTAGGCATGCCGCCAGCGTTCATCCTGAGCCAGGATCAAACTCTCAAAATATATTCATTTTTATGTTTGTTTTCCTAGCTACTCAAATAATCTTGACGTTTTGCTCAGTTTTCAAAGATCATTTTCCCTTTGGTTTACAAAGGTTTTTTACGCTTTTTTTTGTCAAGCGCAATAAGAATATACCACATATAAACGATTATTGTCAACAACTTTTTTAAATTTTTTTTATTTTTTTTAACTTTTTTTTAAAAATACGTTTTTTGCTTGTTTTTTCTAACAAAAAAGTTGTTTTGTTTTAATCATTTCTTTTTAATATATGTGCTCTAGTTAATTTTTATGACTAATTAACAACATATATTTATCATAATATTTTTTTACTCTTTCCTTGTCAAAGGGCCCTATCCCCTTTTTATATAATTCAATAAGTTTTTTTAACTCTTGCTTTACAATAATATCTATTTCATTTGAATAGTTCATTTTTTTTCTATGGTATTCATATTCTGACTCATCCAAAATTTTATAACTACCATCGGGGAACCCTCTTAAATCTAAATCATAATCTATATACTTTATGACTTTTCCTTCTAAAATAGTTGGACTTGCTATGTTGCAATAATAATATATGCCATTTTTCTTAAATTGGGTTATTACATTATACCATCTATTCTTATAATAATATATTATCGCTGGTTCTCTTGTATACCAAATCCTTCCATCACTATTGTGAACTTTTGCTTTCTTATTACCAAAAACTAAAAAATCTCTATTTGTATCTATCAACACTGCCTCATCCCAACTTCTATGAATGGTCCCATCATGTTTATAACAATGAATCATGTAGTTTTCACCTATTTTCATGTTTCTCATAATTTTTTCTCCCAACATTTTAATATTATACTTTTTTTATTTAAAACACAAGGTTATAAAAAATATATATAAAAATAGTAACGGTCAAAATTAGTTCGTTACTATTTTTTTCTTATTTATTAGATACAACATCTAAAGCTTTCTTTAGTTGATTATCATTTTCTGGTACAGGATTTTTTTCATACTCACTTGATAAATCTACTTTTATGGTAGGTTCAACACCAACATCATTAATCCAGTTCCCTTTTGGAGATAACCATTTTTGAATAGTATACTTTATCATTCCACCGCTAGTTTCTAAATCCTTTGTTGTCTGAACAGTTCCTTTTCCATATGTGAATGTTCCAACAACATCCGCACCATAAGACTCTTTTAATCCTACCGCTAATATTTCTGAAGCGGATGCACTAGACTTATCTACTAATACCGCCACAGGATAATTTCTAGATTCACTGGTTGTTGCAGTATACTTATAAGTATTTTTTTTATCTGCTATTTGATAACTAATAGTTCCTTTTGGCAAAAACATATCAAGCATATTAGTCACTGAATGCAAATAGCCACCTGAGTTACCCCTAACGTCAATTACCAATCCTGAAATATTTTCTTTTTCTAATTCTTCAACATTACTACGGAATTGTTCATATGTGTTGTTAGCAAAAGTATTAATAATAACATAGCCCACTTTTTTTCCGTTTACGTCAAACGTTTTTGATTCTACCGATTCTATTACAACTACTCTTTTTTCAACTTCAAACTCTAAAGTTTCGCCATTTCTACTTATTTTTATATTTGCAGTTTTTTTATTTTCATCTTTAATTAATGCTACAACCTCAGTAGTACTCATACCATTTGTACTTTTTTTATTTACCTCTAGTATTATATCATTAAATTTTAAACCTGCTTCTGCTGCTGGGGAATTTTTAAATACAGAGAACACGATTATATTACCTTCTGAATCAGTTGATATTTCTGCTCCTATTCCTTCGTATGAGCCATTCATCAATTCATTAAAATTATCGGTTTCTGTTTTATTAAAATAACTTGTGTGAGGATCATTAAGAGATTCTAACATCCCGTTTATTGCACCTTCTATCAAATCTTCCTTATTAACGTCTTTATAATACGAATCATTAATTAAATCATAAACTTCCTCAAATTCTTCTAATGATGAATCTGTACTTAACGATTTATTTTTTAATGAATTATCATTACGTGATACATCATGCATTACAACAATGGTTAAAAATACTGAAACTATCATTATTAAAACTGCAAATAAGATTAGTTCATATACTTTAAAATCTGTTTTCTTATTTAAAAACTTATTTATAGAATTTTTATTTCCTTTTTTAGAAGAACTCTCATATACGTCTAACTGTGTATCAATAGCTAAAGTAGCTTTAGAATTTTCTTCTTTTTTATTATTTTGTTTTCTTTTTGGTTCTTTTTTATCCAAATTATTATCTTTATCTACATGTTTCATTTTAACCTCCGCATAATAAAAGTATAGCACAATTATAAGAAAAAAAGTAACAAAATGTTACTTAAGTGCGTTTATGATTTGGGTTTCATCAGTTATATATGAAGAAACGTTTTTTGAAGATATTGTTATAAGTGCATTATCGCTTATCTTAAGTTCTTTGCTATTAGTTGGTAAAGTGTTATCTGAATCATTTTTAACATAACTATTAATTGCTTCATCCATGTTTACTTTATATAGTTTTATATCTTTGTTTGCGGAATCATAACTGGTAATAGCGCTCTTAAGACTATCACTTGTTTCGTTATTAGAGAAAAACAGTACCATATAAACTTCTTCTTTTTGCTCAAATGTTTTTCCGGCAATTATCATATTACTATAGCTAGAATTTAAAACGCTAGATTCTTCACTTAAATTTTCTTCATTATCATTAGATTTATTATTTTTATTTAATCCAAACTCCCCTGTAAAGAACACTGATATTGTGAAATAAACTATTACAATAATCAAAACCACACAAACACATATTATTATTCCGTTTTTTACTTCTTCTTTCATTATTATCACCGGATTTATTTTAACATAAATCAGTAATAATTAAAACATTATTTACTTACAGGCATTACCGATATTGACTTAGCAACATTTACTAGTTCACTACCTGACATAGTACTAGAAACTAAATAGTATTCAACACCATCACTTATAAAGCTTACCGAAGTATCACCAACAATCGCAATAGTATCCATAAATATATCTAGATCACCACTTGTTGGAACAACGGATAATTCATCTTCTTTTACAGCGGTTTCTTCTACTAACATGAATGAATTATCCCCAGCAAAAGTTAAAATTATTCTAGAGCCCTCATCCAAGTCAACCGTTTTTTCGGTTTCAAGATATGTACCATCTGGTAAATACATTGGATATACAGCTTCATCTAATGTATTAATTTGAGTTTTAGTTTCTTCTGTTGTGGTATCTTTTAAAGTTTCCATATTCTCCTCTAGAATAAAGTAATTACTTTTAAATTTAGCATTCATATCTATTTCTTTAAATATTACCTTTATTTGAGCGTTTTCTTCACTATCATAAACTGTTACTTGTTTTATGTTTAAACTTTTATCAACAACTACTTCTTGATGTGTTAAATTGACATTATTTTTATAATTTACCGTACTAGTAAATATGTAATTACCATCTTTTTTCTTCATACTTAATTTAGAATCATTTTTCATATCATTTACAACAGATTGTAATAAGTAACTTTGGGAATTATTATATGGCCATTTACTTTGAAACTTAAAACTTTTATTAAGCGATGGAGTTAAAACATACACACCATCAGAATTCTTTAAAATAATTTGTTCATGATTATTTGTTTGATTTTTTAATGATACTCTATAATTATCGCTTTTCATATATGAAACAGATACATCATATTTATAAGAATCTTCATTATTTATTAATTCCATCTCTGCTTCTATTTTATACCCTGAAACTTTATTAAGCTTATTTGATAGTTTATTAAGTACCGTTTTTTCGGTTTCCTTTCCACAACCTGTTAAACATATGGCACAAAAAAGTACCAATAAAGAACATAAAATCTTTTTCATCAATTCACCTCATTCATTTTCATTTAATTATATGGTTAAAAATTGGTAATATTCGCGTATAAAATAATATTTTTTGATTATCCTATTAGTATAAAAGGAGGAAAATTATGAAAACATTACAAATTATAGCTATAACGGTAATGATCATTGGTGCAATAAACTGGGGATTAATCGGCTTATTTAACTTTGACCTAGTTGCTACTATATTTGGCGGTACCGGAGCTTTAGGATCCAAAATTGTTTATATATTAGTTGGTATTTGTGGATTAATTAGTATTAAGACCTTGGCTGAACTAATAAACGACGCTAAATAAAAAATAGTTTTCATTAATTTGAAAACTATTTTTTAATATGACACTAAAACTAAAGTAAGACCCTCGGCAGGAGCGCATAAGGATGCACATCTTCTGTCCTTTTTTTCTAATAAAAATGGTATCTCATCAAAATTTATTTTTTCTTCTCCTACTTTTATTAACGTACCAACCATATTCCTTACCTGGTATTTTAAAAAACCCTTACCCTCAAAAGTAATTGTTATTATTCCATCTTTATCACTTATAGATGCATTATATATAGTTCTTACCTTATCTTTTCTTTTATCTTCTGCACAAGTAAAAGTGGTAAAATCATGAGTTCCAATAAAATAGCGTAATGCTTTTTTCATATCTTTTATATTTAAAGGTTTACAATATTGATACACGTGGGTGCGAAGTAAAGGATTAAACGTTCCTGTATTTATCTTATATTCATAAGTTTTTGATCTAACCATATATCTAGCATGAAAATCACTAGATACTTCTTTTACTTCATTAATATATATATCATCTGAAAGGTAACTATTTAGCGCCCCTTTTAATTTATATGACGTAATTTCTTTATCCATATCAAAATGAGCCATTTGATGTAGTGCGTTTACTTTTGCATCAGTTCTACCCGATGAATATATAACTACTTTCTTACCACCATTAATACTTGTTAAAATTTTTTCTATTTCGCTTTGAACCGTTCTTTTTAATGGCTGTTTTTGGTAACCATTAAAATCCGCACCAGAATATGAAAAATCTATTAAAAATCTCATTTTAACACCATCCTAACCAAATAACTATATAAATAAGAACGAATGGCACAAACACCAATATCTTATCGTATTTAGTTATTTTATTTTCATGGTAATTTGTTCTTCTTTTAGAATTACCATAAAATCTTAGCTTCATTATCTTAACCATTCTCCTAGAAAGTTTATAAGATAAAGAAATTACTGGAACTATCATTCTCTTAAAAGAAATTATTTTATTTTTATTATATGGTATACCTCTATATGCCATTGATTTTCTAATTGTTTTAGCCTCTTCAAACATTGTCGATACAAACTTTATATCCATTGCAATTCTAAGAGAAATTTTAGAAACGGGAACTCCTAATTTTTTTAATTTCTCAAATAAACATTCAAATCCCCAAGCTATTTCACTTAACGACGTTGTGGTGGTTAAAATTAGAAAAATTAAAACTATCAAAACAACCTTTAAAGCTGTTAAAACGCCAAATAACAGATTAAAAGAAAATGAAAAAGAAATTATTAAAATTAGTACGTATATTGGCCATACAAGTAATAAATTTGATATGTAGGCGCCCAAATTTATTTTTGTGTTTTCCATGATGAACACCAAAAATAAAGTTACAATTACAAGAGATATATAATCATTTATAAGTATTATAGTAAGTATTGTCAATAAAAGCCATATTATCTTCATTTTTGAATTCATTAAATGAACTTTAGAATCACCAGTTACGTATTTAAAGAATGGAAATTTATTCCTCATTATAAATCACCATCCTCACTATTTAAAACGTTTACAATTGACCTTACTAACGTATTCATATTTGGAACATAACCCAAATCTATACCTGTTTTGTCATATATCATTTTTTCGGTTCGAACAATACTTGGAACTGGTGTATTATTTTTATCTAACAACTCTACATCGCTAAACACATTTAACTTGGTTCCTTCTTTAATTATCCTTCCCTTATTTAACACAATAACATTATCTACTATTTCATATAACATATCAACGTCATGAGTTACTATTATTATTGTTTTAAAATACATTGTCTTTAGTTTTTTAAGTAACTTCATAAGTCTTTTTTTACTATTGTTATCAAGCCCTATGGTAGGTTCGTCCATTATTAAAAGTTTAGGGTTTGAAATTAAAACTGAAGCTACCGCAACCATTCTTTTTTCACCACTATTTAAGTTAAAAGGACTTCTATTTATATAAGATTCATCTAATCCAACCATTTTAAGGGCCTTGATTACCTTATTCTTGATATTTTTATTTTTAGGTTCAAATATTTTTTGGGCAAAAGCTACCTCTTCACCAACCGTGTTACAAAAAAATTGCTTTTCTGGAAATTGGTATACTAAACCTACATCATACCTAAATTTACTAAATTTGAACTTTCTTTTATGTAAATCATACTTACCTATTGAAATTTCACCTTTAGTTGGTTTTGCTATACCGTTCATGAGTTCTAACAACGTTGATTTTCCACTTCCAATAGGTCCAATTATCCCATGAATTAAATTACTTTCTAAACATAAATTAATATCTTTTAATGCTTCTTTTTCATGTTCCGTTTTATAATTATATGAAAAATTTACATCTTTAAATATTACTTCCATATTTTAGACACCAACCTTTCTAGGTCAAGTTCTAAACCATCTATTATATTATAAACTCTTAGCTTTTGAGATAGTTCTATAGTAAAAGGAACCTCAAGGCCTATTTTTCTCATAACTCTCTCTTCACTAAATACATCTGGAAAAGTGCCATCAACGACTATTTTTCCGTTTTTTAGTATAATTAATCTGTCAGAGTAAATTGCTTCGTCTAAGTTATGAGTAAAAGATAAGATGGTTACCCTTTTATCTTTATTATACTCCTTTAATAATTTAAGGATATCTTCTCTTTCGTTAATATCTACCATAAGTAAAGATTCATCCATAATTAAAATTCTAGGTTCTAACATTAAAGCGCAAGCTAAGGCAACCTTTTGTTTTTCTCCACCGGATAAATTGTATGGATTTTCTTTAAGTAAGTTATCTATTTTAAGCTTTTTTGAAATTTCATCAATTTTTCTTTTTATTGTTTTTGGGTGAACCGCCATATTTTCTAAAGAAAACGCAAGCTCATCTTCCACTGTTTCACAAGCAAGGAAATCGTCCGGGGTATCAAAAACAAAACCGATTTGTTTTCTTATTTCATATAAGTTTTTTTTCTTAAGAGGTTTACCAAATATAGTAATATCAGAATACGACTTTTCAAGACCTGCTAAAATCTTAACAAGAGTTGTTTTTCCAGCTCCATTAGGTCCTGCTATCGTAACCCAATCACCACGATTAACGTCAAAATTAAAATCATCAAAAATAAACTTGTTCTTATATCTAAAAGTCAGATGTTTAATTTCTAGTATTACCATATTTTTCACCTCCTTAAAATATAAGGATTTATTATATAACAAAACTTAAAAAAAAGCTACTTTATATAGCCTTTCCCATTTTAATTTCTTACTACCTATATAAAATATTAGAAGATGAAAGTTTAGTTGAAGAGGATTCTTTATCGACATCATACCCTGGTGTTTCATATAAATTCTCACAAGATAAATATCCTTTAAACTCTGGTCCCTCATTAGTTCTAGTAACTTCTAAATAGCCCTGACAGTCATCTCCTCCTGCAGGATTTTTAATTTTATCGCTTGTTAAATATCCAGTATCTTTCAATTCACTAATGGATATATATATACTTTCATCCTCATTTATACCTTTATAAGCCTTATAGAAATAATTTTCATCATCTTTATTTCCGGATAAAACTTCATAACTGTATATTGATGAACCTAATTTTGTTATTGACTCTTCTATTTGCACCGCTTCTTTTTCGTTAGCATCTTTTTTTGTTTTCAACACTGCTGTTCCAGCAACTACCATTATTATTCCTAAAACTACTATAACTGCTAATAATTCCACTAATGTAAATCCTTTTTCATTCTTTTTCATCTTTACCTCTCCTTTTTTCTTTGTATATTATAATCTATTTTAAGTAATACTCTAAGCGGCATAAACTTACATCCTATAGCACCTAATTTGTTTGCAAACCCTGGTACTATAACTAGCTTGTTTTTAAACATCTTCTTAAGAGCATATTTAGCTACATAGTCACTTGATAAACTTTTCATACTAAAACTAACACCAGCAACATTGTTAAAATTCGTATCAACAGGGCCAGGACACAAAACGGACACTTTAACTTTTGACTTAATCCTTCTTAATTCCTCAAAAATAGCCGTTGTAAGCTTAAAAACATAAGATTTTGAGGAATAATAGGAACTCATCAAAGGGCCTGGTAAAAAGGCTGCCGTTGAAGCTACATTAAGTATTCTCCCACTATTTTTCCTTATCATTTCATTTAAATATAACTTTGTTAATATATGTAGTGCTTTAATGTTAACATCTATCATATTTAATTCATTATCTAAGTTAATATCTTTAAATTCACCGAACATACCAAATCCAGCATTATTGATTAATAAATCTATATTTTTATACTTATTAAATAGGGTTATACAATTTTCTACTTTTGATAAATCGGTAACATATATCTCCGTATTAGTGCTACATAATTTTGCAACTTTATTTAAATCTGATTCTTTCCTAGCCACTAAAACCACTTCATAACCTAGTTTACCAAGATTAATTGCTAAATCTTTTCCAATACCACTTGATGCTCCCGTTACCAATGCTTTCATATATTATCACCATTTCTAGTATAACATAAAATAATTAATAAAAACAAAAAAGAAGCTATAGCTTCTAATTTAATTAATCTACTAATTCTAGTACAACCATAAGAGCGTCGTCGCCCTTTCTTTCTGTTAATTTTAATATTCTAGTGTACCCACCATTTCTATTTTCATAACGTTTAGCTAATTCGTCAAATACCTTTTTAACAGCCTCATTATCGTTATGTAAGAAAGCAAGTGCATTACGTCTAGAAACTAGGCTACTATTTTTACCATATGTAACCATTTTATCAAAACATTTACGTACTTCTTTAGCGCGTGTTTCTGTTGTTTCAATACGTTCATTCTTAATTAGGTCCTTTGTTAGGTTAGCAAGCATAGCTCTTCTATGTTTGTTAGTACGTCCTAATTTTCTATAAGCCATTTGTATTCCTCCTTACTTTTTAGTCTTCATTTCTAAATGAAAATCCCATTTCTTTTACTTTATCAATAACTTCTTTTAAAGATTTCTTACCTAAGTTACGGATTTTCATCATTTCGTTTTCAGACTTTTGAGTTAAGTCTTGTAATGTATTAATATTAGCTCTCTTTAAACAGTTATATGCTCTAACAGAGAACTCTAATTCATCGATTGACATTTCAAGTGCCTTAGTCTTAGAGTCGTCAACATTTTGTTTCATAAGACCCGTTTCATCTGCTATTTCATCTAACTTAGTTAAAATGTCAAAGTGCTCAATTATTATTCTAGATGCTAAAGCGATAGCTTCTTCAGGTTTCATTGAACCATTAGTCCAAATTTCCATAGTTAATTTATCATAAGAATCATCTTGACCAACACGTGCGCCTTCAACTTCATAATTGACTCTTTCAATTGGAGAAAAATTAGAATCCATTGCAATTGTGTTTAGTTTAACATCTCCCAATAATTTCTTATTAGCTTCTGCTCTAACATACCCACGACCATTACTAATGGTCATTTCCATGTTAAGTTTTCCACCTTCAACTAACGTAGCAATTTCTTGTTCAGGGTTAACTATTTCAACATCAGCATCTTTTTCTATGTCAGCTGCTGTAACAACACCATGACGACTAACGTTTAACTTAATAGTTTTGGGTTCATCAGTATGATTTTTAACAACTACGTTTTTTAAGTTTAATATAATTTCTGTTACGTCTTCAATTACTCCATCAATTGTTTGAAATTCGTGAAGAACGCCATCGATGTGAACACTAGTTATTGCATCTCCAGGTAATGAAGATAACATTACTCTTCTAAGCGCATTACCTAATGTTGTACCAAATCCTCTTTCTAAGGGTTCGATTTCAAATTTTCCATAGTTTCTGCTTTCTACATATTCAGTAACTTTGAATATTGGTTTTTCGAATTTTATCATATAAATTCACTCCCTTTTCCTAAAATTATCCACGTGGACGTTTCGGTGGACGACAACCATTATGTGGTACTGGTGTTACGTCTGTGATTGAAAGGATTTCTAATCCTGCAGTTTGTAATGAACGGATTGCAGTTTCTCTACCTGAGCCTAATCCTCTTACGAAAACATCTACTTTCCTCATACCAGAATCGTAAGCTGCTTTCCCCGCTGCTTCTGCACTCATACCAGCTGCGAATGGAGTCTTCTTTTTGCTTCCTTTAAATCCTGAAGTTCCGCTTGATGCCCATGCTACTGCATTACCTTCTTTATCAGTAATAGTAACGATTGTGTTATTAAAAGTAGAATGTATATGAGCTTGTCCTTCAGGGATATTCTTTTTAACTTTACGTTTTCTTGATTTGTAAGCCATTTTGTATCCTCCTTTTTCCTACTTCTTCTTGTTTGCTACAGTCTTACCTTTACCTTTACGAGTTCTAGCATTACTTCTAGTAGATTGACCTCTTACAGGTAATCCTTTACGATGTCTTAACCCTTGGTAAGATCCTATTTCCATCTTTGTTTTAATGTTCATTGAAACTTCTCTTCTTAAATCACCTTCTAATAGGTAATCATCTAATTCTTTACGAATTTTAGAAATTTCTTCTTCTGTTAAATCATTAGCCTTAGTATCAAGGTTAATATCTAACTTAGTTAAAATTTGTCTTGATAATTTTCTACCAATACCATGAATATAAGTTAATGCTATTTCAATTCTTTTGTTTGGTAGATCTACGTTCTTTATACGTGCCATTTACTTTCGCACCTCCTATTATCCTTGTCTTTGTTTATGTTTTGGGTTTTCACAAATAACCATTACTTTCCCATTACGTTTAATAACTTTACATTTGTCACAAATTTTTTTAACTGACGGTCTAACTTTCATATTTATTTCCTCCTATCATTTTCTATAGGTTATACGCCCACGTGTTAAGTCATAAGGTGATATTTCAAGGACTACTGTATCACCTGGTAAGATACGAATTTTATTCATTCGCATTTTACCAGAAACGCGAGCTTCTACAGTGTGTCCATTATCTAATTGAACTTTAAAATCGCCGCCTTTTAATAATTCAACAACTTTACCTTCTAGTTCAATAACATCTTCTTTTTTAGCCACTATAAATCACCCTCCTGTTTATTATCTGGCAACTAATTTTCTTCTAAAACTTTAACCGCTTCATCAAACGTATCATATTTACTCACATGAGAATTAATTGTTTTTAGCACACCTTTCGATTTATAATAATCAAATAATGGCATAGTCTTATCCATGTATTCATCATAACGTTTAATGAATGTTTCCTCTTGATCATCTGCTCTTTGCATTAACTCAGATCCACAATCATCACAGATCCATTCAACTTTTGGTCTCATTTCTTTAGAAACCTTGTTATATATTCTCTTACATTTAGGACAAGTAATTCTAGATATTGATCTTTGGAGCGCTGCTTCTTTGTCAATTTTAATATAAATTACAACTCCTAAATCTTTTCCCATACTTTCTAATAATTCATCATACTTTTCAGCTTGAACTTTAGTTCTTGGAAACCCATCTAATATATAACCATTTTCGCAATCAGGTTTAGTTATACGATTAGCAATTAATTTTAATATTATATCATCAGAAACGAATTTTCCCGATTTCATTATAACGTCAACTTCTTTTCCAAGTTCTGTTCCAGCGTTTATTTCATCTCTTAATAAATCACCTGTTGAAATGTGACCATATCCATACTTGCTAACAAGCATTTCAGATAAAGTACCTTTACCTCCGTTAGGAGGTGCTAAAAAGATAATATTTTTCATTATTTTCTGTAACCCCTTTCATATTTCTTTGCTGATAAGCTGCTTTCAACTTGATTATAAGTTTCAAGTGCTACACCTATTACGATTAGTAGTCCAGTTCCTCCAACCGTTACACTAGTAGGTAAACTACTTAAGTTTGATACTAGTATTGGAAGCCCTGCTATTACAATCAAGAATAAAGCCCCTAAAAACGTTGTTCTTGATAATATCTTACTAATGTATCCTTTTGTTTCATTACCAGGTCTTACTCCTGGAATATAACCACCTTGTTTATTTAAATTTTCTGCTAATTCTTTCGGCTTTAAACCAGAAGCCATAAAAGTATATAAATAAGTAAACAAGATAATTAATAATATATATAATATAAATCCTGTTACCGTATTATAGTTTATATAACTATTTACGAATAATGAGAAAGAATCTTTTTTTATAAATGTTGCAATTAGTGATGGTATTGAAATTAAACTAGATGCAAAAATTACTGGCATAACTCCTGCAGAGTTTAATCTGAATGGAATGTATGTTTGTTTTGCCCCATACGCTGTTGAAGTTCTGTTTGAATATTGAACAGGAATCCTTCTTTCAGATTTTTCTATGAATACTACTCCAACTATTATTGCAATGTACACAAGTAAGAATAATACAAATTTTGTAACTCCTAATGCCACTTCTTGAGTTGTTCCGGAAACCACAAATGAACCAAACGCATCAACCATCATGCTAGGAGTACTTATTAATATACCTGCCATGATTAACATCGATATTCCGTTACCAACACCATTTCTAGTGATTTGATCACCTAACCACAGTAAGAAACATGTTCCTGCTGTAAGTATCAAAGTAGTTCTCAAATACTCAATTGATGTTGCGCCCTCTCCCAAGAATGAGAAAGCCATTACAAGTCCTTGTAGGAATGCCAGAGCAATTCCTAAGTATCTTGTTATTTTATTCAACTTAACTCTTCCTGTATGACCTTCTTTAGCCAAATTTGAGAAATAGGGAATAATGTCCATTTGTAATAATTGAATAATTATTGAAGCACTAATGTATGGTGTAACACCAAGAGCAAATATTGAAAAGTTTTTTAGTGAGCCACCACCCATTACGTTTAATAATTCCAAAAAACCTAAATCTTGTGTAATGTTTTCAGTACCAGGAACGCGAACTGCTGTTCCTAACTTATAAATAAATAGTATTAGCAGTGTAAACAAGATTTTATTTCTAATATCTTTGTTTCTGGCTGAAAAGATTTGTTTAAGATTCTTAAACATCCTACATCACCTCAGCTTTACCGCCTGCTTTTTCTATCTTTTCTTTTGCAACGTCAGAGAATTTATGTGCTCTAACAGTTAATTTCTTTTCCAATTTACCATTACCTAATACTTTAATACCAGATAATTGTTTTTTTATTATTCTCATTTCGAATAATAATTCTGGAGTTACTTCTGTACCCTCGTCAAAAATGTTTAAATCAGATACATTTATAACTGCATATGTTTTTTTGAACATAGCGTTAGAAAATCCACGTTTTGGAAGTCTACGATATAAAGGTAATTGTCCACCTTCAAAACCGATTCTTACTCCTCCACCGCTTCTAGACTTTTGTCCGTTTTCTCCTCTACCACTTGTTTTTCCAGTACCGCTACTAGAACCACGACCTAATCTTTTGATGCTCTTTTTGGAACCTTCGTTATATTTTAATTCGTTTAACTTCATTATCCTAAAATCTCCTCTACAGATTTTCCTCTTAGTTCAGCAATGTGTTCTGCTGTTTTTTGACTCTTTAAAGCTTCTATTGTAGCTCTTGCGGTATTTAATTTTGTGTTTGATCCAAGTGATTTTGAAATTATATCTTTGACACCAGCTAATTCTAAGATTACACGAACTGAACCGCCAGCGATAATACCAGTACCAGCTTTTGCAGGTTTAATTAATACTCTTGCTGCCCCTGCTGTACCAATAGCATCATGAGAAACTGTTCTATCTTCAACTAAATCAATTTTGATGATTCTGTTAGTAGCATCTTGAATTGCTTTTTTGATTGCATCTTGAACTTCGTTTGCTTTACCAGTTCCAAGGCCAACCTTACCTTTACCATCCCCAACTGCAACAGTTGCTGCAAAGCGAAGACGGCGTCCACCTTTGGTAACTTTCGTAACACGATTTACAGAAATAACTGTTTCGTTATATTCTTTTTCACGTGGTTTTCTTTCTCTTCTTTCCATCGTTACCCTCCTTTAGAATTCTAATCCATTTTCACGTGCTGCAGCAGCTAGTGCTTTAACACGTCCATGATATAAGTATCCACCTCTGTCGAATACTACTTTACTTATTTTTGCTTTTTTTGCTTTCTTTGCAATTGCAGCTCCTACAAGCTTACTTGCTTCTATGTTACCACCATTTTTAATATTTAAATCTTTATCTAATGACGAAGCACTAACTAATGTTACACCTTTTACATCATCAATGATTTGAACACTAATGTTTTTTAAAGATCTAAATACGCATAATCTTGGTAACTGGCTAGTCCCACTAACTTTATTTCTTATTCTAGCGTGTCTAGCTTTACGAGCTTCATTACGTGATGTCTTTTTAATCATTGTAATAATCTCCCTTTCCTATTATTTAGAAGCCTTTTTACCTTCTTTACGGCGAACATATTCACCTTTGTAACGAATACCTTTACCTTTATATGGTTCAGGTTTTCTAACTTCTCTTATTTCTGCAGCAAACTTTCCCACTGCTTCTTTATCAATCCCTTTAACTGTTATTTCAGTTGCACTAACCGCTTCTACAGTAAGACCAACGGGTACAGTAAGTTCTACTTTATGTGAATAACCTGCGTTAATTTCTAAAACTTTTCCTTTTGGGTTAAATCTGTAACCAACGCCAATTATTTCAAGGCCTTTTTCATAACCTTCTGATACACCTTTAATCATGTTGGCGATTAAAGCATTTGTTGTACCATGCATTTGTTTTGCTTTCTTTATTTCACTGTTTCTTGTAACCTTAATTTTGTTACCATTAATTTCAACGTTTACATTTTTGTTTAATTCTAATGATAATTCACCTTTAGGTCCTTTAACAGTGATGCATCCATTTTCGTTAGTAACAGTTACGTTTTCTGGAACTGTTAATATTCTATTTCCAATACGACTCATCTTTTAGTCCCTCCTTATGAATTACCATATGTAAGCTAAAACTTCTCCACCAAGGTTTTCTTTTTTGGCCTCTTTACCAGTCATAATACCTTTAGATGTTGAAACGATAGATATTCCTAAACCATTTAATACAGTAGGAACTTCTTCAGCTTTAGCATATACACGTAAGCCTGGCTTTGAAATTCTTTTTAAACCAGAAATTACTCTTTCTTTATTTTGTCCGTACTTTAAAGTAATAATAATGTTATCTTGTACTTCCCCTTTTTCTACTTTGTAATTAGTTATATATCCTTCATTTTTTAATATTTCAACGATTTTTAATTTAACGTTTGATGAAGGAACTACAACTTCGTTATAACGCATTTGATTTGCATTACGAATTCTCGTAAGTAAATCTGCGATTGGATCTGTTACTGACATATGAATCCTCCCTTCAATCTATCCTCTTACCAACTTGACTTTCTAACACCAGGAATTTCACCTTTATATGCTAGTTCTCTAAAGCAAATACGGCAGATACCAAACTTTTTCATTACTGAATGTGGACGACCGCATCTGTTGCAACGAGTGTATTCTTGTACTTTGAATTTTTTTGGTCTTTTGTTTTTTACGACCATACTTTTCTTTGCCATTTATTTCCTCCCATTTGCTTACTTTTTAAAAGGTAAACCGAATCCTTTTAACAAGTCTAATGCTTCTTCATTTGTTTCTGCTGTTGTAACAAAAACAATGTCCATTCCACGTACTTTTACAACTTCATCATAAACTATTTCTGGGAATATTGTTTGTTCCTTTATCCCTAAAGTATAGTTTCCTCTTCCATCAAACGCTTTGTTTGAAATACCCCTAAAATCACGTACTCGTGGTAACACGATTTTAACAAGCTTTTCTAGGAAAGTGTACATAGTTTCTCCGCGAAGTGTAACCTTACATCCAATTGCTTGACCTTCTCTTAATTTGAAACCAGCAATTGATTTTTTTGCTTTTGTAATAACTGGTTGTTGACCCGTTATTTTTTCTAGTTCAGATACTGCAACATCTAATAGTTTACTATTAGTAGTTGCATCCCCAACTCCCATATTAACTACGATCTTTTCTAGCTTTGGTACAGCCATGACAGTAGTATAATTATATTTTTTTGTTAATTCAGGAACGATTTCCTTAGTATATTGTTCTTTTAAACTGTTCATAGTTACCCTCCTTATTAGTCTAACTTAGATTTTGACTTGCTAGAAATTCTAACTTTTTTTCCGTCTTTATCTATTTCATGTGCTATTCTAGTACGCTTTTTGGTTTTTGGATCAATCATCATTACGTTAGATACGTGAATAGCTGCTTCCTTGTCAATAATTCCACCGTTTTGATCTTGTCCGTTAGGCTTAACGTGTTTTTTTACCATGTTAACACCCTCAACAAAAACCTTTTCACCCTTCTTAGCGATGATTTTTCCTTCTTTACCTTTGTCCTTACCAGCAATAACAATTACTTTATCTCCAACTTTTAAATTCATGATTTTTCCTCCTTAAAAGGCCTATAACACTTCTTTTGCTAACGATACAATTTTCATGAAATCTTTATCACGTAATTCGCGTGCTACTGGACCTAAAACTCTTGTTCCAACTGGTGTCTTATCATCTTTAATTATAACGCATGCATTATCATCAAATTTGATATAAGAACCATCATCTCTACGCATTCCAAATTTGCTTCTAACGATAACCGCTTTTACGACTTTACCGCTTCCTATATTACCATTTGGAGTTGCTTTTTTTACTGTTCCAACTACTATGTCACCGATGTTTCCAGTTCTTCTTCTACTACCACCCAAGACTCTAATAACCATTAGTTCACGAGCACCAGAATTATCAGCAACCTTTAAACGACTTTGTTGTTGAATCATAAGTGTTTCCTCCTTCTTAATTGTAAAGTGCCTATAAAATTACGGCTTCTTCTACTATTTCCACTAAACTAAATCTCTTTGTTCTTGATAATGGTTTGGTTTCAACAACCCTAACGATATCTCCAACTTTAGCTTGGTTATTTTCATCATGTGCTGCATATTTCTTAGAATATTTAACACGTTTACCATATTTTGGATCTTTTTTATAAGTTTCAACTAAAATTGTAATTGTTTTGTTATTTTTTGCACTTACAACTTTACCAACTACCTCATGTCTTGTCTTTTCCATAAGTAAACCTCCTTAAGCTTCTTTACGTTCTGCTAAAATTGTTTTCATTCTAGCAACGTCTTTTCTTAATTCATGTATTCTTGAAGGTTTTTCTAAGTTACCAGTAGCTTGCTGCATACGTAAATTAAATATTTCGTCTTTAGCTTCTACTATTTTAGCTTCGATTTGTTCAGTGGTAAGTTCTCTAATTTCTTTAACCTTCATTTTTGTCACCACCATTTTCTTTAGTTACAAATTTACATTTGATCGGTAACTTGTGCATTGCAAGTCTTAATGCTTCACGAGCAACTTCTTCAGATACACCTGAAACTTCAAACATAATTTTGCCTTCTTTTACTACTGCAACCCAGCTTTCTGGATTACCTTTACCTTTACCTTGACGAGTTTCCAAAGGTTTTTTAGTTAATGATAAGTGAGGAAAAATATTAACAAATACTTTACCGCCACGTTTCATGTAACGCGTCATAGCAACACGGGCAGCTTCGATTTGACGAGCAGTGATCCAAGCACCTTCTTTTGCCATTAAACCATAATCACCGAAGTGTAATACTGTATTCCCTTTTGATTTTCCTTCATGATAAATTCTATGAGGTTTACGATATTTAGTTCTTTTTGGCATTAACATCGTGAGCACCTCCAGTTTTCTTTTTTGTTGGAAGTATTTCACCCTTATAAATCCATACTTTAACACCGATCTTACCATAGGTAGTATCAGCTTCAGCTGTTGCATAATCAATATCAGCCCTTAAAGTATGTAAAGGTGTAGTACCTTCGTTATAACCTTCACTACGAGCAATTTCTGCCCCGTTTAAACGTCCAGAACATAAAGTTTTAATTCCTTTAGCTCCAGCTCTCATTGTGTTTCTGATTGCTCTTTTTTGAGCCATACGATATGAACCTCTATTTTCAATTTGACTAGCAATGTTATTTGCTACTAATCTAGCATCCATATCAGCATTCTTAACTTCCATTATAGAAATTTGAACTTCTTCACCAACTAATTTGTTGATATGTTTCTTTAATTTTTCGATTTCTTCACCACCGTGTCCAATAACAACACCTGGTTTTGCAGTACTGATTTTAATTTCAGTTTTCTTGTTACTTCTTTCAATTGTTATAGAAGAAACTGCTGCATTCTTTAACTTCTTAGCTAAGAAGTTACGGATTTTTATGTCATTTTCTAATGTTGCAGAGAAATCTTTACTTGGTGCATACCATTTAGCAGTCCAATCCTTGTTGATTCCAAGTCTTAAGCCTGCAGGATTAACTTTTTGACCCATTAGTCTTCCTCCTTATATTATCTTTCTGCTACAACCACTGTTACATGACTTGTACGGTGATCGTTTTTAGCAATTCTTCCTCTTGAATCGGGTACTGATCTCTTTAGTACAGGACCATCATTAACATAAGCTTCTTTAACAAATAATTTAGCCTTATCAAGATTATGATTATTTTCAGCATTTGACACTGCTGATATTAAAACTTTCTTTATAACGCGTGATGCCTTGTTATTCATATTGTTTAAAATAGCCATAGCCTCACTAACGTCTTTTCCGTTTATTAACCTCATAACTAAACGAGATTTTAAAGCGGAAATACGAACTGTCTTCGCAATTGCTTTCGCTTCCATATTAGTTCTCCCTTCTAGTTATTACTTCTTGTCTTTATTCTCGCCGTGTCCACCACATCTACGAGTTTGTGAAAATTCACCAAGTTTGTGTCCAACCATATCTTCAGTTACATAAACTGGAATGAAATCCTTACCATTGTGAACCGCAAAAGTGTGACCAATAAATTCTGGGAATATTGTTGAACGGCGCGACCAAGTTTTAATTACTTCTTTTTTTCCTTCTTCGTTTAACTTTTGGACCTTTTTAAGTAATCTAGGAAATACGTAAGGTCCTTTCTTTATACTTCTTGCCATTTACATTTTTTCCTTTCTATTATTTTTTACGGCTTACGATTAACTTAGTAGAAGCTTTCTTGTTTTTACGAGTCTTCATACCAAGAGCTGGTTTACCCCAAGGTGTCATAGGTTGTTTACGGCCAATCGGAGCTCTACCTTCACCACCACCATGTGGGTGATCATTAGGATTCATAACAGAACCACGTACTGTTGGTCTGATGCCTAAGTGACGAGTACGCCCTGCCTTACCTAAGTTAACTAACGCATAATCTGCATTACCAACTTCACCTATTGTAGCCATACAAGTTCCAAGTATCTTTCTTGTTTCACCACTTCTTAACCTAATTAATACATATTTTTCTTCACGACCTAAGATTTGTGCACTAGATCCAGCACTACGAGCAATTTGTGCTCCCTTTCCTGGTCTCATTTCGATGTTATGAATAACAGTACCTACTGGTATATTCATAATTGGCATTGCGTTACCAACTTTAACATCAACGTTTTGCCCACTAACAATTATATCGCCTGGCTTTAATCCTTTAGGAGCTATAATATATCTTTTTTCTCCATCTTTGTAGAAGATTAATGCGATGTTAGCACTTCTATTTGGATCGTATTCGATAGCTGCAACTTTACCAGTAATATCGAATTTATTTCTTTTAAAATCAATTGTACGGTATTTTCTTTGAGCTCCACCACCACGGTGTCTTACAGTAATACGACCTAAGTTGTTGCGTCCGTTTCTTTTCTTTTTGTTACCAACTAAGCTTTTTTCAGGAGTAGATTTAGTTATTTCATCATTAACCAAAACACTCATTTGCCTTCTAGAAGGTGTAGTTGGTTTTAATTTTTTAACTGGCATTTTCAAATCCTCCTTATTAGCTTAAATCTAGTTCGCTACCTTCTGCTAAAGTTACAATTGCCTTTTTGTACGCTTTAGTAGTTCCTTCATAGCGTCCTACTCTTTTTTTCTTTGGTCTTACGTTTATAGTGTTAACGTTTTTTACTTTAACACCAAACGCATTTTCAACCGCTTGTCTTATTTGTACTTTATTTGCGTTTTTATCAACTTTTAGTACAACTTTCTTACCGTCAGCTTGAATGTTAGCTGATTTTTCAGTAATGATTGGTGCCTTAATTACATCTTTCATTATTTAAGCACCTCCTCAACGTATTTTACAGCATCTTCTGTAATTATTATTTTATCTACATATAAAACATCATAAGTATTTAATTCGTTAGCCAAAACTAATTTAACATCAGCTATGTTTCTAGTTGAAAGAATTAAATTTTCGGTTAATTCAGTAGTAACTATTAAAGTTTTACCAGTAGCATTTAAACCTTCTAAAATTTTTAGCATATCTTTTGTTTTATTAGTTTCTGCATCGAATTTTTCAACTGCGATAATCGCTTTATCAGTAGCTTTATAAGTTAAAGCTGATTTTAATGCTAAACGACGTTCTTTCTTATTCATTTTCTTTGTGTAGTTTTTATTTGAACTTGGTCCAAATATAACTCCACCACCAACAAAGTGTGGTGCCCTGATAGACCCTTGACGAGCGTTACCAGTTCCTTTTTGTCTCCATGGCTTTCTTCCACCACCAGATACCTCGCTACGATTCTTTGTAGAATGGGTACCTTGTCTTCTATTTGCCATGAATAAGTTTATGCTTTCATATATAACTTGATCATTTGGAGTAATTCCCCAAATGCTATCATCTAATTTAATGTCTTTAATCTTTTCACCTTTTAAACTTAAAAGTGCTGTTTTTGGCATTTTAGTTCCTCCTTTCATCACAAGTATTAATTTATTAAACCTTATAAATAACTAAATAATAATTATTCAGTGGTTTCTTGTGATGTATTTGTATCATCTGTTGCTGTTTCTACTTCAGTCTTAGGTTCTTCAGTTACATAAGTTACTAATTCAACCTTTTCTTTTTTTACGTTTGGTTTCTTAACAGCTGATTTGATGATAACTAAAGACTTTTTAGGACCTGGAACATTACCTTTAATTAATATTACGTTTTCTTCAGGCATAACAGCAACAACTTCTAAGTTTTGCATTGTTACGCTAACGTGTCCCATATGTCCTGGTAATTTCTTACCTTTAAATACACGCATTGGCCTCATTGTTCCTAAAGAACCAACACCTCTATGATATTGAGATCCGTGTCCCATTGGACCTCTTGATTGGTGGTAACGTTTAATTACACCTTGGAACCCTTTACCTTTAGAGATTCCACTTACATCAACCATTTCTCCTTCTTCAAAAACTTGACAGTTAAGTTCTTGCCCTAGTTGATATTTGCTAACGTCTACCCCGCGAATCTCCTTTAAGAAGCGCTTAGGAGCAGTATTAGCTTTTGCTAGATGACCTTTTTCTGCTTTGTTACTTAGTTTTTCTCTTTTAGTATCAAAACCCAGTTGAATAGCTTCATAGCCATCGGTTTCCATTGTTTTAATTTGAGTAACAACGTTAGGTTCTACTTCAACCACAGTAACAGGAATAAGCTTTCCATCTTTAGCAAAAACTTGAGTCATACCTAGTTTACGACCTAAGATTCCTTTTCTTTCCATTTTTTCCTCCTGTATAATTACTTGATTTCGATTTCTACACCACTTGGTAAATCAAGGTGTTGTAACGCATCAATTACTTCCTTGCTTGGTTCAATGATGTCGATTAATCTCTTATGCGTACGCATTTCGAATTGTTCACGCGAATCCTTGTATTTGTGAACTGCTCTTAAAATTGTATATTTTTGAATTTCAGTTGGTAATGGCACTGGGCCAGATACCTTTCCGTCTAAACGTTTAACTGTTTCAACAATTTTGCTTGCAGCTAAATCCAAAGAACGATGTTCATATGCTTTTAATCTAATTCGAATTTTATTTGACATATTAAATTGTCCTCCCTTCGTCTATATCTGGTATAGACTTGCTCCGTAACGAATTACCTGATTTCCTTTAAGTTATAATGCCAACTTAACCGGGTGTATCAGCAACCTCGCACATCTATGCAACTACACGCAGTAACCATTATATCAGAAGAATTCCCTTATTTCAAGAGGTTTTTGCAAGTTTTTTTCAACTTTTTTCTTCTTATAAAATTTTATTATTTTTTGTACAATATATGTTTATTTATTAAGGTTTCCTACAGCAAAATTAAAAACGTTTATTTTTTTAGAATTTCAAAGGAAAGTCTTTAACATAATACTAGTTGGATATAAAGCAACAATAATCCTATAAATATTTTCTTATTTTTAAGTATCTATAAAGCACAGGGCAAATATCTTCTATATTAAATTTTGTATTATAAATAGCATAATTTAATATATCACTCATATTGTAGGAATTATTTATAGTACATTTTTTAATTTTTGTTGCCGCGATTCCATGATTTGAAAAAGTATGTAAATTCCATCTATCTACTTTTATAGAATCCAAATCAGAATATTTCAAAGAATATCCTCCTTTTATTAAATAATTCTTATCATATCTTTTTGCCTTAATTTCATCAATATCATTAAAACTAAAGTCCACGTCTTCTTTAATATCTATGTTTAATAATATATATTTTTTTAAAAACCAATCAAAATACTTATATGCAAAAAATTTATGTAGTTTATTATATTCCGTATATTTAAAATAGGCATTTATAATTGGTTTAGGAAACCATTTATATCTCATTATTTTGGTTCCTAAATTAAACACCCCTGGAATAAGCGGATATTTGCTACAAACATGCATCCAGCAATCAAATAAAATTAATAAATTATCAAGCCCTTGAACAAAGAATACCTTTTTTGTATCTTCTAAAGACATTGCGTGAATGGAAATTCTTGGTAATAATCCCTTGTTATCAATAGATTTTAAATTACTCTTCTTAGTAAAATGAAAATAATTAAAATTTATATCTTTTAAACTTAATTCATAGTCTTTCACATTATACCTCCGACGCTTTATAAAAATTATATCAACTTTTAAATAATTTTTATAGCAATATATATAATATATTTTGGGTTGACGCCATTACAAGTGTGCTAGGATATCTTCTTAAAATCCCATTGTAACAAAAATCTATATAATAATAGTAAGTCAGTTTATAAGAATTTAAAAAATTTGAAAAAATACAAAAATATATTAATATTATTGTCAAATAAAAAAGACGGTTATGCCATCTTAAAATGAACCCTTTGTCAAGGACTAAATAAAAAGAAGATTATGTGGTTAAAAG
>CAYVPV010000022.1:0-25815 GCA_964453925.1 uncultured Muribaculaceae bacterium | reverse complement strand
TATTAGACTTTTCAGCAATAACGTTAACTACGTCTTCATTAAGACCTAAGTTAAGAATAGTATCCATCATACCAGGCATAGATGCCCTAGCACCAGATCTTACAGAAACTAAAAGTGGATTTTCTTTATCACCAAATTTCTTTCCAGTGATTTCTTCCATTTTTCCGATGTACTCATTAATTTGAGATTGAATTTCATCATTGATTTCTCTTCCATCTTCATAGTACTGAGTACATGCTTCCGTTGTGATTGTGAAACCTTGAGGTACTGGAAGTCCAATGTTAGTCATTTCTGCTAAGTTAGCTCCTTTACCACCAAGAAGGTTTCTCATATCAGCGTTTCCTTCTTTAAAAAGGTAAACCCATTTTGTCATTTATATTCCTCCTTCTTTAGTCAATACAAGTTTATTATAGCACAAAAAAAATAGCACTTACAATAATAAATGCTATGTTTTTCCAAAATTTTACAAGTAACTTCTACACCTTGAATCTCATTACTAATAACTCACATAATTTTTTTATATAAATAAATTTTTTATAATACATTTTAGTTTTAATTTTATGCGGTAATAAATCATTAAACATTGATAACATACCAACAAATATAGTTATACCATTTTGGTTAACTTCTATTTTTATGTCAGGCGGGAATAGTGGTACCTTGCTTAACCTTTTAGATATTTGGCATAATATATCTGTAAATTCACCATGTAACATTCCGGGATAAATAACCGTCTCATCACCGTATACTTTATAAAAACTTTTTAGTTTTTTATCAGTAATCTTAACTTTTTTACCATTATTAACAAAAGGGCTATAAACATTATCAAAATTATTAAGAGATACATATTTTATGTTCCCTTTAATGTTAGTTAACATATCAATGTTAATGGTTAGCCCTAAATTAAATTCTTTTTTTCATAAGAATAAGTATCATAACTGTTTCGGATTACATAATTTTTAGAAGCTATCATACTAAATTTTTTATCACTGATGTTTCCACTAGAAGAAAAAACGCCTCGTTATATTGCTCATCTCTATTTAATAAAACTTTTTCTTTATCATCTTTAAGAACTTCATAATTAAAACAATCAAAAATTCTAGATGCATAGTTTTTTAAAAAATAATCAATATAATTTTTGTATAGTTATAGTTTACTAAACTTTTTTGCCGTTTGTATTTTTTAGTTAATAAAATAATATTAATAGTTAGTAATATCATGGCGAAAAAGGCACATAAAACTTGATTTATTAACTTGTTTGCTATTATATTTGTGTAAACTAAAAGCCAATAAATCATTATCATTATAATTATAAGTATAATGAAAAAATATCTATACAAAAAATTTAGTATTCCTTTAGATTCATGATTGTTAACAAAATTATAAATTTTATTAAATTCTTCCATCATAATATTTATTATTCCTTCATTTTTTCTTACTTCTTGGATGACATTTTAAATATACTTCTCTTAATCTTTCATTTGATACGTGAGTATATACTTGGGTGGTTTCTAAAGACTCATGTCCTAGTAACTCTTGAACTGTTCTAATATCACAGCCTTCATTTAAAAGGTGCGTTGCAAAAGAATGCCTTAACATGTGCGGTGATACGTGTTTTTTTAAGGACGCCTTTTTTACGATGCTATCAATTATTTTTTCTACACCACGAGTAGTTATTTGCTTTCCTTTTTCATTTATGATTAAGTACTCACAAGTAGTATGATGTTTTTCTAAAAGTTTTTTTCTACCATCATTCATAAACATATTAATGGCTTCTAAGCAATAATCACCAAAATGACTTATTCTTTCTTTGTTACCTTTTCCTAATATTTTAATTTCGTTTTTATAAAAATCTATATCAAAAATTTTAATGTTTACTAATTCACTAACTCTTATACCCGTTGCATATAAAACTTCTAAAATAACCCTATCCCTTTGACCTAGGGGAATATTAGTATTTGGAGTGTTAAAGATTATTTCTAATTCCTCAACTCCTAAATATTTTGGGAGCCTTTTTTCTTTTTTGGGCGTACTAACATACTTAAACGGATTAGTTTTAATTAAATCATTATTAAACAAATATTTATAAAAACTTCTTAAGGAGGAAAGTTTTCTTGCGACTGAATTTCTAGATAATTTTTTATTATAAAGTTCCATTAAATAGCCCTTTATGAAATCATAATCAATATCTAAATAATTAATACCCTCTTTGTTTAAATATTCTTTAAATTCTAATATATCTATCTCATAACTTTTAGATGTATTTTCTGAATAGTTTTTTTGTTTTATAATATACTTCAAAAATTCTTGTACACTTTTATCCATATCTATCACCATATTAATCATAACATAAAAGAAGGCTAATTTTTGCCTCCATAATTAGGATCATCAATTTCTAATTCTCCATCACCAAAGTAAACATTACCATTTGCTAAATCTTGCATTCTTATTTCTTTTTCAGATAAAGTAATTTGTAATTTTAATATTTCATCATTTAGGGAATCTGTATTACTAATACCTTGCTTTGAATCCCTTAATTTTATTTTTTCTTGCAAACTTTTTCTAAATTCAATAACTTCTCTTGTAGTATCAACTAACATTGATAAGATTTTTATTTCGTCTGAATTTCGAGATTTATTTAGCAATCCTTTATAAAAAGTCAATTCATCATTTATTGTATACTCCTTATCTTCATCATGATGTATACCAGTTACAACATAATTAAGTTGTGTTCCTTCAGATTCAGATTTACTGTTTTTACTTTTTTCTGCATCTACTAAAGGTTTAATGTTAAATTCAATTTGCTTTAAAACACTTTGGTAGTTCTCATTGTTCTTATATAAACTTTCATTTAAATATTCCAATCTTTTTTCTTTTTCTTCTTGAGTAATTCTAACTTCTTTAATTAAATTAAAAAGATTATTTTCTTGAAGAAATTCTTTTAAACCCACTCCTAATTGTATTTTGTCTTCAAATGAAGAAACTCTCCTACTACCATACCAATCTAATAATTTATTTAATTCCTCTTTCGTTATCAATAACACATCTAGATTGTCATTATACAAAACAGGAATATCAGTATACGCTTCTCCACATTTAAAGAAAAGTGGTTGATCAGAAACTTTATGTTTATCTAAAAAATTAGCAACTTTTTTTTGTGTTGCACTTAAATAATATATAAAGTCTTTTCGAAAAACATTATTATAACCTTGAATAGTAAAACTATCACAATAAGAAGTATATTTCTCAAGCGCTCTTAAACTAAGTGTTGCAAGTTCTTGCTCTATTTCTTTTCCATCTATGTTTAATTTTATGCAAAGCGTGTACTTCATAATCCACCTCTAATTATATTTATAATACCATTAAGAACATAAAACGTCAAACAAAAAAGCCCATATCAGGCTAGTTCATACTTTTTATTATAATCTTTTTTATATTCTTTTACAGTATCAATCATTTCTTCTAATACGAAGTCCATGTCAAAATCTTTGTTTTTTCTTTCAATCATACTACTATAATCAATTAGCTGCCCATCGGTAGCTAAAGTTTTAAATAAGTGTTTAAATGAAAAAGCTAAATTTCTTCTTGACTCAATTGTTTGAGACAGTTTTTTACTTAAAATCATTATGTTACTAGAATCCGTTGCGATGGCTGCAACAAACGTATGATCATAGTCTAAATTAACAAAATTATGTTTAACATCATAAGTATCAATCATTTTTAAAATTGGATTTTCTTTAACATAGGTATCATATAAATACTTAAAAAATTCATACTTTTTTTTATCAACAGTAGAAGTTGAAATATTTAATAACGTTCTTTGAAAATCTGAGTAATTCATTTTTACTTTACAAATCAAGTCAGATAATTCTTTTGGTTCAACGTATAATACATCTATATCATCTTCAAATATAACACTCATTATTGGTTTATAATCATTATCAGTTATAAAAAAAGAGCGTTCTAAATCATTATTACTCTCAAAATCTATATCATAACCTAATTCTTGTTTAATAAACGTAGCAACACTAATTGGAAGATTATTATATAAATCTACAAAATCAATAAAATTACTAGTATACATATCTAAATTTCTTAATTTAAGCGAAACAATTGGAACTTCGTGAACATGTCCATATTTATTTTTTCCTCTAAAATAAAGTGTATATTTTTTATTAGCCATAATTATCACCCCTATTCTGAAATAATAATAACACTTTTAATAAAAGAAAGTCAATTTAAAAGCCTATATAAAATTATATAAGCTTATTTTTTTTAAATACAAATATTTTATTAGTAACATAGTTATACATAAACATAATAAGAGAACCTAACACCTTAGCAGCCATGTTTTCAATGTTAAACTTATTTATAAGCACTGATAAAACTAATGAATCTAGTGGAAAACCAATTAGCCTTATTATAACAAAAGATGTTACCTGCGCTATTTTATCTTTTCTTCTTTTTGGTTTAGATTTAAATATTTTCTGATCCCATATAAATAAAATGGTAAATGAAATCGTGTAAGATAAAAAATTCGCAAGCATATAATTTCCCTTAGTTATTAAATCTACCAAGAAAAAAATCAAATATAAAACACAAGTACAAACAAAGGATACAAAACAATATTTTATAAATTCTTCGTTCTTATAATATATTTTTTCTAACTTAGTTCTTCTTCTAAATATTTTAGAAAATATATTCTTACTTTTCTTTTTAAAAATACTCATACTACTACCTTCTTTAAAACTAAGAAGAATTATATCACAAAAAAAGACACATTTCTACATTTTTTCGTAATGTGTCCACATTCTAATTACGTATATTTCTTTTTTTCTTCATCTACCCTATAAATTAATCTATGTTCTTTATTAATTCTTCTAGAGTAATATATCTTCATATTTCCTGATAATTTTTCATAAGTTGGTGGATAACAAAACGGATTAATTATTATTAAATCCAGTAACTTTTTTAATCTTTCGGAAAGATTAAATTTATCTATTTTCTTCTTATCTTTTAATGCCAAATATGTAAATCTTAAACTATATTTTACCAATTTTCCCAATCCTCATTTGGATCATATTCTTTTGCTTTTTCCCAATCAGTTTCTTCATCAGCTTTTATTATACTTTCCACATATCCAGGCACACTATATAAATGCATAGTTTCCTGTATACTATTCCAATCTTTCTCTGATAATATAACTGCATTCTCTCCCTTGGTATTAACTATTTTAACAGGGTTATATGCTACGTTAACATCACTTACTATGCCATATAAATTAGCCCTTGCATCGGTAATTTTGTATTCTTTCATAAGAATCACCACCTTATGATTTTATTATAACGTACATTTAAACGTACGTCAGCGTATTATAAGAAAAAAGAAGCATTATCTTGCTTCTACGATTAACTTAATAGCAGTTCTTTCTTCACCTTCTATTACTATGTCAGTAAAGGCTGGTATGCATACTAGGTTTTTACCAGATGGTGCTACAAATCCTCTTGCTATTGCTATAGCTTTAATTGCTTGATTTAATGCTCCCGCTCCTATCGCTTGAATTTCTACAGAACCCTTTTCTCTAAATACGTTAGCAAGTGCACCTGCAACACTACTTGGGTTTGACTTTGATGAAACTTTAAGTGTTTCCATGTTTATTTCCTCCTTAATATTTTAGTCATTATAAATATATGAGAAAATAAACATAAAATGATACTAATTTATTACTATTTTTTAAATTTATCTCGTGAAAATCATACGTATATCATTTCTATCAAGTATTTCTGATAAAGAAATTAATTGTTCACTATAAGACAAATGGCATAACGCTGAATCCGTATATTCCGATAAAATTTTCATAATATCTTGTTGCTCATTTATGTTAAAAATTTTATACTGTTCCATAAAATCATATGACATTTGACCATGAGGGGTAACCGAACCATCAGGCATAATATTTAATTCTCTAGCACAATTTTCTAATTCATTAAAATTATTTGCCACAATATCCCATGAAATCATCGATGCTTCTCTAGATTCTGGTAAGTTTTGAGCCCTTCCCCAAGCAAATATATATCTTGGTTTAAAACGATCAAATCTTATACATATTTTATTAGCTAAATCACAAAATTTTTTAATATTAGAATTTGTTATATCACGAAGACCAAGTCTTTCTATTTCTTCTTCGTGATATATATCACTACTTATAAGTAGTGAAGATTTTTCTTTATTAAGAGCCAAATCATATAATTCAACTAGTGTTTGTTCAATATCCTCATCATATTTAGTACCATTAGTAACTATTTGTATTTGGTGGACTATTATGTTATTTTTCTTTATTTCATCTATAATTTTTTTTATTTTAGCAACTGTTTTTTTAGAATAGAAAGGTTCTCCACCAGTTATAAGCAAAAGACCTATTTCATCTATTTTAGAAAAAGTATTTTCAATCGTTTCATTTGTAATATCAACGTTAGTATTTTCCCCTCTAAGACAATGTCTACACTTTAAGTTACAGTTTTCTGTAATTAAAATAGATAAGATACCAATCATAGTTCTATCATTCATAATCCCTCCTGTTAAGTCTAGTATTATACTTAATATTTAAAAAAAGTAAAGATAAATTTATCTTTACTGGTTAAACATATCTATAACTTCTGATAAATGGGTTATTTCAGGATAGTCACTACCTTCTAATTCTTTAACAAACTTAATTCCTATTCCAAGTTTTTTTTGCCATTCTTTAATATTACCAGAGTAATCATCAATAAGAATTGCCGCAGATGGATTTACTACCTCTGTCTTAGGTATTTCTTTTGGAACACTAACTACTGTTACTTGTGGCAAATGTTTATGTAAATATCTTATTTTCTCGATTATCTCATTAGTTGAATTAATATGAGTTAAAATGTATACGTTAAATTTTTTAGAAGCACATATCTTTTTTATTTCATTAATACTATCATTTATTTCTTCAGTTTCTTCTATTAGTTTTTTCCAATCTGCATTTCTAAAAAATTCAGTAACTTTATTAAAATCGTTTTTATCTATTCCAAGTCTAGACATTTCTTCATATGTTTTTGACATTGTATCAAGTATTACACCATCAAAGTCTATATATAATTGTTTCATCTTCTAATTCCTTCCATTTTGGTAATAACGTAAATTCTAATTTTTCCTTTGTAGTTGGATGATTAAATGATAATTTATATGCAAAAAGTCTTATTTGCTCTTTATTTTGCTTTCCATATAACTGATCGCCAAGCAAAGGATACCCTAAGTTTTTAAACTGAAGTCTTATTTGGTGATGACGTCCGGTTATAAGGTTTATTTTAACAATCGTTTTATTATCTACGTATCCAACAACTTCATAATTAAGTTTAGATTCTTTTCCTCCTGGATAATCTTTATTAACTACTTTACTTTTTCCAGTACGTTCATCCTTATATAAATGATCAGTTAAACAACCTTTTTCTTTCTTTAATATTCCATCTAATACTGCAACATAAGTTTTATTAAATTTATGATTCTTTATCTCATCATTCAATCTTTTAGCGGCTTTAGACGTTCTTGCGAAAACCATTATTCCACCAACTGGTCTATCTAATCTATGAACAAGACCTATGTAAACGTTACCAGGTTTATTATATTTTACTTTTACGTACTCTTTTACAATTGTTAGTAAATCAATATCACCTGTTATATCACTTTGTGATAATATATTAGACTTTTTTTCTACTACGATAATATGATTATCTTCATATAAAACATTTAAATTATTCATCTTCCCAAAGACCATATATCCCGCAAGGTAAAACAAGGTTACTATCTGTCATAGGAAGTCCTACCTCACCCGATGATACTTTTCCTTTATGTTTTTTATTTATTGTCATGTATAAAATATTTTCTAACACCTTAGGAGATAACCCAGTTGTATAAGAATTAACAAGGAAGAATAATGGATTATCACTTAATACTTCTTCACATAATTTAATTAATGGAAATAAATTTTCTTCTATGTTCCATACTTCACCATTTGCACCTCTACCAAATGATGGTGGATCCATAACTATTGCATCATATTTATTACCACGTCTTACTTCTCTTTGTACAAACTTTATTACATCATCAACAATAAATCTAACATATCTATCAGTAAGGTTAGATGAGGCAATATTTTCTTTTGCCCATGCTACCATACCTTTAGATGAATCAACGTGAACAACGTCTGCACCAGCATAAGCACAAGCAACAGTAGCTCCTCCTGTATATGCAAATAAATTAAGTACCTTTATTTTTCTTCCGCTATTTTTAATTTTATCAATCATATAATCCCAGTTAACAGCTTGCTCTGGAAATAATCCAGTATGTTTAAATCCCATTTGCTTAATATTAAAAGTTAAGTCTTTATATTTTACTTGCCAAGTCTCTGGCACATCAGTAATGTTTTCCCAGTGACCTCCACCTTTTTTACTTCTATAATACGTAGCATCAGCTTCTTTCCATTTATAAGGAAATGTTTTTTCTTTCCATACTATTTGTGGATCTGGTCTATCTAAAATAAAATTTCCCCAACGTTCTAATTTTTTACCATCAGCCATATCAAGTATTTCATAATCTTTCCAATCATTTGCAATTCTCAAGATAACCACCTCTTTAATAATTTTAACATTATTAAATTAAATTTAAAAGAAATATATAATAAGTTGTAAATTCCACTGTTATATTAATAGAATACCTTAACATTATAATTTAAAAAAAGTTTTTTTATATACATAGTTTATTACTGCCTCATTTAAACTATACAACGACGTATCTTCCAAATCTACATTTTCTTCCATCATATCTTCTGCTTGTTCATACGAATATTCTAACGAAACAATCCCATTACGAGAACAATCAAATCCTTCAACACCATAAACCATACATACAACAGGCCTGACATTAGAACAATATAACAAGCATCTAGTCCTATCTTCAATTTCCTTTTCTAAAAAAACACATTTATTACTATCAATATAATTTAACATTGGAATTATTGATAAATTTTCTTCTAAATATTTTAAAATTTTATTTATTTCCCTTTTATTTCTATTTCTTCACAGCATTTACCACATTGTTTACATGTATTTTCTTTTTTCATATTTTCCCTCGTTAAACCAATGTTTTTTATATTAATTTTTTTAATAAATTTTGTCAATATTTATTTACATATAATTTATAATTTTGTATAATTTAATTAGTGAAAGAACCTAACTTAAGGTTAGTAGCTTTCCTTAATTTACATTAAGGAAAAAGCGTACACCCCCTGGGTAAGTACGCTTTTTCTTTTATATCTTAAATATTAGCATGGCTATTATTATAAGCAAAAGAAGCATTATTACTTTAAGAAACTTAGTTTCTTTTTTCATAAGCATCACCACCTTTCTATTCTTCATAAAAAGATGGAAAGCTACTACCCAACATTAGATCCTCTCATATTAATCATTAGTCAAAAATCTTAGAATTCCACTAAAAAACAAAAAAATTAGAAATTTTTCTAATTTTTATATTTTTCCATATTCTCACATATTAAATTATCACAATATTTAATAGCCTTATCATAGTCTTTTTTGCATCTTATAGTCCATCCTAAAATAAGCTTTGTTTTTCTTTTACTTTTTATATAACTATTTGGTAAAGCATTAATATCATAAGCAATAAAATCAGTTCTTAAAAATATATCTGCAATCACACTTTTCGCTAGATTCTTTCTTAAGTTACTTATCTTTTTATCATGTTTAAAATCACTTGATAACAAACCTCGTATATAACCTTTTCTATTTTTCTTAAACCATAAAACAGACATTGGATTAAAACTTTGAATAGCAAAATTACCTTTATAACAATCTAATAAATTTGATAATTTACTTTCTAACTTTCCATTAAATTTAGCAGTTTTAGTTTCTATTAATAATCCTACTTTACCACCTACTAACTTTAATACCTCTTCAAATAAAGGTATTTTATATTTAGTATCAAATAAGTTATATTTTAATAGTTCATCATAAGTACACTCTTCTATTGTTTTATTTACTCCACACACTCTTTTTAAACTATCATCATGAAATACTACTAACCTTTTATCCTTGGTTAAATGTACGTCTAATTCTATTGTGTAATTATACCTAATTGCTCTTTTAAAAGCTGCAACACTATTTTCTGGAACACCTTTATCTTTATCATGGTACCCACGGTGTGCAATTAAATCATTTTTTAAAAAGTTTATATCTTTCATATAATTCACCAATACTATTTTATTAAATCATTCCACTCTTTTTCCCTAAATCCAACATAAACAATATTATCTGTAACTAATATTGGTCTTTTAACTAGCATTCCGTTAGTACTTAAAATTTCTAATTTTTCTTCGTATGACATATTAGGTAACTTATCTTTTAAACCTAATTCTTTATATACTAAACCACTTGTATTAAAAAATGCTTTAACGTCCTTACCAGATAATTTAACAAATTTATCTAATTCTTCCTTGTTTGGATTATCTAATTTTATATCTCTTAATTCATATTTAATATTATTATCTTTTAAAAACTTTTCTGCTTTTTTACAAGTAGAACATTTTGGATAACAAATAAACTTATTCATTTTAAATCTTCCTTTCCTCAAATAATAAATCAAAACTTTTAGGGGTTTTACTCACAAACTCCATTTTCTTTTTAGTCTTAGGATTAATAATAATAAGTTCTCCTGCATGAAGCATAAGCCTATTTACGGAACTTTTTTTATTACCGTATTTTTTATCTCCTAGTATTGAATGATTAATATCTTTCATGTGTACTCTTATTTGATTTTTTCTTCCGGTTTTTATATTTATATCAAGCATCGAATATTTTTTATTTTCTTTTATTACGTTATAATTAGTTATAGCAAGCTTTCCATTTTTCTTATCATTAGATGAATATACAAGTAGTGTCTTGGTTTCTTTTAAGTAAGATTTTACAGCACCAGTTTTCTTTTCTAATACGCCATCTACTACTGCTATATAACCTCTTTTTATAACTAAATTATCCCAAGCGTTTTGATATGCATATTTTACATTTTGATTTTTAGCAAACATAACAATACCTGACGTGTCTTTATCCAGTCTATGAATGATAAATACCTTAGCTTTAGGATTACTTTTCTTAACGTAATTTGATACCTCGTGAAACAAAGTCTTTTCTTTTTCCTTAGGTGTTGATACAGTAAGTATACCACTAGGTTTATTTACTACTAATATTTCTTTGTCTTCATATATAATATCTAACTTCTTTTTTCTTTTCATAATCAGCCTCTCTTAAGATTATATCATAAAAAAAGAAACTACTTACGTTTCCTTTTGGTTAGTTGATTACCTATATCTTTTTCCAAAAACCTAGAGAAGGAAACTAAACTCCAATATAAAACAGTATATATGGCAAAAATACGAATCAAGTATTTAGACACATATTTTAACGAACTCTTTTTATATAAATTATTATATTCATAAAAGTTTGCTTGTGAATTATCATTTGCAACAAAACGCATTATTTCCTTTTGAATACCATCCTTTTCTATATAAATATTATCATAATTCATATAACAAGTAGAATCCCAAGACTCTCCACATTCTTTAAGAACATCTATAAAATTCTTGTCAAAATATTTATCTACAATCTCTTTTAAATTTAACGAAGTAAAAAAATCCATTTGAAGCATAAATGCATCACCACTTAAAACAAAATTAGCATAAAAACTTTCTAAATACATTACGGAATTATAAGCGTTGTTAGAATTTTTAGAATCATTTATAAATTCATAACCACCATAACTAAAGGGATTATCTTTATTTTCTTCTGTTATATCACTTTCCGCAATTTTAAATATAGAAGGTAGGCTTTCTTTATATTTTTTTAATATTTTTTTGTGGTTATTGAGTCATTTTTTCCTACGTTATAATCTTCAAATTGATTCATATCTAGCTCAAATACTAAACCATAAGGTATACCATTTTCTTCACAACCCTTTATATTTTCTTCAAACATTTCATCATAAGAATCATCTTTAAAATCTAAACAATCAATATAAACAAAATCACAGGTAAGTTTAATGTCATCCCAATTTATTTTTCCTAATTCTTCATTTATAAAAACCCCCATTTCATATCCTTTTCCATATGCCTCTTTGGAAATTAATATATTAACTTCTTCACCCGTTTCAGTCCAATCAAATAAATATAAATTATCAGGATAATCTATATTTTTATTATATGGATCACACATCAAATCATATTTAATCCAATCTTGTACATCTAAATAAGAAGTATATTCTTTTTTTTCGAAATTCAATACTACACCATCTTCGGTATAAGTATAATTTCTTTTCATTATTTTACTCATATTTATATTAACATTCAATTCATTATCCACTTCATCTGATACAGTAACATCATCTTTTTCCTTAGCCACTACCTTAATAGCATTAGCTGATAAACCATTTAATGTCATAACAATACTAAGTAATAATGATAATATTTTTTTATTTTTCATTTTTTTCACTCCCACAAGCAAAACTATAATAATATAAGTTAGAAGCAAAGTCAATAAAAGAGTGTTTATACACTCTTAACAAATATAAATATAACTATTATCACTAATAATATTATTGATATTCCAAGTAAAATAAAAAGTATTTTATTAGTTTTATCTAACTTTGTTTTTAACTGAATTACGGACAAGTCTAAATATTCTGTTTTTTGTAATAACTCTTCATTATTCTTTTTTATCTCTTCTAAACTTAAAACTTCTGTTTTTTCACTAACCTTTTTATTCATGATTCAAGCTCCTATACTAATTAAGATGATATCATTAAAGTTACTTTTTTTCAAGAAAAAACAGCACAATTAAGCGCTGTTTGATATTTATTGATAGTTTTCTGCTTTTTGTTCAAAGAAGCTTTGAGGATGAGCACATACTGGACATACTTTTGGAGCTTCATTACCAACGTATACATATCCACAGTTACGACAAATCCATACTGTTTCTTCACCTTTCTTGAATACTAAATCATTATTAACGTTTCCAAGTAAAGTCATGTAACGTTCTTCATGATTCTTTTCAATCTTAGCAACTTCTTCAAAAAGATAAGCAATATGATCAAATCCTTCTTCTTTAGCTGTTTTAGCAAATTCAGCATACATGTCAGTCCATTCATAGTTTTCACCTTCAGCTGCTGCTTTTAAGTTTTCAGCTGTTGTAGGAATATCCCCACCATTAAGTAGTTTGAACCACATTTTAGCGTGCTCTTTTTCGTTGTTAGCAGTTTCTTCAAAAATAGCTGCTATTTGTTCATAACCTTCCTTTTTTGCTTTGCTAGCAAAATAAGTATATTTGTTTCTAGCTTGGCTTTCTCCCGAGAATGCAGTCATTAAGTTTTCATATGTTTTTGAATCTTTTAATTCCATAATTAATTTTTCCTTCCTTCCATACAATCTTTACATATTCCATTTATATTAAAATTACTATTCGTAATTTTAAAACCTGTTTCCTCTTCTATCTCATCTATTTCAGATGTATTTAGTAAAACATTAACATCACACATTTTACCACACTTTACGCAAATAACATGATTATGATTAGATAGTGTTTTGTCAAATCTATCATTACCATTTTCTAACCTTACTTTTTTTATGAGCCCCTCATCCGCTAAAGCACTTAAATTTCTGTACACAGTTCCCAAACTAACATTAGGTATTCTTTTTTTTACCTCTTTATGAATATCTTTAGCATCTGGGTGATTACATAACTCTTGAACCGTTTTTAGAACTTCTTCTTTTTGCTTTGAATACCTCATCTTTTCTCCTAAATAGTAATGATTACTACTTAATTATAATCTGACAAATATTTAAAGTCAATATTATTTTTGTTTTTTATCTTCTAATTTTTTATTAACGTAATCTTTTAGTAAAGTGTATAAAACAGACGATAAAGGAATGCTTATTATCATACCAATAAGGCCTGACACACTTCCACCTATTAATACTGCAATAAGCGCCCATAAAGCAGGAAGCCCAACTGATTTACCAACTATTTTTGGATAAGTAAAGTTATCATCAAATTGTTGTAGTACAAAAAATGCTATAGCATACCATAATGCATTAATAGGATTTGCAACCGCAACCAAAATCGCTCCAACAACTAAGGTTATAAACGCTCCAACGTAAGGAATAAGCGCTGTTATTGCAAATAAAACTCCAAGTATTAATGCGTATGGTATTTTTATAATTGATAAAATTATAAAAAATTCAAAACCAGTTAAACAAGCATCTAGACATTGGCCTGTTATGAAGTTAGCAAAGGTTGTATTTGTTAGTTTTACTATTTCTCTAACTTTATTTACTGCCTTATCTGGTAAAAATGCCATAAGAAGTTTTTTTGTTTGCCGTGCTAAATTTTCTTTATCAATTAATATATATATAGAAATAATAAATCCCATAAAGAACATAAATAATTTTGATATCATGCTTGATAAGAAAGTCATTATTAAGGAAACTATAGTTCCTGTTGTTCCAATTGTAGTATCTAATAAATTTTTCACGTCAATATTTTTGATATAGTCTTTTGCACTTGGATAAAGTTCCATAGCTTTAGTAGATAAGTCATTTATCCAGTTAAACCCATCTGGTAAATTTTTACCTATCATGCCAATCGCGCTAATTAATTCTGGTATTATAAGGAAAATAATGAGTCCAACTATACCGAAAATTAAAATAATAGAAATAAGTAAAGAAACTATCCTAATAAGTTTTTTATGTTTTCTTTTTTCTACTTTAAATATTTTTTTTTCTATTTGTTTCATTGGAACGTTTATTATAAACGCTATTGCTATACCAACAATTAATGGCATTATAAGTTTTATTAAAAAAACAACTAAATCAATAAATACATTATAATGAAATACTCCCCATAAAACTATTCCTGCAAAAATAATTAGTTCCATTATTTGCCTTTTGTTTTTTTTATTTAAGTTCAATTAATATCACCTCTTATCTTAATTATAGCATATTCTTTTTCTTTAAAATTATTGTAATTAATATTGATACTATAAATGATATTACAAGAATTATTATAAAGCTTATATTTGATGTTCCCATTTTACCCATAGGTACGTTCATTCCTAAAAATGATGCAACCATTGTAGGAATTGAAAGAACGATTGTTATACTAGTTAAAAATTTCATGACATCATTTAAATTATTTGATATTATGCTTGCAAAAGTATCAGTCATACTAGTTAATATTTCTCTATAAATACTTGCCATCTCTATTGCCTGTTTATTTTCAATTAATGCATCATCAAGCAAATCTTCATCTTCTTCATATAACTTTATAACGTTACCTTTCGCTAGTTTTTCAAGAACTATATCATTAGCTTTTAAAGACGTTGAAAAGTATACTAGTGTTTTTTCTACATTAAGTAAGTCCACTAATTCTTTGTTATCAGTTGATTTCGAAAGAATCGTTTCTTTTCTGTTAATGTAATCATCAATTGAGTTTAGCTCCTTTTGGTATACTCCCGCTAATCTAATTAATATTTGAATTATAAACTTAGTTTTTTTCTTTATATCAAAATTTTTTATTTTGTTATTTTTAAAGTCGTTAAGTAAACTTTGCTTTTTTAAAGATACCGTTATAAAATACCCATCATTATTTATTATAATACCAAGAGGATCAGTATTATACTTATGTTTATATTTAGCATCCGTTGCATAAGGCGTATCCACTACTATTAAAGTTGCGTTATCTCCTTCTTCGATGCGGGGTAATTCCTCATCATCCATTAACTTAGTAAGTAAATCTAAATCAGTTTTTGTTTTTTTAGAGATACTTTCTAATTCTTCTATATCAGGATTAACTAAATCTATCCAACAACCTTTTTGCAACTTTTTTAATTCTTTTATTTTACCTTTATCATCTGTTGTATAAATATTTACCATTACTACCACTCCTATTTTATTAAACGTTTTTACATTTTCTTAATTTAAATTCATTAATAAGTTTTTCATCAAGGTATTTTCTATCAATCATCGCGCTAAATAAAAATATATCAAATGCTTTATCATCAACAATTATAAAACCATTGTTATTGTTTTCTATTCCATAAGTATTTTCTATCTTCCATTTAAATGGTTTGCCATCTTTTAAAGAAACTGCTTTTATACACATAGCATGCATGTATCTTATAAGGTCATGCTTTATTAAATTTTCCTTGTTTAACATATCAAAATTAATATTATATAAGTCTAAGTCTATAATACCATGCTTTTTATCCATCATTCTTCTAGGATCACATAATATATAAACAGGGGCTCCATCTTCTAATTCTTTAATTATTAATTTTTTAATCTTATCAATTTTTAGTTCTAAAAACTCATTTTTACAACCATAATATATATTTAAATCACATTTAAACTGATGTTTTTTATTTAATGTTCTATTACTCATAGGGTAATTTTCAACTTGAATAAAATTGTCTAAATTAAGAGATAAATATTTATCTGTAAATTGTTGAGGTGTCATATTTAAAGATATTTCTTTATTATTTTTATCAATATATGTATAGTGAATTTTAACAGGTGGTTTTCCATATAACTTACTTAAAATTTTAAAGTTTTCCTTTAACATACTCTCTTTAATTTGAATTAAAACAGATTTTTCTCTTGTTTTCATCTTAAATAGCTTTATAGCATCATTCATAATTTTGTTGTTGTAAATAAAATTTAAATCGTTGTTAAATAACTCCAATTCATTGCTTTCCATACAAGACTCTGGAATTATTCCATATTTTTTTATTAAACCTCTAAAATATATAAAATTTCCTGTCCCACTAATACATCTGCTTATTTTATTTTGTAAACTTTCAATCTTTTTAACTTTTGAATCTATTATCATTTGATACAAAGAGTTTGATTTTTCTAAACGATCAAAAAAAGTAAAATATGCCGATGAAAATCTAAGATTTTTTATATCAACATTTAAGTTTTTTGCGATATTGTTGGATATCATGTTAAATCCTGTAAAAATCCAACAACTATCACTTTTTTCTTGATTGTATCTTTGACCACTTTCAAGCTCTATATCATATTTTATATTTTTGTATTCATTAACTTTTTCTTTATTTAATACCAAATTTTTTGTATTAAAATTTTTACTTAAATTATAAATAAAATCAATACTAATATCTTTTTTCATAACATCACCTTTTCATTAATTTTACATCATCTTAAAGGATGTTTATACTTCTTTGTCTTTGATATAACTTTATATTTATTTTCTTTATTTTTTCTAAACTTTTTTCTTTCCTCTTGAGACATATTGTAAATCTTATCTGCTATATCTATATGAAGTATCCCAAATAAATGATCATATTCATGAGAAAACACGGTTGCTTTAAATCCTTCAAACACCTCTTCTTTTTGGTTGAATTTTTCATCAAAGTATTTTACTCTTACCATGTATGGTCTTTTAACATGACCCATATTATCAAGACAACTAGCACAAGCCTCCCAGTAATATGTTTCACCCTTTTCTTCTACTATTTTAGGATTTATCATCACTATTTTCTTATCTTCGAAATCTTCTTCTTTAGAAACGTTATATTCATCAGTTTTCATTATGTAAATTATTTTTTTAGGGATCCCGATTTGTACGGATGCAAGTGCTATCATATTACCATAATTCCTACAGTAGTTAGCTATTTTCTTTATATCGTCTTCTAACTCTGGGTCATCTTTTTTTACTTCTTGTGACACTTGTCTTAAATATGCTTCGTCATTTTCAATTGTTCTTATTCTATGTTTATCCATAATCACATCTACCTATAAGTTATATTCGTAAGCTTCAGCATTTTCTGGCTTAAAATTATAAAACCAGGTATTATCATCATAACCTACTATGTTAAAATGAATTGCTCTTAATGTTGCTGCATGACTAACTATTAATATTGTTTCATCAGAATATTTTTCTTTCAAATTATCTAAAAACAATTTTGTTCTTTTCAATATATCCTTAACTGATTCTACGCCATTTATATCATAATTTTTATTTCTATCCCAAAAATCATGCTTTTGGTATTCTTTAAAACTACCACCCTCATAGGTACCCATGTTTCTTTCAAGCAAAAGCTCATCTGTTATTATTGAAAAGTCATTACCTAATATTATTTTTGCAGTTTCTAAAGTTCTTTTAAGTGGCGAAGAAAAACATATATCAAACTTTATATCTTTTAATTTTTCTTTAAGTTTATTCGCTTGCATTTTGCCTTCTTCGTTTAAGGAAATATCCGTCATACCTTGAACTAATCCTTTATCATTATAATCAGTTTTAGCATGCCTTACCATTATAAGTTTCATTTTTATCACCCTCTTAGAAGTTTCATACTACCAGTTTTATTATAACGCAAAGTGCTTACTTTTACTAGAAAAAAAGATAGTACGAATACTATCTTATCTTTTGTGTGCTCTTTTTAAATCATTCATTGTTTTAACACTAACTTTTCCAAATATATCTAAAGGATACACAGATACTACAGTTGTGTCATCAACAAAAATTTCACCTGGTTCATGTGGTACAGAATTTAGAGTTTTAGCTTTAAAAATATCTATTACATTTTTACATTCTTCAAGATTAATATATTTTTTTTCTAAAACATCAGTACGTAATAATAAAACACGTTCCTCTAAAAAAGTAGAATCTAAGTTATAATTTACACAACATCTTAAATCCGCATAAAATAACTTTTCTTTTTTTAAACTTCTTTTCATCTTCCATTTCCTTTCTCTTTCTTATAAATTAATATTCCTTCTTTTTTTATGTTTTCTAATAACTTTTCATTACCTATATTATTTATGTCAACCACATCAAATTTTAAAATACATCTTACATCTTCTAATTTATTTAATAGTCTAAGTTTAATATCACTATTTGCCTTTATCGCTAAGTCTATATCAGAAGTATTTTTATAATCTCCTCTTGCACGGCTTCCGAATATATATACTTAATCTAAATTATCAAAACTTTTAAGAAGTGATATCATTTCTTCAAAACTCGCTTCATTTATACCAAAATTATTTTTCATATATTTTTACTTCCATCGCTTCTCTTAAAATCTTTAATCATTTATAATTATCATTCATTTACAACTCCAACTATAATTTTATCTAATTCATTTATTTTAGTTACATTGGATTTAGGATTAAAATGTCCAGCACCTTTAATAAGTATCTTGTTTGCTGATAACTTTTCTGCATATTTTTCTAACTTATCCATAGAATTCATTTCATCATTATCACTATATATTGAATAAATATTATCCACTAATGTTTGACACTCATTAAATTCTTTATCTGTTGGTTGATACTTTTTTGATACATCTTCTAAATCTTCTCTACCTCTATAATTTACAAAACCCGCAACACTAATATATGTACTAATTTTTACATTATTTCTTACTAAATATTTAGGGATGAATAGTGTTCCTAAACTATGAGAAATAACTATTGATTCATCATTTAAAATACCTCTTTCTTTATAATCATTTAATACATTTTCCCAACTTTCATAAGTTGCTTTGCTTCTAATTGGAAATTTTGGATAATAATAATTTATATTATTTTCTTTGCACATCTTTTCAATACTTGGTGCAAAAGAATATTCAGTATCTCCATTATAACTATGTATTATAAAAACATTTTTCATTTAAATTCCCCTATCAAATTTAAAAATATATCACCATTAAATTATACTATAAAACTTGTAAAAAGTCATATACTTATTGAGTTTAGGTAAAATTAATAAAAAGGCTAAAGCAAATACGCCTTAACCAATTAATTTTTAAATTGAGAATTATAAAGTTCTGCATAAAAACCATTTTGTTTCATTAAATCTTTATGGTTTCCTTGCTCTATTATGTTACCATCTTTCATTACTAATATTAAATCAGCATTTTTTATTGTGGATAATCTATGTGCGATGATAAATGAAGTTCTTCCCTTAGTTAGTTTATCCATTGCTTTTTGAACTAATTCTTCTGTTCTTGTATCAACTGAGGATGTAGCTTCATCCAAGATTAAGAAAGGAGCATCTTTTATCATACCACGAGCGATGGTAAGTAATTGTTTTTGACCTGCTGATACCGAATCACTATCTTTTATCACGTAATCTAGTACACCAGGAAGTGATTTTACAAAGTGATCAACACCTACTGTTTCTAAAGCTTCCATAATCTTTTTATCACTTACGTTTTTAGTATTGTACTTAACGTTATCACGGATAGTGCCATCAAATAGCCAAGTATCTTGAAGTACCATGATAAATAAATCATGAATGTTTTCTCTGGTTAACTCTTTAGTAGAAACACCATCAATTAAGATTTCTCCGTCATTTATGTTATAAAACTTCATAAGTAAGTTAACCATCGTTGTTTTTCCTGCTCCAGTAGGCCCTACTATTGCTATTTTCTGTCCTGGTTTAACTTTACAATTAAAGTCTTTAATGATTACTTTATCATCTTCATAACCAAACTTAACATGGTTAAATTCAATATTACCCTTAACCTTTTTAGGATTTAACTTTTTAGTTAAACGCTTTTCATCTTCCATTTCCTTTTCTTCAACAAACTCAAACACACGTTCTGCAGCGGCTGCCGTAGACTGAATACTTGTCATACCTTGTGCGATTTGGGAAAGTGGTGATGTAAATAATCTTACGTATAACATAAACGCAACTATTACACCAAAAGTTATGTGATTATTCATTACAAGAATCGCACCAACAACACATACAGCAACATAACCAAAGTTACCAATAAAGTTCATCATCGACGGCATAAGCCCAGATAAAAACTGACTCATTCTGTTACATTCAAACACATTATCATTTAACTTATCAAACGTCTTTGAAGCATCATAATTTCCATTATATGCCTTAACAACGTTATGGTTGGTATATATCTCTTCAATGTGTCCGTTTAATTTTCCTAACTCTACTTGTCTTGCTAAAAAGTATTTTTGAGATTTACCCAATACCACTGACATAAATGCAAATCCAAATAACGATGATACAATTGCTGTTATTGCCATAATCCAGTTAGTCACAAACATCATTATAACACATCCTACGAATAAGGCTACTGCCGCAACTAAAGAGCCTAAACTTTGAGATAAGTTAACACCTATTGTATCTACATCGTTTGTAACGCGTGATAATATATCACCAGTTGAATGAGTATCAAAATATTTTAATGCCAGTTTGTTTATCTTAATAGATATTTTAGTACGTAAGCTTTTAGCAAATTTATTAGACATAATAGCCATTAAGAAGCTTTCTAAAAAACTAAATAAAGCACTTATAAGATATATCGTAACTAAGAATATAACAATTGATTTTATAGCTTTACCATCTAGTTTTGGTTTAATTAAGTCTGATATGGAATCTGGTAATTCATCTAACGCTTTATAAATTGTGTTAGCACTAGATTTTTCACTGATATTACCCATGATACTTAAAAACTTAACTTTTTCACCAGTGGTTACTAAAACTCCTTCTACTTTACTATCGGGAAGCAATATCTCTTGAACTGATTCTGGCATGTTAGATAACGCTTTAACCATATCTTTTTCATCAGATGAATCAATACTACTAACAACATCAATAAACTCAACTTTATCATTTGAAGATACTAAAACGTTATCTATAGTACTATCCGGTAAAATAACATTAGTAATACTATTAGGAAGTTTTGTTATTCCACCTATAAGTTCTTCTTTTGACATGGCGCTAGCACTTTTAATAAACTCATTAAACACTGCTTTATCTTCTAAAGAAATATCGTTAGATGTATTTATCATCATTATGGTGTTATTATCTAACTTAATATCCATGATACTTGCACTTACACTTTTTATTTTTTCTTCGCTTAAAGAACCAGCTATATCTTCCGTTACACTAGTTAGTTTTTCTTTATTTACTACTAATCCTTTAGATAATTCATCGGTTAAATCACTAAGTTTATTAGGTCCTATTATTGAAAGTACACTTGATGCTGCCGCAAGGACAAGTGCGATTATTAAAACCGGCATAAACGGTTTTAAATATTTAACCATCTTCTTTAAAGTAAGAGATAAGTTCTTTGGTTTTTCACCTGGATTTGCTCTTCCACCTGGTCCATGACCTCTTCTTGGAGCACTTGTTTTTCTTTCGTCATTACTCATTTTCAAGTTCCTCCTTCGATAGTTGTGATAAAGCTATTTCTTTATACACATTACATTTCTTTAATAAATCTTTATGTTTACCAATACCAACGATTTTTCCTTTGTCTAATACAACTATTGTATCTGCGTTTATTATGGTACCTATTCTTTGTGCAACAATAATGCTTGTTGCTTCTTTTATGTTTTCTTTTAATTCTTTTCTTAAAACATAATCAGTTTTATAATCAAGGGCGCTAAAAGAATCGTCAAAGACAAATATCTCTGGATTTTTAGCAATAGCACGAGCTATTGCAACCCTTTGTTTTTGACCACCTGATATGTTTGTTCCACCTGCTGCTATATTTGCTTCATACCTATCTGGCATTTTTTCAATAAACTCTTTTGCTTGGGCTACTTTTGCAGCTTTCTTAATTTGTTTTTCAGGGACTTCGTTTTTACCATAACCAATGTTATAGTTAACTGATCCATCAAATATTACTGCTCGCTGTGGTACGTATCCTAATTTTTCATGTAATACTTCTAGTTTATAATTTTTTACGTTTATACCATCAACTAATATTTCTCCATCGGTTACGTCATAAAACCTCATTATTAAGTTTACAATTGTTGATTTACCACTACCAGTTGAACCAATTATTGCAAGGGTATCCCCTTTTTTAGCTTTAAACGATATATTTTCTAAGATATATTCATCGGCATCTGGATATTTAAACGATACGTTTTTAAATTCTATTTCCCCATAAACTTTAGTATCATCTTTAAATTTACCATCTTTTATCTGTTCATCGGTATCTAAAACCTCTTTAATACGATTAGCTGAGACACTTGCTCTTGGATACATTATAAATATCATGGCAAGCATTAAAAATGACATTAAAACTTGCATTGCATAACTAGAAAATACAACCATATTACTAAATATATTTAATCTATCAAGCATACCAGCATTACTTAAAAGACTAGATCCAATAGTATATATTGAAAGTGTTAAAAAGTTCATTATTAAATACATCGCTGGTGACATTATCGACATAACCTTTTGGTTAAAGGTTTGTGTTCTAGTTAAAACATCATTTCCATCTTCAAACTTTTCTTCTTGATATTTTTCCGCGTTAAACGCTCTTATTACTCTTATACCATTTAAATTTTCACGAGTAAGACCATTTATGTTATCGATTAGTTTTTGAACTATTTTAAACCTTGGTAAAACAGTTACCATAAGAGATACTATAACAACGAGTAATATAACGACAGCAATTAAAGTTGCTAAGCTCCACTCCCAACCTTTACCAAATATCTTACAAATAGCCCATACTGCTGTAATAGGTGCTTTAATAAGCATTTGAAGGCCCATCGCAATAAACATTTGAATGTTTGTTATATCATTGGTAGTTCTTGTTATTAAGCTACTAATTCTAAACTTTTTCATTTCTTCCATACTAAAAGCTTGTACTTTTTCAAATAAAGTTTTTCTGGTTCTTTTAGAGAATGTTGCAGAAACATATGAAACTAAGTAACCTACTAGGAACGCTGCAAGAAGTGATCCTCCGGCACATAAAAGCATGTATCCACCTTGCGTTAATACCTCGCTTATTTTAGTACCTTCTGTTTGTACTAACCTAGTTATTTCAGTCATGTAATCAGGTAACTTTAAATCAAGCCATACTTGAAATAAAATTAAAAGTACACATACAAAAATTAACATAAAATCTTTTTTCTTAAATTCTTTTATTAACTTTAACATGTTATCAATCCTTTCTTATTTTAAATTTTCTTTTAGCTTATCAATCGTTTTAAAAAAGGCGTCTTTTTCTTCTTTAGTTATTCCTTTTAATAAAACCTTTTCAAAATTAGCTATCTTTTGTTCTATCTCTTTATGTTTATTCAAACAATTAATGGTTAATGCTATCTCTTTTTTTCTTGCATCATTAGATGAAACACGTCTAATAATAAACCCGTTTTTTTCCATCGTGCTTAAAATTCCGGATACCGTGGATCTTCTAACCCCTAACTCTTTTTCTATATCACTTTGATATACTATTTTATTTTTATTCTTATATAAAAATTTAAGTATTATAGCTTGACCCCTTGATATCCGTTTCAAATCTTTTTTTTCTACGTTTTTTAGCATCTTTCTTGATATCATAACGTCTAGCATTTTAATTTCAAACAAAATTTTTCTTTCTTTCATAATATCCCTTCTTTATTGTAAGGCAACTAACAAAAACCATTCTATCAAATCATATGTTCATAGTCAATTAAATTTTTATTAAGAATTATTAAAAAACTAGAAATTAATTCTAGTTAAACTCCCATTGTTAAAGTTTCTGGTAAAGTTGATGCACCATACTTTAAAAATACTTTTACGATGCCAAGTCCATTTCCCATTGCACCACCTGTTACAACAGCCACTTTTTTATCTAGTTTCATTTTTCTATTCTCCTTTTTATATCTTTTTAACATTATCTAAATTAACTTCTAAATCTTTAATTTTTCCTTCTTTTGCATACTTAATTAACAAGCCAGCCTCATACGTTGCTAAACTCCTACCAGAATTCCAACTATTATCTGATAAATACCAATTATTTCTATCAGAAAAACCATCTTTAGCTGCAACTAACGATATATTTATATTTGGCATCTTTTGTTTTAGTATTGCATAACATCTTTTCAGATGAAATTCGCTTGTTACAATTATTATATTTGATTTTATAATATCTTCACCAAACTTAGAAATAACATTATGCACGTTTTCAAATGAATTATTTGATTTATCTTCGGTATATATATCTTCTTCTTTTACACCTAGCAAAAGTGCTAAATCTTTCATCTTTTCAGCCTCTGATTTCAAATCACCATCTTTGTTAGAAACCCCCACCTGATCCTCCAGAAAAAATTAACTTTTGAGTTCTTTTTTCATTATATAATCTAACAGCAGTAGAAACCCTTTCCTTAATAAGCATACTATTACCAAAAGACTAGTGCGTACTTTGCCTTTTTATTATCGTCATAAATTCCATCATAAACTATTTTATCAATATCTGAATCACTAAACTCAGATATATTTATTTCCGATAATTTAATCATATTATCTCCATTATTTACTTATTTTTAGATTTTTATCCTCTATTAATAATTTACCATTATTATCTATCTTTTTCAAGCTTTATAGTCCACTAAATTTCTTTATCTTTTATGCTTATTATTTTAGTATTTTTTTCTAATTCTTTTATGCTCTTTTGAGGAGTTGGTAAATCTTCTAGCATTATTCCATCATTCTTTTTTATAACTTCTCTAATATTTTTTCCAATATTATAGTGTGTTTGGTTTGCATTTTTTTCGCCTTGAACATTATTTTTTCTTAATTTTTGCTCTGTCTGTGAAATTCTAAATAAGTTAGCTACTAACTCATCACTTCCCATATTATCTAAAATATCTTCTCTATATCTTAAACCTTTTCTTCTAGCAATATATTTTGCTGTCTCCCGTTATATAATCCTTTATAACCAGCATTATGAAACTTATCGAAA
>CAYVPV010000021.1:0-27459 GCA_964453925.1 uncultured Muribaculaceae bacterium | reverse complement strand
AATGGGCTGTTAGCTCAGTTGGTAGAGCAACTGACTCTTAATCAGTGGGTCTAGGGTTCGAATCCCTAACAGCCCACCATTTGAAAATCAAAAGGCGCGCTATTAGGGTGTCTTTTTTTGTAAAGTAATTTATCATTTTATTGTAACGCTTTTTTAAATATGATATTATTTTTATAGTATGTGGAGGTATTAAAATGGTATACATAGACTTATTTGTATTGATAGTATTATTAGTTTTCGTGATTATTTATTCAAAAAGATTTCAAACCTACATATTTGGTTTTGGGATGATAGATATTTTATTTAGAATATTAAATATTATAAATGGTTTTATACCAGTCAAAGAGATAAGGGTATTTATCGATACTTATATTCCAGCATCTGTTCCAGGTGTTATAAATCACTATACAACTAGTATATTAAATACTGTATTAATATGGATATATGTAATTATAATGGCTATATTCTTATATTATGTAGTTAGGATATTCATAAAAAGAAAGAAATTTTAATATTTCTTTTTTTATGTTATTATGTAGTTAGGTGGATAATAACATGTCAAGAAACATTAGACCAATAAAGGGTAGTCATAAATATTTAAATTATTTAAGACAAACTTACGAAACAGAAATTTTACTTTTAGATAACTTATCTGGTGAAGAGAAAATAAAAAAAATACAAGATGCAACAAAAAAATATGAAGATAATAAAAAAGAGTTCATGAAACAGTTAGAAGAAGATTGTAATCATGATATATTAATAAAGGTTCATGGTAGTATGGTAACTGGAAGAACAAGTGAATGTCTACCAAATGAAAATCATATTTGCTATTATTGTTTAACGTGTGATAAATATTTTAAAGAAAATGAAATAAACGAAAGCTCTATAATAATAGATTTTTTGGACACGAAGATGTCTTATTAGTAGGATACAATAATTCGTTAGCATTGGTTGATTACTTACATGAATTGGCCATGAAATGTTATACTGATAATGCTTTAATAAATCTGATAAATAAAAGAAAAAATTAGAGTTACAGAAAAGTATATAAGAAGAAAATAAGGCGTGTATAAAAGAGATAAGTTTTTAATACATAAAAATATAATTTACACTAACGTTAATTTGTTAGTGTTCTTTTTTTATAATTTTGCTATACTTAAATAGTAACAACAATTGGAGGTAATAAAAGTGAATGAAAATATTATAAAAGAAATTAGTATTGAAATAAAAGTAGAACAGTGGCAAGTAAAAGCTACTCTTGAAATGCTTGAAGAGGGAGATACTATTCCTTTTATAGCAAGATATAGAAAAGAAAAAACTGGTAATTTAACCGAAGAACAAATAAAAGTAATAGGTGACGCTTATGAATATCAAGTTAATCTTTTAAAGAGAAAAGAGGACGTTATAAGATTAATCGATGAAAAAGGTCTTTTAACTGATGAACTTAAAGAGCAAATAATGAAATGCACCAAGTTAGTTGAGGTAGAGGATCTTTATAGACCATATAAAGAAAAGAAGAAAACTAAGGCTACTGAAGCGATTAAAAATGGCCTTGAACCACTAGCTAAAATGATAATGTCGTGCCCAACAAATGGTGACATAACGTCTATGGCAAGTAAATTCATAAATGAAGTAATAACCGATACTTCTAAGGCTGTAGAAGGTGCTAAATACATAATCGCAGAGTGGATTAGTGATAACGCATCATATAGAAAATACATAAGGAATAACATGTATAAGTTTGGCATTTTAGAAACAAAATTAAAGAAAAACGCAAATGATGAAAACAAAACATATGAGATGTATTATGATTATAATGAGGCCGTAAGCAAAATAAAACCACATCGCGTCCTTGCTATAAACAGAGCTGAAAAAGAAGGTATAATATCTGTTAAAATAAACATAGAAAGTGCTAAAATAATAGAGTTTTTAGAACGTAAAAATATTAAAAGCAATGATAGTTTTTGTGCAACATACATAAAAGAAGCTATTGAAGATAGTTATAAAAGACTTATTTTTCCATCGGTAGAAAGGGAAATTAGAAGTGATTTGACCGAAAAAGGTGAAAAAGCTGCAATAGATAACTTTGGTAAAAACTTAGAGGCCTTACTTCTTACTCCTCCGATGAAAGAAAAAGTAGTATTAGCATTTGACCCTGGATATGTTAATGGTTGTAAGTTAGCGGTTATTGATAAGACGGGAAAGTATTTAGATTCAACCGTTATAAAACCATTTTTAAATAACGTATCCGAAGATAGGATAAATAAATGTAAATTAGAAGTTGTGGCTTTAATAAAAAAACATAACGTAGATATAATAGCAATAGGCAATGGTACTGCATCTCGTGAATCAGAAAAGTTTTGTGCTGACATAATAAAAGAATTTAATATACCATGTAAATATGTAATAGTATCAGAAGCAGGGGCATCAATTTATAGTGCAAGTAAAATTGCCATAGAAGAGTTTCCTGATTTAGCGGTTGAAAAAAGAAGCGCGGTATCAATCGGAAGAAGGTTGCAAGATCCTTTAGCAGAACTTGTTAAAGTACCACCAGAAGGAATAGGCGTTGGATTATATCAGCATGATGTTGCCGCTAAAAAATTATCAGAAAGCCTAGATTTCGTTGTATCAAAGGCGGTTAACAGCGTAGGGGTAAACGTAAATACAGCATCACCATCGCTTTTAAAATATGTATCAGGTATAAAGAAAAACAACATTGAAAAGCTAATAAACTATAGAGAAGAACATGGCAAGATAAACTCTAGAGAAGAAATTAAGAAAAAGAAATTATTAAGTGATAAAGTATATGAACAAGCAATTGGTTTCTTAAGAATAAATGAAGGTACTAATATTTTAGATGAAACAGGTATTCATCCTGAAAGTTACGATGTTGCTTTAAAATTACTTAATGAGTTAGGGTTTACCTTAAATGATGTTGGAACTGATAACTTGATAAATAGTTTAAATAATATTAATATCGAAGATTATGTTACTAAGCTAAATATAGATATTTATACATTAGAGGACGTAATAAGTAGCTTAAAGAAACCAAATAGAGATCCAAGAGATGAAATGCCACAACCAATTTTAAAAAGCGACGTTTTAAATATTGGGGATTTAAAGGTTGGTATGAAATTACAAGGAACGGTTAGAAACGTAGTAGATTTTGGTGCGTTTATAGATATTGGCCTTCATAATGATGGTTTAGCTCACATTTCTAAAATTTCAAAAAATTATATTAAACATCCATCAGATGTATTAAGTGTAGGCGATATAGTTGACTGTTATGTAGAAGAAATATTTAAAGATAAGGAAAAAGTAGCACTAACCTTATTAGAACCTAATTTATAAGGAAAATGATTTTGAAATCTTTTTCTTTTTTATATAATAGAAAAGTACGTTTTAGTAATGTTAGAAAATGTATTCGATGTAAAAAATGAGTATGACATGGGCTTTCTGGAATTCAAGTCTATGAAAAAGTATGGTTGTTTATTTTGCAAAGTAGAAATGTTGAGAGGTAATTGCTAATGCACAAAATTTATTTTATCTTTATTCTATTGACAAATCATTAAAATAGAGTATTATATTTTCTACTGGAGAAAAATATAATGGAAAAGGATAAAAATCAAAGAGAAATTTTAAAGAAAAAGATAAGTGATTTTAAAGAAATTATAACAAAATCAGTAACTGATTGTAATGCAGTTTATTTAGTTGGACATAAAAACCCTGATTTTGATGCCATTGCATCATTAGGCGCAATGGCATTAGTTTGTAAAAAACTAAAAAAAGCGCCATATATAGTAATAGACAAAGAAGATATAAATAAATTAGAAAATGATACTAGAAAGTTTTATGAACATGAAATGCTAGAAAAGATAAAAGAAAAATTTGTTGTTATAAATCTTGATGATTATGAAAATAATAAACAGGATAATTCTTTATTAATTATACTAGATACTAATGAAGGGTTTAGGACTCCTTTTAAAAATCATTATAAAGATTTTAAGAAAATATTAATAATGGATCATCATAAAATTTCTGATAATACTTTAAAAGTGAATAATAAATTAATTTTAAATGATTGTGCATCTAGTTGTAGTGAAATTATGTACTGGTTTTTAAAACAATATAGAATAACACCTAGTGATGTTGATTATTATACCTTTTTATTAACGGGTATAAATTTAGATACTAAAAAAGGAACAAAATCTAATACCATGCCATCTACTCGCGATTGCATAAATGAGTTAATAGAGGTTCATAAAGCGGATGAGATTAAATCGGATTTATTTTTATGTCCAGAGTATGAAAGTGTAAGGCGATCCTATGAATTATTTAACAAGGCTAATTGGTTAACGGTAAGGTATGCAATTGCAGTGGATAATGAGGATACTTATACAAAAGAAGAAGTAGCTTATGCAGCAGATTTAATGGAACCGTTTGTGTGTGAAGCAGCAATTTTTTGTGGTAAAAACGCAGAAGGCAAATATGAGGTGAGTGCTAGAAGTAATCGTGGTAACGTAGATATTGCATATATTATGAGCGTACTAAATAATGGTGGTGGAAGTATGTATAATGCTGCTTGTTCACCTATATTTATAGATGGAGAAGGACCAGAAGAAAATGAAATTTTGGAAAACAAGATAAAGGATATAATATATTTAAAAGAGGTAAAAGAACATAAACCACAACCAAGAAAAAGATTTTATTTAAAAAATAGAAGGTTAGGTAAAGAAATAAAAGAGGATTAGTCATAATTTTCTTTTTATTTTGTATAATTTAGTACTTGACAATACACAGTACTGGGTGTTATTATGAGAGTGTGAGGTGATTATTATTAATACTCAGTTTAAAAAGGGAGTTTTAGAACTTCTTGTACTTCTTTTAGTAGAAGACGAAGATAAGTATGGTTACGAGCTTGTTGAAGCAGTATCAAAGATAGTAGATGTTAATGAAGGAACGATTTATCCGATACTTAAAAGATTAACCAACGAAAGTTATTTTGAAACGTACTTAAAGGAATCTACCGAAGGTCCGCCTAGAAAGTATTACCATTTAACGGTTCTAGGTAAAGAAAGAAAAAATGAATTATTAACCGAGTGGACTAAATTCAATGAAAGTGTAAGTAAATTTATAAAGGAGAGTGGACAAAGTGAATAAGAAAGTTTTTTTAGAGAAGTTAAGAAAAAAACTTAAGATATTGAACAAGGATGAACTAGAAGATATCATTGAAGAGTATGAGGATCATATAAATGAAAAGGTCGCATCTGGTAAAACGGAAGAGGAAGCCGTTAAGGATTTTGGTGATTTTGACGAATTAGTAAAAGAAATTTTATTAGCTTACAAAATAAATGAGGATTATGAAGAAAACATAAAAGAAAAAAACGTAGTTGCGGATTTTATTGATACTTGTGTTTCGTTTATAAAAGATTTTGCTATGAACATAGGAAGTAGGTCGACAAATGATATAGTTAGATTTGTAATTGAATTCATTGTTTTAATACTTTTTATTGCTATCTTAAAATTACCAGTTTTATTTGTTGAAGAAGCTGGAATATGGCTTTTTGAAAGGCTTATTTCGCCATTTGGGCATGGTCTTGCAATAATATGGAAATACATGATAGAAATAGTATATCTTATTTTAGCAATAGTAGGGATAGTTAACTTTGTTAAGAAAAGATACATGGAAGGTGAAAACGTGAAAGAAAAAGAAGTAACAAAAAAGAATGACAAAATAAAAAACATTACTAAATTAGAGTCAAAGAAAAATGAAGTTAAAAAACAAAAAAACGAAAGTACAGGTTCATTTACAAAAGTATTAATTACAATGATTAAGGTATTTTTAGTTTTTGTATTAGTACCGGCTATATTTAGTTTTTTAGCAGCATTTGTTTGCATAGTAATAGGAATAGTTTTACTCGTGCAAGGATTACCGTACTTCGGAATTTTCTTATGTGGTTTAACCTATGTTAGCTTAAATTACATATTTATAGATTTATGTTTTAGATTTATATTTAATAAAAAGTTAAATGTTAAGGCTTTACTTATAAGCGTTATTACTACCGTTATTTTATTTGCTGTAGGAATAGGATTATCACTTTACGAGGTAGTTAATACTACGTATGTTGATGGTGTACCTGACGATTATAATAAGATAACTAAAGAAAAAAGAGAAACTTATAGTGAAGATACTAAATTAACATGTAAAAATTTGTATCATGGTAGTTGTTCCTACGAAGTAGATGATACCTTAGGAGACGATATAGTTGCAACCGTAACATATTATGATTTTAATAAAGATTTTGATATTACTGATGATTTAGAATATAAAAGAAAAGAAAACGAAGAATATTCTATAAAAGAAATTTATGATTTAGTAGTAAAAAATTTAAAGAAAAGAAAATTATATAATTATGGCAAATTATCAGAAATTGATGTAAAAATAAAGGTTAGTAGTGTAACAAAAGAAAAAATAAAAGAAAATAATAAAAAAGAATGTGAAGGTTATGATGTGTGTAATTGCACCATGTATGGCTGTGAGTATTATAATTTAGATGATGACGACGATGATTGGGATGATGAATAAGGTTAGAAATTTTTCTAATCTTATTTAATTTATGTTATAATATATTCTATAAAAAGAAGAAAGGATTAAGTTATGAAAAATGATGTCGTAGATGCAATTATAGAAATACCTTTTAGGTCTAGAAATAAATATGAAGTAGACCATGAAACGGGTAAGATCAAATTAGATAGGGTTTTATACTCCGCGATGGGATATCCAGCAGAATATGGTTTTTTAGAGAATACTTTAGCACTTGATGGAGATCCGCTTGATATCTTAGTTATTGGAACAGAACCTACTTATCCAGGATGTGTTGTTCCCGCAAGAATAATTGGATATTTAGAAGCAGTTGACAATGGTTTTGAAGATTATAAACTAATATCAGTGGTTGATGTTGATCCAAGATATAATGAAGTTAATAAACTAGAAGATTTATCTCCGTTTATATTAGATGAAATTAAAAACTTTTTTGAAAATTATAAAACTCTTCAAAAGATAGAAGTTAAAGTAGGAAGTTATCATAATAAGGAAGATGCTATAAAGTTAATTGAAACTTGTAAGAAAAGATATGAAGAAAAGAGATAAAGATTATGAAAAAAGGTTTATGGATAATATTAATACTCGTATTAATTGTTTTAGCAGGGACTTTAATTGCTTATAATTACTTAGGCAAAGAAAAAGTTGAAACAGAAGAGAAAAAGACAACGGGAGTAACAACTTCCATAAAAAAAGAGGAGGAGAACATAATGGATGGAATAACGATTAATTATCATGCATCAATAAGAATGGAAAAAAAAGGAAAATTAATCTATTTTGATCCATTTAAAATAAATGATGCATTAAATGATGCTGATTATATATTTATAACTCATTCACATTATGATCATTATTCAGAAGCAGATATTAAAAAGGTTATGAAAACTGATACTAAATTTATTGTAACTAGTGATTTAGAAAATAAAATAATTAATTTAGGCGTTTCTAAAGAAAATATAACAGTTGTTTATCCTAATGAAAGCTACGTAGTAGATGAGATAAAGTTTGATACTATTCCATCTTATAATACTAATAAAACTTATCATAAAAAGTCTTATAACTGGGTTGGTTATAACGTCAACATTGATGGCGTTAAATACTATGTTGTTGGAGATAGTGATGTAACAGATGAATTAAAAGAAGTTGAATGTGATGTTATATTCATACCGGTAGGTGGAACTTATACTATGACTGATAGCGAAGCTATAGATGTGGTAAATGAAATGAAACCTAAATATGCGGTTCCTATTCATTATGGTGAAGTAGGTTCTAAAACAAATGCAGAAAATTTCATTAATGCACTAGGCGATCAAATAAAAGGAATAATTTTAAGGTGACTTTATGAAGATAAATAAAGATTACGATACGATTATAAAATATAATGATTTTCCGGAAAGCCATTATTCTTTCCTATTGGATTATGGGAATAATGAAATCATAGAATGTTCAATATATGAAAATGATAATGTTATTATTTTATTAGGTGATAATAATTATCCTGATTATGAAAAAAATAAACCATTGCGAATCGCTGCGTTAAAAAAAGAATTCTTATCGGAAATTTTTGGATTTGATGCAAATCATTTTATTTCTGAGAAGATTTTTAAATATCTCGGTGCATTTAAAAAAGTGGAAGAATTCATTGAACAAAATGATATATTTGTAGGGTATGGTGGATTTAATGAAGACGGTACGTTTGATCCTGTTTATAATACTAGTGATATTACTGGTGAGTCAAAAAGGGATAGAGAAAAAAATATTAAAGAATTTATTAAAAGTGTGTTAGGTAAAAAAATAAAAATTGTAGGAATTAATGAAAAAGCTGCAACCTTTACCAAGGAAAATGGAACCGTCGAATATACCGATGAAAAGTCAGATAAATTCACATATAAAGATGCTGATTCTAGTATTATGAATTTGAATACAAGTATAAAGGTTTAATATGAAAAATAAGTTAACGTTTTTAAATAATATTAAAATGGCATTAAAAAATGGTGCTTGGGTATTATTAACTGCTTTGGGGATAAAATCTCTGACATACAAGATCCCATATTTGGTTGTATTAGGTGTTATGCTTATATTAGTTGGTTTTATATTCTTTCCATGGCTTGACAAATTAGGTATTAAACTAAGCTCTGGTAACAAATGGTTTGTTGCAGTTTGTAATATTTTTATTTCAGCTTATTTAATAAGTCCAGAAGAGGAAAGCTATTATAAATGTATATTACCAATAGTTTTAATGATTTTGGTATGGCTTATAACAATATTTTACGCTAATAGAAAAAATAAAATTTAATGAATAAAATGATGCATGGCATCGTTTTTTTTGATTTTTTTTAATTTATTCAAAAAAGAGTTGACAAAATCACATGTTATTAATATAATGTTAATAACAGATGAGAAATCTGGATTATTTTTAGAATATGTTATTAACAAAATAATAATAACAGATAATTATATTGATACTAAAAAGGAGATGATGAAATGAAACGGATTATAATAAAAACGTTTATTATGGGTGATAAAGCCCTCTGTAAATTAAAAAGACAAAAGTAATATAAGAAAGATATTTTTTATTATTTGAAATAATAAAAGAACAAGTTAATTAACTTGTATAAATTTTAAAATATGATATTAATAAAAAGATAAAAACAAAGGAGAGATAAAAAATGAAAAGAATAGAAGAAATTGAAAAAGTGTTAATCGTTGTTGATATGGTTAACGGATTTGTTAAGAAAGGAAATATGGCTACACCATATATGAAAGCTTTAATTCCTGTAATAGAAGAATTATTACAAGAGTTTGAAAAAGAAGAAGAGGGAATTGTATTTATTAAAGAGTCACACGATGAGAATTGTGCTGAATTTAATAAGTTTCCAGAACATTGTAAGGAAGGAACTTGGGAAGCAGAAATTATTGAAGAATATGCACCATACGTTGATAATGCGTTAGTATTTAGAAAAAATACCACCATGTCAGTATTTGCGCCAGGTTTTATTGAAACACTTAGAAAAATGAAAAATTTAAAAAAGGTTATATTTGCGGGTGGTTGTACTGATATTTGTTCTATGGAAGCTGCGTTACCAACTATAAAATTTTTTGATAGCGAAAATAGGGATGTTGAAGTTATTTTCCCAATGAACGCAAATGATACTTATGATGCTCCAAATCATAACCGTAAAGAATGGAATGAAATGGCTTATAGATTTATGAGTCAAGCAGGAATAAGTGTTGTTAAAACATATAAGAAAAAAATTTAATTTATGATATTAACAAAATGTAAATAAGAGAAAGAAGGAAAAAGATTATGGAAAAAAATAATAAAACGATGATGACTGATTTTTACGAATTAACAATGGCACAAACTTATTTTGATGCCGGAAAGAAAGATGAAATAGCTTATTTCGATACTTTCTTTAGAAAAAATCCTTTTGAAGGAGGATATACCATAACGAATGGTGTTGATAATATTATAGAATACATTAACAATTTTGGTTTTACCGAAGAAGACATTGAATATTTAAGAGAAAATGGTAATTTTACTGAAGAGTTTTTGAATTATCTTAAAAACATGAAATTTACTGGTGATATATACGCAATTCCAGATGGAACTCCAGTATTTCCAAATGAACCTGTAATTACTGTTAAGGCTCCTATAATAGAAGCTCAAATAATTGAAACAGCTGTGCTTGCACATTTCAATCATGGGTCGCTTGTAACTACTGCAGCTAAAAGAATTACTAATGAAGCTATTGGAAAACCAGTAATGGAATTTGGTGCAAGAAGAGCAAGAGGGATTGATTCAGCTATAGAGGCTAGTAAATATGCTTACGTTGGTGGATGTGCCGGTACTTCAAACGTATATGCAGCTAAAAAATATGACATTCCTGTAATGGGAACTATGGCGCATAGTATGATTCAAAATTTTGATACTGAGTATGAAGCATTCATGACTTATGCGAAAAGTAATCCTGAAAATTGTGTTTTTCTAGTTGATACATATGACACTTTAAAAAGTGGTATCCCAAATGCTATTCGTGTTGCAAAAGAATTTTTAATACCAAATGGTTATCCATTCAAAGGAATTAGAATTGATAGTGGAGATTTAATCTATTTGTCTAAAGCAGCTAGACAAATGATGGATGAAGCAGGATTTTATGATGTTAAAATTTGTTTGTCAAACGGGCTTAATGAATATAGCATTAGAGATTTTATTAATAAGGGTGCGGTAATTGATTCTATCGGAGCAGGTGATAATATAGCGGCTTCTAAAGAAAGAGTTGGTGGTGTATACAAATTAGTTGCGATAGAAAAAGATGGACAAATAATTCCAAAGGTAAAAGTATCTGGTGATACGGTTAAAACTACTAATCCTGATTTTAAGAAAGTATATAGATTTTATGATCAAGACACTCACAAAGTATTAGGTGACGTAATTGCCCATCATGATGAAGTTATACCTAAAGATAAGTATACATTAGTATCTGATAGAGATCCTTGGAAGAAAACTGAAATCGAGGATTACTTTGTTAGAGAACTTCAAGTACCTATCTTTATAAACGGAAAACAAGTATATGATGAACCTAGTATTAATGATAGAAAAAGATATTGTGATGAAGAGTTTGAAACTCTTACAGATAGAATAACTGATATAACAAATCCACATACTTATTATGTTGATTTATCAGAAAAAGAAAGAGAACTTAAGGAATACATGTTATCTGATGCAGTAAGAAAAGCAGCAGAAACAGCAATCGAAAATAATGGCTATGCAAAAGTAATGGGTGGTAAGAAATGAGAAAGGAAAAAATTGAGGAATTAGAGTTTATCATTGATGGCTTTAAAACCATAAAAAAAGAAAGGTTAAATAAAGAGGCTAGATTTATTAAAAGCGAAGTATATTCTTGCTTTCTAAACAATGGAAAGAAGGTAACAAGAGAAAAAATAGTTAAAAATGGAAGCGATGGTAGTGCATCTATCATCCTTCCAGTAACTAAAACTAATGACGTTATATTAACAGTTGAGCCAAGAGTATTTACTAAAAGGACCGTTGGTATTGGTATTCCAGCAGGATATATTGAAAAAGGTGAAGAACCTTTCATGGCAGCATTAAGGGAGTTAGAAGAAGAAACTGGATACGTTACAAACGAAATGATTAGCTTAGGTGGATTTTATCAGGACATGGGATGCTCTTCTGCTTACAACGAAGCTTTTATCGCAATGGATTGTGAAAAGAAAAGTGAGCAAAACTTAGATCCTGGTGAATACATAAAGTACTTTGATTGCACTTTTGACGAAGCATTAGAATTAATTGATATGGGTTACATTGAAGGTTGTAACGCCATAATAACTTTAGGAAGAGCAAAAAAATATATGAAAAGAGGTAATTAAAAATGAAAGAATTTAACGCGAAAACAGAAACTCAAAACATTATAGATTTTATTAAAGATTATTATAAGAAGAATAATTTAGATGGAGCAATAATTGGAATATCTGGTGGAAAAGATAGTGGTGTTGTTGCTGGGTTATTTACAGAAGCTTTAGGAAAAGAAAACGTAATTGGAGTAACGATGCCATGCCATACCGTTAAAAGTGCTAAAAACGATGCTAAATTAGTTAGTGATTATTATGGTTTTAAATTAGTTAACTTTGATATGGTGGTGTATTTGATACTTTTAAAGATGAATTAACTAATTTAGGGGATTTTACAAAAGAAGAAACAGAAAATAGTGATATTAACTTAAAACCAAGACTTAGAATGGCAACGCTTTATTATTTAGCAGCATTATATAGTGCGGTTAACAAAAAGAAATATTTAGTTGCGGGTACTTCTAATAAAGGTGAATTATACGTTGGATATTTTACTAAAGGAGGAGACTCTGTACATGATATTTCAGTACTTGCAGATTACTTTGTTGATGAAGTAATTAAAATAGGAGAATATATAAAGGTTCCAGAAAGGGTACTTTATAAAACTCCAAATGATGATTTATCAAACTTATCAGATGAAGATAAATTAGGTTTTACTTATGATGAGGTTAAAAGATATTATGATGATGAAACAAGCGTTGATGAAAAAACTGCTGCTAAGATAAAGAGGATGCACGATGCAAACATGCATAAGTTTAACATACCAACCTTTAGGAGAGATAATGATTAGAATAAATGATAATGCAAAGAAAAAATTAGATGATATTAATAAAAATAACTTTTACGTTGTAGCGGATTTTGATAAAACTATAACATCAAAAAATAGTAATACTACTTTTTCTCTTTTTTCTAAAAGTGGATTTTATCCAAAAGAATATTTAGAAGATAGAAATAAAAATTATGAGCATTATAGACCTTTAGAATTAAATCCTGAAATAGATAATAAAGAAAAAGAAATAATAGTAAGAAAGTGGCAACAAGCCAGTTATGAATTGATGTTAAAATATAAAGTGAAAGAATCTGATATTATAAAAATATTATCGAACCCGACTGCTTTAACTTTAAGAGATGGCGCTGTAAACTTTATAAAAAGTTTAGATAAGAATAATATACCTTTAATAATTTGTTCAGCAGGTATTGGAAATTTTATAATTGAACTTTTAAAACTAAACGAATGCTATTCAGATAATATTTATGTTCATAGTAACATACTAAAATTTAAAGATGACGTTATATATGATAGTATAAATGAAATTATTCATAGCATGAATAAAAATAACATTAACATACCAAAAGATATGAGAGCTAAGTTAGAAGCAAAAAAATATGGTGTTATAATCGGGGATCAGTTAAGTGATCTTGACATGATTAATAACTTACCTAATGAAGATGCACTATCATTCGGATTTTTAGAATCAAACGTAGAAGAGCAAGAAGCATTATTTTATAGAGATTTTGATTTTGTTTTAAAAGGAAATGAAGGCTTTGGAGAAATAAGTAAAATATTAAGTTTAAAATAAAGGAGTAAATATTATGAAAATAGGTGTATACGTTGGAAGTTTTAATCCAGTACATATTGGGCATATGAAAATTGTAAATCACTTAATAGATAATAATTGTTTTGATAAAATTATAATTATACCAACTAGTAATTATTGGAACAAACAAGATCTTATTAACTTAAAAGATAGAATAAGCATGTTAAAAACGTATGAAAATGATTCTATAATAATTGATGAAGTGTTAAATAATCTAACGTATACATACCAAATATTTGAAGAACTAACAAAAAATAGTAATGATGACTTTAGTTTAATAATAGGTGCAGATAACATAGTAGATTTTAATAAGTGGAAAAACTATGAATACCTACTTAACTTTGATTTGGTAATTATTAATAGAAATGATATTGATGTTAATTATTATTTAAATAAATATAATATAAAAAAATATAAGTTGGTAAATGATCTTCCTCTTTTAGATGTGTCTTCTACCATGATTAGAAACTTAATACAAACTGGTAACTATGAAGAGTTAATAAATTACATAGATGCTGATGTGTTAAAATATATAAAAGAAAAAAGCTTATATAAGAGTAAATAATTGTATAATGTAATTAGGTGGTGATATATATGTTAGGAGCAATAATAGGTGATGTTGCAGGGTCTACTTATGAGGTTAAGGAAGTAATAGAAAAAAAGAAAAAGTCTAAATTAAGTGCTACCGAAAGAAGAAAGATTTTAAATAAAAATGTTTCTTTATTTCCTTATCTTTCTTCGGTAACTGATGATAGTATTTTAACGGTCGCTATCGCAGATGCTTATCTAAATGATAAAGATTATGGAGATACTTTAAGAGAATACGGGTTAAGAGAAGTAAATAATGGTACTGATTTATATGGTAGAAGTAGATTTGGAAGAGGATTTGTAAACTGGCTTCATGATTCAACTATGAATAATAGTTATGGAAACGGGTGTGCTATGCGAATAAGTAGCTTACCAGTTTTAATAGATGATATAGATGAATTAAAAAAAGAGGTCTACAAAGCAACTATTCCAACCCATAATCACGAAGAATCTCTTTTGTGTGCTGAAGCACTTTCTGTTGCCATTTTTATGGCGAAGAATGGTAGTTCAAAAGAAGAAATTAAATCATACATAGAAAATAATTATTTTAGTCTTGATTTTAATTTAGAAGATTTACAAGAAAATTATGAATTTACGAGTAAAGCTATTAATTCAGTTCCACAGGCTATGTATGTTTTTCTAGAGTCTAATGATTTTGAAGATTCTATTAGAAAAGCAATTTCTATTGGTGGAGATTCTGATACTATAGCTTGTATGGTTGGCGCTATTTCTGAACAATATTATAAAATACCAAGTGAGATAAAAAAAGATATCCAAGGTTATATACCTAATTATATGAATAGTATAATAGAACAGTTTTATGAAAGGAAAAATGAAAAAAATGAACGTAAAAAATTTAGTAGGAAAGTTAATAGAAAATAACAAAACAATTTCAACCATGGAATCATGTACTGGTGGTGGTGTAGCTAATGCTATAACAAATATAGAAGGAGCTTCAAGCATACTTAAGTTTAGCGTTGTTACTTATTCTAATGAATTTAAGATAAAAATGGGTGTATCTAAAGATGTTATTGATAAGTATTCTGTTTATAGCAAAGAAACCGCTGATGAAATGAGTTTTAACATATCTAAATTTACTAATAGTAATTATGGTGTTGGAATAACTGGTAAATTAAATAGGGTAGATGTCAACAATCCGTATGGAGAAGATAACGTTGTGTTTATTAGTATTTATGATAAAGAAAACGATAAATTTTATAATGAAACGGTGGAAGCTATTGAATCTTCTAGAAAAGAAAATAAAGAGTTAGTAATTAAAAAGGTAATAGAAATGTTATTTAAAAAAATAGAAAAAGAAGGTGCATAAACATGCAAAATATAAAAAGGTTTAAAATATTTAATAATGATAATGAAAAATCTATAGAAGCCAAAAGGGTAGTAATAGATAAGTTAGAGAAAAATGGTTTTGTTTTAGATGATGAAAATTATGACTTGGTTATTGCAATTGGTGGTGATGGATCTTTTCTTCGAATGGTAAAACAAACTAATTTTAACAGTGATATATTATACGTTGGAATAAACGCTGGAACACTTGGTTTTGCACAAGAAGTTTCATTAGACTCAATAGATGAATTTATTAATGAATTAAAAGCGAATAATTATAAGGTAGATAACATTGGTGTTCAAGAAACAAAAGTAATAACAAAAAATTCAGATTCTAACTTTTATTCTTTAAATGAAATCGTAGTTAGACAAAAAGAACTTAATACTTTAGTATTAGATGTAAAAATTGAAGATGTATTTTTAGAACGGTTTATTGGTGATGGACTCCTTATTGCAACGTCTTTTGGTTCTACTGCTTATAATTTAAGTTTTGGAGGAAGTATTGTATATAACACTTTTCATACTTTACAGCTAACACCAATTGCACCACTTAATAATAAATCTTATAGGACTTTATTAAATCCAGTAATTTTACCAGAAAATAAAATTATTACTTTAATTCCAACAAGAGATAATAATTTATTAATAACCATAGATGGTGAAAATAATGTTTATAGTGATGTAGATAAAATAGAAACCGTAGTAGGTAAAAAAAGAATAAAATGTTTAAGAAGAAAGGATTATGATTTTTCTAAAAAGATAAATGAAAAGTTTTTAAAATAGTTATGATACCATAGCTATTTTATTATTATTCTAAATATGTTATAATCAAACTATAAAAAAGAGGTGTAAATATGGATGGAAAAGTATATAATTCTGAAGAAGAATTTTTAAAAGATTATGATTCAAGTATATTTGAAAAACTATCTATGACAACGGATATTTTAATAATGAGCGTATCTAGTGAAGAAACTGGTAATTATCGAAAACTAACCGAAAAGAAGTTCAGTATATTATTAGTTAAGAGGGATAACTATCCGTTTAAGGATAAATGGTGTTTACCTGGTGGTTTCGTTGGTATTGATGAAACATTAGATGATGCCGCTAAAAGAGTATTAAAAACAGAAACTAACTTAAAGGATATTTATATTGAACAGTTATACACTTTTAGTGGGGTAAATAGAGATCCTAGAATGAGAGTAGTATCAACATCATACATGGCATTAGTAGATAAAAATAGATTAAATGATAAGTTAAGTTCTAACGCTTCTTGGTTTAACGTGTTTATGTTAGAAGATGATAAATCATATCACGTAACACTAGATAATGGAAATGTTCAAATAAAGTTTGTAGTTGGTAAAAAGTTAAGGGATTTAACAACTGATAGATATGATTTTAAAGTTATTAAAAATGAAAAGCTTGCTTTTGATCATCCACTTGTTATAATAAGTGGGCTTGAAAGACTTAAAAACAAAATAGAATATACTGACATAGTATTTAACATGATGCCTGAATATTTTACTTTAGGAGAATTACAACAGGTTTATGAAGTAATATTAAATAAAAAGCTACTTGATCCAGCGTTTAGAAGAATAATTGCAAACAAAGTTGAAAAGACAAATAAATTAAAAACGGGCGAGGGTCATAGACCATCAGCCTTATTTAGATATAAAAATAAGAAGGAAGATAATCATGAATAAAGAAACACAGAAATTGATAGAAACCTTAAAAGAAAAACGCATCCAAATGAATATGAGTCAAAATAAATTATCAAAAATAATTTCGGTTTCAAATACTACGGTTTTAAGAATAGAGGATCAAGAAATGAATCCAACACTAGATATATTTGTAAGATTAGCAGATGCATTAGGATATGATGTTAAATTAGAAAAAAGAAATTATAAAGATGAAGCTGAAGAAGAAAAAAATAAAGAAATGTAAATTTTTACATTTCTTTTGTTATAATTCTAATCATTTCCTTTGTTGCAAAACTAGGTAAGTTTTTATTTGAATAGGCAATACCAATACTCCTTTTTGGTATTTTTTCTTTTAGTTTTATTTCAAATAATTCTTTTTCCTTTAATTCATCTTTAATATAATCTTTTGTTAAATAACCAATACCTAAACCAATTTTAGTAAATTCGGTTACTAATCCGTAGCTAGCTAATTCCATACTTGGTTTTAAGATGATATCATGTTCTTTTGTAAAGTCATCTAAAAAAGTTCTCGTGTTTGATTCCTTAGCTTGCAGTATCAAAGGATAGTTATTTAATTTTTCTAAACTTATTTCTTTGTTTTTTAAACACTCATATTTTTTGTTTACAACAAACGCATCTTGAATTTCTTTACATTTTACTATGGTAATGTTATTTGCATCTTTATATGGAAGATTTAAAATAACTAAGTCAAGTAATCCGTTTCTTAATTTTTCAAATAATATTTTTGTAATGTTAGTATCTATCTTAATATCAATTTTTGGATGAAGATTATTAAATTCTTCTAAAAATGGAGTTAGAAAATATTTTGTAAGGGTTGCTGATACTCCAATTTTAATTGTTCCAGTTTCTAAATTTATTAGATCGTTAAACTTGTTTTCTGCATTATTAATATATTCTAAAGCAATTTTAATGTAATTATAAAATTCTTTACCTTCCTCTGTTAAAACAACGCCTTTTTTAGTTCTGTTAAATAGTTTACCACCTAGATTGTTTTCTAGTTTTTTAATTGCTTTACTAACTGCTGGTTGGCTTATAAATAGTTCTTCTGCAGCCTTAGTAATATTTTTTTTGTTTGCAACAGTATAAAAAATTCTATATAGTTCAAAGTTAATATTCATCATAACCTCCAGTTATATATAACATAATAAATATGTATTTTAATTATATACTAAAAAATTATATAATACAAGTAGATGGGAGGTAAAAATATGATTATATGCTTATGTGGTAAATCCAATTCTGGTAAGGGAACTATATCAAAAACATTTACTAGCATAGATAATAATATTATTCATTTAGATATTGATAAAGTAGCACACCAAGTAAATGATAAAGAAGAAGTGTTAGAAGAATTAGTAAGTGTGTTTGGAACTTTTATATTAACTGATGGAAAAGTAGATAGAAAAAAACTTGGTAAGATAGTTTTTAATGATAAAGAGTCGTTAAAAAAACTTGAGACAATTACATGGAAAAAGAAATAGATAATTATATTAGTGATAATAAGGAGAAAATAATTATCTTAGATTATATTATGCTTCCAAGAACCAAATATTTTAAAGAATCAGATTTAAGAATTCTTATTAAAGGTTCATATGAAGAAAGACTTAAAAGAGCTTTAGTAAGAGATAGTATAACAAAAGAAGTATTTGATCAAAGAGATAGTGCTGCAATTAATTACGTAGACGAAGACTTTGATTATGTAATAGATAATAACGAGGGTGATGTAAAAAGAAAGGTGGCAAAGATTTATGAGCAAAGTATTATATCCAGGTAGTTTTGATCCAATAACAAAGGGTCATATGAATATTATTGATCAAGCATCAAGTCTATTTGATGAGGTTGTTGTATCAGTACTTATTAATCCTAATAAGAAAAGTTCATTTTTTTCTCCAGAAGAAAGAGTGAAATTAATAGAAAATATTTATAAAGATAATGATAAAGTAAAGGTGATTACCGCACAAGGTGCGGCAGTAGATGTTGCAATAGATAATGATTGTTTAGCAATAGTAAGGGGCCTTAGAGGAATAACTGATTTTGATTATGAAATAAGTATGCAACAAGTAAATAAAGAAATAAGCGATTATAAAGTAAATACTGTATGTCTTTTTGCAGATCCTAATTATCAGTTTTTATCATCTAGCATGGTAAAAGAAGTATTTAATCTTGGAAAAGATATATCTAAGTACGTTGACGATAAAGTACATGAAGAAATGAAGGTGAAAACTTATGGAAGTAAAAACATTAGGTAGTGTATCTCCTAATTCAAATGGGAATAAAAAAGGAGTTGGTTATTTAGTAAAGAGTGGTGATTATAAGGTTTTGTTAGACGCAGGAAGTGGAATAACTGGGTTAATGAATTTAGATGAAGATTTAAATAATTTAATAATTAAAATTTCTCATTTACACGTAGATCACATAGAAGAACTACTTGCACTTTCTTATGCAACTTACGTAAGGCATAATTTGGGTTTGTTAGATGAAAGAATAAAAGTATACATACCAGAACCAGACTATTATTATGAAGAAGAACATTATAGAGATAATGAAACTGGTTGGGGAACTCATAAGGTAAGAAAAGAAATCCCGGTACAATTATTACTTGAGCATATTGATAATCATTTTGAATTCATAACATATGATGAAAAAAGTGAAATAAAACATGGAAATCTAATTATAACTAACGCTAAAAATCCACACGACGTAAAGTGTTATAGCACCAAATTATCGGATGGTAAAAATAATATAGTATATTCAGGAGATACTGGATATAAAAATAATAGTTTAGAGACTTTTGCAAAAGATGCAGACTTACTTATATGTGAATCAACTTTTTTAAGAGGGCAAATGAAAAGGGGAGATAATCATTTATATGCTTATGAAGCAGGAAAAATTGCAAATAGTGCAAACGTAAAAGAACTTATGCTTACCCATTTTTGGCCAGATATAGATAAGCAAAAATACGTTGATGAAGCAAAAGAAGAATTTGGTAATGTTATAGCATCTAATGAAGGCGAAGTATTTAAGATAGGAAGTATTAAGTAATATGGAATATAAAGAAATAATATATGATCCATCTGGTATGAAAGATTGGAAGGTATTAGATGAAGAAAAAGAAAAGGTAAGGGTTATTAATAGTAAATTCTAATGATGAAGTGTTGATAGGAAAATATGGTGATACTTATTTGTTGCCAGGCGGTAAAATAGAAGATGGTGAAACCCTAGGAGAAGCTTTAAAAAGAGAAATAAAAGAAGAGTATGGATTTGGTATAGATGTAGGCAAATTAAATTTAATTTCTAAAATTACTAGTTACCAAGAATTATATCCAAAAGTGAATGGTGGGTTCTTAGATAGAAAAATAACTACATATTATTGTTTAATTGAAGATGATATTAAAATTAATTATGATAATATAAAACTAAGTGACAGAGAAAAAAAGTTTGGTTTTAAATTAGTGTGGGTACCTATTAAAGATTTAAAAGATTATTTAACTAAGGGCGATCGTAAACTAAGAGAAAAAGATGTGTTTGCTCTTACTAGAAAAAAATCTTTTGATATGGAAACTCTTGAAATAATAGAACAGTATAAACCTGGGTTTGGACTTAGTATAGCATATGATAAGGATAATATCTTTTACGATAAAAATAGGATGTATATAGGGTGTTCGAAAAAAAGAATAGAAGATTATAGAAAAGAAAATAAGTTCATAGACATGCACACTCATTCTATATATTCTGATGGTGATTTAACACCGGATGAACTAATTAAAAAAGCATTAAAAAGTGGTATTAATACACTATCTATAACAGATCATGATACTTTATTAGGTCTTAAAAATATTACCAATGATATTAATCATGAAGGTGTAGAACTTATAAAGATAGTGCCAGGTATAGAATTGTCAGCTAAAACGGATAAAGGAAGAATGCATATATTAGGATATGATTTTGATATTAATAATAAAGTTTTAAATGATAAAATGGATGAGCTAAAAAATAATAGTATATATTCTGTTATGGCTATAATAAACCAATTAAAAATAGATTATGGAATAATATTTGATAATCATGATATAAAAAAATTATTTGATATAAAGGGAAACATAGGTAGACCACACATTGCTAAATTATTAATCAAGTATGGATATTGTGATAATGTAGGGGAAGCCTTTGATAAATATTTGGTTGATGCTTATAAAAAAACAAAAGTATTAAATAAAGGAATTCCATATGAAGAATGTATTAATTTAATAAAAAATGCTGGCGGTATTAGCGTTTTAGCACACCCTAATCAATTATTATTAGATGATGAAGAGTTAGAAGATAAAATAAAAGAAATGATATCCAATGGTTTAGATGGTATTGAGGTATATCATAGTGGTCATTCAAAAGAAGAAACCGAAAAATATTTAGAATTAGCTAATAAATATAATTTATTAATCTCAGGTGGTTCTGATTATCATGGAAAAAGTATTAAACCAGATATTGAAATAGGAGAAACATCTACTGGAAAAATTAAAAGATTATCGCTTTTAAATGTTTTAGGTAATAAAAAATAAGGCCATGGTATTTATCATAGCTTTTTTTATATTTTCATAGTATAATAACAAACTAATAGGTGATCATTATGGAAAGAAAAAAAATAAAAAATATAAAGCAGATATGGAATGGGAAAAGGTTATTAATTAAAGATTTTAGTAACTTAGATTTATCTGGGATAGATTTAGGTGTAATACCAACTAGGTTTTGGAAAAATTGCATATTTAGTAATACGAATTTTAAAAATACAGGAATAAAATTTAAACCCTTTGAATTAAAGAAAACGTACGGAAAATATGGAAAAACTATATATATGAGTAACTGTGATTTTAGTGACAATGATTTATCTTATTTAAATGAGACTAGTTTTAGATACAGTGATGGATATGTTGTTATAGATGGATGTACTTTTAGAAATTCAAATATTAATTTTCTTTTCGTAGGTGATTTAAAAAACGTTACGTTAGACGAGAGTTTTAATAAATTTACTTTTGATGATTTTGATAGGACTAATTTGGATTTGGAAACGATAAAAAACAATCCATTTTTGAATGTTCCATCATATAAAATAGCAAGTTTATTATCTGTTTATACAAAGGAAAATATATCAAAGACTAAAGAAAATTTAATAAATGAATTAGAAGATTTGCTGAAGTTTGATAAGCAAGGTTATTATAAGAAATTTTATAATTTACTTAAGAAAGATTTTTCTTTAGATGATAAACTTAATTTTTTTAAATTAAAAATAAAAGGTAAACATCTTAAAAATTTAGATTTTAGCAATATTCCTGTTTTTATATTAGATATGTTCGATTTTGAAAATAATGTTTTTGATAACGTAGTGATAGATAAACCAATTAATGAGTTGGCCTCTTCATTTTTATATGATGATTTTGAACTTTCTCAAAATGATTATAAGTTACTTAGACTTCCAGGAATCAAATATGGTAGTTGGCAAGAAAATGAAGGTGCTAAAAAAAGAATTTCAAATTCACAGATGACATTTTTAACTAAAGTATATGTAGAATTAAGTAGAATATGTAATGCTAATTGTTCATTTTGTAGAAATAATTCATTTGATAAATGTAATTATAAATTAAACAAAATAAATGAAACTTTAAATATGGTAAAAGATTATATTAACGTAATAGTAATAGGTGGTGGAGAACCAACATTAAAATTAGATGATGTAAAATATTTATATAATGAATTTAATAAATTATATAATGACGTGTCATGGAGAATATTTACAAATGGTACTAATCCTAATTTTGTAGATGATAAATCTATTCCAAGCGGTATAGGTATAAATTTAAGTAGACATGCTGTTAGTGATTTAGAAAATGCAAAAATATTTGGGGTAAGTTCTTCTAACATAATGACAACTAATGATATAGAAAAATTAATAGATAAAAAATATAATACTATATTAAGTGCAACATGTTTCAAAGGTGGATTAGATAGTTATAATAAAATTATAGATTACATTAATTATGCTCAAAGTTTGGAGTGTAAAAAAATTTTATTAACTGATTTAAATAATGATTTATCTATGGGAAATAAAGAATATACAAAAGATTTAAGAATTGATCCATTGATTTTTAATTTAGTTAGTAATTATTTAAAAGATATAGGATATCAAATGGATTATCCTATATATGCAACAGGAGGATATGTAGCCTATGTTTTTGAAAATAAAGAAGGTTATCAAGTAACTATTCAAAGTTATATAACTAAAGAAGAATTAGATAAAGCGTGGGAAAGTTCTATTAAAAGAACGTTTGATTTATCAATTGATCCAGCAGGGAATTTATATGAAAATTGGCATCAACAGTCTGAACCAGTAAAACATATTGGTATTAAAAAATAAAAAAGTTATGGTATTTATAAATATCATAATTTTTTAATTTGTGGAAATTTTACAAAAATCAATTTTTATTTAATTAAATGCTTATTAAGATATTAAAGTTGATATACAAAAATATTATTTTTGATTTAAAAACAATACAAAAGCTAATTTTGTACAATTATAAACTTGTGTTATTATGCGGTTGGAACGTTTATGTTTTGGGTGTCAGCCTCTATTCCCCAAAAGGAAATGGAGGTGGTAAAAGATGAAGAAAAGAAACTTTGTTATCAAGGTTTTCAGATACATCACCATAATTTTATCACTTTTATTAGCAATAATAATAGTCATAAAAAAATGACACCAGTTGAATAACTAGTGTCAGAACAAAAATCTTTGGGCTGACATTCAAATAATGAACGTTCCCTTTTATTTTATGAAGTTTCCTTCATCCAAATACATATTAACACAACTTAATCTAATAATCAATTGAAAATTTAGTAATACATACTAAAAATATAATTCTATGATTATTGGATGAAAAGTGTTAAAATATATGTATAATTTTTAGAAGGTGATATAAGTGAGCAATGTTGGCTGTTATAATACTTGTAATAATTGTAATTTATTAGGAAGTTGTTGTACTAGCTTTAATAAAATAAACGCTCCTGTTTTAAATATGGAAGAAATGTTTGAAATCAAGGAAAACACTTATCGAGATGATTTTTATGAGAGTGTAGATAATAACTTATTCTTATTAAAAACAAAAGATAATCATTGTATTTTTTATAAAGATGGAAAATGTGATATATATGATTGTAGACCTGTGGATTGTAGATTATTTCCCTTCGATATTATAAAAAAAGACTATAACTATTATTTGGTTTTATATTTATTAGATTGTATGGATAGTGAAAAACTAATTGAGGAAGCTGGAAATATTGATGAGTTAGTAGATTCTATAAAACCTTGGATAGGCGAATTTACTTATGATATGAATTATACAAAAATGAAAAATTTAAAATATAAGATTATAAGGCAAATATAAAGTTAAACTATTTGTAATTTTATAAAGGAGGTCAAAATGGAAATAATAAATCATTTAAGTTATAACTCAGTTGTTATATTATCACTTTTTTTTATATCTTTGTTTAGCCTTATATTAAATTATTTAACTAAAGGAAAAAGTAATAGGACTTTATTTTCTTCATATAGAAGCAATCCTTTAAATCCACTTACTTATGTAAGATTAGTTACTCATATATTTGGTCATGCCAATTGGAATCATTTTATGAATAACTTTTTATATATTCTTTTAATAGGACCAATGATAGAAGAAAAATATGGAAGTATTAATTTAATAATAATGATTGGTGTTACGGCAGTTATAACTGGAATATTAAATTCCTTATTTGGAAGCAAAAGAATATTAGGAGCAAGTGGCATAGTATTTATGCTTATTGTCCTTTCGTCATTCGTTAATATAACTACTGGTAAAGTTCCTATTACTTTAATATTAATATGTATTTTTTACGTAGTAAACGAAATTATATCAGGTATCTTTAAAAAAGATGATATATCACACATGGGTCATTTAATAGGAGCAATATGTGGATTTATCTTTGGATTTTATATATTTAAATAAAAAGCAATCAAAATTAAATTGATTGCTTTTTACTTTGTTATTTCTTTTATTATCTTATATGCGTTATATAACTTATCATCAATTCCTTTAGGGCAATATAGTGGAGAAGTAGAAGGTAAATAAATAGCTTCCATTTTAGTTTTAGGAAAACAATATTTGTTATATAAATCAAAAGATTTTTTACCCGTTGTAAATATTTGCTTTACTTTAGTTTCTTTTAAAAGTTTATTTATGTTATTTACTTTAACATTTTCTATTGAACTATCACTAGATCCAGTAATATAACAAGATTTAATGGTGTCCCATAAAGCTATTTTATGGTTCTTTAAAAAGCCTTTTTTATCATCAATTGTTCTTGGTACTTCTTCATTATAAACTCTAGCAAGCGTCTTCCAAAACCTATTTTGAGGATGCATGTAATAAAAACCTAGCTTTCTTGATTTAACCGATGGCATACTACCTAATATTAATACTTTAGAATCATGGTTATAATAAGGCTCTAATTCATGGTTTACTTTTTGTTTCATAGTTAACACTCCTAAAATAATAACTATATTAAATATACCATATTTTTGGTATAATATATTTAAGAAAGAAGTGGTTAGTATGAAAAATAAAAACAAAATAATATTAGGAGCAATATTAATTTTAACTTTAGTTGTATTAGCGGTTATACTATTTATTAATTTAAATAATAAAAGTGAAGATAATAAAGTAAATAGTGATGCTGTTAAGTTTAAAGAAGAATATGAAAGTTTAAATGGACAAGAAGCTAGCAATGGTATGATTTATCCTAAAGTAACTTTAAAAGAAAATAATCCATTTGTTTATGCAGATGCTAAAAAAATAGTAGAAACTTTAAAAAGTGGTACTGGATTAATATACTTAGGATTTTCTAAATGTCCTTGGTGTCGTAACGCAGTAAACGTTTTACAATACGTTAATACAAGTGAAATTTTATATTTAGATATGACGGATGAAAGAGATGTTTATGAAGTGGTTGATGGGGCTTTAACTAAAACAAAAGAAGGTTCAAAAGAATATTATGAAATGCTTGAAATTTTAGATTCTATTTTAACGGATTATGAAATAGATGATTTAAAAGTAGGAGAAAAAAGAATTTATGTTCCTTTAGTAATTGGTGTTAAAGATGGTAAAATCGTTGGGTATCATGCTGATACGGTAGATTTTAATGATGGACAAACACCATACGATTTATTAACAAGTGATCAACAAAGTGATTTAAAACTAATATATGATGAAATAAACGCGAACGTAAATGGTGATGCTTGCGGTTTAGAAGCTGAACACGGTTGTTAGTATAGGAGAATTAATATGAAACAGTTAACTAATGCTGAAATTAATTTTATGGATATATTTTTTAAAATGAATGGGTATGTTATGGAGCAAAATAATTGTTTTGATCCTAGTATTGAAAAACAAAAAGAATTAGTAGAGTCTTGTTTGAAAAAATATACTATAGAAAAATTACAAGAATTAAATTCTACTAAAATGATTAGTGATAAGGCTGCTAAAGAATTAAGCTTGATTGATCTTTTTGAAGAATTAGCTAGTATAATTCCAAAAGAAAAGTATTTTGATACACTAAAATTTTATATTCATTATATTTTAGAAATATCAGGTTCATTACAGGGTTGGAGTATTACTTGGTGTAATAGTAGTAATCAAGAAGAATTAGAAGCCTCATTTAATGAAGAAGGAAAATGGAATGAATTAAATACTCCTCTAAACGAAGATTACGTTAGAACCTTTAAATTTGTTTATGATATTTTTCAAAATAAGTTTATGGTAAAGGATTCAGCAAAAAAGATTAGTAGTAAATCTTAAAATAATAAATAGGAGGATTAATATGCCAAGAGGTCAAAAATTTGAATTTTCACAAGAACAAAAAGATTATATAAAAAATAATTGGGGTAAAGAATCCGTTCATAGCATGAAAAATAAATTCGGATGTTCTTGGGATGCGGTATGTAATGTTGCAAAAGAATTTGAACTTGATATGCCATCAGCAGGACATGTGGTTGCTGGTGAAACATCAATAGAAGGTGCTGTAAGAGAAACTAAAGAAGAACTTGGAATAGATACTAAAGAACGATGGGTATGTCAAGAAAAATGTGTAAGTAGTTAATATATTATATATAATTCATATCAAAGAACTTAATTACAATATTTACGAAATCTATCTTGAAATT
>CAYVPV010000020.1:0-28920 GCA_964453925.1 uncultured Muribaculaceae bacterium | reverse complement strand
ATCTATAACTTTCTATTAAATAGTACTTGACTTTTAATAGTTAGTCATCTCCTTTATTTATTATAACATTAACTTTTAAATTTAATTATTAATAATTATTAGTTATACATTTATTTTACTCAAAATCTTATAATTTAATTTTCTCTTATCCTTATTTCATCATTATCTTTTTTTCTAATCAATAAAGAAGAATTATGATTATGATTTTTGATATTATCTTTTAACCTCATCTCATCATAATTTGTATAGTAATACTTACACATATGATTGCAAGTATTATACTCACCTATATCAACATACTGCCTAATAACCATTGTTTTTAGTTATAGAATCAGGTAATAAAATAAGATCTAATATATTCAAATCTCCTAGTAATACTACAAAAAAAGAGACCTAAAATCTCTTACATACTTCCCGATAAAATACTTTTTATTGATCTTTTATAAAGTTCTAAAATACTAGCTCTTTCTGCATCTTCTTTAACTGTTAAATCAACAGTATTAATCACGGTATTACCATCTTTTAATTTTAATGTTCCTACTTTGTCGCCCTTCTTAATTGGTAATCTTATTTTATCTATCTTCATTTCATAGTTTAAACTTTTCTTTTCTTCTCCTTTTTCTACTAATATGCTAGCATCACTTTTTGGTACTATTTCAACTATTTGATTTTTAGCTTTTGATATAGTTTTTTTAGAAACTACTTCTCCTTTTTTTACCTCTACTTGCATCTCATAAGAATTAAATCCATAATCAAGTAACGTAGCAACATTACTATTTCTTGTTTTGCTATCACTTGCTCCCATTATTGTTGCAATTAATCTCATACTATCTCTTTGCGCAGTTGCCGTTAAACAATACCCTGCTTCTTTTGTATAACCTGTTTTTAACCCGTCGGCGCCTTCATAGGTTTTTATTAACTTGTTGGTATTAACTAGCCAAAATTTATTATCAGTATTTTGTCTTAAATAATCTTCGTATATGGTGGTAAAATCAAATATTTTTTCATGTTTAACTAATTCCATAGCCATTATGGCCATATCATACGCAGATGAATAATGGTTAGCTTCATCAAGCCCTACAGCGTTCTTAAAGTTAGTGTCTTTTAAACCAAGTTCCTTTGCTTTTGCATTCATTTTTTCAACAAACTTTTCTTCAGTACCTGATATGTTTTCTGCAAAAACAACTGTTGCATCGTTAGCAGAACCTATTGATACTGCTTTAAATAAATCTTTAACGCTCATTTTTTCGTTAGGTTGTAAAAAGATTTGGGAACCACCCATTGATGCTGCATATTCACTTGTTACTAAAGTATCAGTCCACTTTAACTTTCCATCTTCAATTGCTTCCATAATAAGTATCATACTCATTATTTTTGTCATAGAAGCTGGTGCATATCTATCATGAGCGTTTTTTTGATATAATACTTTACCGGTTGAAGCTTCTATTAGTATTGCGCTTTTACCATCTGATAATAAATCATCTCCAGAAGATTCTTCCTCAGTTGTTGTTTTACAATCCTCTTCATTAGTGCATTCATTAGAAGTCTCACATGTTTCTTCAGTACATTCATCACTTTTTGTAGTAGTTTCACAAGAAGACTCCGTACATGTTTGTGTTGTTGTTTTAGAAGTTGTTGTTGCACTGACTAACGGAATAAAAAGAAATAGACATAAAACTAAAAAACATAATTTTTTCATTTAAACACCTCTAATAAAAAATATGTTTCTCAATAAACTTTATAACTAATTATTTTTATTTTTTTGATAAAAAAACTAAAAATAAATATAATAAAAAAGGAAGTTAATCATCCTTTTCTACTGTTTCCGTTTTATGCGCCGAAGATAAAAACGTTACACGTTCACCAACTATCTCTGTAACATGCCTTTGTTTTTCTTCCTCGGTTTCAATCATACGTGTTTGAATTCTTCCTTTAACACCAAGTAAATCACCTTTATGACAATACTCAGTAGTTGTTTCTGCAACGTTACTCCATAAAACGCAATCAATATAATCCGTATCATATTCTCCATTTGAGTTTTTATAACTTCTTGGAACTGCTAAAGTTATGTTAGTAACGTTTCTTCCAGAATCAGTTTTTCTTAACTCCGGATTTTTTACCAATCTTCCTACTACAACTAATTGATTTAACATATTATTTTCTCCTTTCGAAAAATAATATATTAAAAAATAAAATATCAATCAAACTACAAAAAAAACTATTTATTATTCATAAGCTTTCAAAAAGATAAATTTTGTATAAGAAAAAAAGATTTCTGTAATTAATTTTTTACAAAAATCTTTTTTTAGTAATTCGTTCGACAAATTATGATTTTTTATATAATTTATTTAAAAACATATTTAAAGCATCCCCATCAAGGTATGGTTTTTCAAATTTATTTTCAATTATTTCACCATGATAATCAGATCCACCAGTTATAAATAAGTTATTTTCTCTGGCTACTTCTAATTCTTTTGAATACACACTATCTTGATTTGTATGATACACTTCTATACCATCAAATCCCAGGTTAATTATTTCTTTATAATCAAACGTTTTAATAAGTACTGGATGAGCAAGAACAATTAATGCATTATTTTCTTTTAAAAGTTTAATCTCCTCTTCTAAACTAATAACCTCATATGGAACATATGCTCTTTTATCATCACCAATAAAGTTATCAAATGCTTCATCTATCGTATAACCATACTTTTCTTTAATAACTTCTGCTATGTGGGATCTTGCAATTAAACCATCAGCTTTTTTTCTAACGTCATCATAACTTATTTTAATATCATAATATTTATCTAGATTATCAATTATTTTTAAACATCTGTTTAATCTTTGCTTTTCACATTTTTTAAAGTAATTAATTAAATCATCACTTGGTCTTTCTTTAAAATAACCTAGCACATGAATAACTTCTTTTTTATATTTACAGCTTAGCTATATACCCATTATAAACTTAACTTTAGTATTTAATTTTTGTATTCCACAAATTCCATTTAACGTATCATGATCGGTTATTGCAATAACATCAAATCCATGTTTTAATGCTAATTCATTTATTTCTTTAATAGTTTTAGTACCATCAGAACAAGTTGTATGAACATGTAAATTTGCTTTCATTTTATTTTTCCTTTCATTAAAACTTCATTAACTACTTTTAACAAACTTTTACTACCTAATGTATGATATATTACTAATTGTACCATCTACATTTATTCCTGGTTGTATCGCAATAGATAATTCTTTATTATCTGTTTTTAATTTAGATTTCAAACTAAAAAGTAAATATTCATACTCATTTATATACCTATCAGTTGGATACTCCCAATCAATATCAACTCCATCAAAATTATACCTTTCAACAATATTCAATATATTATCTATAAAATAATTTAGTTTATCTTCATCATCACAAATCTCTTCAAATATAACATCGAGTTTTTTATTTTCATAACACCAACCACCAACCGAAATGAATACTTTAACATTATTATAGCACGTATATATTAAACATAAAGATTTCAAGTTTAAAATTTTGATTTCTTTATGTTTTTTGTTATTATAACAAACATCGGTAAAGACGGATTATAACAGGTACCTAGAGTACGATTTTATGAATGTTTTTATCAACTGGGTTAAACAAATTATGAATGCTAAATCTAATTGTAAATATAAAGTTATTCCAATTGATGGCAAAGCTATTAAAAGTGCAACTGATAAAGTTAATAATGGTAATATCCCTTATATCGTTTCTGCCTTTTCATAAGAATTAGGTTTATCTATTGATAATAGATATTATATTTCTGATTTTGTTCTTTCTTCTGAAGATTTTTCTAATATTATTAGAAAACATTGGTCCATTGAAAATAATTTACATTGTATTTTAGATGTTCATTTAAAGAAGATTTATCTTTATCAAAGAAGGATAATGCTATTTCTAATTTTTTCTATTTATAATAATTCTTTCTTCAACTATTACAAGAAAGAAGTTATGCTCTGAGCATAACTTTAACAAGCCCCACAAGCTGCACACACGTGGCGTGGGCCTTTCATCCTTTTGTTTTTTATTGGTTCTACTGGCACAGCAGGATCTAAACCTTTATTTTTTTTCTTGATTTCAGAATCAGAAAATCCACAAGCGTTCACATCCTCTACCAAAATAGAATGTGCCTCCAATGTTTTTTTTCCGTTTTTATTTAATTTACTTAAACCGTATTCTATACCCATATAATCACCTCAATCTTCTAATAAATAGAATATAGTATTTTTTAATTTTTGTCAATTTTAGTATTTAGACTTATTACATTCGCACTTAATAAATCATTAAATTTATAATTATACCAGTTTGATAAGCATCCACCACCACATACATTATTATCTTTGCATTTAGAACAAATGTTGTCAGGCAAAGCACATAATTTATCATATATCTTAATAATATAATCTGATTCCCAATATTTATAAAATGTATTTGCATCATTAAAATCTTTATTAAAAGTTCCTAGTTTAAATTGATGAATTGAATTACAAGGTATTAAACTACCATCTGTATCGAAAACCAAACCATTCCTTTGTAGTAACATACAAGATGTTAATATTTGGTTTCGTTCTACCATTTTTTTTATTATTTTTTCATCCCAAGCACACAAAGGTAGTGATTGATGGATCGTAAAATTTCCTTTTGTTAATTCATCTATTTTATTATACTGATTTTCAAAAGTTTTTACTACTTTAATTATCTTTTTTACATCATACTTTTTTTCTATCCCATCAAGAACGGAAAAATCATTTTCAAATGAAAAGAAAAAATTGTCTATACCACAATTAGCAACTGTTTCTATAACATCGCTTATTTTTTCACAATTATAAGAGCTTATTACAAAAGATGCTAATGTATTAATTTTTGATTCCGATAAGTTTTTTAATGCTTGTAACATTTGATTATAAGAGTCCATACCAGTATTTTCTTTATAACTTTTTCTTGACCATCCTTTTATTGAAAAATTAATATCATCAACACCCAATTTTTCTAATTTACTTAAATATTGTTTATCACTAAATAAAATGCCATTTGTTATTAAGCAAACGTTCATATTTTTCTTTTTAATATATTTAATTAAATTTTCTAAATCATTATAACAAGTTGGTTCCCCCCCTATCAATGCAATTTCTTCTACACCTAATTCTTTAAAAAAGTCAACTATATTTTTAGCAAGATTTATATCCATATTTAAATTATAATCAAATTCTTTCCCTTTGGCATAACACCATTGACATCTTAAATTACAATTTCTGTTAATAGTTAACCAAACATTTTGTATCTTTTGCATATAATATCTCCTTAAGTCTGAATATATCTTATAAATCTTTTCCTTTTTATTTAACAATTTAATCACTATTTAGTAATGTTAATTATCCTGGTTGATTTTCTAAAATCCTTATAAATTAGGCTTATTATACATCAAAATAAATTTTAATTCAATTAATTATTGGAGAAAAATATATTTTAAAAAATAATGATTGGCTTATCAAACACAATATGAAATCTTAAAGTTATAAACAGACCCAAAAATAAGGTTTGAAAAATCGGTATTTAAACACTTTAGTACCGAATTATAACATAAAAAAGAATGCTTACCTTTTGCATTCTTTTATTGTTTCTCCTTTAAGTAATTGATTTAATTCAACCGCATACTCAAGTGGTAATTCTTCTCTAAATGCTTCTATAAATCCCATTATAAGAAGCTCTGTTGCTTTATCTTCATCTAGTCCTCTTGTCATTAAATAAAATAACTGATTAGGATCTATTTTTGAAACCGTTGCTTCGTGTTCTAAAGAACTTGTTTTATTTTGACATATGTTAGTTGGAAAAGTATCACTTTTTGAATCTTTATCTAGTAATATAGTATCACATTTAACACTAGCATATGAATTCTCAGCCGTTTTAGTTATCTTGACTAATCCTCTATATGATGCATTTCCGCCATTTCTTGCTATTGATTTTGATAAAATATTACTTTTTGTATGCCTGCCTATATGAATCATTTTAGCTCCAGTATCTTGGATTTGATCTTTATCTGCAAGTGCAATTGTTGTACAACTACCTTTTGCATAATCACCTTTAAGAATACATGCCGGATATTTCATGGTAACCTTAGAACCTATGTTTCCATCTACCCATTCCATGGTACCACCTTCTTCAACTTGTGCTCTTTTAGTAACCAAGTTATAGACGTTATTAGCCCAGTTTTGGATGGTTGTGTATCTACATTTCGCATTTTTTTCAACAAATATTTCAACTACCGCAGCATGAAGCGAATCACTTGAATAAGTAGGTGCCGTACATCCTTCTATGTAGTGCAAATCACTATCTTCATCAACTATTATTAAAGTTCTTTCAAACTGTCCCATGTTTTTAGAATCAATTCTAAAATAGCTTTGAAGTGGTCTATCAAGTTTTGTATGGGGTGGAACGTATATAAAGGTTCCTCCAGACCATACGCTACTATTTAGAGCTGCAAATTTATTATCATCGTTTTTAACCAATTTACCAAAATATTTTTTAAATATCTCAGGATGTTTCTTTAAAGCAGTATCAGTATCTAAAAATATTACGTTTTTATCTTTTAGTTCTTTAAGCATGTTACTATATAAACCCTCTGATTCATATTGTACGTGTACACCACCTAAATACTCTTCTTCAGCCTTTCTAAGACCAATATCAGTAAAGGTATCTTTTACATCTTTATCAACATTATCCCAACTACTTTCTACCTTTTCAAACACTTTTTTATAATAAGTTATATTATCCAAGTTTATATTTATTTTAGGCCCCCAAGAAGGCATCTTTTTAGATTTAAATACATCATATGACTCTAATCTATATTGCCTCATCCATTCGGGTTCATTTTTTAATTTAGATATTTCACTTACTTTTTCTTTATCCAATCCCTTTGATAATGTTTTCATGTAATCAGTCCTTTATATTTTATTCGCTATCACTTAATATTTTTTTTAATCCCTCATATGGTAATAATGCACATTTTTTTCTATTTGGTTGTTTATATATTTCATCATAACAATTAGCTTCTTCTAAAAGGTTTTTATCATATGGTTTTTCGTTTATCATATTTTCATAATTTTCTATTATTTCTTTAGCTTCCTTTATGGTTTTACCTTTAAATAACTCAGTCATTATTGATGCAGATGACGTTGATATTGCACATGCTTCACCATCAAACTTTACGTCTTTTATTACTCCGTTTTCTATTTTACAAGCAAAATCTAAATTATCAATACAAGTTTTACTATTCATGTTTACTTTTTTATAAGTATCATCATCAACTAATCCTTTATTAAGAGGGTTTTGATAGTGCTCTATCATAATACTTCTTTTTAAGTGTTCGTCCATTTATGCCTCCTATAATGCGTCATATAACATGTTATCGTTATCTAATGCCTCAACAAATTTATCTACGTCTGGTTTTGTATTATAAAAATAAATACTTGCACGACAGGTGTTTTTTACACCTAATACTTCTGATAATATTTTAGCACAATGATTTCCGACTCTAACACATATTTTCTTTTTATTTAAATATGCTGCAACGTCTTGTGCAAACACATCCTTTACGTTAAAAGTTACTATGCCATTTTCTATATCTTTATTATAAATCGTGATATTTTTTAGTTTAGACATTTTGTCAACCATGTATTTTTTTAAATCAACCTCATATTTATGAACGTTTTCTATTCCAAGTTCATTTATGTAATCAATCGCTTTACCGAAACCTAATATACCTGCTATATTCTGAGTTCCAGCTTCTAGTTTTTCTGGAAGTTCTTTATACTCAACGTTCATTAAACTATCAAAGAAAGCATTCATACCTCCGCCTTCTATTATAGGTTTAACTTGTTTTAAGAATTTTTCTTTTCCGTATAAAACTCCAACTCCAGTTGGACCTAACATTTTATGTGCAGAAAAAGTTAAGAAATCAACATCCATATCTTGCACATCAATTTTTTCATGAGGAACGCTTTGAGCACCATCAACTAAAACTATTATCCCTTGCTTATGGGCATATTCACATACTTCTTTAATAGGTCTTACATCTCCTATTACGTTTGTTATGTGAGCAAGCGATATTACCCTGGTATTTTTGGTTATCGCTTTCTTTACATTTTCCATAGTAACTGTTAAATCGTCATCTAAGTCAATGTATTCTATTTTTGCACCATTTTTCTTTGCAATATCAAACAAAGGAAGAATCAAAGATGCGTGTTCTGCTTTCGTTGTTAACACAACATCACCGGTTCCTAAATAGTTTTTAAAAAAACCTTTTATTATCATGTTTAACCCCTCAGTTGCACCACTGGTAAAAATAATTTCATTAGAAGATCTAGCGTTTATAAATTCAGCGGTCTTCTTTCTTACCTCTAACAATTTATCATCAACTATTCTACTGATATCATAATCTCCACGATGTGCATTTGCGCTATAGTTCTTATAATAATCACTAACCTCATCTATAACGCTTAAAGGTTTTAAAGTTGTAGCACAATTATCAAGATATATAATATTTTTATTAAGCATTGGGAAATCTTTTTCAAAATTCATGATTTCACCTCCATTCTTCATTTAATTTTTTATTTAAATTTTCTTTTTCATTAAAGCATACATTTAATGTTCCTATTAATAATCCGCTTATAAGTAAATTCCTTGCCTCTTCTATATTTAGTCCTCTACTCATTAAATAAAATAATTCCTCCTCTTTAAAATTACCTATAAAAGCCGCATGTCTTGCTTCCGTTTCAAACTCATCTATTAGAAGTATTGGGTTTATTTCATTATCATTTGTTTCATTTAATGATATTATCTTACTATCTTGATTAATTTTACAACATTTACTATTTCTTGGAGCATAACTAGATACATTAAAACAAATAGAACCATTTTCTTTTGTTATTCCATTATTATATATATCACTATTTGTATTCTTTTTATTGTGATTAACTTTTATATCATATTTTATTTTATCTTTTGCTACAACCGAATTATAAACTAAAACCGATGATTCTTCTTTATTAAGGTTAATATTTATTTTAGCATCTTTTGAATTATAACTTACATTATTAAAAGATACATGTCCTTTATTTACGTTTATTTCATAACATGATTCATCTCTATTTTCATTTATAACTAAAACGTTTAAACAAGCATCATCCACATTAAAAATACAATTTTCAAAAACACCATTTTCTATCAAAACATTAGTGTCTTTAGTTATATTAATAATTACTTCATTATCTTTTATAATGCCTATTTCATTATTACTTCTTCCTACTAATATCCTATTCACTTAAGTCACTTCCATCAAATGCGTTTGACACTATTTTTTCAAAGTTAAATCCATTATTTTCGATTTCGGTAGCTAAATCGTAACTTCCGGTTTTAACTATCTTACCTTCTTTTATCACGTGAACAAAATCAGGATTAACGTATTTTAATAAATGTGTGTAATGAGTAATAATCAAATAAGATGAAGTTTTATTTTTATCTTTATAACTATTAATGTTATCACCTACTATCTTTAAAGCATCAACATCAACTCCTGAGTCTATTTCATCAAGCATTATAAAATTGGGCTCTAGCATAAGCATTTGAAGTATTTCATTTTTCTTTTTTTCTCCACCAGAGAAACCTTTATTTACGCTTCTGTGTACCATTTCATCTGGCATGTTTAAATCTTCTTTTGCCTTATCTATCTTTTTAATAAACGAATACAAATTAACATTTTTACCTTCTTTACTAGATAATGCCGTTCTTAAAAAATCAGAATTAGTAACACCATCTATTTCTAATGGATTTTGCATTGCAAGAAAAATACCTTTTTTTGCTCTTTCATCCGTAGTAAGTTTTAATATACTTTCGTTATCATAAATTATATCACCGCTTATTACTTCATAATTAGGATCTGCCATAATTACCTTGGTAAGGGTTGATTTTCCAACACCGTTTGGCCCCATTATAACGTGGGTTTGTCCATCTTTAATAATTAAATTAAATTTATCTAAAACTATTTTATTTTCAACTTTAACGGTTAAATCTTTTATTTCTAACATAAAATCAGCTCCTAGCTTTTATTATTTTAACACGTTTTTAATGTTTTTTACATATCTATAAAGAAAAAAATGAAGATTACTCTCCATTTTTATTTATTCCTTAACCAAAGTTGTGGATTCTTGCTCTTTAGTATTTTGTTCATTATCAACAAAATATGCTTCTGGTTCAAACTTTTCTATTCTTGTATAATTATTAACAAAAGTTCCACCGATACAATAGTATCCTGCATTTCTAACATTTACTTTATCTTCCATAGCATTTATTGTTGATTTATCAACCGAGCCATACCCAATAGCTTTATTAAAATCATCATTCAATAACAATTTAGAAAATGGTGCATAATAAATGGAATAACTAGATAATTGCCCTTCATATAAAGGGAAAGTATTATTACATAATACGTCATAAAATTCATACTTTTCACCATTTTTTCGGATATATCCGTAAGACTCTTCTGTTTTATAAGTATTATTATTTTCATCTACAAAGGCAATAACACTTAAAGAATTACCATTTTCGTCATATAACTTTATTGGTTCACTTTGTTCTTCACTAACAGCATTTTTAACACTACATCCTGAAAAAGAAGCTACCATAACTCCAGCTAAAGCTGTTGTAATTACACCTTTAACTAACTTATAACTTTTGATTTTCATACTTTTACCTTTTTTCTTTATTCTTAACTGGATCTTTTTCATTATGCATATCATCATAATAATATGTAAATTTATTGAGATAAGGCCGTTCTGTATAGGAATCATATTTTCCATCAAACACTGCATTTTTAAGTCTTACCCTTGCCATTTTTTCATTTGCCCCATAACTCTGAAGTTTAGCTAACAATATATTTCTTTCCAATTCAAAACCTATTAACGACTTTTCACCTCTACCCTCATCATATAAAAGTTTTGCTATATCATGACCTAGTTCATCACTAAATACTGATTGGGGTATTATAAGTCTTGAAGCTAATTCTTCTATTCTTTTTTCGAAATCAGTCATATTTTCAGTACCTAGTGCATCTTTTAAATATATTTGATCTATTTTTGCAATACCTTTATCACTTAACGCCGATAATAAAAATCTTAGTATAACAGCTTTAGCTAATAACTCCCTTTCATTTTCATGGTTACATGAATAATGTCCATTAATAGGAGTCCATGAATCTTCTCCATAATTATATAATACCACCTCGTTATTTGAAACTTCAACATCATAACGTTTTTGCTCATCAGAAGATTTAAGTGACATAAACCTTCTTTCTATGCTCATATTATTTCCATTAATTATATCATTTTCGTTAGCGTTCATTTTTTCCATATGTCTTATAGCATTTTTTATATAATTAATTAAATCACTTTGATCACTTTTTTCTAGTTTCCCCTCTAGTTCTTTTATGGTTATATAATTCTGCTTAATCATAATAACTTTTTACTACTCCTTCAATTTAATTTTAACATAATAATTAAAAAAGAGAAACATTATTTTAGGTTTTCTCTTGTATACTATTATATATTAGATATTGAAGTGTTATTAGAAAGATTAACTGCATCCATATTCCAGCTTGGTGAATTATTTTCAGGATCGTAATAATTAATCTTGTTAAGTTTATTATATAAAGTCTCAAAGTTTTTTATCATGAACATATTAACACTAGCTTCATCAAATTTAGTTAATAATGTTTTTTGAACTTCTTCTTTCAAATTAAAGATATCAAAAGTTTCAAGTCCATGGTAAGAAATATCAGGATTAAAGTTCATATCATCCGTTGCTAATAATATTTTATCTTTCGGATAATCAAGTTCATCAACAACATAAGAAACCATATTTAAAAATTTTTCTTTACGCTTTTCTTTTGATAATTCTTCATTATCTAAACTAACAAAGTTACCATTTGAAAATAATCCTAAATAACCACCAGCATTTTTAAGTCTTATAATCTGCTCATCGGTTAAATTTCTATCTCTATTGCATATTTTCCTAGCATTTGAATGGGATGCTAAAACAACAGGTTCTTCACCATTTTTAATATGTTCTTCTACAATATCCATAATGCCACTAAAAGTCTGACGATTAGCATGAGAAACATCTATTGCAATACCTAATTTAATCGCAAGGTCAACAAGTTCTTTTCCCATATAAGATAATCCTGCCTGGCTTCTATTTCCTGAACCATATTTATTCTGGTTATTCCACACTGGTAAAATACTTCTTAATCCCATATTATATAAATCATATAACTCATCTGGGCTTTTTACAAAGTCACAGCCTTCTATGCTATAAATAAATTTTTTATCTTTTGTGATTATAGAATTTTCTTGTAATTGTTGTAACAAAAATATGGATTTTTTAAACATTTTTCTTACGTTTTCACATTCTTCTTTAGTTATCCCAAGTTCTTCCTTCATTTCATCTAAAGACATAAAATACAAATTGATAATTCCACCATCTACATTACCTTGTTTATATATTTTTTTACAGTCATAGGTACATTTTTCTTTATTTGCTAACTTATTATTTCGTTTAAAATTAAAATATAAAATTGTTAATAAATCATAGTGTGAATCATACATACAAAAACTTCCTTTCTATAATAGTTTTATTTAATATTGTCTAATTTTAAAGTATGGTTTACCAATATCTTCTAATTCGTTTTCATATAATTTTTCTAAAAATCTATACCAAATTGATAATTTAATAACCGGATGTACCAATGCTTCATCCCTGTCCCAAGCATATCTTGATGCATCAATTTTTTCTTCACCATTAGGTAATATAATAGTTTTTTTACCCATTTGATCAGTTTTAACAAGATCTCTTTTATCTTTATCTATAAAAGTCATTCTATTATAACTTCTGTTTGATAGTAGTGAATAAAATACATCATTATCAGGATCAATGGTTAGTTGTGTACCTGTCCAACCAGCGGAAGCTATTGTTCTTCCACTTAATGGATGATAAACCTCAGAATCTTCTTGTGATGGATTTTTTGAATAACATAATTTTCCTAAATATTGTATTCCTTGGCCTTTCTTGCCTGTTTCGTTATCAGCCATATGGTGTAATTCATTATCCGTAAGAATAGTTTTAGATAAAAGTGCATGTGAAAATTCTACCATATCTAATCCGTTTGTAAATAAACCTGCATGACCACTTAAATTACCATCTTTTTGCCCCATGACCCTTGCCTTTTCATCATAGCATTCACCTAAATTTACATCAGTATTTATTCTATAATTACCATCTTTATAATAAAATCCATTATTACCAGTTGGTGCTATCCTATTAATTTTATGTTCAGGAATACTTACGTAAGTATCTGTCATATTAGAGGTCTCTAATATGTTTTGTTTAACAAAATCATAATAAGGAATTCCACTTACTTTTTCAATTATGTATTTTAATACCATAGCACCCATATCAGTATATGGTCTTGATCCGTCATTTTGCGCGTCAAAAGTTATTGATCTTAATATTTTTTCTGCTTCTTCTTTATCTTTTGCTCTGTCTATTCTTCCGTCTGTTTTAACAGGTGCATTAAATGTTAGTAATTGGTATACTGTAACATCTTTTAAACCTGAAAAATCTGGTAAATAATAACTTACTTTTTTACTTAAATCAAGCATACCTTTTCTTGCAAGTATTTGAATACTTATAGAAGTAAAAAGTTTTGTTACAGAAGCCAAATCATACATAGTAATACCGCTTGTATGACTTTGTTCTTCATCTTTTTTCTTACCAATTTTTATCATCTCTTGATAGTTTTTTGTTCCGTAAGTGATTACTGCTCCTGGTGACATTTGTTTATTATAAATGAAGTCAGTAACACTTTCTTCTACTCCTGATATATTATAAAGTTTTTCTTTTATTTCTTCTATACTAGCATCTTTATTACTTTCTATTATTTGTAAAGCTGGTTTTAAGATTTCTATATAATCTTCTTTAGTAAGTAGATTTCTTTGTTCCTCTTCCTTTGCTAAGTTATGATTTTCTAATAATTTGTCAGCAAATGAATCCATTATTTTTTCAATCGCTGTCATAATTATCAACTCCTTTAATAAATTGTGATTTATTGTATCACTTTTTCACATAATAATCAATTTTTATGATAAAATCTTTATAGAGGTGAAAATATGAAAGATTGTATATTTTGTAAAATAGTTAATGGTGATATACCATGCATGAAAGTTTATGAAGATGATATATGTCTAGCTTATTTAGATATTAATCCAGATAGTGATGGTCATACTTTAATCATTCCTAAAACGCATTATAAAGATATATATGATATACCAAGTGATACTTTATCTCATATATATGAAACAGCTAAAGACATAATGAAATTATTAGAAAAAAAATTAGGATGTAATGGATTTACTTTGCTTCAAAATAACGGAAGTATACAAGAAGTAAAACACTATCATTTACATATAAAACCATATTATGATGACAAAAAAATGGTAGAATTAATTAAACACGATGAATTAATAAAAGATCCCAAAATAGTTTATGAAATGTTAAAAGAAGCTTAAAAATTTATAAGCTTCTTTTTTATCTTACTTTTTGACTATCATTAGATTTTGATTCTACTACTTCAGAATCAGAATAATTATAATTTTGAATATCATTAATTGAACTATATTGTGTTTTAAACAATGTAATTTCATAAGTATTATTATCAGCTACACCAATGAAATTATAACCATTATCAATATAATCATCAAAATCATTTAAATTAACCATTTTAACGCCTTGAGCCTTACCATCTTGATTAAAAGATTTTGCAAAAACAAATATCTCATCAGAATTACTTAAAGTATATTTTCCTTTATTTTCAAAACCATCTATTTTTTTCTTTGTTGATAATATTCTTATGTCAGCTGTTACTTTTACTTGATCTTCTTCAATTATTTTATATGCGTAGCCATCTTCAACATAATCATATCCTTCTGGCAATTTATTTTTCTTTGTTTTTATTTTTATTAATGATGGTCCTTCAATATACTCCGCCGTAGCATCATCAGATATTGTATCTTTGATATTTTCATATTCACTGGCAAGCATAATATCAGTAACTTGTTTTTCATGAATGTAATAAGTTTTTTTGTTAATTTCTTTTCTTATTTGGTTTTCTTGGTGAAAACTAAAGTATTCATCCCACTTACAGTAATCATGAATATGATCTTTTTTAAGTTCTTTTATCCCTCGGTAACTCCAGCGATTATTAATACACAAGAAACAAATTGAATTAAGTATCTAAAGCATCTTGAACCTCGATCATTACTTGATGGTGATTTATTTTCATCAGTTGTGGATACTTTTATATTTATATTATTATTATCATTATCAATACTTTCTATAGAATATTCTTTCCCATCAACACTATAATCAAATGACATATTATAAATCCCCTTTTGTTTGAGTGCCGCATATGTTATCACAAAAAATTAGAAATGTCAAACTTTATACTCCCAAATATTCTTCTAAAGTAAGACCGCTTTCCCATACCTTCTTAGCAGTTTCTTTTCCTAAGTATCTAACATGCCAAGGTTCATATATATAACCTGTTATATCTGTTTTATCTTTTGGATACCTTACAATAAAACCATATAAATGAGCGTTTTCTTCTATCCATTTAGCTTCATCAGTATTTGCAAAAGACCTTTCTACGCTTCCTATATCAAAAGCAAGACCAGTTTGATGTTCCGAGTGCCCTGGTTTTGCAGAATAGGTATTAGCAATATTTTCACCATCTTTTTTTACGTACTTATTATATAAATCTTTTTGTGTTTTATAAGATCTATAACCAGATATTAAAGATAAATCAAGGCCTAATACTTTAGCATCAGCTTGCATGCTTTCTAATGCTTTTAAAGCCTTTTTGTTTACCTTTGGATCATAATCTTTTGGTAACCCATAAGTTTTATTAACAAGTAATATTCCATCTACATAAGTAATACCATCTTTTACTTCTATTTTTGGTTTTTCTTTACTAACCGTTTTATCATTTTCTTTAACGGTTATTATTCTTTCTTCTTTTGATTCATTACCTGATGAATCTTTTACACTATATGTTATTTTATAAACACCTGGCTTTTTGGTATTAATGGTATTTTTTATCTTAATTTTATTGGTTATATCTCCATCATAATTATCGGTTACAGTAAAACCTGGTTCACTATATATTGATCCATAATCAATCATTAATTCTTTATCTCCTTTTAAGGTTATAAAAGGAGCTTCTTTGTCATAAACATTTACTACTCTATATAATCTTTCTTTGTAATTACGAGATACGCTTAAAGTGTATGATACAATATACTTTCCTATTTTATTTTTATTTAAATTAGATTCCATGCTAATATCTTTTACGTCTTTATTATTTATTTTAGCAGTAACATAATCATCATTAAAATTTTCACCATAAACTACGTTTATTTCCTTTTCTCCGTTAAGTTTAAACGTAACATAATCTTTAGAATGTTCCTTTTGATATTCTTCCTTTTCATCTTTACAAGTACCAAAACTTTTAGTTAATCTTATATATTTTTCTTTTTTCTTCTTAAATCCATCCTTCATTAAATCATTTTCTAACGCATTAAATAGTTCTTCATCATCCGTTTTAATAACATACTCTTCTTTTACGTTGCAATTAAACCATGCATTTTTAAATGTGGTTTTATTATCAATTGTATAATTTTCTTTAGTAATTTTATAATCATATGTTTTTCTAAAAATAGGAATCATAAAAAGTAACGAACCAAAAACATATATTATAAAAAATATTACTAAAACAAATATAATCCAATTTAAAAGCTTTATCCTTCTATTTCCAATTCTTATAGTTAACATGAACATCACCTCCATGTCCTATATATTTATTTTATACTATTTTATAAAAATTAACAATAAAATAAAAAAAATAGAAAAAAGAAGCTTTTAAAAGCTTCCCTTAGCATACAAATGAACCAACTATTATAGCAAGTAGGATATAAAGTACTATTACTAGTAAAAATCCATTGCCACCTCTTCTTGATGAACCACAAGTGTTTCCACATGGGTTGCAAGAGCTAGTTGTAGTTGTTGTTCCGCAACATGCCATAGTTTAAACCTCCTTTTCTTTTATACTAAACGTAAGCACCTATTATGATTACTAATAAGATGAATAATACTAATATAATTCCAGCGCCGGATGCATAATTGTTTCCCATAATTCATACCTCCTTTTTTTCTTTTCAAAGTATTCTATGGCAATAAAGCAAAATGTGTGATTATGTTTGGTAAAAAAGTTGCGCAAGTGCATATAATTTGTTATGATATATAAGTAAATTGATAGGAGGATATAAATAAAATGGCAGAAAAGAAAAAGACTGCAGCAAAAAAAACTACTGCTAAAGAAACTAAAAGTTCGAACAAAAAAGAAAATAGTAAAAAAGCAGAGGTAAAAGCTAAAAGTAAAAAAGAGCCTAATAAGAAAACCGCTGTTAATAGTGCTAAAAAAATAGAGCCTGTTAAAAAGTCAAAAACTAAAAAGGAAGAAAAAATAGTGGATACTTATGAAGCTAAAAGAAAAGAAGAGAAAAAACAAAACAAAATAGTTAGATGGTTTAACAATCTTACCTTAGAACAAATAATTATTGGTGGTGTTATAATAATCGCTGTACTTTTAATTATTTTAATCGGTGTATCAACTAAAAATACAAAAACTAAAGATGGTGATGACATAGTTGTATCGGTAGATGGTAAAACAATTACAGCAAATGATCTTTATGATGAATTAAAAAAACAATATGGGCAATCAGTTGCAATTAATTTGGTAGATGATTATATATTAAATAAAGAATATAAAACTACTGATGAAATGAAACAGTCAGCAGAGTCAACTATTGAAACTTATAAAAATACATATGGTGACAGTTATGAACAATTCTTACAATATAATGGTATTGCAAATGATGATGAATTAAAAGAATTATTAATAAAAAATAGCAAATTAACAAGTGTTACTGAAGATTATATTAAAGATTCTTTAACCGAAAAAGAAATGAAAAAATATTATGATGAAAAAATATTCGGCGATATCGAAGCTAAACATATTTTAATATCAACCGAAGTTGATGATGATGCAACGGATGAAGAAATTGAAGCCGCTGATGCAGAAGCTAAAGCTAAAGCAGAAGAAATAATTGAAAAATTAAAAAATGGTGAAGACTTTAGCACATTAGCAAAAGAATACTCTGACGATGAAGGTTCTAAAGAAAATGGCGGGGACTTAGGATACTTTAACACTGGTGATATGGTCGAAGAATTCGAAACTGCTGCTTATGCACTTGATGTTAATGAATACACAACAGAACCAGTTAAAACAACTTATGGTTATCATATAATAATGAAAACTGGTCAAAAAGATAAACCAAGTTATGAAAAATCTAAAGATACAATAAAAGAAAAATTAGTTGAAGAAAAAAAAGATGAAGATTCAACAATAAGTGTTAAAGCTATGATAGCATTAAGAAAAAAATATAATATTAAAATAAAAGATAAAACCATCAAAAGTGATTATAATAGTTATATAAAAACAGCAACTACAACTACTACCACAACAACGACAAGTAGTAATTAAAAAACTAGTTCGATGAACTAGTTTTTTGTTGGATAATAATCTATTATATCAAATACCTGTTCTTCTTTTTCACAAGTATCAGAAATATCCTTAAAATACTTTTTATCCATTGTACATTTCTTATCTTGATATTCTGTAACAGAAAATAATCTCCTATCAAGTAACATATTTTTTTTCAAAATTATTAAAGCATTTCTAACATGGACTTCAACACCAGGAATAGTAACATTTTTTGTTTATTAAAATCTTTTATACTTTTGTAACTAAAATCATAATCTACTATTTCCTCTGGACTAATCCATCTATACTCTTCACAACTAAGCTCCTCTTTTATATTTTTATTAATAGATCTCACTAAAAATACTAGTCCTTGAGATGATGAATTATCTTCTTCTCTAGAAAAATGATAAGCTGATAAAAAAGCAATTTCATTTGTAAAATCAAGCCCAGTTTCCTCTTTTAATTCTCGGTATAAAGCGCCAATAACATCCTCATTACTTTCGCACTTACCTCCAGGAAATACCCATTTACCAGCCATATTTTTAGAATTTTTAGATCTTTTTATAAATAGAAATTTGCCATCATTTTCTACTACTGCAGTAACAGGTATCGTATGTTTATTATTACTTATCATAACCTTCCTTTAATACACTAGTTATATCACTACTAGTATAACCTTTTGAATATAATTTTTGTGCTATAAAATAATTTAGTTTATTTTTATCGTACTTATTTTTATACTTATTATAAACTTTAATATAATCTTTTTTTAATTTTTCAGGATCTGTTTTAAGACTATGATTAGAAAGCTCATTTAATATCATGTTCTTATCATAACCTAAATTACTAAAATAATTAACTAACTTAATTTTTAGAGAATTGGCACTCCCCTTTTTTACTTTGACTTGTTTTTCAACTAAATTAGATAATTTTTCTTTAATTATAGCATCATCAATTTCGTCCATTACCTCATTTACAACACTTTCATCTACACCATACCCTAAAAGCTCTCTTTTAATTTTAAAAGGACCAGACGTAGTAATTGTTAATCTATCGTTAACAAATGCTTTAGCAAATTTAAAATCATTTAAATAATTTTCTTTAATTAGTTTTTGAACTACGTTTTCAATTAAGGTATTACTTATATTCTTTTTAATTAAGTACTCCTTTAATTCCTTAATGCTACGCATTCTAATTGATATATAATTAATTGCTATATTATACGTATGGACATCACTATTTTGCTTTAATAAGTTGTTTAATAACTCATTATCTAATTCTTTTGAAAGTAATAAGTTATTGTTAATAATAACATCCTCATATAAAGTTATACTTTCATTGTTATCAAGAAATAATTTATACTTATCCTTAGATATTTTTTTAAATTTAAGTATTTTCATCAAAACCTCCCTATAAGAAAAAAACATAATACAATATTATTTTACTTGTATTAAGTCTTCCATCACTTCTTCTAGTGCTCTGCCAATATCTTTATCACACTTATATTTTGACTCTGGCATCTGCAAATGCTTTGTTTCTGTAATTTCCTTTGCTCTTCTTGATGCAACGTGCACAAGTAGATATTTAGAGCCAACCTTAGTAAGTAGTTTATCTATTGATGGATAAATCACTAATATCACTCTCCCTAATATTAGTATATACCTTCTGTAATATAAATATCAACTCATTGTACATTATTTTACATATTTTTCTGTTTTAATAAATTTTCGTATATTACACAAGGTGTATCTAAGACATAAGGATTATTTTTGAAGCATTTAGCTATTTCTTCTTGTAATATTTTTAATTCAAAAGCTTTATTTGTTTTAATTAAATGACTCTTAACCTTAACCATATAATCAAATAATCTATTATTTAAAATGGCATCTATTTCACTTAAATCCATACCGCTTTTTTGTGAATTAAATCCAGCTTTTAAAATTTCCTCTATAACAATTTGATCTTCCGAATTAAGGCCTCTATTTTCAAAAGATTTTTTTTCATCTTCACCATTATATATAGATAAGCATCCCTCAGTTCCTAACAAAGCAAAAACCTTAGGAGATATCAAATCAAAATAATTTAAATCTTCTCTTTCAGGAAAAATTTCTTTTTTTCTTAGTTCTTCTTCTATAAACCTAATTGTTATTATTCTTTTTGTTTCACTCATTTTTACTTCACCCATATAAGCCTCCGTAGTATAAAACAAGTATACCACAAAAAGAAAAAAATTCCTAGATAGGAATTTTTTAGAAGTTATTGCCAGAGCAACCTGGATCAATGTTTGTTACTGTGTTTTCTTCCGAACAACTATATTCTGGTCTATAAGTATGTTCTATAATGTGATTATTAATTACTCTAGTATGTATTGGGCAAATATGTTCAACTTTGTGACATATGTTTCTTTCAATACATCTTTCTATAGGTTGTTCAATTATTGGATCACATCCGCATGGATCTTGATTACAGCAACATGATCTTTCTTGTTGCCAATTTTGATTTTGTTCTTGTTGGCAACAACATTTGTTATTGTTATTAAAAAACATTTAAAATCCCCCTTACCTACTTTATAGTATGAGAGTTTTAAATGTTGGAATAGGTTATAGTTTAAAATTAATTATTTTTATAAGATTTTTAAAATGGCATCTTAAAATTTCCGTTTTTCATCATCTTCATCATTTTTTGCATTTGTTCAAACTGAGTTAATAGCTTATTTACTTCTTGTACACTTGTTCCACTACCATTTGCTATTCTCTGTTTTCTTGATGCCTTTATTATTTCAGGATGTTTTCTTTCTTTTATAGTCATAGAAGATATTATAGCTTCCAAACTACTAAATTGTTTAGGATCAATACATATGTTATTAAGTCCCATTTTTCTTGCACCTGGAAGTAATTTAAGTAAGTTTTCAAGTGGTCCTAGCTTTTTAATTTGTTTTAACTGGGATAAAAAGTCTTCTAAATCCATCTTACCTGCTTGAATCTTTTTAACTGTAGACATAGCTTCCTTTTCATCAATAACGCTTTCTGCCTTTTCTATTATAGACATAATGTCTCCGTTACCTAATATTCTTGATACCATCCTTTGTGGATCAAATTCAGTTAGTCCATCTAACTTTTCAGACGTACCAATAAACTTAATAGGAACACCTGTTAAATGTCTTGCAGAAAGTGCTACACCACCTTTAGTATCTCCATCCATCTTAGTTAAAATAGTACCAGTTAAAGGTAGTGCATCATTAAAACCATTAATTACGTTTATAGCATCTTGACCTATCATTGCATCAATTACTAATATTATTTCATTTGGATTTACTTCTTCTTTAATGTCTTTTAATTCGTCCATTAACTCTTCATCTACATGAAGACGTCCTGCAGTATCAACAAGTACTAAATCATAGTCTTTTTCTTTTGCATGATTAACACCATTTTTAACTATGTTAACAGCGTTACCTTGTCCTTCATCATATACTTCTATATTTAATTCTTTACCAATCGTTTTAAGTTGATCTATTGCAGCAGGACGATAAACATCAGCTGCAATAAGCATTGGTTTCTTACTATTTTTCTTTCTAAGTAGATTAGCTAATTTTCCTATCGTTGTAGTTTTACCTGAACCTTGTAATCCCACCAACATCACTATACTAGGATTATAAGATAAATTCATTTCTGATTTACCTTCACCTAATAATGCAAGTAACTCATCTTTTAATATTTTTAAAAATACATCACCTGGTTTTAAGCTCTTTTTAACTTCTTCTCCTAATGCTTTTTCTTTTACTTTATTAGTAAATTCTTTTACTACCTTATAGTTAACATCGGCTTCTAAAAGCGCAAGTCTTACCTCACGCATAGCATCGCCTATGTTATCTTCGGTTATCTTTCCATAACCTTTTATTTTTCCTATTGCATTTTCTAATTTTTCAGTTAAACTTTCAAACATATTTAATCACCTTTAATAATTATATCATTTATAATGCACAAAAAAAAGCATGATTGTGCTATTTTATCTAAAACAATATTATATTTAATTTAAAAGTTTCCACACCATATTTCTTTTTTGGTCTTCAAATGGGATTACAATTTTTCTTTTTTGTAACCATAATATAAGTTCAACTCCATTTGATTTAATTTTTTTAAAATATACCTCTATTTAAGTATTTTTTCTAATTCTTCTTTTAACTTTTCATCTTTTATATTTTTTATCTTTAATCTTATTTTCTGATCTTTTTCATATAGTTTTAATTTTTCTTCAAAAAACATAAGTTTGGATTCGGTACTTTTAATATGTTTATGAACGGCATTACGGCTAATATCATTATTTTCAGCAATTTCTGCTAAAGATAAATTATCAAAATAATAATCCTCAAAATACTTTCTATTGACATCATTTAATAACTCACCATAATAATCATATAAAATAATCAAATAATCTCTGTTTTCCATTCTACATCATATCCTTAAATAAACCATATATATATTTTTCTATATCAAAAGTTTCTAAATCTTCTTCTTTTTCACCTAAACCTATATATCTTACTGGTAAACCTACTTCCTCTTTTATAGCTAGCACTATACCGCCTTTTGCAGTACCATCTAACTTAGTTAATACTATACCAGTTAAATTAGTTATCTCTTTAAATGATTTAGCCTGGCTAATGCCATTTTGACCAGTTGTTGCATCAATAACAAGGAATGTTTCATGAGGAGAACCGGGGATAATTTTATCACCTACGTTATTTATTTTTTCTAATTCCTTCATTAAATTAACTTTGTTTTGAAGTCTACCAGCCGTATCAATTAATACCATGTCATATTTATCTTTTTTTGCTTTTTCTAAACCTTGGTACACAACACTTGCAGGATCGGTAGTATTATCATCTTTAACCACATCACAACCTACCCTTTTACCCCATGTGCATAATTGTTCTACCGCTCCTGCTCTAAAGGTATCCGCCGCAACTAAAAGTACTTTCTTGCCCTCTTTTTTAAACTTAGAAGCAAGCTTAGCAATGGTAGTTGTTTTACCAACACCATTTACGCCAACAAAAAGTATTACTGTTGGGCCATCTTCATTATAATTAATTTTACTTGATAAAATATCATCATTTACGTATATTATAAATAATTCATCAACTATTATTTCTGTTAGTTCAGATGGATTAGTAATCTTTTCCTTACTTACTCTAGCTTGCAGTTTATTCATAAAATCCATAACGGTATTAATACCAATATCAGCATTAATTAATAATTCTTCTAATTCTTCAAAATAATTATCATTTATCTCATCATATTCTTTAGAAAGATCTGCTAACTTATTAACAAAACTCTTTCTTGTTTTAGAAAGACCCTTTTCATATGTATTAACACTTTTATCATCTTTTTTAAAAACTGTTTTTAATTTATCAAATAATCCCATTTCATATCACCTAGTACATTATACTATAAAAAAAGAAACTTATCAAAGTTTCTTAAGGTTATTAGTTGCTCTTTATTTATTTTTTATTCCTAGTTTTCCTACAAAATTTCTAAATTTTTTCTTAAAAATTTCATTCTTTTTTGAAAAATCTATATCATTACTTTCTTCATCCACATTGGTATTAACTACACCCCCAAACGGAGTTAAAATATTATTATATTCATCTATAGCACCAATAAGAAGTAGTATATTTTGAGCTTTATTACGGGCTGCTTCTGGATCTATTGTATATAAATTTAATAATTCACCTTTTACTTTTTTCAATATTTCAAAAAAATTTTCATTATCATATATTTTTTCTAAACATTCTAATTTTTCATTATCACTACAATCTTCTAGAAGAACAGTATCAAAAACTAAATATTGAAATTCACTATCACCTGTCCATGGAAAAAGTCTATTAATTCTTTCGTTTTCCTCTATCATTCCATTTTCTTCAGGTCTCAAACCATAAATTGATCTATCTCTAAAATATGCCACATTTATCACTCCTTTAACCGTATTATAATTTTTTTCAGTTATAAGTCAAGAAATATTACTTTTTTTCTTTAGATAGAACCATACCTAGAACCTAAATTACCTATTTTTATTTTACCATCTTTTACATCTTGAAAGATACTTTCCATTCCTTCAATTGAATAATTTATATGATCATTAGAAATTTGACCATTATTATCGTTTAATTTATATTTTTGGAGTTTATTAATAAGATTACTTAGGTCTTTGAAAACTATTTGTCCATCTTCCTCAATTGTTACTGCCTTAAAAAAATCATCGTTACTTAAATAATTTATAAATAAACCTGCTGCATATGATATTTTCGGATCAATAAGTAATTTAAATAAATCAGAATTTTTATCTGTGATATTTAACATTAATGTTAAATATTGGTTTGCAAACCAATATTTGGAATTTTGAAGTTTCAAATATACACCAGTTAAACTTTCTTTTAATTCTAATGGTTCAGATATTTCCTCGATAAATTTTTCAATATTTTCAAATTTTTCATATTCATCCATTGATGCAAATTCTTTTTCTACCTTTGCATTTTTTCTATTAACTTTAATTATGCTTAAAAGAGTATCATAATGTTTTACTGATATAACTCCATCCAACCCATTAGCATTGTATATCTTTGTCAATAATTCAAACTCTTTTAAAGTATATTTAAATAATATTCCTAAATTATCTTCTTCTTGATATAATCTTTTATAGTTAACTGAATGCATTTTAAAAATATTTAAAAGTGTTTCATCTTCAGTGTAAACATTCTTAATTTGCTCATTAAAAATTTTAACAAAATTTTTATTAAAAAAACTTCCATCTAGTTCATTTAAAAAAATTGCAGCAACATAATCCATGATACCAGGATATTCATCTAAAAATTGTTTATCTATTAAACCTTTTTTATATGCCTTTTCATAATCTTCTTTTATTTTTCTCCTTGAGGCACCAATTAAAGCCGCAAATCCATTAAAATTATTTAGTTCGGCCTCAGTCAAATTATCATATCTACTAAAATAATCGTCACAAATTTTTTCTAAATTTAGAAGTTCATTTAAACTAGCAAACAATTGTGAAGGTTGGTAATTTTTATTTTCTTCTTTCTTTACTTCTTTTACAACTTCAAAAAGTTGTAATAATAATTCACTATATGTAATATTGTTCACCTCCTGTAAATTATTATTTCTATTATAGCAAACAATAGACAAAAAAACAAAATAATAGTATAATTAGTTTCGTTGATTCTTTTTTAATTATTATATGAATGAAAGGAGTTTATAATTTTAAATGAAAAATTTTGATAATAATCGTGCAGAAACACTAGTCGTTGCACTAGGTGGATTAGGAGAAGTCGGTAAAAATATGTACGCAATAATGCACGATGATGAAATAATTGTTATTGATGCGGGAGTAATGTTTCCTAAAGACGAATTAATGGGTATTGATTATGTTATTCCTGATTTTACTTTTTTAAAAAAGAATGAAGATAAAGTAAAAGCTTTATTTATTACACACGGACACGAAGATCATATTGGTGCAATAGCATTTTTATTACAAACAGTAAACATACCTGTTATATATGCCCCAAATCAAGCTTGTGGTTTAATAAAAAGGAAATTATTAGATAGGAACGTTAGTTATGATAATTTAAAGGTATACACGGAAGATACAATAGTTAAATTCAAACACTTTAAAGTTGAGTTTTTCGCAACTACCCACTCTATACCTGATTCACATGGAATAATAATTAACACACCTAATGGAAAAATAGTTGAAACAGGAGACTTTAAGTTTGACTTGACACCAATTGGTCCAATGAGTAATATCCATAAAATGTCTGATACTGGTAAATCTGGGGTTAAGCTACTTATGAGTGAATCAACAAACGCTTTATCACCTGGTTTTTCAGCTAGTGAATCTAAAGTAGAAGAAGAAGTACAAGAAATATTTGAAAAGAAAAAAGGAAGAATCATAGTTGCAACGTTTGCTTCTAATATATATAGATTAAAACATATCGTTGAGACTTGTAAAAAGAATAATAGAAAAATTGCTTTATTTGGTAGAAGTATGATTAACAACATTGAAATATCCATTGAAGGTGGATACATAAAGGATGATAAGATTTTTGTATCCCCTGAGGTTGCAAATACACTTCCACCAGAAGAAATATGTTTGTTATGTACCGGTTCTCAAGGAGAAGCCTTAGCAGCTTTATCTAGAATAGCGAACGGAACGCATAAACAAATAAAGCTTAAACCAACTGATACAGTTATATTTTCCTCTAACCCTATTCCAGGAAATAATGCGTCAGTTGCTAGAACAATCAACGCATTATATTTACAAGGTGTAGAGGTTTTCGTAAATAATTCAGAAAATGAAATACATACATCAGGTCATGCTAACCAAGAAGAACTTAAATTAATGATAAGATTAATAAACCCAGAATATTTCATGCCTATTCATGGTGAATACAGAATGCTTAAAGCACACCAAGATATTGCAATCGATTGTGATATTCCAAAAGAAAAAACATTCTTACTTGAAAATGGCGATGTATTAGCGCTTAATAAAGACGGAATAAGGCTAGCTGGTAACGTGGGTGCTGATGATATATACGTTGATGGTAACAGAATCGGTGATATTGGTAACGTAGTTATTAGGGATAGAAAAATAATGGCTAATGACGGAATATTAGTCGCAATATGTAATATAAATATGGAAGAACATAAATTATTAGGAAGAATTAACATAACTACAAGAGGTTTTATTTTAGTTAATGAAAATGAAGGACTTCTAAGACAAATCGAAGAGGTTGCAACTAACACAGTAAATAAAGAATTATCAAAGAAAAGTGCCAATTATAATGAATTAAAAACTCAAATAATAACTGATTTACTTACGTTTGTATTCGGTAAAACAGGAAGAAGGCCAATAATTTTACCTGTTATATTAGATGTAAAAAAATAAGAATTCAATTAATATGAATTCTTATTTTTTATACTAATAACAAACTTAACACCATCTTTTGCATTTTTTACCTTACAATTACCATTATGTAAATCAACTATTGCTTTTACTATTGTAAGACCAAGACCAGTCCCTTCCTTATTTCTTGTACTTTTATCCTTATAATATGAATTAAATATGTTTTCTATATCGGAATCTTTTATAATATCTCCAGTATTAAATACTTCATAGTAAAAATAATCATCTTTAGTATATGTTTTTATTTCTATTAACATATCATTCTTACAAAATTTTATTGCGTTTGTTAAAATATTTTCTATTACTTTAGTAATCTGTTTTTTATCAGCCGCTATACTTTGATCACCATTAAATTTAGTTATAACTTTTATTTTTTTATTATTTATTTCAACATTTAATTTATCAAGTTCCTTTTTTATAATACTTTCAAAATTAATAATTTCTTTCTTTAACTCAACATTACCGCTTTCTAGCTTAGACAATTCCAAAAACTCATGGACCAAATCACTTAATCTTTCTGATTCGCTTATTATTATACCTAAATTTTTTTTAGCTTCTTTATTTTTTATTTCTTCCTTAATTAACTGACTATATCCCGAAATAATAGTTAAAGGAGTTTTAAATTCATGTGAAATGTTAGCGATTAACTTCTTTCTTGCAATTTCTTGTTTTTCTTTATCTATTAAATCTTGTTTTAATCTTTTATTAGCGCTTTCTAATTCTTTTATGTTGTTTTCTAACTTATCACTCATTATATTAATATTATTAAACAGATTACCTAATTCATCGTTAGAACTAATGTTTATCTTTTTGTTAAACTTAAGGTTAGTTATATCATCAGTTACTTCTTTTATCTCATTTATTTTCTTACTAAATATTTTAGATATAAAATATCCCCAATCGGTAAGATTAATTAAAGATAACAACGAAATAATTTCTAAGAATTTAGAACTCAATAATATTTTGGATAATATAGGAAAAAATAATACAAGATATTTTTTATCTTTATTATCATTAGATAATAAAATTGATATAGATTTAAATTTAATCAAAACCAATAATAATAAATATTTCTACATAGAAAAAACATATATCAAGATATGTTCTATATTAAGAGAAAATAAAAATATTATTACCACTATAGACAAATATAATATTCTAGATAATAATCTAACATATAATATTTTAAATAAATTAT
>CAYVPV010000019.1:0-31593 GCA_964453925.1 uncultured Muribaculaceae bacterium | reverse complement strand
TTTTGACATATAAAAACCTCGTTTCTATTTTGTCCAAGAAACGGGGTTCATATCAAAAGGAATCTTTTTTAATCTTCACAAGTCGCACCTAACGATTGATACATGGTTTTCAAACCAGCAACAGTAAATTCATTATCGTCATTTATGTAATTTTTAATACACTATTATCATTTGCAAATTTAGCTAAATTCATTACAGAATAATCAATTTCAACATTAGAAGTTACAGTATTGCCATTTTTTACTATTTCATACTTATAACCGCCATATTCTTTACTATATGTACTATATGTTGAATTTAATGTTGTTTCAAAAGTATTCAAAATAGACTCTTGATCACTTGTTACAACTTCTTTTGTCTTTACACTTTTAACAACGTCACCCTTAGCATAAATATTATACTCTGATTTTATTTCATAACCATTAGCTAAATTCTTTTGACTAGATGTACATTTTATTATCTTTTCCTCTTCTTTAGTTCCACAACCACAAAGTACAGTAATCACTAATAATACCACTACTAATTTCAAAAACTTTTTCACTTTATCCTCTCCTTCTGACACAATTATAACACAAAAGCACGAATTAGTATCGTGCTTTTACCTTTTCTAAATCTTTTTTAATATCTTTTTCTTTTATTGACTGTCTTTTATCATATAGCTTTTTACCACGGGCTACACCAAGTAGTATTTTGGCTTTTCCATCTTTTAAGTATAACTTAACAGGTACTAAAGAATATCCTTCTTTATCTACTTTATCTCTTATTTTATATATCTCTTTTTTATGCAAAAGAAGCTTTCTTTCTCTTCTTTCATCATGATTAAATCTATTTCCTTCTTCATAAGTAGATATAAACATATTGGTTAAAAATACTTCGCCGTTTTTAACTCTGGCATAACTATCTTTTAAATTGGCACTTCCCTTTCTAATGGACTTAATCTCTGTTCCAGTTAAAACAATCCCACATTCATAAGTATCTTCTATAAAATAATCAAAACTAGCTTTCTTGTTTTTTATTTCTATCACTATTTCACCTCTATTATATCAGAGTATCTGGTTAAAACAGATTTATATTTATTATAATATGTTTCATAGTTATTTAAAAGACTATTATCAAGTTTTGTATATGGATACACTTTAAAATTACGACTTCCTTTAAAATAAGTATAAGTTAAATCTGCTTTAATATCACTAAAAGTTATTTTACCATCTTTTTCTTTATTTATAATTAAACTTATTATCACACCAGTTTGTTTATCAACTGTATCTTGGGCAGATATAAAATTACCTAATGCATAAAATACAAGCGTATCATCTATCATTTCAACTGGTTGCAAACTATGAGCATGGTTTCCTATTACAAGGTTAACGCCCATATTTGCTAATTCTTTTGCTATTTGTTTTTGATTGCTATTTGGGTTAGTTGTATACTCTTCTCCCCAGTGCATTGATACTATTATTAAGTCTACTTTATCTTTTACCTTATTAATATCAGCCTCTACTTTTTCTTTAGAATAAATATTGGTTAAGTACTCCTTACCAGTAGGTGGAAGTAGTCCATTAGTAACCGTCGTATAAGCAAAAAATGCATACTTAATACCATTTTTTTGTAACACCTTAATATTGCTTTCTCTATCCTCATCAGATAAAGCTTGTCCGGAATAATAAACACCCGGCTTCGTTTTCCAATAATTAACAGAATTTATAACACCTTGCTCTCCCTTATCCATAGTATGGTTATTTGCTAAACTAACCAAATTAAATCCAAGATTTACCATGTCATCGCCGATTTCTTCCGGAGAATTAAATCTAGGATAAGCAGATAGGCCCAAGGCTTTACCACCAATGTTACTTTCTTGATTATAAAAAGCTAAATCATGACCTTTTATTAATGGTTCTACCTCAGTAAACATCTTGCTAAACGAATATGTTCCATCATCATTTAAAGCATCAGTATAAACAAATCTATGAATTAAACAATCACCAACCATAACCATAGAAATAGAATTAGATTCCTCTTGCTTTTTTGTTGTGGTAGTAATTACCTTTTGTTTTTTTGTCTTTGCAATTACTATATCATCTTTAAAAATTTCGTATACTTTTATACCAATTAATAAAGCAATAATTAATATTAATATAAATAAAGTTATTTTAACCCATTTTTTTAGCTTTCTTTTCTTCCTCTTTTCTCGCATCCTCTTCACTACTTTCCTTCTTTATTTCAAAATCAATAAATGATTCTTCTTTAGATGCTGATTTCACAACTACCTTTACCTCGTCTCCTATTCTATATCTTTTTTTTGTCTTCTGACCTATTAAAGACATGGTTCTTTCATCATAATTATAATAATCTCCTACTATATCGCTTATGTGAACTAACCCTTCTATCATGTTAGGAAGCTGAACAAACATACCAAATGATGTTATACCGCTTATCATACCAGTGAATTCCTCACCAATATGATCCATCATGTATTCAGCCATCTTCATATCTTCTACTTCTCTTTCACATTCAATAGCATCTCTTTCCTTTAATGAAGCATGTTCTGTTAAAACTGGTAAATATTCTTTAAAGTAATCAATCGTTTTTTTAGATACATCATTTTCATATAAATACGTTCTTAAAAGTCTATGAACAGTTGTATCAGGAAACCTTCTAATAGGTGATGTAAAATGAGTATATATTTTACTTGCAAGACCAAAATGTCCTATATTTTCTGGTTGATAAACCGCCTTTTGCATTGCCCTTAACATCAACGAAGAAAGTATCTTATATTCCTTCTTATCTTTTAATTGATTTAAAATGTTTTGAATGGAAGACGGGTACTGTATGTTTACTTTACCTGTTATTTTATAACCTAAGGAACTTACGAAATCTAAAAAGTCATTAACTTTTTCTTCCTTTGGAGTTCCGTGAACACGATATACGAAAGGAAGTTCCATATAGAAAATATGAGATGCAACAGTTTCGTTTGCAGCTATCATAAAGTCTTCTATCATCATTTCACCAGATGAACGTTCTCTTAAAATAACGTCTATTGGCCTTCCTGTTTCATCAGCAATTATTTTAGCCTCATCCGTTTCAAAATCAATCGCACCACGAGCCTCTCTATTATGTCTTATTATATCAGCAAGTTCCTTCATTAAACTCAACTTTTCAGTATAAGGAGCATATCCTTCTTCTACTATGTTTTCATCTAACCATTTATTAACTTTTTTATAAGTCATTTGAATTCTAGATTTTATAACACTTTCAAATATTTCGTGTGATACAACATTTCCTTTACTATCTATTTCCATTACGCAACTTTGCGCTAAACGTTCTACGTTTGGATTAAGAGAACATATACCGTTAGATAACTTATGAGGAAGCATAGGTATTACTCTGTCCACTAAATAAACACTTGTACCTCTTTCATAAGCTTCATCATATAATTTAGTTCCTGGTTTAACGTAGTATGATACGTCCGCGATATGAACACCCAATTCATAATTACCATTATCTAATTTTTTAATTGATATAGCATCATCTATATCTTTAGTATCATCACCATCTATTGTAAATATTACCTCATTAGTTAAATCACGTCTACCTTTCTTATCTTCCTGTTTAACCTCATCTGGAATAGCATCTAATTCTTCTAATACTTCATCTGGAAACTTAGGTGAAAACATATGTTTATAAACAATTGTTTCAATATCAACACCAACGTCATTTTTGTGTCCAATAATAGTTGTTATTTCTGCTAAAACCGCATTACCATCTAGTTCTTTAATAACTTTTGCAACAACTATATGCCCATCTACCGCGTTTTTAGTACTATCCTTTGTTAATACTATGGTCTGTTTAAACTTTCTATCATTTACTTTTATCGTTGGTTTGCCATCATTGTATATATATTCACCGACTATTGGTCCATAATTTCTAGAAGCAATACGAAGTACTCTCCCTTCTTTTTTAGCACCAGTATCTTTATTGGTAACTTCAACTATTACCAAGTCCCCATCAATCGCACCATTTAGATGCTTACTATCTACATGGATGTCTTCTTCATCTTCCATAAGAACAAAACCAAAACCTTTTTCTGATACTGATATCTTACCTTTCTTCAAATGACTATACTCAAATGCCATGTATTTATCTTTATTAGTATGATAAATACTTAAATTACTTTCAAGTTCATTTAGCATTTTAAACATTTCTTCTGTTTCTTCCGTTGTATTTAATCCTAATATATCTTTAAGTTCAAAAGAAGTATAAGATTTTTCTTCACTTTTTAATATGTTTAATATTCTATCTTTCATAAAGATTTCACCTATCTTTCTATATATATTATAAAACAAAAAAAGACTTTTACCCAAGCCTTTTTATCATTACATGTCTATTATTATACATAATACAAAAAATGCAATTCCTAAAACGTAAGTTAACTTAGTTATAAATAACTCTCCACCACGTTCTTTTCTATTCATAAATAAATCTGCATTACCACCAGTTATTATGTTTCCACTTTCTGCCTTTCCACTTTGAAGTAATACAATAACAATAAGTAAAATAGATACAATCATTAATAATGTAAGCACAAGTATCCCTCCTTATAACTAATAGTTATTTTAACATATTATACTATAAATATCAATTGAAAAGAACTATTTCTTAGTTTTATTATCTAAAGTTCCAAGAGCAGAATCTATGCCATCTAAAACTTCCTTATCCGTGGTAGAAAGATTATCCGAATCGCTAAAACTATCTTCATTTATACCTTTAAAAACAGCTTGAAAAATTCTTTGATCTTCAAAATTTTTAGTATATTTTTCATTTAAAGATTGCATTTCGTTAATAAACATTATTTTTTGCTGTTCTTCTAATTTATTTATTATTTCTTTCCATTCAAACCATAAAATTTCTATTAAAATATATTTTCTATCTGGCATTATAGAATTATTTTCCGATATATTCTTAAATCTATAATAAAATTCTGATGCTGCAGTTTTTATCTTGTTTTCTTTAGATTCCTTTGTCACATAATTAAATTTTGGATCTTCCTCTTTAATCGCAAGTCTTAATCGTCCTATTAATCTTGCTAATTTTTTAGAATCTTTTTCTTGCTCTTTTTCAGTTTGACAAAACAAAGTTTTACTATTAGTACCATTTATTATGTTAAATGATTCCATATTCTCCATAGATTGCATTTCTTCTTGTGTTGCACTAGGAATTTTATAATGAGAATCTTCCAACCTATCTTGTAAATATTTTTTTAATAAATCTGTATAATATAAAATTTGTTCTTCTGGCCTTAAACTTTTAACTCTCATATATTCTGTATAATCCATATATCCATCCAGGATATCTCTATACGTTACCGCATCTTTAAATAATGTTGCCCTTAACTCATAGCTAAAATATTTTTCTGGAAATAAATCAAAATTAACCATGTGCTTTTGTCTAAAATATTCCATGCACATTTGCTTTGTTCTTTTACATAAGTTCTTATTTGGAATAAACGGTATATCTTTTAAATTATCCGCATCACATTTTACTAATACATCATATAGTTTATCAGTTCTATATTCTTTTGGAACTTTTCTAATTGACTTGGTTTTCTTAACATAACCTATGCATACTTCTTCATTAACATAATCCTTTGGTACATCATCAATTGATAATCCTCCTTCACATGCAATTGCATAAATATGTGAAGTTAAACGATTTTCAGGAACATTTTTAATATTCTTATAATTTCTTTTAACTTCCTTTTCATATACGTTTTGAGGTATAGCCTCTTCTTTATAATCTTCTGGAACCATGCTAGTAGGTAACCCATACTCTACCGCAAGATTATATAAATCAATATCTAAAAAGCGCTTTGGAGCATCAACTATCAAGCGTGGACTTTCTTTTATAATTGTTTCACACATTTGCCTTGTAACATAATCCTCTGGTATTCCAAACATAGAATCTTCTGTCTTAAAACAATGATATCCATTATCAAAAGCTAGTTTATACATATTTTCAGTTAATAAAGATTTGTTTTTAATATCTAGTATATTGTAAGCATTTTGTCGTATCGCATACTCACATATTTCTTTAGTTACATATCTAGTAGGAATAGTAAACAATCTTACACCATTTGAAATAGCAAACTTAATTAAATCATCGTTAATATACCTATCAGGCACCTTAGATAACGAAACTTTACAACCAACACAATATTTATAAAACTCTGCATTTAGATATTCTTCTGGAACAGCAGACATATCAAATCTTTCAGGAATTTTTTCAGCAGATAATTTACATATTTCTAAAGTTCTATATTTAAATGGTATTTCTTCTAATGGATAACCAAATGATATAACGTTTTCTTTATATGTTTTTATTCTTTCTTTTTTAGACAAAATGAATAAAAAAGGATGTGTTATCATTAATTTATTATTGGTTTTCTTTTTTACTTTTTTATTTTGCTTTGGTTCATAATTAAAGTTTTGCATAGGAGGTCTACTTTTTTTTCTTTGTTTTATTTGGGCATCTAATCTTTTAAATTTAGCATCTTCTGCTAATTCATAAGAACGTAAATCAGAATCATTTAAATTATTTTGATTTTCTTGTTCCATAATTATCCCTCCTAAATGCGTTTCACTTTATTTATTAGTATACCATTTAATTTTATTTATCGTCAACTTACGTTTAATTTCCTGTAAAGAAAAAAGAACTAATTTAGTTTAGTTCCTCTTCTATTCTCATCAACTGGTTATACTTACATACTCTATCAGTTCTAGACATTGAACCAGTTTTAATTTGTCCTAAATCTAAACCTACTGCTAAATCAGCAATTGTAGTATCTTCTGTTTCACCGCTTCTATGGGAAATGATTGTCTTATATCCATTTTCTTTAGCTAGTTTTATGGTTTCTAAAGTTTCTGTAATAGAGCCTATTTGATTTACCTTAAGAAGTATTGCATTACCTGCTTTCATATCAATACCTTTTTGTAAGCACTCTTTGTTAGTAACAAATAAATCATCACCTACTAATTGAACTTTATCTCCTAGTTCTTTAGTAATTTTTGCAAATGCTTCCCAGTCATTTTCATCTACTGGATCTTCAATTGATATAATTGGATACTTATCAACTAATTCTTTATAAAATCCAATAAGCTCGTCAGAAGTTAAACTTCTTCCTTCACCAACTAAATTATATTTACCGTCAGAATAAAATTCTGATGCTGCAACATCTATTCCTAGTTTAACGTCGATGCCTGGTTCATATCCTGCCTTTTTAATAGCTTCCATAATAAGTTCAAAGCCTTCAGTATTAGAATCTAAATCAGGAGCAAAACCTCCTTCATCCCCAACACCAGTTGATAATCCTCTTTCGTTTAGTACACCCTTTAAAGCATGGAATACTTCTGCCCCAACTCTTACTCTTTCATGAATTGTATTTCTTTGTGGAATAATCATAAATTCTTGAAAATCAAGTTTATTATCTGCATGAGCGCCACCATTTATAATGTTCATCATTGGTACTGGCATTGTTTTTCCATCTCCGACATATTCATATAAAGGTTTATTTTGAGCCATAGCAGCAGCTTTTAAAACAGCCATGGAAACACCAAGAATTGCATTTGCACCTAGATTACTTTTCGTTTTCGTTCCATCAAGTTCTAGCATCGTAGTATCTATTCCATACTGATCAAAAACGTCCATACCGACTACAACTGGTTTGATTTTTTCATTCACGTTTTTAACAGCGTTTAAAACACCTTTCCCGCCAAATCTAGATTTATCTCCATCACGCATTTCAAGTGCTTCTCTTTCTCCCGTTGAAGCTCCAGAGGGTACCGCAGCACGTGCTTTAATTCCGTTTTCTAGCACAACATCTACTTCAACGGTTGGGTTACCTCTTGAATCTAATATTTCTCTTGCTTTTACATCAATAATATTCATTATATTCCTCCTATCTTTATATATTTATTATAACACTTAAATAATATTTAAATAATTTTTTTATAATTACATGTAAATTGACTTTAGAACAATATTTAGGTTATAATATAGTATAAGAATAATTAGGAGGGATGCTTATGCAAATTATATTACTTGATGAAGCAAGATTTGATAATTTTGCTATATCCCATCCTAACCATAACTATTACCAAACAAGTAATTATGGAAAATTAATGACTAAACATGGACACAATGCTTACTATCTTGGCTTATCCGATGATGCAGGAGAAATAAAAGCAGCTACTTTAATGATTGTAAAAAACGAAAAGAACGAAAAAAGAAAAATGGGATATGCCCCAAGAGGTTTTTTAATAAACTGGAATGATGATGAATTAGTAAAAGAATTTACAGAAGGATTAAGAGATTTTCTTTCAAAGAGAAATTTTACATATTTAAAAGTTGACCCGATGATTATATACAAAGAACACAACATGGATGGTAGCGAAAAAACAAGCGGTGAAGGTAATTCTGGTTTAGTACAAAAAATGCAAAGTATTGGATATATACACATGGGATATAATAATGGTATGGAAGCATCTAAACCAAGATGGAATGCCTTAACTACCCTTGATAATAATATCATTACTTTATATAATTCAATATCAAAAGAAGCCAGAAACAAAATCATGGAATCTTCTAAAATGGGAAATAAAGTATATAGGGGAACAATGAATGATATAAATCTTTTATATAACATCATTAATAAAACTAATCCTCCACTTGATTATTATTTAGATTATTATCAGTTTTATGGACAAAATGCTTTTGAAATATATTTTACAAAGCTGGAACCTATATCTTACGTAAATTCTAGTAAAAGTATGTTTGAGGAAGAAGAACAAAGAAATAATGATTTAAACATGCAAATACAGGATTTTAATAACCCTAACAAAGAATCAATAATTAATGAAAAATTAAAATCTGATGAATTACTTGCAAAATATAAAAAGAACATGTTAGAAGCTAGCAAATTATTTCAAACATATCCAAGTGGTCTTGTAACTGCAGGTGTTGCTGTTATCAAATATGGTTCAACTATAACATTTTTTGCAAGTGGAGTTAATGAAACCTTTAAAGAGCAATATCCTGAATATTTACTTAAATGGCAACTAATGCAAGAGTATGCAAGACAAGGATATAAAGTTGTTAATTTAGGCGGTATGACCAGTGAATTAAATAAAGATTATGATAGCATTTTAAAAACAGAAATGTCTAACAAAATAGTAGAATATGTCGGAGAATTTGATCTCGTTATAAATAAAAAAGCATATTATACCGGAAGTAAATTAAATCCCATACTTAACTGGCTTAATACACCAATATAAAAAGCTATTATTTAGCTTTTTTCTTTTTGATATCTCTTTTCCATATTCCTAAAAGGATTTAGGTAAATTATTTTACTTAAAATATAATTCCTATATACATTTTATAATAAATACATCTAAAGCCTTACCTAATCCCTCCTATGTAAAATCAAGCTCATCTAGGTATTTTTTTTAAATCTTTCATCAAACCATGAAAATAAAAAGATGAAAAATCATCAATAAATTCCTGATTATTTTTATACATAATATACTCCTATAATTATTTTTTACTAGATGATTCTTCTTGATATCTTTTTTCCATTAAAGCAAAAGGTCTTATATTAATCTTAGACATTAATTCATCATAATCGAAATCTTCATCACGATAGATATATTCAATATCAAGATTAGCATATTCTCCTGCCTTTAATACGCCTTCTGGCTCTTTTAAATAAATAACACTATCTAAATGAATTAGATTATCCCAAATAAGCTTTCCAACATTATTAGATTTTGGATCAGCCCAAATAAAACCTTCTTTTCTGTAATTTTTATATAATTCATAAACTATATTTTTCTTCTCATCTTCAGATAACGTTGATTTGTCTAAAGGTAATAGAAATTGCATAATTTCAAATTGAACTTTTAAACCTCCTATATCAACTATATCAACAATAGACTGAACATTATATTTACTCATAGGAATATTTTTTTGTAACTTAGGTTTTGATATTTTTAGGACCTTGTTTCCAATTTTATATGCGATTAAATTAGATTCTTCACCCATATATTTAAAATCATAAATATCTTTTTTTCATGTTTAATTAGTTCTTTTATAACTTCTTTTAAATAAATGAAACCACTTTTATTTTTAAATGAAGGAGTTAAAATAGTGTGGTGAGAATGTTTTATCAATTGAATAATTATTTTATCTAGAAGAAGGTCTTTTTCTTCTACTGTCAAATCAAATGATTTAGCGTCTTCAAGCAACTTTTCTAGATCTATATAATACCTATAACATAAATCTTCAATAAATTTTTGTTTATTTTTTTGCACATCAATCAGTCCTTTTAAATAGTGTTTTATATTATATCACGATTCAAAGAAAAAAGACATTCAGGCGAATGTCTTTTAATTAACTACAATTAAGCATCAATTTTAGTAACTGTACCAGCACCAACAGTACGTCCACCTTCACGGATAGAGAACTTAGTACCATTTTCAATTGCGATTGGAGCAATTAATTCAACTGACATGCTAACATTGTCACCTGGCATAACCATTTCAGTTCCTTCTGGTAATGTAACAACACCTGTTACGTCAGTAGTTCTGAAATAGAATTGAGGTCTGTAGTTTGAGAAGAATGGAGTATGACGTCCACCTTCTTCTTTGCTTAATACATAAACTTGAGCTTCAAATTTAGTATGTGGAGTAACTGAACCTGGTTTAGCAAGTACTTGACCACGTTGTACTTGTTCACGAGAAATACCACGTAATAATACACCAGCGTTATCTCCTGCTTCAGCATAGTCTAGTTGTTTACGGAACATTTCGATACCAGTAACAACTGTTTTTTGAGTTTCTTTTAAACCAACGATTTCAACTTCGTCATTTAATTTTAATTGTCCACGTTCAACACGTCCAGTAACAACTGTACCACGACCTGTAATTGTGAATACGTCTTCGATAGACATTAAGAATGGTTTTGTGTTGTCTCTTTCTGGAGTTGGAATCCATTCATCAACAGCATCCATTAATTCGTCAATCTTAGCTTGATATTCTGCGTCTCCTTCAAGAGCTTTTAAAGCAGAACCACGGATGATTGGAGTATTATCTCCATCATATTCGTATTTGCTTAGTAATTCACGAACGTCCATTTCTACTAAATCTAGCATTTCTGGATCATCAACCATATCACATTTGTTCATGAATACAACGATTCTTGGAACACCAACTTGACGAGCAAGTAAGATGTGTTCTTTTGTTTGAGCCATAGGGCCATCTGTTGCAGCTAGAACAAGGATTGCTCCGTCCATTTGTGCAGCACCAGTGATCATGTTTTTAACATAGTCAGCGTGTCCTGGGCAGTCAACGTGAGCATAGTGACGTTTGTCAGTTTCATACTCAACGTGAGCAGTATTAATTGTTATACCACGTTCTCTTTCTTCAGGAGCTTTATCGATGTCTGCATAGTCTTCGAATTTAGCTTGTCCCTTTTCAGCTAATCTTTTAGTGATTGCAGCTGTTAAAGTAGTTTTACCATGGTCAACGTGTCCAATTGTACCAATGTTAACATGTGGTTTTGAACGATCAAATTTTTCTTTTGCCATAATTATTTTTCCTCCCTATATAAATTACATATCTATTTTATCTAATCTAAAGGAAAATAGCAAGTATTTTCCTTTAGGATTATTTATTATTGTGCACCATTTTTCTTAATGATGTCTTCAGCAATACTCTTTGGTACTTCTTCATAATGATCAAATAACATCATGAATGTTCCACGTCCTTGAGTATTAGATCTTAAAGAAGTTGCGTAACCAAACATTTCTGATAATGGTACGTAAGCATTGATCTTAAGTGAGTTACCTTGTGCTTCTTGTCCCATTGGACGTCCACGACGAGATGTAACATCACCCATTACGTTACCTAAGTATTCTTCTGGTACAACGATATCAACTTTCATGATTGGTTCTAGAAGTACTGGGTTACAATGTTTTTTAGCCTCTTTAAGTGCTAACGATGCAGCAACCTTAAATGCCATTTCATTAGAGTCAACATCATGGTAAGACCCATCAAATAATGTTGCTTTAACATCGATCATAGGATATCCTGCAAGAACACCAGTTTTCATAGCTTCTTGCAATCCTTTGTCTACCACTGGGATGTATTCACGAGGAACAACACCACCAACGATGGCATCAACGAATTCATACCCTTTATCTTTATTTGGTTCAAATTTAACCCATACGTGACCATATTGACCACGACCACCTGATTGTTTAATATATTTACCTTCACAATCACCTGCAGCATTTAAAGTTTCACGGTAAGCAACTTGTGGTTTACCAATGTTAGCTTCAACGCCAAATTCACGTTTCATTCTGTCTACTAATACGTCTAAGTGAAGTTCACCCATACCAGAAATAACAGTTTGACCCGATTCTTGATCAGTTTCTGCTCTAAACGTTGGGTCTTCTTCTGCTAATTTTTGTAATGCAGTAGACATTTTTTCCTGGTCTCCCTTACTTTTTGGCTCAATAGCAATTGAGATAACTGGTTCAGGAATGACCATTTTTTCTAATATTACTGGATGTTTTTCATCACATAAAGTATCACCTGTTGTAGTGTTCTTTAATCCAACTGCAGCAGCTATATCTCCAGCGTAAACTTCAGATATTTCCGTACGGTTATTAGCATGCATTTGTAATATACGCCCAATTCTTTCCTTAACGCCTTTGTTTGCGTTAAGTACGTATGAACCACTCTTTAGTGTACCTGAATATACACGGAAGAATGATAATCTACCTACGAATGGGTCAGTCATGATTTTGAATGCTAATGCAGCGAAGGCTTCTGTATCCGAAGCGTGTTTTTCAATCTCATTATCATTTTCATCATGTCCCTTAATTGCGGGAATATCAGTTGGAGCTGGTAAGTAATCAATAACTGCATCTAACATTAATTTAACACCAATGTTTCCTAATGCAGTACCACACATAACTGGGAACATCTTAACTTCAAGAACTCCTTTTCTAATAGCCCTCTTAATTAATTCCTCAGAAATTTCAGCACCTTCTAAGTATTTTTCCATTAATTCTTCATCGAATTCAGCAGCATCTTCAATCATAGCAATTCTCTTTTCTTCTACTATGTCTTTTAATTCAGCTGGAATTTCGATTTCAGTTGGATTTTCTTCTGGTTTACCATCATAATGATAAGCCTTCATAGTAACTAAGTCAATGATGCCATCAAATTCTGATTCAGCACCAATTGGCCATTGGATTGCTGTTGCTTTAACACCTAATCTTGCCTTGATTGATTCAACACTAGCTGCAAAGTCAGCTCCCATTTTATCCATCTTGTTTGAGAAAACAAGCCTTGGAACATGCATTTCAGTTGCTTGACGCCAAACGTTTTCAGTTTGTGGTTCAACACCATTTTGTGAGTCAAGAACCGTAACAGCACCATCTAATACTCTAAGTGACCTGGTAACTTCGATAGTGAAGTCTACGTGACCTGGAGTATCAATAATATTTAAACGGTTACCCTTCCAGAATGCAGTAGTTGCAGCGGAAGTAATGGTAATACCACGTTCTTTTTCTTGTTCCATCCAGTCCATTTGTGATGCACCATCATGAGTTTCACCAATCTTATGGATCTTATGAGTATGGAACAAAACACGCTCTGTACATGTAGTTTTACCAGCATCAACGTGAGCCATAATACCAATGTTACGAGTGTTTTCTAATGAATATTCACGAGCCATATGTCCTTCCCTTTCCTACCAACGATAATGTGCAAATGCTTTATTAGCTTCTGCCATTCTGTGAGTATCATCTTTTTTCTTAACAGCTGCTCCAGTTCCATTTGAAGCATCGATAAGTTCATTTGCTAATTTTTCTGCCATAGTTTTACCACCACGAGTACGTGTAGCATTAACAATCCAACGAAGTGCTAAAGCTTGTGCTCTATCTGGTTTAACTTCAACCGGAACTTGGTAATTTGCACCACCAACACGACGAGCTTTAACTTCTAATGCTGGAGTTACGTTTTCCATAGCTTTTTTAAATACGTCATTAGCGTTCTCTCCAGTTCTTTCATGGATCATATCAAACGCATCATAAACGATAGTTTCTGCTTTACCACGTTTACCATCTAACATAATTTGATTAATTAATTTTGTAATTACTTTTGAATTATAGACTGGATCTGGTAATACGTCTCTTTTAACAGCACGTCTTTTACGCATATATATCCTCCTTTATTATTTTAAATTATTTTACTTTTTTGGTTTTTTTGCACCGTACTTACTTCTTGCTTGCTTTCTATCAGCAACACCTGCAGTATCTAAAGTACCTCTTATAATGTGATAACGCACACCGATAAGGTCTTTTACACGTCCACCACGTATTAATACAACGCTGTGTTCTTGTAAATTGTGTCCTTCTCCAGGAATATAAGCAGTTACTTCGTAACCATTACTTAAACGTACACGTGCATACTTACGTAATGCTGAGTTTGGTTTCTTTGGTGTCATTGTTCCAACACGAGTACATACTCCACGTTTTTGAGGAGAGTTAGCAGCAAAGTTTTTCTTTTTTAGAGTATTAGTTCTAACAAGCAAAACTGGTGCTTTTGGCTTACGAGTCTTCTTTTGTCTTCCATGACGAAGAATTTGGTTTATTGTAGGCATAATTTCTACTCCTTTCTTAACACACCACCTGGTGTTTCATTCATGATGTATTTTTAAGCCTTACGAAAATAGTAAGACTTAATAATCTGCTTATTTAATATAACACTTTTATAGTTATATTGTCAATATATTACGGTTAAAAATACTATGCAGCAGCTTTATTAGCATTTGCACTAGTTTTACTCTTTAAACCATATTTTTGATTAAACTTCTCAGCTCTACCAGTCTTTGATTGCATAGTTGCTTGACCAGTATAAAATGGATGGCACTTTGAACAAACCTCTACATGTATTTTATCATTAATAGATTTTGTTTCAAAAGTAGCTCCACAAGTACATGTAACTGTTGAAGTCTTATAAATACTTTCTTTCTTAGGCATATTCATCTAGCTCCTTTCGCCATGACTTCATATGAAGTCATAGATATAAAATCTTTTATATTATAACAAGTGCACAACTATTTTGCAAGCATTTTTTTATCTATTAAATTAATTACGCTTCGACTCATAGCTTTATAGCCGTCTTTCGTAGGATGAATTTCTAATTTGGAAGGTAAATAATTATCGTTTGCAAGGAACACATCGTGAATATCTACATAAGTCATATCATATTTTCTAACTAAGTTTTCCATTTTATCATTAGCGTAAAGAATAATTGGTTCTACCGTATCTGCAAACGATGAAGAAAAGTTAGTAAACGGATTATAAAAACCAAAAACCATTATTTGTTCTTTACAAGACTTTCTAAGCTCATAAAGTAATTTATCAACATCTTGAATTGCATCATCAACGTAAGTATAAATATCATCAAACTCATTTAGATCAAATTCGTTGCCTAAGTTTAATTTATAAAATAAATCATTAGAACCAATACTTACCGTTACTAAATCAGCTTTTATCAAAGCATGTTTTATAGTAAGTTCTTTCCCATTTACTTTTATTTTTTTATTATTTTCTAAATCTTCTAAAAGATCTATACTCCTATATCCGCTTTTAGCGAACCCTTTAGTATAAAATTCTAATACTTTTTTATCTTTTAAATATTCTGAAACATAATCCCCGTAACTTTCAGATATTGTGTTATTGGGTGTTTGTCCTGCTGCTAAAGAATCTCCTAAAGATAAATAATATATTTTTTTATCTCTTGTCGCAAAAAAAATGCTAACAAGGATTATTCCGGTTATGATAAAACCTATAAGTAATTTGTACCTTCTTTTCATAATATCACCCTTTAAAAACAAAAAATAGTATTTTTACATCAATACTATTTTATTAATAAAGCGGTATATTTAGTACTCTCTATTTTGATTTTTCTTTATTATCCATATCATCTTTAAAAACCGGACCAAATTTAAATCCTTCTGGGATATGAGTGGTTGAAATACCATTCGACCAAGCTGTAGTTCTAGGCTTAGACTTTTGTTTTGGTTCTGTTTTCGGATTAATTTCAGCTAATATATCATCAATAGCATCACTAACATTTTTGTTCTTTCTATTATCATTCACTATTCTTTCACCTCTTCCAATCTTATTTTTGCTCCTAAATCAGTTAATTTTTTAACAATTCCTTCGTAACCTCTTAAAATGTAATCAGCATTTTCTATAACTGTCGTTCCATCAGCAATCAAACCAGCAATAACAAGTGCTGCTCCCGCTCTTAAGTCAGTGGCACTAACCTTCTTTCCTTTTAATTTACAAGGGCCCATTATTACTGCTTTCTGAGTGGTTAATAACTCAGAGGTTGCGCCCATTTTATTTAGCTCAAGCAAGTTAAGAAATCTATTTTCCCAAATTGTTTCATTAACCATAGATTTCCCTTTTGCCTGTGTCAATAAAGTCGTCATAGGTTGTTGAAGATCAGTTGGAAAACCTGGATAAACTTGGGTTTTTATGTTAGTTGCTTTAAGCTCTTTAGGTGCAGTTATCTTAATATAATCAATGCCAATTTCCATTGGGACTCCTACTTCTTCAAGTTTTGAAATTAAAGATTCTACATGCTCAGGAATAATGTTATCTATTATCATGTTTTTTCCTATGACACTAGCTAAAATCATATACGTACCAGTTTCTATATAATCCGGCACAACTTCATGAAAGCATGAGTTTAAATATTTAACACCCTCTATTTTAATTTCACTTGTTCCTGCTCCGCTTATTTTAGCGCCCATGTTATTTAAAAAGGTTGCTACATTTACAATGTGAGGTTCTTTTGCAGCATTAGATATTATTGTTGTACCCTCCGCTTTTACTGCTGCTAACATTAAGTTAATAGTTGCCCCAACTGATGCAAAATCTAAATTTATTTTAGTACCAATAAGTTTATCAGCCTTAATAATAAATAAGTTATCTTTTTCTTCTACTTTGGCACCTAAAGCTTCAAACCCTTTTAAATGAAGGTTAATTGGTCTTTCACCAATTGAACATCCACCAGGGAAATGCATCTCTACCCTTTTAAATTTGCTAAGTAATGCCCCCATAAAATAATATGACGCTCTTAATTTTTTTGCAATATTTTCAGGAATTAGTTTATTTTCTATTTTAGATGAATCTATTTCTATAACATCATCATGCCTAGATACTCCAGCTCCTAGATAGTTTAGTATTTCATCTAGTGCATCAATGTCTGATATATTTGGTACGTTTGCTATGATTACTTTTTCATCACACAAAACAGCTGCTGGTACAAGTGCTACGGCGCTATTTTTTGAACCACTTATTTTTATTTTTCCACTTAGTTCTTTATTACCTTCAATTATTATTCTGTGCATTTTACTCCTCCATATCTACATAGTATTTTATTATAAAACACTAAAAAAGTGATTAAATAGCCCTGTATTTTGATCCAAATAACATATTTTTTTCATGAACAACCTTTTTTAACGCTGTCTCTCCTGCCTTAATAATTTTTCTTGGATCATATACATTTTTTTCCTTTTCCAAATATTGTCTAACCTTATTAGCCCAAGCTACCTGAAGATCAGTATTAACATTTATTTTAGCAACACCACAAAATATCGACGTTTTTATTTTATTATCATCAAGGCCTGATGCACCATGAAGTACAAGCGGTATTTTAACTGCCTTACATATAGCTCCCAATAATTCAAAGTCAAGTTTAGGTTCATGTTTATATATACCATGTGCATTTCCTATCGAAGGAGCAAGTGTATCAACTCCTGTTTGTATTACAAACTGGGTTGCATCTTCTAAAGATGTATATGTCAAGTCAGTATATTCTCCATCTTCAACGCCTTGCAGTGACCCTATTTCAGCTTCAACACTTACATCATGCTTTTTTGCATATTCTATAACTTCATTAGTTTGAGCAATATTTTCAGATAAGTCTTTACTTGAAGCATCTAACATAACAGACGTAAAACCTGAATCTATAGCCTTTTTACAAATATTAACAGACTTACCATGATCTAAATGAAGTACAACTGGAATATTTATATTTAACTCATCTATTAAGTTTTTAACAACATTATATACAACCCTACATCCACCAAAATAAGAAATAGCCCCTTCAGTGACACCAAGAATAACCGGGCTCTTATCTTCATTACAAGCTTCTAATATAAATCTTGTCCATTCTAAATTATTTATATTATATGCCGGAATTGCATAACCTTCTTTTAAAGCAGAATTTAAAATATTATCACTATTAACTAACAAAATCTCACCTTCTGGTTTAATTTTATCATATTTTATAGTTATAACAAAAGAAAAAAATACTAGAACGTAAATCCTAGTATCTAATGTTATCTACCACTTAGCACCATTGCAAAATCTTCTTCAGAGTAAACAGCTTCAAAATCTTCTCCGTTAGCATCAGTAAATTTAGTACTTTCTTCCTCTACTAAAGTTTCTTCTTGACCAGGATTTATAATTTCTTCTTGTACCTTTTCAGGTTCTTTTACCTCTGTTTTTTCATCTACAACTTCTCCACCAGCTACGGTATCTTCACGATCATTTTGTTCATTTTCAGAGGCTGGAACCTTTTCAACATTTGTTTCAGTAACAGTCGATTGAGAAGGATTATTAATCTGTTCGCTTTTACCATCACTACCTGAGGAGCTATTTCCACCTTGTTTTACAGTATGTTTTTCATTTCCACCATTTGGTGTACCAGCTATTGAATTAGCCTCCGCTTCATCAGATGAATTACTTTTTTCTCCTAATTCAGTAAGCGGTTTACCAAATGTACAATCTTCTTCTTGTAGTGCCATTATATCAGCATACTCCTCATCAGTTAAAAAGTTCTTAAGCACATCAAAGAAATTCGCATTATTTGCAAAAGATTGTAACTCTTTATTTATCTTTTCTAATTGGGTTGATGATAATTTATAATCAGAAGCTACAGCTTTAATGTAATTATAATATATTGACTTTTGAGCATCAGTAAGTTTTTCATTTTCATTTATCTTTTCAAACAAATCATAAAATTCTTCTGCATTTTCGTCAAACTCTTTATTCATCTCTGTGTTTAATTCAGATAATTGGTCTTCTAACGCTTTTATTTCAGTGGATTCATCATCAGTAGATTGCTTTAAAGTATCTATTTGTTTTTCTATAGATTTTATTTGTTCGTTATATGAGTTTATATCAGATAACTGTTCATTTAAATTTTTCGCAAAAGCATTATTATATTCTTTTACATCACCCTTGCTTTCTAATATCACACCAGGTGTAAGAACCTTATCATTAAGTGATCCGCTATATGAACTTCCACCTAATAAGCTTGCTTTAGCAGTTGCATAATCTAATGCGTTTTGTTCAAACATAGCATATGGTGCAACAAGAAAGCCCTGTGTTTCACGAAATATTCCTTCAGCATCATCACTTGAATAATCGGATCTTTCAATAGTACCATTATAATAATTAATCATACTCTTTAAATTTATTTCATCTTGATCTTGTTTTGTTCCCTTCTCAACTTGAGTTTTAACAGTATTTAAATCAATGGTTTCATTTACATCTTCTATAACTTCATCTACTGTTACAATTGTTTTATCGCCATCTTCCTTTGCTTGCTTTACCTCAGCATCACTAACGTAAAATTCTTCGCTTAAAACGTACTCAAGGTTTTCTTGGGTTGCTTCATCTATATTTTCATCTCCAGCAATAGAAGTATCATCCTTAAGATCATTAGCTTTATCTTTTGTGTGGTTATATACGCCTACTCCTACACCAACACCAGCTACAGCAACTGCAGCAGCAACTCCTATTGCTATTCCTTTATCAATCTTTTTTTCTTCTGAATATGGTTGATGAGCCTTCTTATCTCTAGTTGGTTCAGTTGCAGGATTAACGCCGGCGATTACTTCCTTATAATTTCCTTGTTTCTTCTTTTTTGGTTTATTATTTATATCTGACATTTTAAATTCCCCCTCTTGTTTGAATTGCCGTCTATAATATCACTTTTTCACTAATTTGTCAACAGCCAAAGTGAATATATAAATAATGTTATACTTCCTATTAAAAAAGAATACTTTCCTATACTATGAGATAGTTTTTTTCCTAACCAAAAACCAAGTAATGTAAATAGACTACTTATTATGCAAAATAAGGAAACTATAAATATCATATTATCATATATGTAATGGATACCTATTCCCACTGAAAAACTATCAAAACTAACCGAAATTGCAAATAAAATAGTTCCAATTATATTTAATGGCCTTATTTTAGGTTCTTTTTCAAAAAAATGAGCAAACATATCTATAGATAATATTAAAAATACAAAAAATAATACATACCTAGGTTTTATTATCGTGTACTCAAACAAAGATATACCAACATAATTACCAATAAGTGGCATAAAAAAATGAAATAACCCCACTATTATTGCAGTTATAATAATATTTCTCATTTTAATATGTCTTATTCCATATGATAAAGCAAGTGCGAAGGCATCCATGCTTAAACTAATACCAATTAATATAATGTTTATGATGATAAATCACCTCTACATTATACTATTACATTTATCTTAAAAATATTTTTCAATTAGCTCTTTTATGAAAGATTTATATTCTACTTCGCCTGTATCTGCACTTTCTTCTGCTTCTAATAAACATAATGGGGGAAATAAAACACACCACCAGTTATCACCTTCCCCTTCCCCCAAAGTAACTAATAAAGACTCGTACTCTCCTGCTTCATAAGTAATACCTTTATAGACTTTTTCAGGAAATTCATGCATTCCATAATCAATAGTGTATGAATATTCTTTATCTTTCATCTCATCAGATAATATGCTATTAAAATTATCCATATTTTCTTTAATCAAGCCCCTAGCTTGCTTTGTACTTTTAGCATTTTCAAGTAAATTATACAATTCTTCTTGCATTTTATCTCTTACTTCTTCTTTTATTTTTTGATCCCTTGGCGAATTACTATTTGCAAGGACTCTAAACCTGATTGCAGAATCAGGTATCTTCACTGCTTCTTTTTCTTTAGGTTTCATATAAAAAGCATATAGTGATAAACAGGCCAAAATAATAATTATAAGTTTTTTCATTTAAAAATCACCCTCTATTAATTAGTGAGTGAATTTTAATAATTATATACAAAAACAAATCTATTTTTATCTGACAAATCCTTTTTTATTTCTACATTTATATTTCCTAAATATTTTAAAGCTAAAGTTTTAATATTTTCTCCTTGACTCTGTCCTATTTCAAATGCAATCAAGAACCTATCATTAAGTATCTTTTTAGCATCCTTTAAAATACTATCATAGAACTCTACCCCGTTATTTTCAGCGTATAAAGCAAGATGAGGTTCATTATTTTTAACAATGTCTTCTATTTCTTCATCATACTTAATATATGGAGGATTACTAACTATAATATCTACTTTAATATCATTTTCTATATATGGTTTTAACATATCACCATTAAGTAAAGTAACATTAGCTTTTGTTTTATCCACATTAGTTTTTGCAACCTTTATTGCCTTTTCACTTATATCTGATGCATATACATGGCTTTTAAGCTCTTTTGATAAAGTTATAGCTATCGCCCCACTTCCTGTTCCAACGTCTATTATTACAGGATTTTTAAACGTTTTAGAGCGTTTTATTACTTCTTCTACTAACTCTTCTGTTTCTCGTCTAGGTATAAGTACGTTTTTATTAACATCTAATTCATATCCATAAAAGTCTACATTACCCACTATATATTGTACAGGTTCTCCATCTTCTAACCTTTTTATCGCATCTTCTATATTACCCTTATAATATTTTTTTAAATATTCTATTTCTTTATTCATATTAATTTTCCTTACTATAAATTATCAATGGCACTAACATCTCTTCTTCGGTTATTCCTGAGTGAGCTGATTTATGCATGTGAACTGATTCATCATATCTTATTGATTTATTAGAGACTCCTATCGCAAAATAATCACCTAAACCATTTTTATAATATTTATTTTCCTTTCCAGTTCCATATAACTTTTTATCATCTACTTCTTTAGATGATAAAATTAAAAAATCATCTTTTAATACTCTTTTTAATTCAATAGGAAACTCTTTAATATACTCTTTCTTAACTCTAAAAGAACATGCCCTATTATCAATACTAACATCACCTTTTAACATATTTATTATTTTTGGATAATCTGTTAATGTTACGTACTCTATATCTAAATGTCCATGATCTGCTAACGCAATAACTAAAGTATCATTTAAACTTTTGCATAACTTTTTAAATTCTTTATCTATCTGTTTTAGTTTCTTAATAGACTTTTTTGCACCACATCCGTATTTATGAAAAGTATGATCTGGATCATCACAGTAAAAATAAATATAATTTTTTTCTTTATTATTAGTTACCTTCTTTATTTGTTTTCTTATCTTTTTAAATGTTTGTTCTTTATGATTTGAATATAAATTTACTTTTTCACCATGACAACCATTTAACTTATCTACCTTTGATGCAACTGGTTCATATTTTAATAAAGTTCTAGCTATATGATAATCGGTTAGTTTTTCCTTGGTTCTTTTCACATAATTTCTAGATAAAGTAATTACATTATCAAACTCTTTAAAATACATATCCCAACCTAACCAACCGTGTTCAATGGGATTTAATCCTGACTCTATAGTTGTTCTAGCAGCCATAGTTGTTGTTGGGAAAGTTGAAGAAATACTAGATACTAAATATTTATTTAAGAAAGGACAATATTTGGCATTCCTTTTAAGAATGTTATATCCAAGCCCATCAAATAAAACTAAAACTATGTTTTTATAATTATTTTCTTTTAAGTATTCATCTAAAACCAAAAGCGTATTATGTTTAGTTTCTATATTAAAATACTTCTTTATAGAACTAATAACATTAACAAGTCCGTTTTTATAATCTGGTAAAAGAGTTTTCATTAATAAACCACCTCTGATATTAATTTTATCATATTAAATAAAAAAAGCTAGAATTATTCTCCAGCTAATTTTCTTCTTTGATCTTCTGTTATTAAAGCTTCAACTATATCATCTAACTTACCATTCATTACTCTATCTAATGAATTAGTAGTAAATCCTATTCGGTGATCTGTTACTCTGTTTTGAGGATAATTATAAGTTCTTATCTTTTCTGATCTATCACCAGATCCTATTTTACTTTTTCTTTCGGCTCCAACTTCTGCTTCTTGCTCTCTCATCTTAAGGTCATATACCCTAGACTTTAATATCTTAATAGCCTTTTCCTTATTTCTAATTTGAGATCTTTCTGTTTGAGAATAAACAATTATACCAGTTGGAATATGCGTTAAACGAACAGCGCTATCGGTCGTGTTAACACCTTGTCCTCCACAACCAGATGATCTTGTTATATCAACTCTTACTTCGTTCATGTCTAATTCAAAATCAAGGTCATCAATTTCTGGCATAACAAGTACGGTAGCAGTTGATGTATGGACCCTTCCTTGTGATTCGGTTGCAGGCACCCTTTGAACACGGTGTGCCCCTGACTCATATTTAAGTTTAGAGTAAACACTATCTCCTTTTATCATAAAGGAGATTTCTGAAAAGCCGCCGCTTGATCCAGGCGTGCTTTCTAAATCCTCAACCTTAAAGCCTTGGTTTTCAGCATATCTTACGTACATATTATAAAGATCCCCAGCAAAGATGTTTGCTTCATCACCACCTGCTGCACCACGTATTTCAACAATTATGTTTTTTCCATCATTTGGATCTTTTGGTAATAATAATATTTCAAGTTCTTTTTCTAATTCTTTTTGTCTAGCTAATTGTTTTTCTTCCTCTTCCATGGCAAACTCTGCCATCTCTGGATCCTTAGCTAACTCTTTAGCTTCTTCATAATCATTTTTAGCTTTTAGATATGCATCATAACATTCTATGATTTCAGATAAATCAGACTGTTCTTTTGATAATTTAGTAGTAAGCGAAACATTACTTATAACTTCTGGTTTGGTTAATTCATTGGCTATAAATTCATTTCTTTCTTTTATGGCTTCTAATCTTTCAAACATTTATTCTTCCATCTCTTCTTCTGTTACTACCACTAAATCTTCTAAATCATCCATATCATCATCTGTTTCATCAAAACCATTTATACTGCCAGCTACTGCTTCGTCTTCTGTTTCTGACGCGGTTTCTTCTTCTATTTCTTCATCTTGCACTTCTTCTTCCTCTTCTTCCAAATCGTCAATAATGGTTTTAACTGCATGAAATTCTTTTAAATCCCATTCAGCGCTATCTAATAATAGAAATCTTTTATCAGTTGTTAAGGTTGTATAAAAATCTCCTATCATTTCCATCATGTTATCTTCACTTATTTCAAGCAACTTACATACTTCACCAAATAATACTGGTGTTGTTTTTGGCTTTTTATCTAATTTTAATAATTCATACGCTATATCCGTATAAGATAATAATTCTAATTCCTCTAAAGGCATTTGTCTAACGTTCATATTAATTCCTCCTAAGACATAATCATTATATGATTTTTATTTATATATGCAATACATTCTACATTTTTTCAGGGACTTTAAGCCCCATTACATCTAGTAATAACATATTAACATTATACACAACATTTGATATAAATAACCAAGATTTCTTTATATCTTCATCTTCACAAGACAAAACTTTGTTTTCTGAATAAAATTTATTATATATACTTGTTATATTATATATATATTCTGATATATCATTCATACTTCTTGAGTTATAAGAGTTTAATAATATTCTTGGTAAATCAAGTAAAGTAAGAATAATTTGCTTTTCAGTATCAGTATTTACTCTAGTATATTTATCAAAAATAATATTTTGTTCTTTTGCTTTATTAAGTAAGGATTTCATTCTAATTGTAGAATAAAGTAAATATGGTGCCGTTTTACCTTCTAAATCACTAAATTTTTCCGGATCAAATATATAATCAGTTGTTCTAAAAGGCAATAAGTCAGCATATTTTATTGAATCTATAGCTATCATTCTAGCAGTTTTTTCTAAATCTTCTTCTGCGACAATATTTCTATTCATTTTTTTAAGAGTTGCTTGATATACTATATTAATTAAACATTTTAATGACATAACTCCGCCATCTCTTGTTTTAAATGGTTTGCCATCATTACCATTAATGGTTCCAAATGGTAGATGTTCTAAGTTAACATCTTTAGGTACTATACCGGATAATTTTGCTGCTCTAAAAGATTGTAAAAAATGTAAAGATTGTCTTGCATCAGTTAAATACCAAACATCTGTTAATTCATAATCTTTCATCCTATTATATAAAGTAGCAATCTCAGTAGTTTGATAACCTGCAGTACCATTTGATTTAACCAATAATATAGGTGGTATTTCTTTTTTGTCTGTTTCTTCTTTTACTTCAACTATTAAAGCGCCATTATCTAACTTTGACAATTTCTTTTCTTCAAATATATTAACAACTTTTTCAACGGATGCATCAGCATCACTTTCACCTAACCATAAATCAAAATTTGTGTTTAATTCATCATATACTTCTTTAATATCTACTTTACTTGTTTCAACAACGTGTTTCCATAAAGCTCTGTATCCAGGAACTCCACTTTGTATTTTATTTGTTATATCTTGTGCATCTTTTAAATACTCTTCGTCTTCGCTTTTTCTTTTTGATGCTAGTGGGTATAGTCTAGCTAATTCTTGAGGAGTAACTGGAGAAGAATCAGGATATGGTCCTGTGTAACTCTCATCAAAATATATTAACGAAGGTTGCTCTTCTTTTATTTGCTTTAATACTAATCCTAAAGGAAGACCCCAATCACCTAGATGAACATCTCCTATTACATCATTTCCTAATAATTTAGATAATCTTTTTAAAGCTTCTCCTATGTTTGCGGACCTTAAATGTCCTACGTGAAGTTCTTTTGCAACATTGGCACCACCATAATCTATTAGTATTCTTCTTTTTTGGGGATAATCAATATTATTTTCTTTTATGTTAGATATATAATTCAACGAATTTATTAAACAACTTTCTGATAAAGTAATATTGATAAATCCAGGGCCTGCAATATTAATGTTAGTAAAATTAGAATCTTTAGATAGTTCTTTTACTATTTCTTCGGCAACATCTCTTGGAGATTTACCATATTTTTTACCAAGCATCATAGCTTCATTAATTTGATAATCACCTAAATCAGGTCTACTAGAAGGTTTTAACGATACATGATCGACTTCATAATTTAAGTTGTTTATTATTTTAGTTATTGAATTTTCAATATTTATTATAACGTTCACTATAAATCGCTCCATTCTACGCTGTAGGTAAAATTATCACTAAATTCACCATTCATAAATAATTCATATTCTATTTCAAAACTATTATTATTAATAAATAATTTTTTAGTTTTAGTTTCTACCTTTATTTCTATTCCTAATTCTTTAATTACGTATTTTGTAGCTAAAGTTTTATTCTCTTCAAATTCTAAGTTAAGCCTCATGTCATCATTTTCTCTTGTTAAAATAATCATATCTTTTAATAATGTAATACTTACGCTTACACCATCATTTTTATAATTTATTTTCCCATCTTTTAATATAGCTTTTACATTAGTTAATCGCTCTTCTTCGTTCTTAGAAAAAACGCATGAATTAATAATAATTTTAGACATAAAAACACCCTTAAAATTTTTCTAACGTCAATATAGCATAGAAAAGAAAAAAGGTCAACAAAATACTTATATTTTGAATGATTTTACCAATAATAAAATTAGAAAGAAGGCGATTAAATGAAAAAAGTTAAAATAATTTCTAAAGTATTAATTGCCTTAATGCTTATATTTAGCGTATGCTATAGCATATTATTCGTATGTGCTAAATATGGTTCTAAAATAGATATTGAAAACTCAAATAGTATATATATGTATGATAAAGATAATAAAAGCTTCTATGAGGGTAATAATGGCACTAAAAAATGGATTAAGCTAAAAGATATATCTAAAGATTTAGTTAATGCTACCATCTATTCTGAAGATAAAAATTTTTATAAACATACCGGTTTTGACATACCTAGAATAATAAAATCTATTCTTGTTAACATCAAATCTAAAGATTTAACACAAGGCGCTTCAACAATTACCCAACAATACGCCAGAAACTTATTCTTAACGTTTGATAAAACGTGGGAAAGAAAGATAAAAGAAGCTTGGTATGCTTTTAAATTAGAAACTCGGTATTCTAAAGATGAGATATTAGAGGGTTACTTAAATACGATAAATTATGGTAATGGGATTCTTGGAATAGAAAACGCATCGCATTACTATTTTAATAAGTCCGCTAAGGATTTAACACTAGCAGAAAGCTCTATGCTTGCTGGAATTCCTAAATCACCAGATAATTATTCTCCTTTAAATGATGAGACAGCCGCTAAAAAAAGGCAAAAGGAAATATTAAAGGCAATGGTCAATAATAAAATCATTTCACAAGAAAAAATGGATGAAACATTAGATGTAAAACTTACATATTATGGAAAAAAAGAAAATTTAAATTTATCAACCTTAATGTATTATCAAGACGCTGTTATAAGAGAATTACAAGATTTAAAGATAGTTAGTGAGGATTCTATTAGGCAAGAAGGACTTAAGATATATACTAATCTTGATATAGAAGCACAAACATCGCTTGAAAATGCAATCAAAAATAATTTAGAAGATAAAGATGAAATGCAAACATCAGCGGTTATGATTAATCCTAATGATGGTTCTGTAATTGCATTAGCAGGTGGGAAAGATTACTCCAAAAGCCAGTATAATAGAGCGATTCAATCAAAAAGGCAAGTTGGCTCAACCATGAAACCCATTCTTTATTACGCCGCATTAGATAATGGATTAACCGCAGCTACTACCTTTTTAAGTAAACCTACAACTTTTTCACTAGATAGCGGAACAACTTACTCACCAAGTAATTATGGTGATATATATCCTAATGATAAAATAACTATGGCTCTTGCAATTGCATATTCAGATAACATATACGCTATTAAAACCCATCTTTTCTTAGGTGAAAGTACAATGATTAAGTATGCTAAAAAAATGGGAATTACAAGTAAGTTAGAAGCTAATGCATCGCTACCACTTGGAACTAATGAATTATCAGTTATAGAGTTTACTAATGCATATGCAAGTCTAGCGAACTCCGGGAGCAGTGTTAAAGAACATCTAATTAGAAAAGTAGAAGATGGAAATGGTGATGTTATATATGAATTCAAAGAAGAAAAGAAAAAAGTATTAAATAAATCATATACCTACATATTAAGCGAGTTACTTTCTAATACATATGATACTAGTTTAAAAAGTTATACATCACCAACATGCGCTTCTATCGCTCCTAAACTAACTAAAAAATACGCTGTTAAAAGTGGTACAACAGATTATGATTTATGGACGGTAGGGTATAATCCAGATGTAGTTGTGGGAGTTTGGACAGGATATGATGATAATAGAAAATTATCAAGTAAAGAATATAAGTATTCTAAAAATATATGGGCTGATGCCATAGAAGGATATTTAAGGGATAAAGAATCAAAATGGTATGAAAAACCAGATAACGTAGTTGGTGTTTTAACAGATGTTGATACAGGTAAAGTAGCAACTAATGATTCTAAACTTAAAAAGGTTTTATACTTCGTTAAAGGAACCGAACCAGGTTATGTAAGTAAAACTACTACAAAGAAAAAAACAACAACTAAAAAAACGACTAGCAAATGAACTGCACCCGTTAGATTAGACATCAGTTACTAATCGTTTTATCAACATCAAAACTATAATCATCTATATAATTATCTACTTTCATATTAAGGGAGTTAGGAAAACATAATAAAGTTGATATATATTCTTCATAAGTATTACACAAGTGTTGTTCAACCTTTATATCTTCACTATATTCTTTTATAGTATCATTTTTATTATCAAATTTTAAATCAGATTTCATATTAACACCCTTATTGGATTTAAATTTGAAATTTCGAAAAATTTCATGTCTTTTAGGATCAGGATTTTCCGTACAAAACTCAATTAATTTATTCACTTCATTTATTTTTTCTTTCATTGACTCAATTTTCTTATCAAAATCCATTTTTAATCTGTTCTTTTCTTCATCAGTAAGAAAATTAAATTTTCTAATAATAGCATTATTAATATTTTTAACAATTTTCGCTAACGTATTAATAATATATGGGATTTTAAGAACATAACCAAATTCTTCTAAATAATTTCTATAAGTATCTTCATACTCCTTTTGATAATCGTTATAGTATGATAAATTATATTTTAATAAATGATCTATTGTTCTTTCAAAATCTAAAAAAACAGTATGATTTAAAAATCCACTTTCTAACTCTATACGCAATTTTAAAGCATCTACTATTTCGATAAGTGTCATAATGTCAAAAGTGTCTATTGATCTGATAATTTCATCATATAAAACTTCTCTTTTAGACTGATAAGAACTAATTTTTTTATAATTTTCTCTGAAATCATCAATAAACATATTTAATAATATAATAAAATCTTTTTTTTCCATAACCAATTCCTTTCTTACATGTGTATAATAGCATAATCCCCCGTCAAGTTTTTTGAAATACTGTGTAAAACAGTGTAAATCAATCATAAAAATTGTGCACAAAAAAACGACTAGCAAATAGTCGTTTTAATATTACATAGAACCTTTGCCAGAAGATTTCTCTTCTTCAAGTATTTCTAAACTTCTATTTTTTAAAACTTCAGGATCAGCATTTTGTCCTAATTCTTCCATAGCCATATTAAGTGCTGCAGTTGCTAGTGTATTGTTAACATCTTGAACTTTTACTTGATTTTCAATAAAATTTGCTTCTGGGTATTTATCTGAAAAGGCATCTTGAACATCTTGTGTTGACTCCTTAGCTTGGAAAGACGATGCCAAATCAGTTAATCTAGCATCGGTTGCTTTAACATTAACTAGTGAAATTAAGTAATTTTGATTTGCCAAATAATAATCACATAGGGTATTTAGTAATTTTAATTGATCGGTATGATTTATAGATCTGGCTAATTCATAAAATGATGGTTTATTTTTAAAAATATCTTTAATAAATTTATAAACCGTTTCGTTATCAACATTTAAACCACTTTTAGATAGTTTTTTTATAATATCTAAGACTAATGATTTTAAAAGTTCATCATTAGAATAAATTCCATTTCCTCGAATTCCTAGATAATCATAACCAGAGTTCTTGTACTCTTTTAATGATTTATCAATGTTTGTATCAAAGTCTGCTTTTGGAATAGATTCATAATTAAAGTCAGTAAATCCTTCTTCATATGAAAAACCTAATTCTTGTAATTTAGATATTAATTGCTCAAGAATATCATCATTTAATTCTATATTCAACCCGTTTAATGCTTTTAATAGTTCTCCCTTAGTAAAATCTCTATAATGTAATTTAGTTATAACTGCTTCAGCAAGTTCATTTAATTCCATAAATATCATCCTCTTTCTAATTTATTTTTATATTATTTTTTAATTCTTCTACTTCTTCTTTATTTAGATTATTATCCTCATCTATATATTTTAACAATTCATTGACGTTCCAACTTGTATCAGCATATATATCATTTATATATTCCTGTAACATATCTATTCGAGGTTTTTCATCAAAACTACTTTGATAATTTTTTAAAATTTTAATAGTCCTAGAAAGATTATCCTGCATTCTTTGATACTCTCCAAAATCAATCAAATCATATAAAGTATCTGCTTCTGATATATAACTAACCCTTCCTTTTTTTATTATTCCTTTTATGTCATCATATGGTTTTAAATTAGGATTTTGAGTTTCATATCCCTTTATCATTTCATAATTAATTTCATTAATCGTTTCATTTATTGCTACTATACAATCTTTGATAGTTACCAAACTATTATTGTTTAATTTATTAAAAATTATATTATTTGGAATATCTGTTAACTTTCCATGTATTAAATCGTTTATATTAATTTTTACACTATCCAATAATATATTTAAAATTTGTTTTTTTATTTTTTTAATATTATTTTGATTATTTATTATTTCATTTTTATCTAATTTACTTAAAAAATTATTCAATTTATTAGTAGATAACAACTCATCAACTGAATAATTAACACCACTTTTATCAATTTCCATATTCAAAATACTACTAAATTGTCTAACAATTTCTAAAATCTGATTATTACTTAACAATTTTTTTTCAAAATTGATTTTAATTTTAAAATTATCATCTAAATTAAATAATTTTTTTAAACTATCTTTTTTATTTTTTATTAAATAAGATAATTTTTTTAAATAATTATTTATATTAAAAAAGGCATTTAAATCTAACATAGTAGGTTTATGTTGTATTTGAGTAAT
>CAYVPV010000018.1:19126-33337 GCA_964453925.1 uncultured Muribaculaceae bacterium | reverse complement strand
GTAAGTTAAAGTTTATATATGTTGGAATTGATTGTCATAAGCTTACTCATACGGCGTGCGTTATAAATTGTTTCAATGAAAAACTAGATACATATACATTTAAAAATAATGTTAATGATTTTAAAAAATTACTTAAGATAGTAAATAAATATACTGATGAAAGTGTAAGTCCAGTGTTTGGACTTGAAGACACCAAACATCTAGGACATGCACTTACAACATTCCTACTTAATAATGGTTATACAGTTAAACATATTAATTCTACACTTACATACACTGAAAGAAAGAAATTTCCTATTATTTCTAAAACAGATGAAATAGACGCACAGTGCATTGCAAAAGTTACTCTTGACGAACTAGATAACTTACCCGATGCAAAAGATGAAGAGATATACTGGACTTTAAAACAACTTATAAGTATGAAGAAGATGACTAGTCGTAATTGCGTTAAACATAAAAACAAGTTACACGCCCAATTATTACATCATTATCCAAATTATAAAGAGTTCTTTTGCAAAGTAGATACTATGTCAGCATTGGATTTCTGGGAACAATACCCAAGCCCTGATATGATTAAGAATTTTACGCCAGAAGAATTAAAGGCTGATTTTAAAACTAAAGGGCATTTTCCTAAAAGCAAAGCCTTACATATTTTAAGTTTAATAAAAGATTACAACTTCAAAGATACAATTTATCAAGAAGATAGAAATAATCTTATAAAAACAATGATACATAATATTAAAAAATGTGATGAACAAGTAATAGAAATGGAAGAACAAATAATAAAGTTATATGATAAGCTAGGACTTAAGCTTCATACTTTTATAGGATTAACTAAAGTAACAAGTGCAGAAATAGTGTGTGAAATTGGTGATATTAGAAGGTTTAAAAATAGTGGTAAACTTGCAAAGTATGCTGGAGTCGCACCAGTTAACTTCTCAAGTGGTAACCACGACAAAACAATAAGAAACGAATATGGAAACCGTGAATTAAATGGTTACATCTATTATCTTGCTTGTCGTTTTATGTGCACTGGTAAAGGTGGACTTATTCCACATAATGCTATCTTTTTAAATTACTACTATAAAAAGATAGAAGATGGAAAAACCAAAAGGCAAGCCTTAACATGTGTAATGAGAAGAATAATTAATATTATTTATAATATATTAAGTAAAAATGAAGAATACAAACACCCTGAAGAATTAAATGATATGTGCGTATCTAAATATCAAGAAAAATTGGAACAACAAAGAGAAAAATCAAAAAATAATAGAAAAATTATGGTATAATTTTTCTATAAGGAAATAACTCCTGTTAGATATATACATATCAGTATTTTATTTAGCAAGAATTATTAAAGGTGATAGAATGATACGAAACTATGCTTTTACCAAGTTTAACAAAATCAAAACAAATAACGTAAAAACAGGTTATTCAAATCGTGGTATGGGGCTTGAAACCGACATAAATTTAGCTAATGAATATTATAGAATAAATAATATAGCTTATATATATAAAAAACCTACACCAATAAAATTGGTTAATGTTGATTATAGAAAAGGAATAATTAAAGAGGCTTATTTTGAAACACCATCAACAACTGACTATAATGGTATATATAATGGTAGATACATTGATTTTGAAGCTAAGGAAACAACAAGTAAAACATCGTTTTCACTATCAAATATTCATAAACACCAAATAAAACATTTAATAAATGTTGAAAAAAAAGGTGCTATATCATTTTTAATAGTAAGGTTTACAATTTTAGACGAAACATATTTTTTAAGTACTAAAATGCTCGAGCAATTTATTAAAAATAATGAAAGAAAATCAATACCGCTTACTTTTTTTAGAGAATATGGTACAATGATTAAAATAAAATATAGTCCAAGAATAGACTATATTGAAACGATAAACAATATATACTTTGGAGGTAATAGCCATGATGAAGAAGAGAAATAAAACAAGTAATAAAATTGCAAATAACATTAAAAGCAAAGCAAATGATGTTAAAAGGAAAGTAACATCAAGTAAATTAGCAAGTAAAAAGAAAAAAAGTTCTACTAAAATGAGCAAGAAAAAAAGAGTAATATTGAATATTTTACTAGTTTGTGTGATTGCATTTGTAGCCTTAATGACCGTTTTCTTTGCATACGTTATTATTAAAGCTCCAAAGTTTGATCCTAATAATCTAAAATTTACGCAAATGTCAGAACTCTATGACAGTGATGGAAATCTTATAACTAAGATGGGGAATGAAAATAGAACCGAAATTACCTACGATGATTTACCTGAAGTTTTAATAGATGCAATAATAGCAACCGAAGACTCTAGATTTTTCCAACACAATGGTTTTGACTTGGCAAGATTTGCGAAAGCTGGTATTGGTCAAGTATTGGGTAAAGATTCCGGTGGTGCCTCTACCCTTACCATGCAAATAGTAAAAAACAATTATACATCTACTGTTTCTGAAGGTTTCGAGGGAATAGTAAGAAAATTTACCGATATTTATATTTCTATATTTAAAGTAGAAAGAAAATATACAAAAAAAGAAATAATAGAATTTTATGTTAACGATTCTTACTTAGGTAACGGAGCTTATGGTGTTGAGCAAGCTTCCATTAACTACTTTGGAAAATCAGTTGGAGAACTTAACCTAGCCGAAGCATCATTTATAGCAGGTTTATTTCAATCACCAACTTACTATAATCCATACAATTATCCAGAACGTGCAGAAAAAAGAAGACAAACGGTTTTATATTTAATGCAAAGACATGGATACATAACTGAAGAAGAAAGACAAATAGCTGAAGCAAATCCGATTACTTCATACATAAAAACAACCCAAACAAACGGGACTTACTCTGAATATCAAGGATACATTGATACGGTTGTTGAAGAGTTAGAAAACGAATATGATTTAAACCCATACACTACCCCACTTAAAATATACACGGCAATGAACAAGGAAAAACAAGATTTCGTTAACAAAGTAATGAATGGTGAAGCTTGGACTTGGGAAAACGACACCGTACAAGCTGGTATTGTTATGACAGAATCAGCAACAGGTGAAGTAATAGCAGTTGGAGCCGGTAGGAACAAAAATACCGAGCGTTCATTTAACTACGCTACCCAAACAAATAGACAAATCGGGTCAACCGCAAAGCCAATATTTGATTATGCACCTGCAGTTGAATATCTTGGTTGGGGAACGGTTAATTACATAAAAGACGAACCTTACACATATAGTAATGGGACAAAAATTTCAAACTCTGATGGTGGATATAAAGGAACACTTCCTATGTATCAAGCACTTGGTTTATCAAGAAACGTAACAGCACTTAAAACATTCCAACAAGTAGCAAGCGAAGCAGGAAATGATAAAATACTGAAATTTGCGACAAGTTTAGGAATAACGCCAGAAGTAGAGAACGGAAAAATTCATGAAGCCCATAGTATTGGATCATTTACTGGTTCTACTAAGGAAGGTGAATCAAGAAATAGTCCAATGACTATGGCTGGTGCATACCAAGCTTTCTCTAACGGTGGATACTACATAAAACCACATACCATTACTAAGTTTGTTTATAAGGAAACTGATGAGGTGGTAGAAAATAACGTATCAAAAACAAGAGTAATGAACGATTCAACCGCATACATAATAAACTATGCTTTAAACTGGTCAGCTACTGAAGGACTTGCAAAAACAGCTGCAAACATTGGTGGTGTTGCAACGGCTGCAAAAACTGGAACTAGTAACTTTGATTCGGCAACAATAAAAAAATATGGATTGTCAAGCAAGGCTATCAATGACTTATGGGTATGTGGATATACACCTACTTATACTTTAACAATGTGGTATGGTTATGACGATATAACAAAAGGATACAGTACAACCGCCTCTTGGACAACACGTGATAAATTTTATAGAAACTTAGCGGATAATTTATTTGATAAAGACGGTAGTACTTTTGAAAAACCATCTAGTATAGAAGAAGTTTATGTTGTAAGTAACTCTATACCGCTAAAAAAAGCCGTATCAGGTGGAGTTTTAGGATATTTTAGAAAAGGGACTGGACCACAAGAAACTGGTTCTGAAGTACCCGAAACACTTCCAAGTGTTAGCGGTGTTACAAGTAAAGTATCTGGAAACACTGTTCAATTAAGTTGGAATACATTAAGTGCTGAGGATATATTAAACCTTGATTTTGATGACAGTTATGGTACATTAGGATATGATATATACGTTAAAGATGGCTCTGGTGGAACCGAAACATACGTAGGCACAACAACATCAGGTTCATACACACATACAACAAATTACTCAAATCCAATATATGTAATATATACAGCATACTCAAACTATAAAAATAATCGAAGTAAAGGCGTTGAGCATAAAGTGGCGGTAAAAATAGATTTCGATATAGTTGCACACGATTGTAAAATAAATGACTTGTCAGAAATAAATAATTGTAGTAAATATGTTATAGTTATGTATAACTCAGTAGACGTTGATGCTGACGTTAAAGTAATTAGTAACACTAGTACAAGCGTTAAATATGAAATTACTTATCAGGGAGTAACAAAAACAGCTACTGGTAAATTAATTTATAATGAATCCACCACAAAACCAAGTACAACTAATTCAACGGACCAAACTGAATAAAGGTGTTACGTAGAAACACCTTTTTTATTTACAAGAAAAAATAAGAACTATTACTAGTCCTCATTTAACCAATCATATTCATACGGAACATCTACATCCGATTCTCCTTTTTCTTTTTGCCTAATACTTACATCATCTGGTTTTTTTATTCCTTTTTTATTCCATTCATAAAGAATTTTATCAATGTATCTTAAGTTATTAACTCCATTAAATACTGCTTCTTTTAAGGCAGAAAAAATAAGTTCATCACTAATTCCCTGGTCTAACCAATTATTTATTATCTCATACTCCATAGGAGATAACGTTCTTCCAAATTCCCTTTCAAAATTGTCATATAAGTCTTTTTCATTTTTTTCTTTTTTCTCGTTATTCAACATTTTAGAAAAAATTATCTCATAAAATAAACTTATATCTATTTTTTCCTCTAAAACACCAGAATCGTTTTTTTCCATTAATATCAGTAATATATTCTTATCTTTTAATGTAGATATTGCATCTAATAATTCTTTTTCAGAAAAATTCAAATCTTCCATTATTTTTCTACAATCAAATACCGTCTTATTTGGTTTATTTAAAAAATATATAAGTAAAATAAGTGATGACATATCTAAACCAAGTTCCTTTGCATATGTTAAAACATATTTTGGGATGGTATAATGGTTTTCGTTATTTAACTGTTCTAAAAAGTCTTTCTTTAACATATGAAATCACCTTCCTTTAAAAGGATTATACCATATTCTTATTATAACTATCAATTATATATTTTGATAGTTTTTCTTTTTTATTATCTAACTTTTTTAATATTATTTTTTCTTCAATATCATTTAGTATAGTTTTTACAATTTTTTTATCTTCTAACTTTAATAACTCTATTATCTCTTTACCTGAAATATTTATATCACCTATTTTTTTTATTGGTAAAGCATCATACCTATCATAAACATTCACTTCGCCCGTATTTAGTATCTGTGAAGCAATATAACATACATAATTTCCTTCTTTATATAATTCTATATCATCTATCTTTCCATCATCTAAAACTCTTGAAATAGCACTTAAATAATCTTTTTCATTGCGTGTAAACTGATATTTAGAAGATGGATTTATTTGAACCCATATACCAATTGGATCACTGGTGTTAACAATATCTTTATCAAGACAAATGTCTAAGTAACAGTCCAAACCAAAACATCTTAATAAATCTATTCCCTTTAAAGCATTAGGCGAAGAAAATATTTTATTTAATTCTTGCTTTTTTCTGTAATATGATAATTCTTCTAGATTTTCTCTATTATTTATAATAGCATTTTGCAATTCTATGTCTAACTCAAAATCAAGTTCCGTCGCAAAACGAATTGCTCGTAAGATTCTAAGCGCATCTTCTTTTAACTTTTTATCCGCATTACCTACACTTTTAATAATACTATTTTTTATATCATTAGTTGCATCTAATAGGTCAATTACGTTTCCGTTTTTATCCATACATAAAGTATTCATTGTAAAATCACGTCTTCTTAAATCTATTATTAGCTTATCAATATAATATATTTTTGAAGGCTTTCTCTTATTTTGATATTCTAATTCCATTCTATAAGTAGTTATTTCAAAATTAACTTTTTTATATATCAAATGAACTGAACCATAATTTTCAAAAGGAAGTTTAACAACACTAAATATTTTCTTTATTTCTCTAGGGGTAGCATTAGTTACTATATCTAAATCAAAACTTTGTTTTCCTAAAATCAAATCTCTTACAAAGCCTCCTATTACATAAGCCTCATATCCATTATTTTCAAATATATTTAAAAGTTCAAACGCTTTTTCTTTCAACTCATATCACCTATTTTAAATTATAACATCAAGTATAAATTTATGGCAAAGAAAAAGTATGCATTAGCATACCTTTTTGTTAATTAAGCATTAACAGCATCTTTTAACTTAGAACCAGCTTTGAATGTAACTGCAGTTCTAGCTTCAATCTTAACTGTTTCTCCAGTTCTTGGGTTACGTCCTTCTCTAGCTGCTCTTTCTGAAGTTCCAAAAGTACCAAATCCTACTAATGAAACTTTATTTCCTGCTTTTAAAGCTTCTGTAATTGATGCTGTAAAAGCATCTAATGCACGAGCTGCATCTGCTTTAGTTAATCCAGCTTTTTCAGCCATCTTTTCTACTAATTCTTGTTTTGACATAATTAAAACCTCCATATTTATGTTCAACTATAAGCTACCTTGCTTACAATATAAGCGTAACATTTTTATTTGAATAATTCAAGTACTTTATTGATAAAAACATCATTTTTAGCTTATTTTTTGAGGGTTTTTATATTTTTTATCATTAATTTAACTATTAACCTGTTTTTTTTATTATATTTATCACAAGTTACAAGTATTAAAGATCTTTCCTCATCGTTATTTAAAATTGATGTATCCGTTTCTAAAACCTTATATTTTTTACTAACAACATAAGTTATTTTCGACTTATTTATGTATAAATGAACTTTATCTCCTAATTCTAGTTCATCTAACCTATTAAAATAAGTTCCATAACCCACTCCAGAATGACCAAATATCACTAGTTTTTCCATAGGGTTATTATGATTATAATAAACTAAACCTTCATCTAAGTTTTTAAAATCAGCAGTAGCTTTTTCTACTACTCTTTCTAAATTGATTTTTGGAATTGTTATTATCATATCTCTTTTGTAATTAAAACTAGAATCATTATTGTAATAACTAGTTATACTTTCTTTGTTTTTATAATTCAAAAATAGAGTCATGCATATTTCTTTAATTAGTAATATGCTTAATACCATTATTATGATTTTAAGAAACCTTTTTTTCATGAACTAAACCGATTAAACTTAAAATCATAAATAAAATAATATATGCTATGCTATTATTTCCAGTATTTGGTAATATTGAAACTGCTTCTTTTATAGGTATAGCTGGTTTTGATAATTTATGATTAACAAGCACAATATTTTGAGTTATACCATCTTCTGTAACTTCTATTAATCTATCTTTTACTTTATCAACACCATCTAGAGAACTTTCTTGCCTTAAGGTATATTTACCATATGGTAATTCTAAAGTTATATTCCCGTTTTTATCTGTCTTCTCTTTTAATATTAAATTGCCATTAATATCATATATTCCGAATAATATACCTTCTTCTGGAATACATATTTTATTATCTGGGTCGTCTAAAACTTTGGTTATTACAATTTTATTTTTTATTATTTTTTCATAAGATTTAATTATTACTTCAGATGTTCCAGTTCCTACAAAAGTTTTACTATCCAATTCATCTTTAGTATAACCTTCACTTGGAGTTATTTCCTTTATCGTATAATCATTTTTAGTAAGATTATCAAAAACAATTCTACCATTTTCATCTGTCTTCTTGGTTTGTAATAAATTACCATCTTTATCATATAAACCATATTCAGCTCCTTCTAAACTAGCCTCGATTGATGATGGTTCCTTATTTTGATTATCATAATCCATTTTATCAACAATAATTTTCCCATAATAATGGTTTATACTATAATTTTTTTCATAGCTATAAGGAAATTCAAAAGTACCTATCGTTTGGTAACCATCTTTATAATAGAACATTGTAGTTTTTCCATTTTCCTTTCTTCTTAACGTAAAACTATTTCCATCATCTTTAACCGTAACGTTAAGAACGTTTCCACTTATGGTTACGTTTTCATTATTTTTAACTTCATATCCATCTAATACATTATTTTTATCAGTTATAGAAAATTCATCTCCCACCATGTACTCTTGTTTAAAATCAAATTCAGGAGTAATTTCATAATTATTTACTAATCTTAAAATCTCATTTTTATAATAATCTATGTTAAGAACGTTTCCACCAACTTTTTCATCGGTCCACCATACGTTTTCTACACCCATTTGTCTCCAAATGAGTTCTTGAGCAGCCATATAATACTCCTTCACATTATGTCCCGGATAACCATACCCATAGTAACCTATTAAGCTTAAACGTTTAGTATCTATCCAACCCAAATTAGTATCATTTATATTTGTTGTAGAGGAGTAATAAGAAGCTTTATCAGCTACCACACCAGGCTCTATACAATATGCCACTTTTCCATCTACTGTAATCATTGCCAAATTTGTTATATGATCAGAACCATTCCTATACTGATGTGCGAAAACTGATCTATCCAAATTCCAATCAACATAGGAATCCATTTTACCTGCTTTTACTTTTATAAATGGTAATAATAAAACAAAAGTTAAAAGTACAACCAAAGCCCTCTTTTTCATCTGACTCTCCTTTTGTTTTTATTATATTTATTTTTGTACCTATTACCTGGTTTACCACTAATATCAAACTTTTTAAAAGTTGATGGAAGTTCACATATGGTACCCTGAGTTAAAAAAGCGACTCCTTTTAAACTTTCTCTCTTATGATCCCTATAAATATTATTACTTAACGCTTTTAATTTTTCATCTTTTATTTTATTTACTTTTATATCTTTTGTTTTTTCTATTGGTATTATCTTTATATTTATTTCTACATTGTTAGTCATTTTTATTATTCTCCTTTATTTATTTTTTTATTAAAAGTTTAATCTTAGATTCTAGCAAATTTTGCTTATGTTACTTTTAACTATCACATATACTTCTCATTTCTTCTAATTCAAATAAATCTGTAATTACCCTTTTTCTATACATTTTTCCTCCTTTCAATTAAATTATTAGCCGCTACTATAACAAATTCCTTTATCAAATATTAGATAATTTTGTCGATTAGAAATTAAAAATCATTATTATTTACTTATTTTAAGCTTTTTGATAAAATATTAATATATAGAATAAGGAGGATGTATGAAAAATAAAATAATTTATCCTGATGGAAAAAGAAAGAGCAAAAAAAATATTACAATATGTATTATTGGTGTTTTAATAATAATTCTTGTAATAGTTGGTTTAATTATTGCAAGTTCTAATAAATATATAATAAAACAATCATTTAGTTCAATAGAAAAAAAGCTAAGCTATTACACAAAATTTTCAAGTAATAATGTATTAATGATGGATGAGTATAATTTAAAAGGTGTAATAACACCAACTTTTCAAATTGATTCAGATGATACTTTAAACACAAACTTTAATATTGAAAAATTAAATCAAACAAAAATAAATTACGAAATAAATAAAGACAAAAAAGATATTTCTACTTACTATGAGTTGAACACGGATGGTCAAACGATAGGAAGTATAAAAACGATATTAAAAGACAAAATAAACTATTTAAACTTAGGTGATGGTTGGTCAAAAATATCACAATTAGATACCATTAATAAAGATGATTTAGTATACATAAAAGGTTTAATTGATGATAGTTTAAATCGCAATATAAAAAAAGAATACTATAATTCTTCAAATGATAGTATTACAATAAACAAGGAAAAGAAAAAAGTTAAAAAGGTTTCAATAATATTAAAAAACGACGAAATATATAGCGTATTAAACAACATACTTAAGGATTTAAAAAAAGATAAGAAAGCAAGTGAAATTTTAAAAAATAATAATATAAACATTGATGATATTAAATTAAAAAAAGAAGATTTTGATGGATATAATATTACATATTCGGTATATAAAACTAGTACATATGGAAAATACATATCATATGATTTAACCTTATCTGATGGCATAAACGTTGTAAAATTATCATATATAGCTGATAAAAATGACGAATTTAAAATCAGTTATAATGATACTAATGTTATACTAAATATTACTAAGAAAACAAACTCAGTTAATATGAAACTTAACGTTAACGAACAAGAAATAGCCACATTAAAATATGAATCAGATAAATTGGAAAATGATTTAAGTCTTAACATATACTTTGATTCATACTATATTGATATAGTATCTACAACTAAATTACAAAAGCAAAACAAACAGTATGATTTAAAAGGAAATAGCGAAATATCAATAAAATATGAGGATAAAGTTGTATTTGATTTAAATGTTGAAAATAAATCTACATTAACTAAAAAAGCTAGCAATATAACTAAACCTAAAGAAGAAAAAGATAAATTCGATACCTATGATTTATATAATTTCATAAATAATATGATGAACCAATACGTAACATATTAAAATAACTTAAGTAACTTAAGGGAATGTATAAATAATTAATATTTTACGTATAAATTGATTTCAAGATATAAATAGATGAATTATCCAATTTCTTCTATTACTGATTTGTTTCCCGTTTTTAACTTTTTTATATTTTATCCCACTTAAAAAGTGCATAAGTTTTTTCTTACTTATGCACTTTATTTTACACTCTAGATTAAGTTTTAAAACTTAATCTATTTTTCATAAACAAAATTATTATTATAAAAAGATGATGTTTTAGATAATTCGCTTCTAAAATCGTTTATACCATATTTTTCTAATAATGTTTCTTTATCTGAAAACAAATTAGTACCGATACCTAATCTATCCCCATCTATTTTTACCCCCATTGCCGCTAAAGTAGTTGGAAATAAATCCATGGTAGTAAATAACCGGTTATTTTTATTTTCTGTTGTTACAACAGAATTTATAAACACATTATATACCGTTCTCTCGTAGGATGGATCTAGGCCTTCAAAAAAGTCGGTATCCATGGTTAAGTGATCTCCAGATATAACAATGGTTGTATTTTCATAAAAATCTTGACTTTGTACCCATCTTACAAATTCATATACTAAATCACTTGAGCAAGATATAACACTAGAATATTGATCATCATATTTAGCATTACAATATTCTGATAAATATCCATCTTCAAAATGCGTATCAGCTGTTAACATCGTAAAATTGAATGGTTCATCTTCACTTGCCAACTCAGTTATTTCTTCCTTAGCCCATTCAAATAAATTTTTATCTTCGAACCCCCACCATACGATATCTTCTGATGTCATTTTACCAACATCTATAGCTGTGTTAAGATCCCAAATTTTATAATTTCCATGTTCTTCAAAATAATGATTTCTACCTGCATACGAAGCATCTGAGCCAAACATAATTTCCTGATTATATCCATTATTTGCTAATATATCGCCTAAAGTATAAGCACCTGGTAAAAACGTATTATATTGACCATATGAATTACCGCTTATACTAAGTTTAAGTGGTAATCCACTAGTTTGTGCAACTAAGGCGGCTACTGTCCATGTCGTTCCTGGTACTGATATTGCTCCGCCTAGTTTATCAGTATTAGAAAAAGTTATATTTTCGTTTGATAATGTTGTTAATCCCTCTATCAAGTTGTTTTGTTGACTACCCCCGTTATCAATAGAAGTATAAGATGACTCCATTGATTCCAAATAAATATATATTAAATTTCTCTTTTCTTCTCCAAAATCAATATTGATATTTTTAGTATCAACATACTCTTCTTCTATTAAACTTGATTTACTTAATTCATTATTTATATATTCACCAAGATCTAATCTTTTAAATACGTAAAAAATAGATAATATTAAAATAAATGCTATGATGATTATCCTTACAATTTTATTAAAAGGAAAAAATATATATTTAAAATTAATTTTTCTTGAAGAAAATTCGACTTCAATTACATTTTTATAATCTTTCAAAACAATAAAGTAAGTCAACAATGTTAAAATAATTGAAACTAGAATAACTTTTAATATAAAGCTATATACAAAAGTCATATCCGTTCCTGCTAAAGGAACTTTCATGTTAAATATAATTTCCTCAACTGTAACACTACCAAAGGTGTTTTTTATCCATAAAGATGCAGAAAATAAGAAAAAAGATAAAAGAAGAAAGATTATACCTATTATTTTACTTACGATTTTTTTTAACATTTTTACCATTTGCTTTCTTAAAATTTATTTTTATATGAAAACTCTTCTTAAAATACTCATCTATAATTGGAACAAATAATGATATAAATATAGCAATAATTAAATATTTGAAAATAAAATTTATATTATCAGTCGCATAACTAATACTAGTAACAGTACCCATAAAATATATAAACAATATTCCAAATACTATTAAATTAATAATTAACGCATATTTAATAAAAGTTAAAAGATAGTCCTTCATATTTAATTTCTCTTTAAAATAATCGTCTTTAATTTTTAGACTTAGTCCCGCTGGAAATAAAAATAATATTATATTTATCATAAAAAAACTCCTCCTTTATAATTATAACATTTTATATCAACTTTGTCTTGTCATTACTTTGACAAAAGGATAAAACGAAAATGTTTTATCCTCCTAATTTGAATATAAAAAACTCATATCTACATATCCATTTATACCTTGTAAAGTAGCAGATGAGGTATACTGCCACATAGAATATTTTCCAGTGTATGAACATGAACTATTATATTGCGCAATCCAATCAATTTCGTTTCGGGCATAGGTATTAAATCTATTATTTGCAAAATTTAAATTCGCATAAATTTTAACTTTGTATTTATTACCAGTATAAGATCTAACAGAATTTAAATAAGTCTTTGCAATATTATCATAATCATTCGCGCTTAATATATTAGAAGTATTATTCGCACTTATATACCAATCTTCTAAATCATAGTAAATTCCAAGAGTTGGATTTAAATTATACTTACTAATAATGCTATTAGTAAAATTAGCTTCTGTGTTAGCGCCATTAGTCGTAGAGGCATAACTAAATAAATATATTCCATATGGTATTCCTAGTTTTTTAACTGCAGATATATACTCACTAAATTTAGAATCTTCAGTATTCCAATATCCTATCCTAAGTATAACACCATATATTTTCCCACTATTATATACTGCATCCCAATCAATAGAACCTTGGTGTGCGCTAACATCAATAACTAGTTTTTCATTAACCCCAATAACCATATATCCTGCGTTAAAGTAATACCTTGATCCATTTATAGTATTCCACCCAGTTAGTTTTAAAACTCCATCAGAACGAAACTCATAATCTCTATCATCTATATTTTTCTTACCCGTAATCATTACACCAGTTGTTTTATCAAAATAATAAAAATAATCATCTATCCTTTGCCATTCATACTTTCTTTTATAATTTATTCTGCTAAAGAAATAGGTTTTTCCCTCAATCGTTTTAAATCCAGAATATATGTATCCGTTTTCGTAATAGTAATAGTCTTCCTCAAATTGTTGTAATCCTAGTTGCATTATTCCGTTATCATCAAAGCGATATGGATATCCACCTATAACATAATCCCCTTTTACCATCACTCCGCTGTTATCAAAGTAATAATAATTACCATCTATATACTGAAGTCCATACTTCATTTTGTCATTTATTCTACTGAAGAAATATGTTTTACCATCCGTTTTGAAAAAACCATTTGTTCTTTTTCCTTCTTCGTTAAAGTAATAGTAATCATTTTCTATTTTTTGAATCCCGCTTACCATCACTCCATTATTATCAAAGTAATAATAATTATCATCTATATACTGAAGTCCATACTTCATTTTGTCATTTATTCTACTGAAGAAATA
>CAYVPV010000018.1:0-19026 GCA_964453925.1 uncultured Muribaculaceae bacterium | reverse complement strand
CATCTATATACTGAAGTCCATACTTCATTTTGTCATTTATTCTACTGAAGAAATATGTTTTACCATCCGTTTTGAAAAAACCATTTGTTCTTTTTCCTTCTTCGTTAAAGTAATAATAATCATTTTCTATTTTTTGAATCCCGCTTAACATCACTCCATTATTATCAAAGTAATAATAATTACCATCTATATACTGAAGTCCATACTTCATTTTGTCATTTATTCTACTGAAGAAATATGTTTTACCATCCGTTTTGAAAAAACCATTTGTTCTTTTTCCTTCTTCGTTAAAGTAATAGTAATCATTTTCTATTTTTTGAATCCCGCTTAACATTACTCCATTATTATCAAAGTAATAATAATTACCATCTATATATTGAAGTCCATACTTCATTTTATTATTTATTCTGCTGAAGAAATATATATTATCATTTATGGTTCTAAAACCGCTTGTTTTCTCATTATTTTCATAATAATAGTAATCTCCGTTCTCTTTTGTTAGTCCATCACTTATAGTTCCATCATCACTAAATACATAATCAACATTATCAATTGTTAATGCAACATTAGTTGCCATTATTCCTGTTTGAGGATAAAAATAGTATGTTTTATCATCAATGTATTGCCATTCATACTTTCTTTTATAATTTATTCTGCTAAAGAAATAGGTTTTTCCCTCAATCGTTTTAAATCCAGAATATATGTATCCGTTTTCGTAATAGTAATAGTCTTCCTCAAATTGTTGTAATCCTAGTTGCATTATTCCGTTATCATCAAAGCGATATGGATATCCATCTATAACATAATCTCCTTTTACCATTACCCCATTACTATCAAAGTAATAATAATTACCGTCTATATATTGAAGTCCATACTTCATTTTATTATTTATTCTACTAAAAAAGTACGTGTTATTGTTTTCTGTTACAAAACCATTACTCATTTTTCCTTCTTCATTAAAATAATAATAATCATTTTCTATTTTTTGAATCCCACTTACCATCACTCCATTATTATCAAAGTAATAATAATTATCGTCTATATATTGAAGCCCGTACTTCATCTGATTATTTATTCTACTAAAAAAGTATACTTTATTATCTATGGTTTTAAAACCACTTATTTTCTCACCATTTTCATAAAAATAACATACATTATTGCTACAGCTTAATCCTGAATTAACCGCAGATACACAAATAATATTTACAAATAAAATCATAATAATTGTTATTAAAATATTTATTTTTTTCATAACCTATTTCCTCCACTCTAAATATAATTATACCATAACTAAATTTCATTTAAATAAAAAAATAGATTAATCAATCTATTTTCTTTTACTAAATACAAATAATTTACTTAATACAAAATTTAATATTACTATTATAACTTGTACAATAAGTTTGGATATTTTATCATTTATTCCTAATGTTGTAACCATTAAAAACATCATAAACATATCAATTATTAACGTGGTAATTCTAGCACCAACGAAAGACATCGCTTCTTTAAAAGCACTTTTATTTTTACTTTTAAAAACGATTTGCCTATTTGCCACGTACGCAAATAAAACAGCGCCAACCCAAGAAATCATGTTCGCCACTTGTAATTGTAACGCATTAGATGGATCCAAAATGGTTAAAACACAAACATAATATATTAATAGGCTAACTATAGTAGTCATAACGCCAACAATTAAATAATTAATAAATTCAGTTTGTTTTTGATATACCTTTTTTGCTAATTTAATGAAAATACTAATCATTGATACAATTGATTTAAATCCAAAAATAAATATATAAACAAATGAACGAACAAACGCGATAATATTTCTAATGAAATTTAAGATGGTAATTGATTCGTTTTTTATATTAAATCTGTTACAAATATTAATTAATTTTCTCTTAAATTTTTGCTTAAAAGAAAATGCATCTTCATAAAGATTAGTAAAATCATACATCGAAATACCATAATTTTCCGTTGTGAATTTATGGCAAAACCACATATATTCATCAAATAATAAATCTAAATATAAATCATAAACTAAATCATTACAATAAATTCCTTCAAACTTTTTCGCTTTAGTATCCATTATTATCTTTTCAAGTTTTTCTACCGTTTTATCTAGATTAAACTCTTCGGTTATTTTCTTTCTGGCATTACTCTTTAATTTGTTTAGATTATTTACCGAATAATTTAAACCTTCAATATAATTCATAACTTCTACTTTTTCTTTTAACTTTGGATTATATGTAATAATTTTTCCAACCGTATCATCAATCAATTCTTTTTGGCCACCAACATCTGCTGAAACAACTGGAACTCCCATTGATAATGACTCATAAGAAGTAAGTGCTAATCCTTCCAGACGGGAACAATTAACGGTTATGTCACTAATTGAGTATATTTCTTCAGGAGTATTTGTAGAGCCTGGTAACATTATTTTGTTTTTTAATCCATATTTAGCAATTTTGTCTTTTACTTTTTTTTCAAAATCACCAGAACCCGCCATGACAAAAATCACATCATTTCTTTCCTTTAAAAATTCTTTAGCTATTTCAATAAATAATAGTGGCCTTTTCTCCTCGCTAAACCTTGCAACATAAGAAATAACTAACTTATCATTTGGAATATTATACTTTTTTTTCAACTCGTTTTTGTTGTACTTTTTAGGATTAAATCTTTTATGATCTGTTCCAATATACATTGTTTCTACTTTGGTTTTACCAAAGTCGTTTTTTAACTGGTTAGTAGTAAAATCATTACAAGTATACGTAATGTCAATAAACGTATCAAAATCCTTAGAAAACCCACCAAAACCACCTTTTTTTGCTTTAGGGTCAATGGAATGGACGTAATCTATTACACTAACCTTAGGAAATTCTTTTTTTATTATAGGTAACATTGCATATGCGTATGAACAGTTACTTAGAAAAATTGAGTCAACGTTTCTACTTTTAATAATGTAATTAACAAACGAAGGATAGTCTACTCTATCAATAAAAGATGAAATATCATAAACCGCTGAAGAATATTCTTCAAATTCTTGTCTTAAAGGATTATCACTAGGTAACATCGTTATTACTATCGAATTAAATTTATTCTTATCAATTCGTTTTAAAATATCTAAATTAAATAAATCAGCTCCACCTACTACCATCCATGGAATCAAAAACAAAATAGTCTTTTTTCCATCTTTTTTATATTGTGGATAAACAGTGGATTTCCAATCAAATCGATTTCTATTACTATCACCAACCCTAGGAAATTGAATTATTTCAACGTTATTCTTTATTTTTGCAGCTGTTTCATTAACATATTTCATCGCCGCTTCATGATTATCCATTGCACGTGATAATTCTCCCGAGTTAGATGTTCTGTACCAAAAAAGAGGAACGTTTATTCTAAGTGGTTTTTTACCCGCCGCAATCAACTTTAACCACAAATTCCAGTCTTCATACATTGATTTTTCTTTTATTCCAAAACATCCAACTTCTAGTAAGTCCCTTTTTCTTACCATGGAACTAATACAAATTAAATTTTCTTTCTTTTCTTGTTCTATTGTTAAATATTTATCCCATATAAATTCTCTATCCCCAAAGTTAGCCATTGCGGTATAAGCAAAACTAGCATCCTTATGAGACTCAAGGGAGAAATATAAACATTCAATCATAGTTTTATCAATTATATCATCAGCATCTAAAAAGTAAATATACTTACTACTTCTAGAAGACCTTTCAATACCAAAATCCCTTGCTTGAGAAGGTCCTGCATTTTCCTTATGAAATACGGTGATTCTATCGTCTAAATTCGATACCTTTTCAAGTTCTTTTAAAGATGCTTTATCCTTTGAACCATCATCTATAATTATCCATTCAAAATACGGATACGTTTGGCTTAAAACACTATTTACGGTTTGCATCAAAGTTTTACCAGCATTATAAAAAGGCGTTATAATCGTTATATTAGGTTTTTTCTTAATAACCATTGACCTTCTATCGGTTAATCCATCTGGTACTTTTTTAAAATCAAACATAATTTACCTCCACTATTTTCTATCCTTAAAACTAAATAACTTGTTTATTAGTTTCCATCTTTTGCTATTTTTAATATCATTAATTTCATTAGACTTTTCTAACAATTTGGAATTTAAACATAAAACCTCTTGTCCCAAATCATACGCTTTTTTATCTAAAATTAAATTTTTATTATAAACGTCAATATATTTATCATGTAATTCAAAAAACAAATTAACGTTTTCATAATCATGAGTATCTTTGTTTATCGTATAATTTTGATTATTAATATTTAAATTTTTCTGAACGTAATTTCTATTATGCTTCATAATTTTTTTAAAACTATTTAAATCTATAAGTTGAGAAACAATCTTATCATCACTAACATCATCCATGTTATTTCCAGAAAAATTCTCACTTGCTGCTAACTCTATGTTTTTCTCATCAATAATTCCTTTTAGTTTCTTATAACCAGAAATTATCGCAATCCTTTTATATGAAAGAGCTTCAAGTATGCACCTGTCAACTCCAATTACAACATCAGATAAATCAATGTATTTAAACACATTATCAGTTGCTCCAATAAATTTAACACAAGAGTTTAGATTATTTTCACTTACAAACCTTTCTAACTCAGTTCGAATAGCGCCATCTCCAACTATATTTAAAACGGAATCCGGTTTTTTTATTCTATATTTTTCAAATAATTTAATACCATTTTTTATGCTGGTTTCTTTTTCCTCTGAAAGTCTACTTATAATAAGAAAATTATTTATTTTTTCTACCTCAGATAAAACATTGATGTTTTCAATATCAATACAATTATTTATTACAACACAATTATTCTCGTTTATTTCAAATAAATCATTAAGTTTTTCTTTAACACTGTTTGTAATAGTAATTATTTTACTGGAATATTTAAAATATACCTTAAATAAATCATTATATATTTCATAATGATCTATAAACCATTTAAACACCCCATCAACGATAGAATGAACGTATGCAACGTAAGGAATATTATTATTTATAACAGCAGGTAATACTGATAATAAGCAAGGATACTGGTGTATATGAACCTCCGTTATATCATTTTCTTTTATAATTTTAGTAACTTTTTCTATACCTTTTTTATCGTAGCTATTTTCTAGTTCATACCTAAAATTAATAAATTTTGCACCAAGTTTCTTAATTGGGTCACAATAAATTCCTTTATCAGATAAAATGATTACATTATATCCTTTTTTTAAAAAAGAAATAGTCTGATTATAAACAAATGTTTCAACGCCGCCAATATCCATTTTCTCTAAGCAAATTAATATATTTTTTTTCATAAATTACCTCGCCGATCTTATCTTGTTTTTTAATTTTATTATTGGATCAAAAATTAAAGTTGCTAACTTCCATTTTTTACTATTTAATAAATCATTTTCAGCATTAGCTTTTTGATTTAATTCATACTTAAGTTCTTCGTTGATTCTCTTTAAATTCATATTATCTTCTTCTAAAGTTTTAATGTAATTTTTATTGTTTAAGAATTCTTCTTCATGCTCAACATTAGCAATAACCTTATCAAAAGATTGAGTTTTGATTTTATCTAAAAATTCTTCACGAAATTTATTATATTTAACTACATTAATAAGTAGCGGGTTACCGTTTATTATATTTTGAATATCCGTACTTTCATAACATATATCTTTTGTAACATAATCAAATAATTTTTTTCCTTTATCCGAGTTTATTATTATCGCTGATACGTTTTTATTCTTATTATTTAAATCATGATAATTTTGATATCCCCAATAATCTCCTAAGATAATATCAGAGGAGTTCTTTTTAAATAGTTTATACTCGCATTTGTAACACGAATTTCTTAAAGAATAATTTTTTAAGAATGCCTTCATGTACAAGTCATTTTCTGAGTTATTAAAATACTCTTTTTTATCCAATATGTATCTTATCTTTGATAAACCATCTTTTTTATATCTAAAATTAATATTAATTTTATGATACGTCTTAAACGTATCTGACAAATATTTATTTAAAGTATCTATACTTGGCACTCCATGACATATAACTGATACGCAATATAAGTTTTTATATTCCTTACCTAAGTATCTTTTTAATCCCTCAATCTGACAAGGAACGCCCGAATATAAAACGTTATTTTTATTTTCCAAATCTTTTTTTACACTTTGAAAAGTAAACGAGGTATCACTTTGAACATATTTAGAACCAAGTATTTTATCTAACTTATCTAAAGAATCAATTCTTATGTGTTTAGCATTTCCATTGAAAAAGCAACCATAAACTACCCACTTTTTTTGCAATAATTTTTTTGATAACAAAGGAAATATAGCACCTGATGAACTTTTATTAAAAAATTCATCATTTTTATTATAGGCTGCGTATGCATTTAAATAATCATATTTATATGTATAACTATTATTGCATGGACAAACTTTTTTACACAATCCACAATTGGTACATTTTTTCTTATTTATAATAGGATATTTAAAACCATCTTTATTTTTCCTCATCGTTATAGCACCAAATGGGCATTTATTTAAACAAGCACCACACCCAGTACAATATGAATCTAATGTTACGGATTCTTGATCTAGTTTATTTAAAGTCGTTTCAAGAGTATAATACAATTTTTTTGCTTCTTTACTTATGCGCTTCATTTTGTACTCTAGATGTTTTTTTATGTCATTTCTATTAACGTACAACTGCTTAAACAAAGAATTTAAACTACTAGGGGTTAAATCGTTATACGGAATTACATAATCTTTATAATCTCCAAATAAATATTCTGCTATCCCTTTGGATTTAACACTATAACCAATAACTAACGTTGGAACGCAAGAAGAGTAAGCCGCAATTGAAGCATGGGTTCTTGCAGCAATCATAAACTGGCAGTTAGAAATTATATATTTAAGTTCCCCGCAATCATATTTTTTATCATTAATTAAAACCACTCTATCATCATCAATAAAATCATTTTTTAATTTATTTAAGACATCCAAATCATTACTTTCTTCTAAAAAAACATGTGGTATTAATGCGATATTACATTTAAGATTATCTAATATATACTTAATTAATTCAACAATACTTTCATAAGTTTTTGAATCATCTTTTAAAACTAATGGACTTACGTTAATTCCAATAACGTTTTTTTTAAAGATGTTATTAAGCTTTACCTTTTTAGGTTCTAAAGAAAACGCCGGATCAGGAACTAGGAGCAATCTTTTTTTATCTATGTATTTTTGTAACGCTCTATAAGTTATCGGCTCTCTTGCCATAATAACATCAAAGTTTTTCATATCGTTTATTAAATCTTCATCCGTTAATTCTTCATACAAAGAGGCACACCACAAAACGTTTTTCTTGTTTTGTTTTCTTATTTCATCGTTTATTGCGTACAACCACCTACTATACCCATAGCAGTAATTATCACCGCCAATAGATAAGCATATGTCGCATTTTTTTATTTCATCAATCACTTCATGTTGATAAAGTTTTTCAAAATTCATATAGTCAAAAGGGATACTTTTATAATATTCATTTAATTTTTTATAATTTTCTTTTAACTCATTTTCCTTATAATAGTGATTAACGTATTTATCAATTAAATCATTATGTTTACTTTTACTTTTTTTATAGTCAAAAGTAGCGGATATTATTTTTCTATCCCCTACTTCTTTTATCTGTTTTGCTGTTGACACAACGATAGCTTCACAACCCCTATTATCATAAGAACCTTGTCCATAAAGCAAAACATTTTTCATTATATCACCTACAATTCTTCAGCAAATTTCTTTTGTAGCTTATTGAATATTAAGTAACCCAAAATCAATATTACCATACCTACTATAAACCACGTACCCAAACTAGAAAAATCAGGTAATTGTTTATAATATAATATATCTCTATAAGCATCTATCATTTGAGCCATTGGATTTAATTTCATAACCCATTGAAATTTATCAGGCAACATATCAGGAGTATAAATAATAGGTGTTGCGTAAAATGCTAATGTTAAAAACACCCCAACAAAATGATCTACATCCCTTATAAATACTGTTATAGCTGACAAAATAAACGTAAATCCTAAAGTAAAAATAAATTGTATTATTATGATTATAGGCATTAATAATGCGTATATTGAAAAGTTAAGGCCACTTGCAATAATGAATATAAACATTATTATACATGTGATTATAAAATTAACTAATGCGCTTGTAACAACCGAAATTGGTATAATTTCCCTTGGAAAATAAACTTTTTTTAATAAATTATCATTAGCAACAATGCACCCAACACCAGATGTTATAGCACTTGTAAAGAAGTTCCATGGTATAAGTGCTATCATCATAAACATGGTGTAGTTTTCTATTTTTATCCTTAAAATATAAGGAAACACGAAAGAGTATACCAAAAGCATTAACAAAGGATTTAAAAACGTCCAAATAACACCTAACCACGATCCTTTATACTTTCCTCTTATTTCCTTTTTTATATTTGTTTTAAGTAATTCTCTATAATTATATAAATTTTTAAAAACCGTCATATAATCACCCACAAATCTTTAAATACTCATCCAATACTTTATTTGTTTCACCATCCATTTTAACTTCACCTTCATAAAGCCAAATGGTTCTATCACAAAATGAGCGTACAGAATTCAAACTATGAGAAACCATAACTATTGTTTTCCCTGCTTTTTTTAACTCCATTAACTTTTCAAAACATTTATCTTGAAAGTGTTGGTCCCCAACCGCTAATATTTCATCTAGTAATAATATGTCTGCATCAACGTTTATTGCAACGGAAAACGCAAGTCTCATATACATACCAGAAGAATATGTTCTAACAGGATTATCAATGAACTCTTCTAATTCAGAAAACGCTATTATATCGTCTATTCTTTTATCAATTTCTTTTTTAGTTAATCCGAAGATAGATGAATTAAAATAAATGTTTTCTCTTCCGGAAAAATCAGGGTGAAAACCAGCTCCTAATTCTAGTAAAGATGTAAGTTTTCCATTTACTTCTATTTTCCCTTTATTAGGATAAATAATTTTTGTCATTAATTTTAGAAGTGTACTTTTTCCACTACCATTAACACCTATCAATGCAACGCTTTCACCTTTTTTTATATTAACGTTAATATTTTTTAATATATGTAGTGAATCCGTTTTCTTTTTCTTACTAAAAAACAAAATCTTTTCTTTCAATGTATTAGCTTTATCATAATAAAGTTTAAAATCTTTTGAAACCTGATCAACAGATATTACGACATCATTTTTCACTTCTAGCATCCTTTCTAATTAACGTATAAATATTATAACAAAAATATAAAGAAAATAAAAGCAATAACAAATAGTTATTACTTTTTATTGAATTAGTACAAAATTTACCGATTCGTCAATTTTGTATATTTCTCTAACAGCAGTTTCTACCCAGGTAGTCCCAGCAATATTCGTAAAAGCATATTCAGGATAAGCATACTCTTTTATATATATTTCATCACCTGATTCATAACTTGATAGCGTTTCAATATTTTCATAATATATATATTGATTTTCCTTATATTTATCATATGTAACATTATAATTTATAAAAGCTGGATATAATATTATTAAAATAACAATAGCAAAATTAACTTTATATATATTTTTTAGATTCTTTATTGTATTCACAAAAGATAAAATTAATAATGAAAATAATCCATATTTAAATTCAAACATTATAATTGGCAACAATAACAAATAATAATTAGATATCTTTTCTTTATAACACAGATGAAAAAGATCAGCCAATGCTACAATAAGAAATACTATTATTATAAATGTTGTGCGATATTCAATCGCTGGTGACATAACCATAACAAATTGACTTATATATCCCGAAACTATAAACAATAATGATACTGAATCATTTGTTTTTAAATATATATAATGTGATATTATTATGCTGCAAATAACAAAGATTGATGTTATTATGTATGGAATAAATACCATAACATTCAAATTACCACTTAACTCATAAAGATTTGAAAAACTAATAAAGTACTTTAGAAAAACATCATTGCCAAAAACATTAAAGTTTATTCCTAAATAAATAATAAGCATAATAAACATATAGGCTAAACAACTTTTTATAAGGACATTTTTCTTATTATCTTTTTTAATGAAATGATATCCTAGTATAATTAATAAAGATGTGGTAATAATTAAATAAAATGGTGTTGACGTTAATAACATATCTTTAAAATTTATTAAATGAGAATATACACCTGACGATTTATACATAATTTTTTCAAAAAAATTAAGTTCTGAAAACATACCCATATTGGACATTCTAGCAGAATTTCCGGGTGCAAAATAAAATATTGCAAAGCCAATAATTCCCAAGAACATAGATATATAATTTAATCTATTAATTTTCATTTTTCTAACTTTATGATATATTATAACCAATATTGGTAATATTAAGACAATCGCACCCGTTTGCGCACTACTCCACCCTGCAAAGAAACTTATAATTGGAAATAAAACAACATCATATTTGTGACTTATTTTCTTAAAAATTCTTGTAATTATAAAATATATATATATAAACACCTGAAATATAGTAAAAGTGTATGCAAAACTTCCATCTAACCAATATAGTGTTTGATTTAATATCGATATATTTGTAAAAAATAGTCCAGCCCACATCATAAGCGCTATTAAGCATTTTTCAAATTGATTTTTGATATCAAGCAACTTTATTGTTAAAACAAATATAACCAGGATAAGAAAGCTAATAAAAAACTTCCAAACCATAGATTTAAATAATAAAAATGTAGTGACTAATATTGGTGTAAATCCTCCACCCCACGTTAAATAATGCTTGATTTGGTTATTAATTATGTTACTTATTCCTTTCATACTTACTGCTTTCAAAACGAAATCATCCGCGTATAAAACGACTTGTTTCATTTGAATTAAAAGAAAAGAAAAGCATAAAATCATAATAATTATATAAAATTTATTATTTTTTATATAATTAAACAAATTATTAATATTCTTTTTCATCTTATCTCCTTTAAATATTAAATATTAAAATTCCTAGTATAATTATAAAAATTCCAAGAATTTTTCTCTTACTTATTTTTTCCTTTAAAAAAATTTTACTCAATAGTATTACAAAAACAAAACTTAAAGCTTGTAAAACTTGCCCTAATGATAAATTAACATTTCGATATGCGATCAAGGTTAGAAAAGTTGCTAAAATCATTATTATGTATCCAGCTATTGTAAATTTGTTTATATATATGTTTTTCTTTCCAGAACCTTTCTTTAATAAAATTTGACTAAAGGCAGATACTAAAATAGATAATATAAATAGTAATATATATATATATTCTTTACTCATTTTCTTTACCCCCTATTATTATAGATATTCCTATTATTGTTATAATGGAGCCTATTATCATATTAATGGTTACTGATTCTTTAAAAATTAAAAAACCAAATACCATTCCCCATATAATAGTAGTAGCTTTAAATATATATACCTTTGATAAGTCAAACTTTGTTAATAATTTTTGCCATAATATAGCAAATACCCCAAGAGTCCCCATTGATAAACCATAAAATATAATACTCTTAAATAATGTATTTTGCATCGAGGCAAACTTCATAAATATGCTAGAAGTTGAAAAAAATAAATATAGTATAATTGCCAATAATACATTTTTAAAATTCATGTTATTTTCCCTCAAAAAATTCTTCTAGTTTTAAAATTATTTTTTTTACTTCTTCATTTGTCATATCTGCATACAATGGTAACCTAACTAATCTATTAGCATACTCTTCTGTTACAGGCAAATCTCCTTTTTTATAATTATATTTTTCTCCTACTTTGGATAGATGCAAAGGAATATAATGAAATGGAGTCGATATTTCATTTTTTTTCATAAAATCTATGAATTCACTCCTATCTTTTTCACTTGGTAAAATAATATAATACATATGTGCATTATTTGTTGCATAATCAGGAATGTATGGTAATCTAATTAATCCTTTATCCTCATATTTTTTCAAGGTATTATTATATTTATTCCAAACGTCTAATCTTTTCCCTTGAATTTCTTCAAAACGTTCTAACTGACCATATAAAATTGCCGCTAAGACATCAGATGGTAGATATGAAGAGCCTGGGATTTGCCATGAATATTTATCTACAAAGCCCTTAAAGAATTGTTTTCTATTTGTTCCTTTTTCCCTTAGCATTTCAGCTTCTTCAAATTTTTTATCATCTTTTATTATAAGTGCGCCACCTTCACCCATCACTATATTTTTTGTTTCATGAAAACTATAAGTTCCATAATCTCCTATGGTTCCTAATAATTTTCCTTTGTAATATGAACCTATTGCTTGTGCTGCATCTTCTATTACTTTTAATTTATACTTTTTAGCTATATCCATTATTTTATCCATGTCACAAGCAACACCAGCATAGTGAACTACATAAATAGCCTTAGTTTTATCTGTTATTTTTTCTTCTATCTTATCAGGATCAATATTCATTGTTTTTGAATCTATATCAACAAATATAGGCTTAGCTCCTCTTAGTACAAAGGCATTTGCTGTAGAAACAAATGTATATGAAGGAACAATCACTTCATCATCTTCCTTTATATCCTCAAGAATTGAGGTCATATCTAATGCGTGGGAACAGGATGTTATAAGTAAAGTTCTAAGATTAAACAGTTCTTGAAACTTTTGCTCCACTAATTTCGTATACTTATTATCTCCGCAAATTTTACCCTCAGTTAAACAATCTAATACGCACTCTTTTTCGATATTTGTAATTGATGGTTTATTAAATGGTATCATTATATCACTTTCCTTTTCTAATATCTTTTTTATTATAACATACTTTATGTATTATGTACTTAAATAAATCTATATTTAAAAATCAGAATGATAAATTCACCCTGATTAAGATATTATTTTTTTGTCCCATTTTTTATTTCTTTTACTACATATAATGGTCTTTGTTTAATTTCCATAAAAATATTTCCTATATAAAGTCCTACTATCCCAATTACTGACATTAGCATACCACCTACAAAACATATAGCAACAATCGTACTCGTCCAACCAATTATAGATGAAGGAGATATAATATGATGAATTATTAAATATACGATATAAATTAAAGATAATATTGTTAAAGAAAAGCCAAAATTAACTATAAATTTTAAAATTTTATCAGACTGAGAAAATAATATATCCATAGCCATATTGATTCGTTTCTTAAAATTATATGATGATTTACCCTCATATCTTTTATCATGTACTACATCTAAAGCACCTTGTTTAAAACCTAACCATTTAATATACATAACAAAGGCTCTATGACCTTCTCTCATTTTACAATAATTATCTATTACAATTCTTTTTGAAATACTAAAGTTACACAATGACTCATCATATGGTTGATTAGTAGCATAAGAATATATTTTATAGAATATCTTAGAAATAAATTTTTTTAAAAATCCATCATTCCTGTTTTTTCTACGTGCAAAAACCACATCATAGCCTTCATTTAACTTATTATATAAATTTATAATTTCTTCCGGTCTATCCTGCAAATCACAATCCATTACAACAACATAATCACCACTAGAATAATCTAATCCTGCCAAAATCGCTTTCATCTGACCAAAATTTCTAGCAAGATTTAATCCCACTACTTTTTTATCCTTATTACAAATTTTTTCAACTACGTCCCATGAATTTTGAGGGCAATTATCATTAACCAAAACTATTTCATAATTTTTAGTTATCTTCACTAATTCATTACTTAATCTTTTATATAATTCTTCTAATGCATTTCTACATCCATATACAGGGATAACTACTGATAACTTCATTATAAAACTCCTTTAAAATATTTATTATATTCTTTTTCATCTTCGAAGGAAAAAATGTAAAATCCATATCTTGAAGAACTATCAATTATTTCATGATTCATATCTTCTATTTTACTTTTATAATATACTGAATAAGGTGCTTTTTTTTCGATTTTCTCAAGTTTTTCTAAATCTTCTTTTGAAAAGATAAATTTAATTACCGCTATTTTAGGTTCATACACCTGTTCAAAAATTGGTTTTTTGCCTAATGCAACATCAATAACCATCTTAATAAAATCATATCCCGTTGAAATTTTTACTAAATCCGAACCAATACAATCTCCACCCATTCTAGCACCTATCTCAATTATTCCAACATTATTATCATTATCAATTTTAAATTCAGTATGAGAGGCTCCATTTTTTATGTTTAATGCATCCAAACTTTTAAAAACTACTTGCTTTACATTTTCTATTTGGTCTTCTGTTAAATCGGATGGTTGTTTATGACCGGTTTCTATGCATTTAGGAAATCCCGTAGTATATTTTTTAGTTATAGTTAAAAAATGATGTTCTCCCTTGTATGAAACACACTCACAACTATATTCATTTCCCTCTATAACTTCTTCTATTATTGCGCTATTTTCAAACGAATTATCAACAGCCTTAGAAATTGCATCTTGCAACTCATGTTCATTATTTACTAAAGAAATCGCCCTACTTCCAGATCTGTCAGTTGGTTTTACTACCAATGGAAATTTTTCTATTTTTAAATCTTCTATTTTATTAATTTTTTGGAATTGAGGCGTTTTTATACCTTTTTTTTTCAAGGCTTTTCTCATTTCAAACTTATTAGTACAAATTATTGAATCCTTTGGGTCATTACAATTTAATCCTAACGCATTAGCGACATAATTAACCGTAATCACTGCCAAATCAGAAGCTATTGAAACTATAGCATCAGGTTTAATCTTCTTACATTCTTCTAAAATTAGTTCTTTTTCAGTAATACTTATAGGATAAAAAAAGTCTGCTGTTTTCTCACCAATATCACCAGATTTCCATGCAAAAACGTAAGTTTCATAACCTAATTCCTTTGCCCTTAATATTAATTTATTTTGAAATTCATTAGCTCCTATTACTACGATTTTTTTCATCATATCACTTCCTAATAAATCTATTTAATTCTTCTTCTTTTTTATAATCTTCCAAGTATCCTTTATAATCATACTCTGGCTCATATCCTAAATCTTCTTTAATATTATTTATATCCATTACAAAATCATCACAATTCCTTTTATCCGGACAATAAATTATTTGAGATTTAGCCTCTTTAGGACAAAATACATCTATTATTCCTTCTATTTGTTCTTGCATTGTGGTTTTTATTCCTGTTCCAGCATTATAAACACCATTTTTTTTATCACAAAACATAGATTTAAAAATCATCTGACATAGATCCTTAACATAAATTATATCTTTACCTAGGTCAGGATTCCCCCATAGTTCTATATTTTCACCTTTTTTTGCTTTTTCTATCATAAATCTATATGAAATATATCTTTTTTTACCGTTTACATAATAATATTTTTCTGGAGAATACAAATATATATTAGGTAATCTAAATACAAAGTATTTTAAACCATATTCTTCATAATAATGTTTCATTGTTTCTACGGCAGCCAGTTTAGAAATGCAATATACTGCATGATCTCCTGTTCTAATCGGTTTATAGTCAAGATATGGTCTTAGTGGCTCTTTATCTTTTAAATATCCATTTAAATCTGCCCACGTTTGCATGTAAATAATTCTATCTACTTTTACTTTTCTACAATATTCTAGTACGTTTAAAGTACCAATTGTATTTACTTTAAAATACTTTTCAGAATCATTAGAACTATCATACGCAGGAAGAACTCCAGCAAAATCAACGATTGCTTTAACATTTTCCTTAGGTAATTTATTAAAATCTTCCTTGTTTGTAATATCTAGCTTAACATAGGTTCCATTATAAAAGGTATATGGATATTCAGTTGCGGTCCCAGTTGCTAAAATTTCATATTTAGAAATATCTAAATGCTGTAAAAGATAATCAAGATAATACATACCAAGATTTCCTGATGAACCTAAAACAATTATGTATTCCTTTTTCATATATTGCTACCTTCTTTGTACACATTTTTGTAAGAACCATTCTTAATTTCTTCTATCCAAACTTGGTTGCTAACATACCAATCAACAGTTTCTTTAATTCCTTTTTCAAAATCATACGTTCTGTTCCATTTTAACTCTTTTTCAGACTTCGTAGAGTCAATCGCATATCTTAAGTCATGCCCTGGTCTATCTGTTACATAAGTTATTAGTGTTTCTGGTTTCCCTAGGTGTTTTAAAATGGTTTTTACTACTTCTAAATTGGTTTTTTCTGAATGACCACCTAAATTATAAACTTGACCTTCACGACCATTTCTAACAATCAAATCAACACCAACATTGTGATCATGAACGTGAATCCAATCACGAACGTTTTCCCCTTTTCCATAAACTGGAATAGGTTCATCTTTTAAGGCCTTACTAATAACAACCGGTATTAATTTTTCCGGAAATTGATATGGTCCATAATTATTTGAACAACGAGAAATAGTAACAGGAATTTTAAAAGTTCTTGCATATGCTAAAACGAATAAATCTGCACTTGCTTTTGAAGACGAATATGGACTAGATGTATGTATTGGCGTTTCTTCCGTAAATAATAAATCTGGTTTATCAAGTGGTAAATCACCATATACCTCATCAGTAGATACCTGATGATATCTTTTAATCGGATGATTTTCTTCATCCCGCATCATTCTAGTCGCATTAAGCAAATTCATTGTACCTAAAATATTTGTTTCTGCAAATAAATTTGGATTTTTAATAGAATTATCTACATGCGATTCTGCAGCAAAATTTATAACATAATCAAATTTTTCTTCTTTAAATATTTTCTCTACCGCTTCTTTATCCCTTATATCAATTTTAACAAATTTATAATTTGGTTTTTGTTCTAATGACTTTATATTATTATAATTGCCTGCATATGTTAGAGCATCCAGACATACAAATTCATCATTTGGATATTTATTAACTACATAATGTAAATAGTTACTACCTATAAATCCAGCTCCACCTGTTATTAAAAACCTCATATACTACATCTCCTTATCTAACAATGATAAAATATATTTACCGTATTCTGTCTGTTTTAATTCTTTACCTAAACATTTCAGTTGTTCATCATTAATAAACCCTTCTCGCCATGCAATTTCTTCAAGACAAGCAATGTAAAGGCCTTGTCTTGATTGGACTGTTTCAACAAACAGTCCAGCCTTAAGCATGTTACTGGGATTACCTGTATCCAACCATGCAATACCCCTACCTAATATTTCTACTTTTAACTTATTTTGTCTTAGGTATTCATTGTTTATCGATGTTATTTCAAGTTCTCCTCTAGCCGAAGGTTTAACATTTTTCGCTATTTCAATAACACTATTATCGTAAAAATAAAGTCCCGGAACAGCATACCTAGACTTTGGTTTCTCTGGTTTTTCTTCAATACTAATAACGTTACCTTCATTATCAAACTCAACAACACCAAATTCTTTTGGATTATTAACTTGGTACCCAAATATTGTTGCTGAATTCCTATTTTTATGAATTCTAGAAAATATTTCCTTAAAGCCAGTTCCATAAAAAACATTATCTCCTAAAATCAAACATACATCATCATTACCAATAAAATCTTCTCCTAGAATAAAAGCCTCAGCAAGTCCCCTTGGCTTTTCCTGAACTTTGTACGAAAACTTCATTCCAAGCTTTGAACCATCTCCCAATAATTGCTTATAATGTGGCAAATCATATGGAGTAGATATTATTAATATTTCATTTATACCAGCTAACATCAAGGTTGATATAGGATAATAAATCATTGGTTTATCATAAATAGGTAATAATTGTTTTGACACCGCAATTGTTGACGGATAAAGTCTTGTTCCCTTTCCTCCTGCTAAAATAATTCCTTTCATAAAAAACTCCCTTCTTTTAATTATTATAATAATTAAACTCCAAAAACAAGAAAATCTTATTTTTTATTTCTTATATTATATTAAATTTCTTAATTTTAACACAGTAATTTTATCATATTAGGTATCATAAATCAACCAATATATAATAATCATTAAAGTGCTAATAAATTTTTTTAACTATAAAATACAATAAATTTTTGTTAATACCTTATTACTTTCTATAATTCTTTTTAAGAAATTTCTTTGCTTCCAAATTCCATTACGTTTCCAATTAGGAAATTCTTGATTTAGATAGTCAAATGCTTTATCTATAAAATCATTTCTTACTTTTTTATCTTTTTGATATTTTTGCTGAATGGTATATCTAAATAAATTTCTAATAGTCATAGCTTCTACATACTCTTTTATATCATTATAATAATCATGACTCTTAAGTTCTTCAATCATCATTTTAGTAATTTCAAAAATATCATATACTCTTTTATCCATAACCGTAGTTTCACTTTTGTTTCTTACTAAGTAATAATTTAGTTTTTCATCTACTATTCCAATTTTTTTCGCTCTTGCCATAGCTTTTATTACCACTATTGCGTCTTCATATTTTAAATTTTCCGGAAATCTAACATCAACAGCAAATAAATTTCTTCTATAAAGTTTATTCCAAGGTGCTAAATTTACCTTTAAAAGTAAATCAGGATAATCTTTCAAAGTAGTATTTTTAAAATTAGGAATAATAAATTCTGGAACAAGAGCTTCTAACGATCCATCTTGTTTTTCTAAATTTTTGTAAAAATTACATAATACTAAATCTAGATTTTCTTTTTCAGCCCTATCATACATTTTTTCATACATCGTAATGTCTACATAATCATCACTATCTACAAAAGCAATATATTTTCCATTTGATTTTTCTATACCTAAATTTCGATTATACCCTATACCTTTATTAGTTTTATTGTGAATAACTTTTATATTTTTATATTTATTTTCATATTCTTTTAATATTTTATTTGAATTATCTGGAGATTTATCC
>CAYVPV010000017.1:6781-33647 GCA_964453925.1 uncultured Muribaculaceae bacterium | reverse complement strand
GTGATAGTAAGTGAATAATAATGAATTTAATAATAAAAATAACGTAAATAATAAAAAAATAAATAAAATATTTTTAATAATAGGTATAATAGTTGGAATATTAATAATTGTAGTGACTATATTATGTATTATTGGATTAAATAATAACGATAATAATTATAATTATGATGTTCAATCTGTAGAAGAAAATGATACATCAGATTCTAATAATACATCAGATTCTAATAATACTTTAGAAGAATGTAATGTAACACCAATTGAAATAAATGGAGATAGTGAAGCTCAAAAGTTATATAAATCAATGGCTGGTGCAACTGGCTGGGATTATTATTCTTATGGAACAATATCATCTGATGCTTTGGATACTTATGATAAAGTATCAATAACATTGTATAATCTAGGTTATTTTAAGCAAAATATATTAGATGAAATAACTAGTGAATGTAAACTATCAAAAAGTACTATAGATAATAAAATGAAAGATTTATTTTCAAATGTGAATTATGAACCAGAAAAATTTGAAGGAAATCCTTTTTTAGAATTACATTTTTCTTATAATACTACAGGAGAATATTATACCGTTACTCAAGATTTTTCTGGTGGAGGAGATTCTGGTTATATAGAAGAAGTATATGATGAAAATCAAAGTGGTAATAAATTAATGTTTAAAGTTAGATATTTATTATGGCCAGGAGATAATTTAGTATATTATGATTCTAATAATGAAATACAAGATGTTCCTAACAGCTATATTGATACTTATGGTAATTTATCGTTCAGTGATATATTAAAAGAATATTCAAATTATGCAAATATATATGAATGGACATTTATAAAAAATGATAATGGAACATACGTATTTGATAATGTTAAAAAAATAAAATAAAATATGCAAAAAGGCATATTTTTTTTAATATTTTTAGGGGAATTTCAAAAGTTATGGGTAATAAGTAAGTTAGGAGACAGTAAAAAAACTAGCTTTGTTTTCCACCAATCTGAATAAGAAGGGTGGTGATAGTTATGGAGTTTAAGATAAAAATCAACAACAAAATAGTTATCATATTACTTATAGTAATAGCTGTAATAGTTATTATTAATAAATAAGAAAAACAAGGCCAGTTATCTAGCCTTGTTTTTCATAAATCACATTTATTGGAAAACAACTAGTAAGCTGCTTCCTACATTTATATTATACTATCTAGCTATTTTTATTACAACACATTTTGTAAACAAAAGCACATATTTATTGTTAAAATTTTCTAGTTGTATTATAATAAAAAGGAAGGATGTGAAAATATGAAAAAAAGAATAATTAGTGCAATTGTAGCACTTGCTATATTTATTCCATTGGTAATAGTTGGTGGCATTTGGCTTAAGATTGCAGCATGTGTTTTAGCAGTTTTAGGTATGAAAGAGTTCCTTGACTTACCACATAAAAATAAAAGGCCAAAATATGTTGATGTAATTATATATGCATTAACTATACTACTTGTTTTTATGAATGAAAAAAGAGAAATGTATTATTTGTTAACGTTATTGATACCTATGCTTATGGTAATTTATTGTAATGATAATAAAAAATATAACGCAGATGAAGCTTTTAAACTTATTGGTATGGTTGTTTTAATTGGTACTGTTTTCCATACGTTCTTACAAATTAGAGAAAAAAGTTTAATGTTATTTATTTATTTATTCTTGATTACTATGCTTACTGATACTTATGCACATTTAGGTGGTACATTAATTGGAAAACATAAATTTGCTCCTAAAATATCTCCAAATAAGACATGGGAAGGTGCTATAGTAGGTGGTGTATTTGGTACTCTTTGTGCATCAACTTTCTATTACATAGCGATTGATAGCAGTGTAAACATTTTATTATTACTTATTGTTACACTTTTGTTATCATGTTTAGGACAACTAGGAGATTTATTCTTTAGTGCAGTTAAAAGAAATCATGATATAAAAGATTTTTCAAATATCATGCCAGGTCATGGAGGAGTATTAGATAGACTAGATAGTATTATTTTTGTTATTATTGGATATATTTTATTATCAGGAATTTTTTAGGAGGTATAAATGCTTACTTTAATATATTTTATATTAATGCTTGGAATAATTGTCTTTATACATGAACTGGGACATTTCTTCTGGGCTAAAAAATCAGGAGTATATTGTTATGAATTCTCACTTGGATTTGGTCCTAAACTATTTTCTTTTAGAAGAAAAAATGATGAAACTTTATATTGTTGGCGTCTTATTCCGGTAGGTGGATATGTTGCAATGGCTGGTGAAGAAGTAGATGATGATACATCAGTTCCTAAAGATAAAAAGATGTATAATAAACCTTGGTATAAAAAACTAGTTATTATTCTTGCTGGTGTAACTAATAATTTTATTTTAGGATTTGTTGTATTATTTATAATGGCGTTATGTTATGGATCATACACAACAAAGCCAATAATAGGTGAGGTTGCAAAAAATTCTGCCTGTGAAAAAGCAGGGATTAAAACAGGGGATAAGATATTAGAAATAAATGGTAAAAAAACAAGAACTTGGGATGATGTTACCTTGATACTTGCTTTATCTGATAACAGTAAAGCACAAAACGTTATTATAGAAACTAAAGATGGTAAAGAAAAAGAAATAGAAGTAACGCCTGAAAAGGAAAAAGATAAAGACGGTAAAGTATCTTATTCATATGGTATAGGTTTAGATAATACTAAATATTATGGAATATCAAATGCATTTAAATATGCTACAAGTAAGTTTGGTTCCACTTTTAATTCTATGATTGTTACTATTAAAGCTTTGGTTACTGGCAAAATTGGACTTGGTGCTTTATCAGGGCCAGTCGGAATATATACGATAGTGGGAGCTCAAAGTAAAGCAGGACTTTTTGGATTACTTTATTTACTTGCATACTTATCAATTAATGTTGGATTTATTAACTTAATACCATTTCCTGCGTTTGATGGATATCGTGCGGTTGTAATATTACTTGAAACTATAACACGTAAAAAAGTTAATTCAAAAGTAGACGCAATAGTTAATAACATTGGTTTAATGCTTTTATTTGCACTTATGATATTTATAACTATAAAAGATGTTTTGAAACTTTTCTAATAAAAAGTTTCTTTTGTTAGAAAGGAGTAATTATGGAAGATACAAACTTAATATTTATGGGAACACCAGAATTTTGTGTACCTATTTTAGATACTTTAATAGAAAAATATAATGTAATAGCGGTTGTAACACAGCCAGATAAAGAAGTTGGAAGAAAGCGTGAAATAGCTTTTTCTCCAATAAAAAAACTTGCTATAAAAAATAATATTAAGGTATTACAACCGAATAGTATTAGAGAAGAATATCAGAGCATATTAGATTTGAATCCAGATATAATAGTAACTTGTGCATACGGTCAAATAGTACCGGAGGTTATATTAAATGCTCCTAAATATGGTTGTATAAACGTTCATGCATCGCTCCTTCCAAAGTTAAGGGGAGGAGCACCAATTCATAAATCAATTATCTATGGTTATGATAAAACTGGGATAACCATTATGTACATGGATAAAGGTATGGATACTGGTGATATGATATCTAAAGTAGAAGTTGAAATAGAAGATACTGATACGGCAGAAAGTTTACACGATAAATTACAAAAGGTAGCAGTACCTCTATTAATGGATACATTACCTAATATAATTAATGGTACTAATAAAAGAGAAAGGCAAAATGATGCTGAAGCAACCTATGCTTATAATGTCTCAAGGGAAGAAGAACACGTAGACTTTAATAAAACTTCTAAAGAAATATTTAATCAAATAAGGGGTCTTAATTCATGGCCAGGAGCTTATGCTATATTAGATGATAAAAATATTAAATTATGGCTGTCAAAAAAAAGTGATAAAAAATATGATGAAGAACCAGGAACAATAGTTGGTTTGGATAAAAATGGTCTGGAAGTAGTAACTAAAGATGGTAGTATATTAATTACTGAATTACAAATTCCAGGAAAAAAGAAAACGAATATAAGAGATTTTATAAATGGAAATAAAAAAGAAGATTATTTAGGAAAAATATTTAAATAATCTTTTTTTATATACTAAAAATAAAAAAACAGAGTTAGTAGAAAACTAGCCCTGCTTTTCATTAAATAAACAATTTTGGAAAACAACTAGTCTTGCTAGCTTTCTTCCACTAATTAAATTATACATTATTAATAAAAATATGTAAATAATATGATTAAAAAGAAAAATATAAATTATTTTCTTTCTTTAAAACTATCACATATTGTTTCTTTTTTGCAAGCGTCACAACTATCACAAGTGCAACTAACTTTTATTTCATTTAAAGTGCAATAACTATCATTGTTGTTATTATATTTACAAGATTCTACATTGCATTTTATAGATTTATTATCATCATTCATTTTTATTACCTCCATTTTTATTCTTTGCCCTAATTTAATATTTTATTCTAAAATGTTTGACAAATAAAATGATGTATATTAAAATACTTAAACACAAGGAGATGTTTTTATGAGCGTGGAAAACGAAACAAAAAAATTAGATGAAATAACCGAAAACTTTAATAATGGATTATAAAAAATAAAAAAAGATTATGAAAAAGAAAGTAAAAAAATTAATAAAAAATTTAAAATAAGTATAACGGTAACAATACTTGTTTGTGGAACTATTGCTTTAACTTCTGTTTTATTGCCTGTAAGTAGAGCCACTAAAGTAGAAAGGGCATTAAAATTACAAAATGTAATCGCGTCTAGCGAAGCAATTGAACAAATAGAAAAGAAATTTGGAGAAGATATTCCAGGAAAATATGTAAAAACTTATATTAATAAAAATGGTAATGATAGCATAACTAGAATAGGCGACGTTTTTATAAGTGAAGATGGAGGAAGTTTTGATAATACACTTCAAGGTTCAGATGTTAATGCTATTAAAAATAATCAGAATATTACTGTTAGTAATTATGATATGAATGTTAAAATTTTCAGTGATCAAGGTGAAAAAATTAAAACTATATCATATAGTGATTTAGAAGAAAACTATGTATTATCTTTTGAAGAAAATGATGATAATTCATATAGTTATAAATTAGTTAAAGTAACTAATGCATAAAAATGTAAAGCTCTATACACAGGCTTTCTTTTATTTTGCATTTATTTACACAAATCTGTTAACCTTTATGTGCATATTTGGTATAATTATTATTAGTTAAGGAGTATTTAAATGAATAACATTTATAACTATTCAAAAGAAGACTTAGAAAATTATTTTAAAGAAATAGGAGAATCTAAGTTTAGAGCAGGTCAAGTATTTGATTGGCTTTATATAAAAAGAGTAAAAAGTTTTGAGGAAATGACTAATCTAAAGAAAGATTTAATTAAATATTTAAAACAAAATTTTAGTATAGAAAGAATTAGGTTGGTAAAAAAACAAAGTGATGTTGGAGTTAATAAATATTTGTTTGAACTTTATGATGGAAATAAAATAGAAGCAGTTTTAATGAAACATGATTATGGGAATAGTTTATGCGTTTCGAGCCAGGTTGGATGTAATATGGGGTGTCGTTTTTGTGAAAGCGGAAGATTAAAAAAATTAAGAAATTTAAGCTCATTTGAATTAGTATTACAAATTTTAGCAGTTGAAGAAGATATTAACGAAAGGGTGAGCCATGTGGTTTTAATGGGAATTGGTGAGCCATTTGATAATTATGATAACGTCATGAAGTTTATTAATATTATAAATGATCCTAAAGGAATAAACATAGGCATAAGGCATATTACTGTATCAACATGTGGATTAGTACCTAAAATAAAAGTGTTCGCTAAAGAAAAAACAGGTGTTAATTTAGCGATAAGTTTGCATGCACCAACTAATCAAATAAGAGATAAGATAATGCCCATTAATAAAGTATATAAAATAGAAGATATTATAAGTGCGGTAAGAGATTATATAAATGTAACAAATAGAAGAGTTACTTTTGAATATATTTTATTAAAAGGCGTTAATGATACAAAAAAGTGCGCTATTGCCTTAGCTGATTTATTAAGAGGGATTAATTGTTATGTTAATTTAATACCATATAATGAAACATCACATATAGAATATAAAACTAGCAGCAAAGTGACAATTAATCAATTTTATGATATATTAAAAAAAAATAATATAAACGTAACAATAAGAAGGGAATTTGGTTCAAAAGTTTCTGCTGCATGTGGTCAACTTAGAAGTGAACAGATTTCTGGAAAGGAAGAATAATATGAAAGCATATTATATATCAGATACTGGAAAAGTAAGAACTCATAATGAAGATTCGGTTATGATTGTTAAAAATTTATCAGGAGAGTATTTGCTTATTGTAGCAGATGGAATGGGAGGACATAAAGCAGGAGAAGTTGCTTCTTCTATTGTTGTAAATGGGCTTACTGATAAATTTAAGAATTTAGAATCGATCGGTGAAAAACAAGATGCGGTTAGTTGGATTAGAGAAAACGTAAATGATTTAAATGATGCAATATTTAAATATACAGATGAATTTAAAGAAAGTAAAGGAATGGGAACAACTCTAGTACTTGCGGTGGTTACTAAGGAATATATATTATTCGGTAACGTTGGAGATTCATCTGGTTTTGTCATGAAAAAAGGAAAATTATATAAAGTTACAAAAGATCATACGCTTGTAAATTTATTAGTTGAAACGGGAGAACTCACTATTGAAGAAGCCGAAAATCACCCAAGAAAGAACGTGCTTATGAGAGCGCTTGGCGCAAATAACCCTGTTGATGTTGATATATTTGATGTTGATATAACTTGCGACGGAATACTTTTATGTAGTGATGGACTTACTAATATGATTACAGTAAGTCAAATAGAAAAAGTTTTAAATAGTGATTTAACTTTAGAAGAAAAAATAGTTAAGTTAATCAAAAAGAGTAATCTAAGGGGTGGAACAGATAACGTATCCATCGCGTATTTAGAAAAGGAAAGTGGTGAATAGGTATGATTGCAAAAGGACAACTTATTAATGATCGTTATGAAATAGAAAAATTAATTGGCGAAGGCGGAATGGCCAATGTTTATTTAGCACAAGATACCATATTGGACAGAAAAGTTGCTATTAAGGTACTAAGAGGAGATTTAGCTGGTGATGATAAGTTTGTAAGACGCTTTCAAAGAGAAGCTTTATCTGCGTCCTCTTTATCTCATCCGAATATAGTTGAAATATATGATGTTGGAGAAGATGAAGGTAATTTTTATATAGTAATGGAATATATAGAAGGTAAGACTTTGAAACAGCTTATAAAGAAACGTGGTGTATTAACCCTTCCTGAAACAATTGATATAATGCTTCAACTTTTAGATGCTTTGTCTAGTGCTCATGATTCATATATAATTCATAGAGATATAAAACCTCAAAACATAATGATTAAAGAAAGTGGTTTAGTTAAGATAACTGATTTTGGTATTGCGATGGCTTTAAATAATGCTCAGCTTACACAAACTAACTCAGTTATGGGGTCAGTACATTATTTACCTCCAGAACAAGCAAGTGGTAAAGGTTCAACAATCAGAAGTGACATATATTCTCTTGGTATTTTGATGTTTGAAATGTTAACTGGAAAAATGCCATTTAAAGGGGATAGTGCAGTTGAAATAGCTTTAAAACACATGAAAGAACCATTACCAAGCGTAAAAGAACTCAATCCTGTTGTTCCACAGTCAGTTGAAAACATCATTTTAAAAGCAGCAGCAAAGAATCCTAAAAATAGATATCGTGACGTAAGAGAAATGGTTGATGATATTAAAACTTGTTTAGATGAAAATCGTGAAAACGAAGAAAAAATAATATTTAAATATCCAGAAACAGATTTTTCTGATACAAGGACAGTTGGTAAAGTAAAAGAAGAAAAAAAAGAATTAGAACAAAAACCAGTTGCAAAACAAATAACGGAAGATGAAAAAATAGAAAAAAGTAATAAAAAGAAAACCATTATAATTGCTTCTATTATTGCCATAGTAGCGTTAGTACTTATTTTAGCGATTATAGTTATACCAAAATTGACTGCCTCAAAAGAAGTTAAAGTGCCAGATGTTTATGGAATGGAAATTTCAAAAGCAGAAAGTATGCTTAAGAAAAATGGATTTAAGATAGATTCTAAAAAGAAGGCTAGTGATGATGTTGATGAGAACTTAGTAATAGAAACAGAACCTGCAAAAAATAGATATGCAAAGAAAGGAACTGTCATTACGATTTATTATTCATCTGGCTCCAAAAAAACAGAAATTGAAGATTATACTGGTCAAAATGCATATGAAGTAAAAGCTAAACTTGAGTTATTAGGTTTAAAGGTAACAATAGAAGAAAAAGAGGTGAACGATTCTTCTTCATACAAGGATAAAATACAACTAGTAATTGATCAAAGTGTAAAATCTGGAAATAAGTTATCTCAAGGAGAAAGTATAGTATTATATATACCAAAGGTTTTAACTACGTATCCAGATATGGTAACAGATGGCTGGTCACTTAGTAGAGCAACGGAGTATTGTGAAAAATATGGTTTAACAATTAAAGTTACTTATAAAGAAACAAATGACGTTGAAGAAGGCGTAGTCCTTGCTCAATCACCAAAAGCTGGTGAAGAAGTATTTGAAAATGATACATTTAAGGTTGTGATTTCTAAAAAGCAAGAAGTAACAACTACTAATGAACAGGTAATAACTACAGAAGATAATCAAGGTGAATAATGACTGGTAGAGTAATTAAATTAATAAGTAATAAATGGACGGTTGAAAGTAAAGGCGAATATTATGAATGCTCCTCTATTGGTAAGTTTAGGTATCAAAAAATATCTCCATTAGTTGGAGATATCGTAGAGTTTGATGAAGAAGATAATATTATAAAAAAAATATTACCTAGGAAAAATGTGCTTATAAGGCCACCAATCGCTAATATTGATCAAGCTTTAATATTAGTTAGTTGCAAAGAACCTAACTTTTCTAGTAACTTACTTGATAAAATGCTTGTTGTAATAGAATATAACAATGTTAAACCAGTTATATGCTTTACTAAATATGATTTATTAGAAGACCCTACAGAAATAGATGAAATTATTTCTTATTATAAAAGTATTGGATATGTAGTTTATATTAATAATGAGCTAAGCGATATTAAAAAAATATTAAATGGCAAACTCAGTGTTTTAACAGGTCAAACTGGTGTTGGTAAATCATCTTTATTGAATAAATTAAAAACTGACTTAAACTTAGCAACAGGTGAAATATCAAAAGCACTAGGAAGAGGAAAACATACAACAAGGCACGTAGAATTATTAAAAATAGAAGGCGGTCTTGTTGCAGATACTCCTGGATTCTCATCTCTTGGTTTTACTGGTATGAATAAAAATGACATAAAAGATAATTTTATAGAGTTTTATGCTAATCAATATATGTGTAAATATAAAGATTGTATTCATTTAAAGGAAGATGGATGTTATATTAAAAAATTGGTAAGTAGCGGAAAGATAAGAAGAACTAGATATGAGAATTATAAAAAGTTTATTGAAAGTATAGAAGAAAAGAAGAGGCAATCATGAAAGTATCGGTATCAGTTTTAAAAGAGTATGATAGATTAATTAGTGTTGTTAATAAAGTAAATGAATCAGGTGCTGATTTTTTACACGTAGACGTAATGGACGGAAAGTTTGTTAATAATCAGAAATTCCCTTTAGAAGTAGTTCGCGATGTAAAAAGAATATCAAAGAAACCACTTGATGTTCATTTAATGGTAGAAAGCTATGATTTAATAAAAGAATATGCAAAATTAACGCCGGAATACTTAACTTTTCACGTAGAAGTAATAGAAGGTTATTCACTAATTGATTACGTTAAATCACTCGGTGTAAAAGTAGGTCTTGCAATTAATCCAGAAACTGATATTAAGTATCTAATTCCATATTTAGATGATATAGATTTAGTTTTATTTATGAGTGTTACACCAGGAGCTGGTGGTCAAGAATTTAAAGAAGAAGTTATTGATAAAATAAAGGCATTAAAAAAGATTGCTCCAACTGATTTAATTATTAGTGTTGATGGTGGCGTTAATGGGAAAACAGTTGGTTTATGTAAGTATGCTGGTTGTGATATGGTTGTTGCAGGTTCTTATATAACAAATAGTAATAATTATGATGAGAAAATAGAAAACTTAAAATAGAAGAGGTGATTATTATGAATTTTAATGAAGAAACAGTTAGAAAATATATAGAAAGCGATGATATAGAAGAGTATAACTTAGATGAATTAGAAAATGATGCTTCATTTATGATTGCAGTTTTAAAACAAAGTAAGGATATAAAAATGGAACAATTTGCATCTGAAAATGTAAAGAAAAATCCTAAATTTGTCATTGAAGCTTTAAGATTATGTGGTAGAAATATATCTAAAATGTTAATGTGTGCAAAACTTTATTTAGAGTCTGCATCAGATAAAGAAAGGCAATCTATAAATTATAAAGAAATAGTTTTATATATTGATAAGTATCGCTTGTTTTCTGATGAACTTAAAACGGAAAAATTAGATGATATAACGGGTGATATTAACAAAGTTGATGTATTTATTGAAAAAGAAGCAGAAAGAATTGTTGATAATGAAGAGTTAAAAGTATCTAAAAATTCAAAAGAAAGGTTTAAAGAAATATCAGAAAACAATAGCGATAGTGAGATAATAAAAGAACATTTTGCTAGATGGTACGTTTATAGTATTTTCCATGGCGAAAGTGAATCACTAGAAGATATAATTAATAGTAAAAACATAGATTTATCAATGATTAACAGGGGAGAAATTCCACAATTTATAATAAATTATATTAAAGGAACTGATGAATCATTAGCAAAATATTTATTAACTCATATGACCTTTCTAAACAAACTTGAGTTAGAGGTTAATAGTGCAATTAATAGGTTTAATACAAAAAAACTAAGCGATAATTCTAATGACTATTTAAAAGAATTTTATGAAAATAAAGATTTTAATGAAGTAAGGGATGGTTCACATTTCCATAATTATGGAGATGTTGATTCAGAATCAACATATAAATATTAACATAAAAAGCTTTACAAAACATAAAATGTATTGTATACTATAAAAGTAATTTTGATATGAAGGAAAGAAGATTGTATTTATCTCGCCCGATTGCAAATAGTGATGGGTTAAACGCCAGCTTGTGAATAACATATAAATAATATGCGTTTTTAAGGTGAATACTAATCTCGTATTCACTTTTTATTTTATGGAGGTGCTTTAATATAGCAAAAGAAAAAGACATGCCAATTAACGGACAAATAAGGGCAAAACAGATGCTTGTGATTGGCCCAAATGGTGAGCAACTTGGTATTAAATCAAAAGAAGAGGCGTTAACACTTGCTTCTTATGCAGGATTTGATCTTGTACTTATTAATGATAAGGGAGAAAATCCGGTTTGTAAATTAATGGACTATAATAAGTTCAAATATGAAAAAAAGAAAAAGTTAAAAGAATCTCAAAAAAGGCAAAAAGAGAATAATGCTGAAATGAAAGAATACCGTTTATCACCAAACATTGATGTTCATGACTTTAATACCAAATTAAATAACGCAAGAAAGTATTTAGAAAAAGGTCATAAAATTAAGCTATCTATACGTTTTAGAGGACGCGAAATGCAATTTACTGATAAAGGTAAAGAAGTATTATTAAGATTTGCAGATGAATTAAAAGAAGTTGGAACTATTGAAAGTGCTCCAACATTAGATGGAAGAAACATGATGGCTATGCTTAGCCCAGTTAAGAAATAGGAGGATTAAATTATGGCAAAAAAAACACAAAAAACTCATAAGGGTACAAAAAAGGTTTTAAACGTAAGACAAAGTGGTTCTATTACGGTTGGACATCCAGGTCATAGACATAATACTGGTAGTAAAAACGCTGCTTATAACAGAAACAAAAGGTCTAAATCAGATTTAAGTAAAGCAGATGCAAACAGATTAAAGAGAATAATTGATACTATATAGTATAAAGAATTAAGGAGGAAATAAATAATGGCAAGAGTAAAAAATGGTGCTGCAACAAAGGCACGTCGTAAAAAGATATTAAAAGAAGCTAAAGGTTACTTTGGAAGTAAACATAGATTATTCAAAACCGCAAAAGAACAAGTAATGCATTCGTATGTTTATGCGTATAGAGATAGAAGACAAAAGAAAAGAGAATTTAGAAAATTATGGATAGTACGTATTAACGCAGCATGTCGTGAAAACGAAATTAGTTATTCAAAATTTATCAATGGTTTATCAAAAGCAGGTGTTACTGTTAACCGTAAGATGCTTGCTGAAATCGCTATTGATTCACCAAAAGCATTCTCTGATTTAGTATTAATTGCTAAAGATGCTTTGGAAGGTAAAATGCCTAAGGAAGCTAAAGCATCAAGCAAACCAGCTGCTAAAAAAGAAGCTAAAGAAGAAACTAAGAAGGCTCCAGCTAAAAAAGAAGCTAAAGAAGAAACTAAGAAGGCTCCAGCTAAAAAAGAAGCTCCAAAGAAGGAAGCTAAAGAAGATATATCAAAATTAACTGTAGCTGAACTTAAAAAATTAGCTAAGGAAAAGGGTATCGAAGGATACAGTTCAATGAAAAAGGCTGAATTATTAGAGAAACTAGCATAGTTTCTTTTTTTATTGTATAATTAAGTATAACAAGGAGTAGAGTTTTATGAAGTGGGTATTAAATTTTGACAAAGAAAATAAATTTAAATATTTTTTATATAACTTTCTAATAGTATTTGGTGATGTGCTATTGATTTTTCCAGCAATACTTATGGGAAAAATGGTAGATGATGGCCTTGTTGGCGGAAATAGAAGAATTATATTACCAATTGCGATAACAACCATAATAATCGTTGTTTTTGGTACCTTTTTAGCATATCTTGGTGTTGTTTTAATTGACTCTTGGGGATTTAGATTATGTAAGAAATTAAGAATTAAAATGTATGAGAAATTAGGTGGCTTGGACTCTAGTTTTTATAATGAAAATCCACTAGGAGAAGTAACTACTATTTTTTCTGATTCATACCAAATAAAAATGAACATGTGTTTTACAATTAAAACCGTTTTAACAGCAGTACTAAGATTTTTTGGAGCACTTGTTTATTGTTTTATAATAAGCCCTAAATTAACCTTAATAATAATGATTCCTTTACCAATTTTGTTTTACTTTTCAAATAGATACATAAAAACATCAAAGAAAAACTATCAAGATAAAAGAGAGTATCTATCTAATTTCAATAACTTTATACAAGAAAACATCGATTCAAATAGATTAGTTAAAAACTATGGTACTGAAAAAGAAGAAATAAGAAAGTTTAAAATAAAAAATAGAACTTTAAAAAATAAGAATTTAAAAATTAGATATAAATTTATTAACTATAACGTAACAACTACTGCACTTAATGAACTTATTTGTGCATTACTTATTTTTTTTGGTTTTATTTTCGTTATGAATGGTGAAATAACGATAGGACAGTGGCTTGTTTTTGATTCTCTTTTATGGTGTTTAAAGACTCCTTTTGAAAATGCTAGCACACTTTTAGATAACTGGCAAAATTTTGGTGTTGCTTTAAATAGAGTAAAATGGATTTTATCACAAGAATCAAAACTTATAGATGGAAAATTAGAATTAAAAAATGAAAATCCTGAGATAGAATTTAAAAACGTATGGTTAAAATACGATGAAAATTACGTTTTAAAGGATTTTAATATGCATATCAAACCTGGTAAAACTTATGCACTAATTGGCTCTATTGGTAGTGGTAAGTCAACCATTGCAAGATTATTGCTTAGATTAGAAGATGTAAGCCGTGGTGAAATATTAATTGATGGCATAAGCATTAAAGAATACAAAATGAGCTCTTTAAGAGAAAATTTTGGCTTTGTTAGTCAAACTCCATTTCTATTTTCAGACACAATAAGAAATAATGTTAACTTTGGGAATTCTAAGCTAAAGGATAAAGACGTAATAAAGTATATTAAACTAGCAAAGGCAGATTACGTCTTTAAATTAAAAAATGGAATAGATGAGGTAATAGGTGAAGACGGAGTTGATTTATCTGGTGGTGAAAAACAAAGACTATCACTTACTAGAGCACTTGCTAAAAATCCAAGGCTTTTAATATTAGATGATATTACATCAGCACTTGATTTTGAAACTGAATTAGAGGTAACAAAAAATATAAATAACTTAAATTATAATTGTACAAAACTTATTATAGCCCAAAAAATACTATCGATTAAAAACGCAGATGAAATATTCGTTTTGGAAAAAGGAAAAATAAAAGAACAAGGTACTCATAAATCCTTACTTAAGAAAAATGGTATTTATAAAGAAATTTATGATATTCAAAAAAGGGGGATTGAATTATGAGAGTTAACAAATATGATGTAGACGAACGTAATACAAAGTTTAGTTTTAAAAACTTTAAAAGAGCGCTTAAATATTTGAAGGACTACAAGAAAAAATTATTAATAGCATTAATAGCAAGTTTAGCTTCAACGTTATTATCACTTATATACGCTAAATTAATACAGTATGGAATAGATAATATTACAGCAGGTTGGAACTTTAGTGGTTTAGTTAAATTATGTTTGGTTGGTGTATCTATTCAGGTTGTAGGAATAGTTACGATTAAGTTAAAAAATGACGTATTAGTTAAAGTAAATCAAAACATAGTTGAGGATTTGAAAAACGATTTATTTTCGCATTTACAATACTTATCTTCAGAGTATTATGATACAAAACCTCATGGTAAAATATTAGTTAGATTAACTGAATATGCAGAAAGTGTATCATCACTTATTACAAATAGTCTTATCGATACCATCCTGCAACTAATAAGTCTTGTTTTGACGGTAATATTTATGCTTATAACGAGTGTTAAATTGACATTCATAACGTTTATCGGAGTGGTAATATTAAGTTTAATATTTAATTTTACTATGAAAACAAAAAGGAAATATAAACTTAAGATAAATAATAAACGTTCAAACATGAATGCTTATTTATATGAATCATTAAAAGGTGCTGATACAACTAAGGTATTTAATAGACAAAGAGAAAATGGAATTATACACGATAACTTAACTGATGAATATTTTGAAACTTGGTGTGATTCTATCGTTTATGGAAATATAACTTGGAGTAGTACTAATATAATATCAAACGTTGTACAAATTTTAATTTACACAATAGGGGTATTTTATCTTGTACCTGGAATTTCACTTGGAACGATAGTTGCAATGGGAAGTTATTCTAGTAGGTTCTGGAATCCTATTAGAAATTTATTTGTTACGATGGATGATTTTATTGAATCAATGACTTATCTAGAAAGAATATTAGAAACAATTGATGAGCCAATTACAATAAAAAATATAGAAAATCCGGTAAAAAAAGAAATAATAGGGGATATTAAATTTAATGATGTTGTATTTTCTTATAACGAAGATAAAATAATTTTAGATAAAGTATCATTTGAAATAAAACCAGGAGAGAAAATAGCGATAGTAGGTGAAACAGGTAGTGGTAAAACAACAATTGCAAACCTTATGGCAAGGTTTTATGATATAAATGATGGAGATATTTTAATTGATGATATAGATATTAAGGCTTATGATTTAAATACTCTTAGAAGACAAATATCTATAATGCAGCAAGATAATTATTTATTTACTGATACAATAATGAATAACTTAAAATATGGTAGTTTTAAGATGACGGATGAAGACGTTATAAAAATGTGTAAAAAACTTGATTTAGATAGCTGGATAAACGAGTTTGAAAAGGGTTATTACACGGTATTAGAAAACCATGGTAATACTTTGTCAGATGGTCAAAGACAACTTATTAGTTACATAAGAATTTTAATAAATGATCCTAAAATTTTAGTTTTAGACGAAGCAACTAGTAAAATCGATGTTAAGACAGAAAATATTATTCAAAAGAAGATAAATAATTTATTAAAAGATAAGACAACCATTACTATCGCTCATAGACTATCTACCATTGTTAATTCTGACGTTATAATGCTTATTAAAGATAAGAAAGTATATGAGATAGGAAGCCATAAAGATTTAATGAAGAAAAAAGGTGAGTACTATAAATTGTTTTCAAGTCAAGATAATTTGATATAATATTATTACAGGGGGAGTTATGAATTATAAATTATTAAATGATATGATCAATTATATTGAAGAAAATATTGAGTATGATATAGATTATAAAAAATTATCAAAAATAGTTGGTGTAAATGATTTTATATTACAAAGAATTTTTGTTTTTATATCTGGTATAACATTAAAAGAATATATAAGAAAAAGAAGATTATCAAAAGCTTATGAAGAAATTGTTACAACTAATAATTTAATTGTTGATATAGCGTTTAAATATAATTATAATTCATCTACTGCTTTCATAAGAGCATTTAAAAGAGAATATAATATAACACCAAGGGAGTGTAGAAAAAATAAAGAAAAAGTGGTATTGTTCCCCAAATTATCTTTTGATGATATTAGTAAGTATGAAAGAATTAATTATGAAATTGTAAGTCTTGATGAAATTACCTTATATTGTTTTTATGTTAATTCTGAAAATCTAATGGATTATAGATATAAAATAAATAATTTGTATAAAAATATAAAAGAGCAGGGAATATATAAATTGATGAGCAAGGCTGGAATGTATGCTATTTCCTCAAGAGAAAATAATGTGAGAAATTATTTTTTAGGATCACCAAAAAAATTTCCTAATACGATAAGAAAGAAAATTCCTAAAGGAAAGTATATAAAGTTTAATATTGGAAATAAAGAGCAAGAAAATATTATCAAAATGAAAAAAAAATTATATAAAAACTATCTTCCTTCAACTAATTTCATAATTGAAAAAAACTTTGATATTGAATATTATGAAGGTGATACTTGCTATAGGTATATACTTATTAAGTAGATAAAACTGATATTTGTTTTATCTACTTTTTTTATTCAAGTATTTATATAATTAAATTATAAATTTTGGAGGTATTATTATGGATGATATAAAAGAAATTATTGAATTTATGAATGTTTATAAGGAATTTATAGATCTTATTAGTTTAATAAATGAAAGATTAGGTGAGTTAAGTGAATAAGTATCAAACAATTACAGCAGAATCAAAAAAAATAGTAAGGCGCGAATTTAAAAATAAATTAACATATTTAAATCCTAAAAATATATTAAGTATGGAAAAATTTTCTGAAAAATTAGAAATTACTTTAAAACATTGTTGTATATTAGCGGCATATCAAATTACTCTTAATAAAGACATATTTATGATGGACGAAGAAAGCATGCAAAATGTTTTAAGCAAAATGAAAATTGATAAAGAACATTTTTTTAATCAAATAAATATGTATAACAATTATTCTTATGTTATTATTGACAGGTATATTGATTATCTATTAGTAGTTAATAATGCTAATTTGTCTAAAGATGATAAGATAGCTGAAATATATTCTTGCTTTAGATCATTTAATAATTATGCTAATATGTCAAAAGCAAATATTATTTTAGAGATAGATTCTATTTCCCAAGAAAGAATAAGTCAAATAAATGATATTGTTGATGGAATATATAAAGAAACCATTGAAAATAAAATAACAACTAATGATGCAAAATATAGTGATTTAATAAAAAGTGCTTATAATAGAAAAAAATAGTATATTAATTTAAAGAAAGAAGTAAGATTTATACTTCTTTTTTTGATATAATATAAAAAGAAGGTGATTACATGAATATTTATCTAATATATGGAAGTGATTATGGCCTTATTAAAAGGGAGATCAATAAAATAACATCAGGCGTGGCAGATGTTGTTAAATATGACTTATCAGTTCAAAAAATAGACGAATTATTAGATGATGCATCATGCATTTCTATGTTTGGAGATAAGAAAGTATTAGTTGGAGAAAATGCTTTGTTTTTAACGGGGGCTCCAACAAACGTTAATCATGATATAGATTACTTAAATAATTATATAGAATGTGAAAATCATGATAATATAGTTATATTAAGCGTTGTTGCAGAAAAATTAGATGAAAGAAAAAAAATAGTTAAAATTTTAAAGAATAAAGCTAAAGTCATTCAAAAAGAAGTAATTGATCAAAAAGATTTGCCTAAGTTTGTTACGAATGAATTTAAAAACGCTGGTTATGATATCGATTATAAAACTGCTAATTATTTTGTTAACTACGTGGGTCAAAACGTAGATATAATCCTTAGTGAAATAAAGAAAATGATAATGTATAAAGATAAGGATAAAACTATTAATATAAAAGATATAGATGAAATTAGTAGTAAATCTTTTAACGATAATATCTTTGATTTATCTGATGCAATAATGAAAAAAGATTTTAAAAAAATCTTTGAATGTTTAAATGATTTAATGATATTAAAAGAAGAACCAATAAAGATAATTGCTATGTTAGGTAACCAGTTTACCTTAGTATATCAAAGTAAATTACTTTCAAAAGAAGGTTATATGAATAAGGATATAGCAAACATCTTAAAAGTCCATCCTTTTAGAATTAAACTAGCGTTAGAAACTGATTACATGATTTATGAGTTAGAAGATGTAATAAAAAAATTACATAATTTAGATTATGAAATAAAAAGTGGTAAAACAGATAAAAACATTGGCTTAGAAAAATTTCTATTACACCTTTAAGTTGATGTTTTTTATGTTTTATGATAATATTAAAATGTATTATAGGAGGATATTTTATGGATAACTTAACACATGAAGAAAAAAAGAGTTTAATAATAAAGGTGATTATTTGTGTAGTATTATTAGTGCTGGTTATTATTGTTGGGTTAGTTTTAAATATCGGTGAAAACCTTACAAGTAAATTAAAAGGTGAAGTTGCTAGTGTTGATGAAAAGGCTTCATCAACATGTGATAATTTGATTTCTGATAATTATGGTTACATAACGTTTAATTCTCCAAATTATAACGATGCTGACTTAGAACGTATATTACCTGTAACGCTTACTTTTACTGATAGAGATACGAAAGTTGTTTATACAAAAGTTATTACGATAAAAGATATTGAAGATTTCGAATATAGCGTTAAAGAAATTATGGTACCTTCTGGAAGTTACGATATAAAAGTAACAAAACCTGGATATTTATATAATTATTATGAAGATACAACTATAAAGCCAAATAGTGAAAAATATTTATCTTCTGAGTTTTTTGATCTAGTTACTGGTGATTTAAATGGTGATGGATTAGTAAACGATAAAGATTTAATAGAGCCAGAGGAAAAAATACAAAATATTAATTATTGGTTTAAAAAGGGAGTTTTATACACAGGGGAATATATAATCGAACAAAAAGATTTTGAATTAACTTATGGTCAAACCATGCAATTAACATATCGTAAGAGTGATTATTTTACAAAAACAGTAAATCCAACATGGCAATCTATTGATACTAGAGTAGCTAAAGTAGAAGATGGACTAGTTACACCGTTATCTGTTGGTACTACTGAAATAAGGGTTGGCAACTCTGAGTATGTTAATGTGTCTGTCGTTGAACATGGTAACATAGTTTTAGATGATACCGAAATGGTAATGGATGGTATTCAAACTAAACAACTTAATTATACATACTCAAGTGATAATACCTTTGGAGATTCAAAGCCAAGATGGAGTAGTTCTAATACAAGCATTGTAAGGGTTGATGAAAATGGGGTGGTTACATCTTTAAGCAAAGGTACCGCAACGATTACTGCAACAGCAGGTTTTGGTACAACTGCTAGTATTAAAATTACAGTAAATGATGTTGAAGCGGAAGATTTTGAAATTGTAGAGAAGACTCTGACTTTCGATGGATATGAGAATAAGCAAATAAACGTTAAAGCGATACCAGAAAATGCTACTGTCTATAAATATAAATATGAAGTTGTTGATGATACATATGCATCTGTAACAACAGATGGATTAGTGACATCTAAAAAGTCGGGATCGACTAAAGTAAAAGTTACGTTGGTTCAAGGGGAAAAAGAAGTATCTCGTTATGTTGATGTTAAAATAAACTATGTTGCCACTGAATCAATTTCTTATGAAACTACTGTAGCTTTTGATGGTTCTGAAAAGGAAAATATAAATATTACTTATAATCCATCAAATGGATTAGATAGAAATATAATTGCAGTATCTGATGATGTATATGAAGAAACAACCAATAAAATTTTAAGTAGTATTACCACAAGTGATGGAAACATTAAAGTAGTAAGTTCGTATCCTGGGGATGCAATAATTAATCTTACTATTGATAGAGAGCAAGGAGAAGATTTGACTGGTGTAATAAATGTTAGCGTAACTGATGTACCAATTACTTCGCTTACACGTTCAAGTGCTAATGAGGTTCCACTTCTTTCAGAGTTGAATGTTTACTTTTATGGTAGCCCAAGTAATTATACTAAGAATCATAGTTTTAGTATAACTGGAGTAAATTCTTCAAGTATCTATTACGAAGTGGGTCGAGCTAGTACTTCTTATATTTATATTTTCAGAAGTGCGACGACGGTTAGCTCCGCAGAAATTAGTTATACATATGAGATAGATGGTGTTAGTGGATCTGGTTCATTTACAGTATATAAAAAATAATATTACGAGTATTCCAATAATTAAACAATATAAGGAAAAGTATCCAAGCTTTCCTTTTTTTATTATGTTTATAAACCATTTCGCACTAAAGTAAGTAACGATTGCACTCGCAATCATTCCAAGCACATATGGAAGAGCTAAACTACTAATATTTGGTGTTTCTACCAAATCCTTAACCCCAATTAACATGGTTGCTAAACTAATAGGTAAATAAAGCATAAAAGAGTAATTAACAGCTGTTTCTCTTTTTAAATCTCGGCTCATTGCACCAACTATTGTTGACCCGCTTCTTGATATTCCTGGAAATAAGGCTATAACTTGAAATAAACCGATTATAATACTATCAAATATAGTAATATCTTTTTTTTCTTTTTTTCCTTTAAAATCCTTTATTAAAAATAGTGCTAAAGCTGTTATTAAAAGGGCTATTCCAACTAATTTTACGTTATTGCTTACTGCATCTATTTTATCCTTAAGAACAAATCCAAATAAACCAGCAGGAATAGTTCCGATAACTATTAACCACGCGTATTTATAATTTTCTTTATATTCATTGTTTTTTGTTTTAATAAAATTAAAGAAATCTCTTATTATTTTAAAGATTTCTTTTTTGTATAAGAAACATATAGCAATAAAAGAACCGAAATTAACAACTATTTCAAAATTAATATCATTTAACATATCAAAATTAAATAAATTTTTAAATATAAGTAAATGACCACTTGATGATATTGGTATTGGTTCAGTAAATCCTTGTATTACTCCTAAAAAAACATATTGTAAAATTTGTATTATATTCATTTTATCCTCCTATCATATATTAAATTATATACTAAATTTTCTATAAAATAAATAATATTTATTAGGAGATTAAAATGTTTGGAAAAGTTTTTTTATTTTTATGTGGATTTGGTTTTATGATTATTGGTTTTTCGACACTTATTTTATACATAAACTTATTTAGTTTTGGGTATAATTTTAAAGAATATGTTTGTTATATATTGAAACTACCAGAGTTTTATTATTTGGTAGTAGGTTTTATATTAGTTAATTTTTCAATTTTAAAAAAAGGAGAAAAAAATGAAAAACGTTTATGATATTTTATTAAATTTTAAAAGAAAACCATATGAATTTTATGAGTGGGATACCAATGATGATATAAAACATATAAAAAAAATACCGTCTTTTAAAGTTGATAATAATACTTTATATGAAATCATGAATTATGATGTGGTATTTTCATCTGGTTTTTTAGAAAAAATAAAAAATAAAACAGAAATATTTTATAATCGTCAAATAAAGAAATTAGAGTATGCTTGCATCTTTTTTAATGAAGAAATCTCACTTGCTATTGTAACTAATGAAAAAGGAATTGTGATGGGAAAAAGTAAGCTATTGTTTGACGAATCAGATGATGTTGTAGTAAGTGGGTGTAACGTAGAAACTTATAGTCCTAAGTATAATGTAATAGAAAAATCCTTTCAAGATTTAAAATATACTAGAAAAGAAAGTAAAGAAATAATGATACTTAATAAATATCTTGATAGTATTTATGATAAAAAGGGAAAAGATGAACTAAAATATATGTTTTTAGAATGTTTTAATAAAGAAGAAGATGATATTTTAAAAGCATATTCAAAATTAAAACAACACATTACTAATGCTGATTTTACAATTATTAATAAATTAAAATCGTTAATTAAAGTTTTAAAAAAATAGTATAAAAAATATTCTTCCTGCCAAATTAATACCAGAAGGAGGAAATATTATGAAAAATGGTATTAAAAAAATATTAGTTGTTTTATGTGCTATATTACTTTTTACTGGATGTAGTTGTTCCGTGAACGATAACAAACCAGAAGAAGCTGTTGAAACTTTCTTTGAAAAGTATAGGGCAAAAGATGATAATATAATAACTCAGCTAAAAGATACTATAGAAAACGAAGATTTAACTGATGATGCAAAAGAAAAATATCAAGAGTTAATGGAAAAACAATATGATCAGTTTGCTTACGTAATAAAGGATATTAAAGAAGAAGATGAAAGCGCTACTGCAACGGTAGAATTAACAGTTTTAAATTATCGTAGTGCTATCTTGGAAGCTGAAGAAGAATTAAAAAACAATCCTGATAAATTTAATGACGATGAAGGAAATTTTTCAGAAGAAAAATACATGGATTATAAAATAGAGAAAATGTCTGATGTAACTGATACTACAACACATACAATAGATTTATCGTTAACTAAAGAAAATGGCATATGGACAGTAGATCAATTATCAAGTGATGATATATCTAAGTTACATGGTTTATATTAAAATTAAGAACTCAGTTTCTTAATTTTTTTAATTTGTAGTGAAATTGACATTTCCCTCCTTTTTTGCTAGGATATACAACCAAAAGAAGGGTATATTATGACTATAAATGAAAATACAGTACAAAAAGAATTAACTTTATCAGAAAAAAAGGAAAGATTTTTCAATATTGTAGATAAAAAAGATGAAAATTTTAAATATAAGATTAATGCACTTCCTATGATTGGAAATGCAATGGAAGATTGTGAACGTGAACAAATGGTTTCGTATTTTCAAATGGCGCCCTTAATACAACAAACACAAGGGGTTAAAGTAGGTGAAGCTGATTATATTTTATATGGACATCCTATTGCAAGAGTTGAAGATTTTACTGATGACGCATTAAAAGACATGGAAAGGCTAGATAAACAAAGAAAAAAAGGTTCAGAATTAATCATAATGGGTAAGGCTACTAACATCAAACCTTATATAGAAGGTAAATATGATAACGTAACTTTTGTTGATAGTCATTATGCAGAATATTTGGGTAAAAGATTTGGTTTCAATTTTAAAGAAGAATATTTTGTTTATGATGATGAACAAAAACATTTAAATATTTGGCCAGTTGATGGATGCTTAAATAAATGTGCGTTTTGTAGAAGAACTTTTATGAATATACCTTTTGAAAGTCAATCTCTAGATTTTATAAAAGAAAAACTAGATTGGTATAAAGAAAATCATCCAGAACAAATGAAAAACATAGTTTTAAGGGCCGAAAATCTAACAGAGTATGGACTAGATATTTATGGTAAACAAACGCTTCATAAATTAATAGATTTAATAGATAGTTATGATGAAGTTTATGATATAAATATTTTAATTGGTATGTGTATTGGAGAAATAACAGAAGAAATACTTACTTCATTATGTAAGACAAAAAAGTTAAAAAGAATAGGGCTTAATATAGAAGCTGGTAGTGATAGATTATTAAAATTAATTGGTAAAAAACATGACAAAGAAAAAGCAAAGCATGTGTATAAAACTTTATATGAAGCTCATCCAAAACTATATATTACTTGTACAGTCATGATTGGTCTTCCAACCGAAGAATTAGAAGATATATTACAGCTTGGTAATTTGATTAACGAATTAGCACCTAGTAGTGTATTATGTAATTACTATGGACATTCTCCAAAAAATCCTCTTGAAAAATATCATCAATTAGATGATAAGGTAAAAGAATACCATCTTAAGTTCTTAATGAAAATATTAAAAGAAAGTAATAGAGAATATTTACTTCGATTTTCGTACGAGGCTCCATTTAGAAAAAATAAACGTTGTGATGCTAGAAGAAAAAAAGAACTAGAAGAACTTCAAAAGAAAAGCTTACCTAGAATATTAAATGAAAATATAACTTATTATTGTAATAATGGAATAACAGTAAATTTCTATTCTGATGATGATTATAATGATATTGAAAATTTAAAAAAAGGATATAAAGAAAAAGTTAAGAAAATTAAAGATAGTAAATATAGTCATAAATTATAAAGGGATTCATTTTCCTTTATTTTTTAAATAATTAATTAGCACTATATACTTGACAGTGCTAATTAATAGTAATATAATTTATTTTAGTAACATATTTGAGGAGATGATTATATGTCTAAAAGACAATTTAAAGCAGAATCAAAAAAATTATTGGATTTAATGATCAATTCAATTTATACAAATAAGGAAATATTCTTAAGAGAACTTATTTCTAATGCTAATGACGCGTTAGATAAATTATCTTATGAAGCTTTAACAAATAAAAAGTTAAAAGTAAATAAAAAGAAATTAGGTATTAAATTATCCGTTGATAAAGATAAAAGATTACTTACTATTTCTGATAATGGTATTGGTATGGATAAAGAAGAACTTGCAGAAAACTTAGGTACTATTGCAAAAAGTGGCTCTTTAGCATTTAAAGAAGCACTAGATAAAAAAGATAAGACTAACATAATTGGCCAATTTGGCGTTGGATTTTATTCTTCTTTTATGGTAGCTGATAAAGTTATTGTAGAAAGTAAAAGAGCAGGGCAAGATGGTTCTTATCGTTGGGTATCTACTGGAGCAGATGGTTATGAAATAACATCTTGTGATAAAGAATCATGTGGTACAACAATAACATTACATATAAAAGAAAATGAAAAAGAAGAAAACTATGATGAATATCTAGAAGAATTTAAAGTGCAAGGTTTAATAAAGAAGTATTCTGATTATGTAACTTATCCAATAAAGATGGATACCGTTGATGAAGAAACAAAAAAGGTAACCGAAACTGATGCAATAAACAGTATGGTTCCATTATGGAAAAAAGATAAGAAAAAAATAAAAGAAGAAGATTATTACAATTTTTATCAAGAAAAATTCTTTGATTATACTAAACCACTTAAAGTAATACATACAAAAGCAGAAGGATTAGTTAGCTACGATGCTTTAATGTTTATACCATCAAACCCACCATATGATTTTTATACTAAGGAATACAAAAAAGGATTAGAGTTATATTCAAACGGAGTTCTAATAATGGAAAAATGTGAAGACTTACTTCCAGATTATTTAAACTTCGTTAAAGGTGTTGTAGATTCGCCGGACTTATCACTTAATATTTCAAGAGAGATGTTGCAACAAAACAGACAACTTAAAGTAATCGCTAAAAATATCGAAAAGAAAGTATTAAAAGAACTAGCAGATATGCTTTTAAATGATAGAGAAAACTATGAAGCATTCTTTAAGACTTTCGGGGTAAATATAAAATATGGTGTTTATGATAATTACGGTGCTAAAAAAGACGAGTTAAAAGATTTAATAATATTTTATTCATCTAAGGAAAAGAAAAATGTTACTTTAAAGGAGTATGTATCAAGGATGAATGATGAAGAAGATACTATCTACTATGCTTGTGGTGAAACGATTGATAAAATAGATATGATGCCTCAAGTAGAAAGTTTAAAAGACAATGATAAAGAAGTATTATACTTAACTGATTACGTTGATGAGTTTGTTTTTAAAATGTTAGATAAATATGATGATAAAAAGTTTGTTAACGTATCTTCTAATGACTTTGATTTATCAAGCAAGGAAGAAAAAGAAGCATTAAATAAGAAAAACGAAGATGATAAAGAAATGTTTGACTTCATGAAAGAATGCTTAGGAGAAGAAGTATCACAAATTAGATATACAAACAAGCTTAAAAATCATCCACTTTGTTTAACTAGCGAAGGTGAAGTAACCGTAGAAATGCAAAAGGTAATAAATGCTATGCCAACCGATGAACATATTAATGCTAAGTTAGTTCTTGAAATAAATGAATCACATGATATAGCAAATAAGGTAAAAGACTTGTATAAAAATGATAAAGAAACGTTAAAGAAATATACAAAGATTTTATATAATGAAGCAAGATTAATAGAAGGTTTACCTGTTGAAAATCCTACTGAATTAAGTAATTTAGTATGTGAGATGTTATCTAAGTAAGTAAATATAGAAAATATGATATTGATTTATCATATTTTTTTGCTATAATAAGTTATACTTCAATATTTTTAGAAAAGAGGAATTGGTATGAATAAAAAAAAATACGATGGTATTGAAAGTATTATAAGAAAAGCAAATAAAAGTATATTTAGTTCCACAAGAACTAAATTAGTTGATTTAATAGTTGATTCAAACAAGACAGATTATATATATCAATTTGCCAAGTATGTTAAAGACTTAACTAAAGAAGATAAATCTAAATTAGTAGATGGAATAGTAAAAACAAATAATGCGAAATATATATATTGTTTTG
>CAYVPV010000017.1:0-6681 GCA_964453925.1 uncultured Muribaculaceae bacterium | reverse complement strand
AATTAGTAGATGGAATAGTAAAAACAAATAATGCGGAATATATATATTATTTTGCCAGGAATGTTAAAGACTTAACTAAAGAAGATAAATCTAAATTATATATTAAATTATTAGAAACTGGTAGCATAAAATATATATTTGAATGTATCAGTATAATTATTGCATCAAACGTATTAAATATAGAATTAATAGAAGAATTGATATTAAATACTAAGAATCATCTTTTAATAGCAAAGTATATTGTAGAAACAAAAAATTTTAATTTATTAAATATAATATATGAAACATTTGAAAATCTTTCTTTATGTTGTTTTGCTTATAACACATCTAATGATACAGAAGAAAAATATAAAAAAATCTTATTAGAAGAAATTAAAATATTAAAATCTGAGAGTGTGGTTTTTGAATTTAATGATAAGATTGATAATTATGTTAATGAAAAAGGTTATAGCAAAAAAATAAATAATGAGAAGACAGATTAATTACGTAATATTAATTATAGGGTGATTATATGAAGTATAATTTAAATGAAAAATACGTATTTTTCGATGTTGATGGCACTTTAAATGAATATCGATATCATGATAAGGTTTATGCCAGTAAGGATCCGGAACTAGGATGTCAAACTCTTGAAGATTTATTATTTGGGGATTTGTTTATAAATTCTAGGCCACTTAAAACGATGCAAAATATTATTTCAAAATTAAATCCAGATAAAATATTTATTCTAGGAACAGTGGTATGTAATAATGAAGTTAATCAAAAATTAATTTGGCTTGAAAAAAATTATCCTTGGTTTAAAAAGGAGAATATGATATTTATTTCTTCTACAATGCTTAAACCAGATGTAATAGTAGAATATTCTAAAAAATATGGCTTTAATTTAAAAGATTCGGTTTTTATTGATGATAGATTAGATGTTTTAAGAAAAGCAGAAGAAATGGGAATAACCGTTTATCATCCAAGTTCGTTTATGGAATAAAGGCTTTAATATTTAAAGTCTTTTTTTCATACAATGATTTAGGTGATGTAATTGAAAAAGTTTTTTTTAGTATTGTTTTTACTTTTAATTCTTCCAATTAAAATAAACGCTTATAATTTAGGTGAGTCGGCAGTACTTATGGAAGAAGATACGAAAAGAGTATTGGTATCAAAAAATATGAATTCAAAAAAACTAATTGCTTCTATTACCAAGATAATGACTGCTGTAATAGCAATAGAATCCGGAAAAATGAATAAAACTGTTAAAGTAACTGATAAAGTACTTGAAGCATACGGATCAGCCATATATTTAAGTATTGGTGAAAAAATGAAGTTGGAAGATATTGTTTATGGCCTTATGATGCAAAGTGGTAATGATGCGGCTCTTATGATAGCAGAATATCTTGGTGGAGAAGAAAAATTCGTTGAAAAGATGAATAAAAAGGCAAAACAAATAGGAATGAAAAATACAACTTTTGCTAATCCACATGGATTGGATGAAAAAAATCAAAACTATTCAACAGCATATGATATGGCACTTTTGATGCGTTATGCAAACTCTGATAAAACCTTTAGAACAATAACCTCTTGTAAAAAACATACGGTTAAAACGGATGAAAAAACGTATGTTTGGACAAATAAAAATAAATTACTTTATACGTATAAATATACAACTGGAGGTAAAACAGGTTATACTAAAAAAGCAAAGCGTACACTTGTTACGTCAGCAAGTAAAGGCGATATGAATTTAATTGTTGTAACGTTAAATGACGGTAACGATTTTCAAAATCATAAAGAATTATACGAGTATGGTTTTAATAATTATTCAATGGTAAAAGTATTTGATAAAGATAAAATGAATTTACCAAATAAAAAGATATATGCTCTAGATGATTATTTTTATCCTATTACTGAAGCCGAAAAAGAGTTAATAAACATTGATTATAAAATAAAAGAAAAGGAAAAATATAAAAAAGGCGAAAAAGTAGGGGAAGCCATTATAAAACTTGGAAATAAAGTTATTCACAAAGAAAAATTATACATTAAATAGACAAAGAAAACGAAATTTTGTATAATGTTTTTTAGAAGGAAATGGTGTTATTATGGATATAACTAAACTAAAGGATAAAAATGAAGGGTTAGCGCTTACGTTATCAGATATAATTGCAGAGGATGCCAGAAAGTTATGCATAGAAAAAGATATTATAAAAGATGATTCTACTTATTTAACCAGTGAGGATTTAAGTAAAATAATTAAACTTTTTGGAGGAGAGTTAGAAAACCTAAAAGAGCATAATGATTTTTTAAATGAAGAAGAAAGTTTTAAAATTTATTGTGATAACGAGAATAAAGATTATACGTTAAACGCTTTAACTGGTCTTGGGATAGCTTTCTTTTATATGGATAAAATGAAAGATAATGATAAAATAGAAAATTTTCCTGAAAATTATGATGATTACTTTATGCAAAAAGTAACAAGTATGTTTGCAAGAGGTTTTCTAATGCCAAGGTCTACTTTTGAAAAGGTTTTAGCTAAATATTCGGATAAAGGTACTGTTAATGCAACAGAAGTTGCAAAACAATATAAAATTCAAGTATGGGATGTATTAAAAAGAGGAGAAGAATTACATAATTGGCGTTAGATAAATAAGATAGGAGTAAATATAATGAACGAAAGAGAATACGGAGCTGTGCTTTCAGCTAGAGAAGCCAGAAAATTGTTAGTAAAAGATAAAATAATAGAAAAAGAACAGAGATTATTATGCTTGGACGATTTAGTAAGAATAATTGAATTTTTCGGTGGTAAATTAAAGGATTCTTTAGATGAAGAGGGGTATGTAATTAAAACAAGTGATAAAGGATTTGAAATTTTTTGTAAAACAATAAAAACACCTGATTTTAAGTTTCAATGTGATCCATTTTTTGTAATGAATGGTTTTGGAAAATTAGTTACTGATTTTGATAATATTAAAGTAGGAGAGAGAATACCGTTATCAGATTATGATAATTATGGTATTACATTGTCACAACTTTTTGCAAGAGAATTTGTTATGCCAGAAGAATTACTTTCCAAAAGTATTGCTGAACACGCTGTTTATACAGATGGTGATCGCAAATATGATTTAGTTTCAGTAGGTAAAGATTTTGGAACCGAAGAAAAGCAAGTAATTATGAAATTAGAATATAATGGATGTTCTGTATCCTAAATTTTAGGAAGCATTAACTATGCTTCTTTTTTACATCAAAAAAATATAAACTTGACTATAAAGTTTTTAACGTATAAAATAGAATTGTATAAATAAGAAATTATACAATAGTAAAATAAATTGATGGAGGTAAATATGGGAAATGCACTTATTTTCTCTTTACTTCTAATAGTTGGATTATTTGTTGGTGCGGTTATCGCATTTATTATAACATCATTAAAGAAAAAAAATGAGGAACATAAAGCTTCAAACATAATTGAAAAGGCAAAAAAAGAGGCCGAAAAAGCAAAAAGAGATGCTTTGTTAGAAGCTAAAGAAGATGCTTATAAATTAAAATTAGAAACGGATAAAGAAATAAAAGAAAAAAAACAAGAGTTAAAAGAGAATGAGGAACGTTTATTACAACGTGAAAATAGTATTGATAGACGGGATGGATTACTTCAAAACCGTGAACAAATGCTCGATGAAAAAGAAAATTCTATTATCCAAAAACAAAAAGATATTCAAAAATTAGAAGAAAAAGCTGAAAACATAATTAAAGAACAAATTGATAAGTTAGAAAAAATATCTGGGTTTTCTAAAAAGAAAGCTAAAGAAGAAATAATGAAACAAGTAGAAATTTCAATGAGTGCTGAAATTTCTGCTTACATAAAAGAAAAAGAAGCAGAAGCTAAATTAGAAGTTGATAAAAAGGCTAAAAATTTATTGGCAGAGTCAATGCAAAAGTATGCATCAGACGTTACCAATGAACAAACTGTTTCTGTTGTAACACTACCTAACGATGATATGAAAGGTAGAATAATAGGAAGAGAAGGAAGAAACATAAGAACCATAGAAGCAGTAACCGGGGTTGATTTAATAATTGATGATACTCCTGAAGCTATTGTTTTATCAAGTTTTGATCCTTTAAGAAGAGAAATAGCTAAACAAACGATAGAAACATTAATTAAAGACGGAAGAATTCATCCTGCAAGAATAGAAGAGTTATATGATAAAGTATGCAAGGATTTAAACGTTAAAATAAGAGAATATGGTGAAGAAGCTATGTTTGATTTAGGGATAACTAAATTAGATCCAGAACTTGTAACAATAGTTGGCAAATTAAACTTTAGAACTAGCTATGGGCAAAATGCATTACAACATTCTAAAGAAGTTGCTCATTTAGCAGGAATTATGGCTGCTGAATTAGGGGAAAACGCAGCGCTTGCAAAACGTGCAGGTTTACTTCATGATATTGGTAAGGCAATAGACTTTGAAGTAGAGGGAAGTCATGTGAAAATCGGTGCTGATTTAGCAAAAAAATATGGTGAAGATGAAGTTGTTATAAACGCAATAGAATCTCACCACGGTGATAAAGAGGCTAATAACATAATATCTGTTTTAGTTGCGGTAGCAGATAGCTTATCGGCAGCAAGACCAGGAGCAAGAAATGATTCGTTAGAAAACTATGTTAAGAGATTGGAACAATTAGAGGCAATTGCAACTGATTTTGCTGGAGTTGAAAAAGCATATGCTATGCAAGCCGGAAGAGAATTAAGGGTAATTGTTGAGCCTGAAAAGATAGATGACGTAGGAAGCTATAAAACAGCACGTGATATTAAAGATAGAATAGAAAATGAAATGCAATATCCGGGTACTGTAAAGGTAACTGTTATAAGGGAAACAAGAGCGACAGAAGAGGCCAAATAGGCCCCTTTTTTGACTTCTATTATATGATGCTTTTTCATATTATTTAACAGGAGGTCTATCATGAAAAATATACTAGCCTATTATTATAGTTTGCATCCTACCGAAATATCTCATAAAGATGATAAATATTTTTTTGAATACATGGAAAATAATTATGTGTTTCAAATTTATAATAGGCCACTTTCTGATATAGATTCTTTATATAAGGTAAACAGGCAAATGATTGAAAGAAATTTGCTTGTTCATGAAGTAATTATAAATAATGAAAATAAAATTCTTACATATGTTAATAATGTTCCATATATTTTATTAGAAATATATATAAATAAAGATGCAAGAATAACTTTACCAGAAATTTGCCATATTAATAATAATTCTATAAATATAGAATGTGATAAGGTTATTAGTAGGTATGATTGGACTACTTTATGGGAAGCAAAAAATGACTACTTTGAAGCACAGATAAATGAAATAGGTAAAAAGTATCCCAATCTTTGTAGTTACGCTAATTATTATATCGGACTTGCTGAAAACGCAATTTCTTATGTTAGAAACGCAGCAAACGTAAAAGAAGAAGCTTTAATGGGTATATGCCATAAAAGAATTAATAGTAATGATGATTTATTTTCTTTATATAATCCCGTTAATTTTGTATATGACTATAGAATAAGAGATATATGTGAGTATATAAAAACCTCCTTTTTTAATGATGAAGATGCTTATTCATTAGTTACTGAGTACTTAAAAAATAATTATTTAAGTTATAAAGAAGCTTTATTATTCTATGGAAGACTTTTGTATCCATCTTATTTTTTTGATTTACATGATGATATAGTTAATTATAATTTGGAAGAATCCACAATAGAAAAAATAATTTTAAAAGCAGATGACTACGAGGTTTTTTTGTTAAACGTATACCTGTTTATATCTAAAATATATAATAGATATTTTCCGGGAGTTGATTGGATAATAAAAAGAAGCTTTATCTAAGCCTCTTCTGAATTAACTACTTTTATAACCTCAGGTATTTCTGATACTAATATTTCTTCAACCGTATTACTAATTGTCATGTCGGCAAACATACATCCAGCACATGCACCTTGTAATCTAACGTAACAAATACCATCCTCAAATTTTACAAATTCTACATCACCACCATCTTGATTTAAATATGGTCTTATTTTATTTAATACTTCTTTTATTTGTTCTTCTGTTTGATTCATTTTTCATCACCATTTAAATTATACAGCAGTAAAATATTAAAGTAAAGCTTAGTTTGTCATAGTTTATTAGTTGTGCTATAATACAAATTAGAGGTGCGAACTATGAATAAATATAAGGAAGGTGACGTTGTTAAGGCAAAAATAACATCAATAGAAAAATATGGTGCATTTGCAAGTATTGATGATGAGTACAGCGGGCTTATTCATATTTCTGAAATTACGGACAAATTTGTAAAAAGCATAACTGATTTTGTTGAAATAGGCGATATTGTAAATGTAAAAATATTAGATACATCTAAAGAAAAAAATCAATTAAAATTATCCGCAAAAAATGTTAATGGCGATTTATATAAAAATAAAAAAAGAGAAATAAAGGAAACTGTTTTTGGTTTTTATTTACTTAAATCAGCTTTGCCGAATTGGATAAAAGAAAAAATGGAAGAGATTAACAAAAAATCTTAAAACTTACTTGACAATAATTAAAAATATTGATATATTTATATACGTTCTCACGTATGTGAATTTATGGATGCTTAGCTCAGTTGGTTAGAGCACCTGCCTTACAAGCAGGGGGTCATAGG
>CAYVPV010000016.1:0-36259 GCA_964453925.1 uncultured Muribaculaceae bacterium | reverse complement strand
CAATATCATTATCCATTTGAAAATAAAGAATTATGGGAAGAACAATTTCCAGCAGACTTTATCGCGGAAGGTATTGATCAAACAAGAGGATGGTTTTATTCATTACTTGTAATATCTACGTTTGTAACAGGTAAAAGTCCATATAAAAACGTATTAGTAAACGATTTATTACTTGATAAAAATGGTCAAAAGATGCACAAATCAAGAGGTAATGCAATCGAACCATTTAGCTTAATGGAAAAAAATGGAGCAGATACAATTCGTTGGTACTTACCTTATGTATCACCTGTTTGGACTCCAATTAAGTTTGATGAGGAAGGATTAAAGGAAGTATATTCTAAATTCTTTTCAACGTTTAAAAATACTTATTCATTCTTTGCCTTATACGCAAACACTGATAACGTGGATCCAAGAGAATTTGACGTTAAGTATGAAGAAAGAGAAGAAATTGATAAATGGTTAATTTCTAAATATAATAAATTACTTGATTATGTAACTCATGCTTACGATGAATATGACTTAACAAGGGTAGTTAGAAGTGTAACAAACTTTGTTTCAGAAGATTTATCTAACTGGTATATTAGAAGAAATAGAAGAAGATTTTGGGCACATGATTTAAATACTAGTAAAAAAGCCGTTTATAAAACTACTTATGAAGTATTAGTAGGATTATGTGAAATGATCGCGCCAATCGCGCCATACGCATCAGAAGAAGTATATACCGCATTAACTGGCATGGAATCTGTTCATTTAAGCGATTTCCCTAAGGCTAATCTATCACTTGTTAATGATAGAATAGAAAACAAGATGGACTTAGTAAGAGATTTAATCTCACTTGGCAGAAACGCTCGTGAAGAAGTTAAGATAAAGGTAAGACAACCAATTAGCGAAGTATTACTTGATGGTAAGAATAAAGACTTAATTGGTGATTTAGATGAACTTATAAAAGAAGAGTTAAACGTAAAAGAAGTAACTTACATTTCTGACTTATCTAAGTACATGAACTTTGAAGTTAAACCAAACTTTAAGATAGTAGGTAAAATATTTGGACCAAAGATTAAATTATATGGGGAAGAACTTACTAAGTTAACTAACGAAGATATAACGTTTATCCAAAACGGTGAAGCAGTAACCATAACAGTTGATGGTGAGTTATTTGACGTAACTGCTGAAATGGTTGATATAAGAGTATCAGCTAAAGAAGGTTATGACGTAGCAAAAGAAGGAAATAACTTCATTATTCTAAACACTAATTTAACTGATGAGTTAATAAACGAAGGTATTGCAAGAGAACTTATCTCTAAAGTTCAAAACTTAAGAAAACAAAAAGACTTTGATGTAGCTGATAGAATTAAATTATATTACCAAGCTGATGATAAATTTGATACTGTTGTTAAAGACTTTGGAGAAATGATAAAAAAAGAAACTTTAAGTATAGAACTTACTAGAAAAGAAAACTTAACAGAAGAGTTTGATCTTAACGGGTTAAATGTTAAATTAGATGTAGAAAAGGCTTAAATTTAAGTCTTTTTTCTTTTCCACAATTAAAAAAGCTTGACGGGGGATATGCTAAAATAATCCACATTCAAATGAAAAAGGGGTTTATATCATGCAAGAAAGAAAGAGAATAACGCAAATCAAATTTTCAGAAATTTGTGAAAGAATACAACAAATAATAATAACGTTTTTTGAAGATGAAAATATTTTTTGTTCATTTAATGATGATGTGGATTTTAAAAGAATAGGGTTGGATAAAAGACGAGTAATGCTTTTTATGTCTAATGGTGATTCAATTGGTTATACAGTTAATAATAAAAACTTAGCACATCTTTTAGGAATAAATACTGATTATTTATTATCAACTGGTATATATAACGAAAATAATTCCTATGAAGTGTTAAAAAAATTTATTAGTTTATCAAATATATCATATAAAAAATATACTGAGGGATTAATAGATTTAAATAATGTTATATCACCATATATTGATGAAAAATTGGATGCGTTTGAAAAAAACGTCTTCATTAATACAAATGATTGTCAGTTTATATGTAAATATGATAAAAATAAAGCTTATGGATTATATGATGATTCTAAAATGGATTATATTGTTGTTCAGGAAAATGATGATAAATATTATATGTGTATTTTATCAAGGGACGAAAGAGGTAATTATGCGCCTGTTAGTAACCAAATTTATTATTCTTATGATGAGCTAGTTAATAAGTTATTTCCTATTATTGCTAATCAAGAAATAACAATGATAAATGGTATGAGTATAAAACAAGGTTATTTAGAACCTAAAAAGATTTGGTTAAACACTGAAACTAGAAATGAAAAATTAAAATTATTATCTAAATATTCTAGAGAATTCGAGTGTGTTCCAAACGTGTTAAGGGATTATTTATATTTTCAAAAAATAATTTCTGATAACAGAATGGATAATAATCTAAATAATGCTTTACTTGGTAAGATTGCTTCGTTAATGGAAGATAAGCAGGTTATTAATGTAAATAGATTAGGATTTTCAAGTGAAGATATATCTCCTGAAATTCATAATTTCATTAATGCGTATAATAATTCTTTGTTTAGTGAAAGTTCCTTTGATGAAGAAAAATTGTTTTCTGAAATTCAAGAAGAAAACGAAGAATTAAAAAAAGAATTAAATGAAGCACAGAAAAAAATTGACGAATTAAATTCTAAATATAATTTAATAGAAGAACAATACAAAGATAAAGAAATGGAATTAGAAAAATTAAATAAAAAAGTTGAAGAGGTAAAAAAGTATTAGGATAAGGCTTAAATTTAAGTCTTTTTTCTTTTCCACAATCAAAAAACTTGACCGGGGAGGGGGGTAATATGCTAAAATAATCCACATTTAAATGAAGAAGGGGATTATTATGAAAATAAAAGTAAACTACGATTTGATGAGAAAAATTAAAGAATCAGAAAATGGTATTAGATTAAATAAAATTGTTAAGACTAGATTAATTACGGTTGGAATTACTTTTGGTCTTTTAACACCTTTTTATATTATGTCTTCTGCAGAATCAAATTTATTTAATATATTATATATATATTTGGTTTAAATGCTGCATTAGGTGGCCTAGATTATCTAATTGAAAAATTGTTTAAAGATAAACATGAATTAAAGGCTAATCTAGAACTTTTTGTTCTTGCTAACGTTTTATCTACTTTAGATGTAAATACAACAACTGAATTGTAAAAAAAATCAGAAGTTATTCAAATAAATTATAAAACTAATTTTAGTGATGCGGATAAATTACCCGTTTTAAAACAAGAAAAATATATTGAAGTTCCTCTATTAAATGGTTATAAAGAAACTTTATTACAAGAACATAATGTTGGAAGTAAAGATTATGAGCTTTCAGTTCAAGAACCAGATAAAAAAATGAACTATAAAATTGCAAAAGCTTTTAAATAATCAGTATTAGGGATAAAACCATGCCGTATAAAGCATGCACTTTAAAAATAAAAAGAAGTAAGACACCTGATAAAGATACATGAAGATGTTTACAATGAAATTGTTAATAAATAGTAATCATGGTTCAGGATAAGTCATAATAATTGACTTATCTTTTTATTTATATTAAAATTATATTTAGAATAACGAGGTGTTTGTATGAAGAAGTTTTTAAGTAGTTTAATTATAATGACTATATTTATGTTTGTAGGAATAATAAAAGTTAATGCTGCAAATTCATCTATAACTAAAACAAACTTTAGTTGGAGTGGCGTAGATAATTTTTCTGTGTGTAAATTAAGATGTAGTAACGCAACTATTACAGGTGGTGATATTTTATCAGGAAATGTATTGAAATCTTCAAGTGGTAGTATTACATTTACATCATCAAATAATACTACAGTAACATGCTCTGTTTATACTGCTAAAGAACTTACTGGTAATGATGTTGATGAACAAGTTACATCTCAAACCATAACAATTGGTACAACTACGACAAAAAAACAAGAAACAACATCTACTTCAACAACTTCTGTACAAGCAACAACTACAACTGCTCAAAAATCTAATAATGCCAATTTAAAAAGTTTAAGTATAAAAGCTGATGATGATAGTAATGTTGTATTAAGCCCTAATTTTGATGCCGGAGTTTATGAATATTCTGCTACTGTTGCAAGTACGATAAGAACTATATCAATAAATGCTACAATGGAAGATTCTAAAGCTAACATGGTTATAAGTAATAATGCTAATCAAGAATTAGTTGCAGGGGAAAATAATAAAATAACAATAACTATAACAGCAGAAGATGGAACAAAAAAAGCTTATGTTATAAACGTTAAAAGAGAAGCTTTAACTGCTGATGCCACTCTTAAGGAATTAACGATAGAGGAAAGCAAGTCATTTAAATTAGAAGAAGATAAGTTTACATATACCGTTAAAATAAAAAAAGATGTTAAGGAATTAACTATATCTTATGTATTATCTGATGAGAATGCCAGTGTTAGTATAGAAGGTAATAAAAATTTAAAAGATGGGTCAAAAGTTAAGATAACGGTAACGGCAGAAGACGGAACAAAAAAGGTTTATACTTTAAACATTTCAAAAGAAACTACTACGACTAAATCTAATGAAAATATTATATCAGCAGAAAAAAATCCATTAATTATAATGGGATTATCAATTGTTGCTTTTGGACTTATTGGTGGAATTATATATGTTATAAGAAAATAAAAATGCATTAATTTGCATTTTTAATTTTCTTTTTTATTCCTAATAAATTCCCTAAGTATTTTTGTTAAAGCCCTTTTTTCAATTCTTGATACATAACTTCTTGATATACCAAAATCTTTAGCGATCTCTTTTTGCGTTTGTTCTTTGCTATTATATAAACCATATCTTTTAATAATTATATCTTTTTCTCTATCAGTTAAAATATCAATGAACTTATATAATAATTTTATATTATCTTGAAGTGTTATATCACTTATATAATCTGGATTTGGGGTTTTCAATATATCTAAAAACGATATTTCATTGCCATCCTTATCAAAACCAATAGATTCATTTATGCTAATATTTTTCTGATTCTTTTTATCACTTCTAAAGTGCATAAGAACTTCGTTTTCAACGCATCTAGCAGCATAAGTTGTAAGTCTTGTTCCATTTTTATTAGAAAATGTATCTATTCCCTTAATTAAACCAATGGTTCCAATACTAATAAGGTCATCAATATCATTTTTTCCATTATCATATTTTTTAATGATGTGCGCAACTAATCTTAAATTGTGTTCAACTAATTTGTTTCTAGCTTCTTTGTTTCCTTCTAACATTTCTTTAATTAAAGTTTCTTCTTCTTCCTTAGGTAAAGGATCTGGAAACGTTTTACTTCCATAACTGCCAGTACCAAACATCAACCCTTTAACAATCATAGTTATAATACTTAATAACAAATTTATCACTCCTAATTAAGTATATGAAAACTAAATAAAATATTATTTTTTAATTCAAAATTTTACATTTAAATTATCATATGTGAAAATAAAATTTGTTTTGTAAAAAAATAATAACCATTTATGATATAATAAAAAAAGATAAAGGAGTGTATAATATGAAAAAAAACAAAATTTGTGATATTGTTTTTTGGGTTATTGTAATATTAATTTTAATTAATACAGGGTTTGCATATTTAACATATAAACAAGTAAGTGATAAAAAAGAACCAACCTTTATTTTTAATAAAAAAATAACTGAAAATAAAATAACTTATAGTGAAGTATTATATAAAGTTACTGTAGAAGAAGATAACAAAACAAGGGTAGTTAGTTTAAAATTATTCTTCTTAAAATAACGGAAAGGAAGTTTTATGGTAAATCTTAGTTTTAATTTTGATTTATTTAATAATTATTATTATTTTTACGAAAGACTAGTGGTTTTACTAGTTTCATTAGTTCCAACGTTATTATTAGTTGGATTCGTTTTGTATACTGATAGAAAGAGTAAAGAACCAACTAAAAACATAATAATTTGCATATTATCAGGTATTTTAACTGTTGCTCTTGCTGGATATTTAGAAGAACTTGTTATGCCTTATTTTTCCAATAATGCTATATTAACATATGTGTGGGCTTTAATAGAAGAACTTTCAAAAATAGCTATTTTTTTCTTATTTATATTTGATAATAAACATTATGATGATATATATGATGGCGTTGTTTACATGATGCTTATCGCCCTTTCTTTTGCAGGATTAGAAAATATAATGTATGCGTTTTCAGAAAGTACTATATCAAGTAGTATAAGTTTAGCACTTATGAGAGATTTTACAACGATACCATTACACGTAATATGCGGTATTGTAATCGGATATTTTGCTTCTTTAGGAAACTTTTCTAAAGATAAGGGAAAAAAATATATGAATTTTGCTTTGGCGGTTTTCTTTTCATCATTAATTCATGGTACTTATAATAATTTAATGTCATTGTTGGGTGGTTTAAACATTAACTATGATAATAGTTTTCAAGTATTATTATTACAGGCGTTTCCTTTAATAGCAATAATGATTGCATTATTTATAATAGCGATTAAATTTTCTAAAAAGGCGATTGCTCTTAATAATATATATATAGAAAATAAATGCTTTGACGATAAACATAAATATTTAATGACTTATTCTGAATATATAGAAAGTAATGACAGAAGAAAAAGAATTGAAGTTTATAATAAAATAAAACGAATTGAACCACATAAAAAAATAAATTTTATTAAATTTCCAGTTAATGAAGTTAGTGATCCTAAATCGCCCTTTGAAAATTACGATACCAAACCAGAAACTAAGGAGGAAGAATGATGCTTAAAAGGTTTATTCCTGATATTTATCAAGAAAGTATTTTTACTATTAATTATAAACAGCTAAAAAAAAATAATATAAAATGTCTTTTATTTGATTTAGATAATACTATTTCTCCTGCTAAAGAAGTAGTTCTTTGTGAGAAAACAAAAAAATTATTCAATAAATTAAAAAAAGATTTTACCATTATTTTATTTTCTAATAATTTTCCGAAAAGAATACGTAAGTTTGGAGATTATTATTCAGTAGATATCGCTTGCGTTTCATTAAAACCATTTTCTTATAAATATAGATATATTTTAAGGAAGTATGGTTTTAAAAGAAGTGAAGTGGCAGCGATCGGAGATCAATTATTAACTGATATTCAAGGTGGAAATAAAATGGGAATAACAACTATACTAGTTAATCCTATGACTGAAGTGGATGAAACAGAAACTTGGCTTAATAGACAAATTGAGAAGAAAATTTTTAAAAAGTTTGAAGAACAAAACATCTTAACAAAGGGGAAGTATTATGAGTAAAAAATGCGTAGGTTGTGGTGCTGTCTTTCAATTTACTAATCCTTTAAAACCAGGATTTGTTGAATATGAAAATTATGAAAAATCCGTGGTGTGTAAAAGGTGTTTTAGGATAAAAAACTATGGTGATTATCAAATTATTGAAAAAGATAAAGAAGACTATCAAAAAATATTCGATGATATAAAGTTAAAAAACGATTTAGTCTTATTTTTATGTGATATTTTAACACTTGATGAAAGTTTAAATTATATAAATAGCTTTAATGGTAAAGTGGTACTTGTAATAACAAAAAAAGATTTACTTCCTAAATCTGTAAAAGAATATAAATTAATGGATTATATAAAAAAAAATTATAATTTAAACATAATTGATATTTTGTTTGTTAGTAGTAATAAAAATTATAATTTGGATGTTTTAATGAACGTAATAAATAAGTATAAGATAAGCAACAAAGCTTATTTAGTAGGTAATACTAATGCTGGTAAATCAACGCTTATAAATGCTCTTATTAAATCTTTTACTGCTAAAAAAGCAGTTATAACAACAAGTAGCCTTCCTGCAACTACATTAGATTGTTTAGAGATAAAATTAAGTGATGATTTAACTTTAATTGATACTCCGGGATTATTAAGTAATAGCAATTACTTAACTGGTCTTTTACCGAAAGATGTAAAAAAAATATCTCCTAAATCAGAAATAAAACCAAGAACATATCAGATGAAACCTAAGCAGTCTTTAATAATAGGAGATTATGCTAGAATAGATTATTTAAGTGATACTAAAAATAGTTTTACTTTATATTTATCAAATGATGTAAAGGTAAATAGAATTAATCTGAATACAAATGATTATTTAAGAGATTTAAATCTTAATAATTTTGATTTAGATGACATGAAGGACGTTGTTATAAGTGGATTATGTTTTTGCAAAATAACTAATAAGGCAAAAGTAAATGTGTATGTAAAAAAAGGTGTAAATGTTTTTTCTAGAAATAATTTAATTTAAAGAATCAGAAATGGTTCTTTTTTTCGACAATAATTTTATTTATTTTATCTTATTATGTATATGGGTGATGTATATGAAAAAAACTTTTATATGGATTCTTTTGGCACTTGCAAGTGGTGCTTTACTTGGTAAGTTTGTATTTGATAGATATGAAAAAGTAGATACACAAAACGTTATTAGTTATGATAATTATGTATATATGCTAAAATATGGAAGTTATGATTCATTAGATGACATGTCTAATAGCATTACCAACGTAGATAGATATGTTTATATAGAAAATGATGGTAAGATAAATGCCTATGTTGGAATATCTAAAACTAAAGATAATGCTAATAAAATAAAAAAAATATATGATAATAAAGATATTAAACTTCTAGTAGAAAAGGTACAAATAGAAAATGAAGAATTTATCCAAAACTTAAATGAGTATGAAAAATTGCTTGATGCAACTGAAGATGAAAACTCTCTTATTATAATTGAAAAACAAATATTATCTTGTTATGAGGATGTGGTGGTAAATAATGAATAATGTGCTTATTAAGGATGTACCGCTAGATGAAAGGCCAAGAGAAAGATTAGTTAAATATGGTGCTAAAAACTTATCTACTGATGATTTAATCGCAATAATATTAAAAACGGGTACTAAAGATTATTCCTCTAAATATTTAGCAAGCGAAGTTTTAAAACAAGTAAAAAATGTATCTGATTTAAAAAATACTACACTTAGTAAATTAATTAACATAAACGGAATAGGAGTGGTAAAAGCAATAGAGTTTTTAGCAGCGCTAGAATTAGGAAGAAGAGTATATGATTCAAAGCCTCTTGATAACAATTTAAAGTGTAATAGCGCAGAAAAAATATTTAGATACTTTAGATCAGAGTTATCTGGTTGTTCCCAAGAATATTTTTATTGTTTATATTTAAATCAACAAAAAAAATTAATTGATAAAAAACTCTTGTTTAAAGGAACTTTAAATAAAAGTTTAGTTCATCCAAGAGAAATATTTAAAGAGGCTTACTTATCATCTGCAGCATATATAATATGTATGCATAACCATCCGTCTGGAAATGTAATACCATCAAGTGATGATATTAATCTAACTAAATCCTTGGTTGAAATAGGAAAACTTCAAGGAATACCTGTTATTGACCATGTGATAATAGGAGATAATAATTACTATAGTTTTTATGAAAATGGATTGATAGGAAGTGGGTTATGAAAAAAAGATTAAACGGTAAAATAAAAAAAGGAAAAAGAAAATTGATTACGTTAATAGTAGTACTCATTTTTTTATTATACTTTTGTTTAACACTTGTGGTTTCGGATAGAAAATATTTATATATAGAAAGTATATTTAAAAACATTTCTTCATCTATAAATGAATTTTTTATAAATAATGCTTATTCAAAAAAAGGTTTTAGTAATAATATAATAAATTCAAAAGTTAAATATTTAGAAAATGAAAATAGTAAATTAAAGGATGCCTTAGCATTAAAAAATGAAAAACAAAGCTATGTAATTGCCCAAATAGTTAATCATACTTCAAAAACTTGGTTTGATACTGTTCAAATAAACGTTGGATATAATGATAACGTAGTAAAAGATTTACCGGTTATTAATAGTGAAGGACTAGTTGGATTTGTTTCAAAAACGACAAAGAGTACAAGTGAAATAAAACTTTTAACTAGTGTTAATGATGAAAGTTTGTTATCTGTTATGATAGAAACAAAAGAAGGTGTTATAGCAGGTGTTTTAAGTAGTTATGATGTCAAAAAAGGGCTTTTTAAGATAAGTGATGTAACAAATAAAAACAACGTTTTAGCAGGAGATTCAGTTGTTTTATCAGGGTATGATAATGATTTATATAAAGGAATATACGTAGGAAGGGTAGTTAAAGAGGAGAACAGTAATTATGGGTTGTCAAGAACGATATGGGTAGAATCTAGCGTTAACTTTGATGATTTATTATTTGTTGCACTTCCGACTTATGAGGTGTCAAAATGATTGCTACAGGTATCATACTTTTTGTTTCCCTTATTTCTGAATCGGTACTTCCTAATTTAATAAGAGAATTTATCCCATTTTTTATGATAGGCACTATAATTATAACAAGCACGTTTAATATTGATGATAAAAAAATGTACATAATGGTTTTTATATATGGTATTTTGTATGATTTATTATACACTGATTTAATTATTTTTCACGGGTTTATTTATTTAGGAGTACTTTTTTTAACAAAATTCATATTAAAAGGAACACTTAATTTTTTTAAGATGATTTTCTCATATTACTTAATAATAATCATATATAGCATTATAATGTACTTATTTACTTTTTTTATTGCAAGCATAGATTTTATGAATGTATTTAGTTTAATAATAAAAAGCCTTCTTATTAATTCATTAGTTTTTATTTTATATTACATAATATTTATTGGCACTAAATGTCTAATTAGGAATAGAAGAAAAAAACATTCATATTAATAAATTAGGTGATGATAAGTTGAATAACAATTTTGATTTATATAAAAAAAGATTAAAGAAAGAAAAAGGAAATGAAGATAAAGATGGATTTGTACGCAAATTTCTTTTTACGGTTTTTGTTAAAAGCTTAATTGTTATTGTACTTTTTTTGGCATCTTTAATATACATAAGGCAAAATGATGATAATAAAGAAAGTTTTAAGAATGCCGTATATAATAATTCACTTTCTTTTGCTAAAATTTATAGTTTATACAATAAATATTTAGGCGACGCATTGCCATTTAAAAACATATTTAAAGATAATACTAAAGTGGTGTCAAATGATAAATTAACCTATAGTGAAATAAAAAAGGAAAATAATGGTTACATGCTAAACGTATCTAGTGATTATACATTATTATCAATAAAAAGTGGTATTGTAATAGAACAAAAGAAAAATGAAACATATGGTAATATAATAAAGATTCAAGATAAGGAAGGGCTTAACATAACTTATGGTTGTTTAGAAGAAGTAGAGGTTAAATTATATGATTACGTAGAAAAAGGAGAACTTCTTGGTAAGACAAATCGGAAATTATATTTAATATTTGAAAAGGACGGAAAGTATTTATCATATGAAGAGTATTTGTAGTAAAATTTTTGTTTCACCTTTTTTTATTTTTATTATTTTTTTATCATTAATATCAGGTTTATTTAAAGATGTTATAACGTTGTTTATGGTAATTATAATTCATGAAACTGGGCATGTTATTACATCACTTATATATGAATGGAAAATAAAGAAAATAGATATAACTATTTGTGGTGGCTTTATAACTTATGATGAAGAAATAGATAAACCATTTAACGAGGAATTATTAATAGCAATATCAGGTTTTATTTTTCAAGGATTATTATACTTTATAATAAATATTTTTCATGCTTATGATTTGATAGATATAAAAACTTTAAATTTAATAGATAAATATAATTTATCCGTGTTTTTGTTTAATGTTTTACCTATATATCCCCTTGATGGTTCAAAAGTATTATCTATTTTTCTTAACATGATGTTACCTTATAAAAAAAGCGTTAAATTAACTAGTATAATATCCATTATTATGATAGCATTTATAATATTATTTTATATTATATTTGATCTTGATTTAGAATATAGTTACATAATGATATTAGGATTCATAATTTCCAAAATATTAAAAGTGATAAAAGACGTACCATATTTATTTAACAAACTATTATTTGAAAGATATAAAAGACCCATTCATACTAATAAGTATATATATATAAAAACTGATGATATAAATCAGTTTAGAAGAAGACGAAAAAATTATTTTAAAATAAATAATCATTATTATAATGAAAGGTATATTCTATCGAAAAAGTTTGACTAACATGGTAATTTATGATAAAATTGATTCGTTTGTAGAACTTCTTGTTCTTCAACCACACAGAAGAAGGTTTTAAGTAAACAAATATGTACCTTAATGGTGAGTCTATTAAATGAGAAGGAGGAATAAAAGATGAAGGCAGTTATCGAAACTGGTGGTAAACAATACCGCGTTGAAGAAGGCTCAGTTATCTACGTTGAAAAGCTTGATGTAGAAGCTGGAAAAACTTATATTTTTGATAAAGTTTTAATGACTGATAGCAAAGTTGGAACTCCATACATAAATGGTGCAACAGTAGAAGCTAAAGTTGAAAAGCACGGTAAACAAAAAAAAGTTGTTATATTTAAGTATTTACCAAAGAAAAGTTCACATAAAAAACAAGGTCATCGTCAACCATACACAAAGCTTACAATTACTAAAATTAACGCTTAATTGGTGATTAAAATGATTAAAGTAAAAATAAATTATAAAGATGATTTCATTAAAAGTTTTAAGGTAACAGGACATGCTAATTATGATGATTATGGAAAAGATATAGTATGTGCAGCGGTAAGTTCAATTGTTATAACAAGTATTAATATGGTACTTAAATTATATGAAAATTCTGTTAAAGTGATCGATAAATCAGGGAGAATTGAAGTAGACGTTTTAAAACAAAGTGAAGTTATCAATAAGGTTTTCGTTAACATGGTTGATATGTTAAAAGAACTAGAAAACGATTATAATGAAAATATCAAAATTTTATAGATGGGAGGCTAAACTTATGATTAAGTTACAAATCCAATTATTTGCTCACGTAAAAGCTCAGGGTTCAACACATAATGGACGTGACAGTGCTGGTCGTAGATTAGGTGCTAAAGCTGCAGATGGTGAATTAATTCCAGCAGGATCAATTATTTACCGTCAAAGAGGAACTAAGATTTATCCTGGTGTTAACGTTGGTATGGGTAAAGACCATACATTATATGCGTTAATTACTGGTTATGTTAAATTTGAACGTAAGGGTAGAGATAAAAAGCAAGTTAGTGTTTATATAGAAAAATAATTCTACTTTTGTAGAATTTTTTTTAACTAAATGAAAGGGTGATATATTTTGAAAATTAAAAATAGAAGAAGAATGGCAGCTGGGCTTGCAGCATTAATGTTTTTAAGCGGTTTAACTGCTTGTTCTGCAAATAAAAATAAAGAAGTTGAAAAAACTACTCATTTTAGTGATGAGAAATTAGAACCAGTAACTGTTAAAGAAGTTACGGTTGATTCTAATACAGATATATTAAGTGATGAGTATGATAGCGATTTTTCTAAAAAAACTTACTATGTACATAGTAATGATAAAAGAAAGATTTTATCACAGCAAGAAATCGTAGAAGGATATACTTTGATTGGAGTATATTCATCAAGAAGCTCTGCTGATGCTATAGTATTCATGGTTATAGATAATGGGAATGGAACAAATACGTATAAGTGTTTAAGTTATGATGATTTAGAAAAAATGGAAAACTATGATGAACTTGAATTGTATGTGATCGATCAATACTCGCCAGAAGAATTAACTGGTGCGTTTATTCCGGATGCAAGTATAAATAAAATAGTTAGTACAAAAACATTGCGTTAAATAATATTTATTTAATATTAAAATGTGGTAAAATTATGCTAGAGGTGAGATTATGCGTTATAATGTTGTAAAAAATGCAGATGAGATCATAAATGATAGTTCTTATATTATAAAGGAGCCAGAAAAATATAAAGGGAAATGGAAAGATTTATTTGGTAATAATAATCCTATATGTTTAGAACTTGGAATGGGAAGAGGAAGTTTTATTATAAATATGGCGCAATCTCATCCAAACGTTAATTACATTGGTTTAGAACTAGATAAATCGCAGACCGCAACGGCAGTTAATAACATTGGAAATAAAAAAATAAATAACTTAAGAATTATTTGTGCTGATGCAAAACAAATAATTAATTTTTTCGGAAAGGAAATCGATACTATTTATTTAACTTTTTCAGAACCTTGGCCAAAAAGACAAGATGAGAAAAAGAGGTTTACTCATGAAAATTATTTGAAATTATACGATAGAATCTTTAAAAAATATAAACATATAATTTTAAAAACAGATAATAAAATACTTTTTTCATCTGCTTTAGAAAGTTTAAGTAAGTATTGGTACTGTTTTGATAAAGTTAGTTTAGATTTACATAATGATGAAAGAAGAATAGAAAACATTATGACGGATTTCGAAAAACAATATTTTAAAGAAAAAAGACCAATATATTACGTTGATGCTAGTTTTAAAGGTTAATATTTTATAATTAAAAAGTCCTTTAATCATGGACTTTTTTAAGTTTTTAATGTATTATATATAAGCTTATTTATTAAGGAGGAATTGTTAATGGGATTAATATTAACTTATGATGGTGAATTATACATGGAGCCGTTTGGAAGTTATGGTGAAGAAACAAAAATCATAAAAATAATTCCTAAGTATGATAAACCAAGTAATAATAACTTAGTTAATTATGTGGATGCAGATTGTTATAATAGAAATTTCGTTTTTGGAGATATCGTTCAAGTAAGAGGTACGAATGAAATTCTTATATTTGTATGTAAACAAAAAAGATTTGCCTATTTGTGTCAGCTTGATTCGGACGTCTGCTTCAAAGGCTTTAAAAGGCTTCCTTTAGAAAAGTTGTTAAAGAAAAATGGTAGACTTATTAAACCTAGGAAAACAAAATTATTAAATAATATAAGTGAGGCACGAGAAGTTGATAAGTATATCCCAGAAGAAATTAAGAATGCTGTTTACTCTTTGATCAAGAGAAAGTAAAAGTATGTTATACTTATAATAAGATGGGGTGATAAACATGTTTGTAGATGAGGTTATAATAAAAGTAAAGGCTGGTAATGGTGGTGATGGATGCACTGCGTTTAGAAGGGAAAAATACATTCCTGATGGTGGACCTTTTGGTGGTAACGGAGGAAGAGGTGCTAATATAATATTTAAGACTGATTTAGGCCTTAGAACTTTGCTTGATTTAAGATATAACAAATTAATAAAAGCACCTAAAGGTGCTAATGGATCCGGTAAAAATAAAAATGGTAAAGGGGCGCAAGACGTTATCATAAAAGTTCCAGTAGGTACTACCGTTAAAGATATGGATACCGGATTAATAATCGCAGATTTAACTAAAAAAGATGACGAAGTAATTGTTGCAAAAGGCGGTCGTGGTGGTCGTGGTAACACAGCTTTTGCAACAGCTACAAACCCAGCTCCTAATTTTTCAGAGCATGGTGAACCAGGAGAAGAAAAAACATTAAAAATAGAATTAAGGTTACTTGCAGACGTTGGTTTTGTTGGTATGCCATCAGTTGGGAAGTCAACAACATTATCTAAAATATCTGCATCAAAACCCAAAATAGCAGCATATCATTTTACTACGCTTAATCCTAATTTAGGCGTTGTTAAGACGGTTGATGGAAGAACATTTGTTGCGGCTGACCTTCCTGGTTTAATAAAAGGTGCCTCGCTTGGAGAAGGACTTGGAGATAAGTTTTTAAAACACATTCAAAGAACACGCGTAATTGCACATATTATTGATATGTCGGGTTCAGAAGGTAGGGATCCTTTAGAAGATTATGAAATAATTAACAAAGAGTTAAAAGATTTTGATAGTAAATTAACCAGTAAACCACAAATTATAATAGCCAATAAAATGGATTTAGAAGGATCAAAGGAAAACTTAAAAAGATTTAAAGAAAAATATAAAGTACCTGTGTATGAAACAAGCGCTATATCAAGTATTGGTCTTGATGAAGCGTTAGTTGCAATTGCAGATGAACTAGACACAATAGAAGAAGAACCATTATTTGAGGAAGAAGCATTTGAATCACATGTTTTATATAAGTTTAAGAAAGAACAACCTTTTACCATAACAAGGGATAATGATATATATGTTGTTAAAGGTAAGGAAGTTGAAAAACTGTTTAAGATGACGAAGTTCACTGATGAGGGTGCCATTCGTTTTGCAAGAAAATTACGTGCTATGGGAATTGATGAAAAACTCTTAGAAATGGGTGCAAAATATGGTGATAAAGTACAAATAATGGATTTAATATTTGAATTTAAAGAGTAACTATTTAGTAAAAGGAAAAATAAAATGAAAACAATTGGAATAATTGGTGGTATGAGCTATGATTCTTTTATTCATTATTACGAAAGAATAAATAAACAAGTTAACGATAAAGAGTCTGGTTTAACAAGTGCAAAAATTATAAGTATAGTGTAAACTTTGGAGAAATTAGGCCACTAATGCTTGAAGATAAATGGGATGAAATTGGTTTGATTTTATCTGATATAGCAAAGAAACTTGAAAATATGGGCGCTGATTATATTGCAATAGCTACCAATACCATGCATAAACTTGCTGATGTAGTACAAAATAGCATTAATGTTCCATTGATTCATATAGCAGATTGTGTCACTGAAAAATGTAATAATTCGAAAATAAAGAACGTTGGATTATTAGGAACTAGATATACTATGGAACAAGATTTTCTAAAGGAAAGATTATCAAAAAATGGATTAGTAGTATCAGTTCCTGTATCAAAAGAGGAAATAAATGAAATAGATAGAATTATTTTGTTGACTCAGTAAATAATATGATACAAAATAATAAAATTGAAGGAGTAATATTGGGTTGTACAGAAATTGAAATGTTATTAAAACCAGAAAATGTTGATGTTCCTTTGTTTGATACTACACAATCACATATTGATACTTTAGTAGAATGCTCGTTATCAAAACGAATTTAATTGCAAAAAAAGACTATAATAAGTCTTTTTTTGCAATTAAGATATTTACATTTTATAAGTATGAACCTTGCACTTTACTTCCATTTATTATAAAATTATGTTAGATAGGAAAGGAGGGCTATTATGAAAGAAAGCGAAGATTTAGAAGTACTTGATTTTGATGATAACCCTGCTTTGGATGAAACGGTTGAAATGCTGGATTTTGAATCAGATAGAAAGGTATCCAGCGAAATAGATGAAATGTTGGATTTTATTGATGTAAAGCCGGTTTCGAATAATGAAAATAAGTCTAACGAGTTAAATAATTTGCTGGAGACGGTTGGAGAAAAAAATAATAAGGTAGAAATCAATGCATCAAAAGAAAAGTTAGATGAGTATAAGCCTTCAATAAAGGATTTTAATATTAAGAGTGCTAAAACAAAGAAAATTGTTAAAAAGTCAATGTTATATATAATAATAGTAATGTTATTAGGTTTTGAATTTTTTATTAATAAAACAGGAGAGGCACTAAATAACTTAAGAGTTTATGCAAGTGATAACCAGCCAATTAGAATAATTCAAAATGAGAAGTATGGTTATATTGATTACACAGGTGAAAAAATAGTAAATCCTAAATATACTTACGGCGAAAATTTTATCAAGGGATATGCAATTGTAAAAAATTCATCTAATTTGCCTTTAATAATTGATAAAGGAGGTAAAGAAGCAGTTTCTACAGGTACCTATTTTTCCTTATATAGAGCTGGAACTGATATAATTGCATCGAAGGTTACTAAAACAGGTTTAAAGTATGGAATATTAGATGCTAACTTAAAAGAGAAGACAGAGTTTTTATATGACTCTATTTCATATAAAAATGGTGTTTACACTTATGTTAAAGGTAATTCGGTTGGGCTTATAAACGAAGATGGTAAGAAGATATATACATACAAATTAACCGATAACGATAATAAATCTATTGATGTTACTCCATGTAATGTTACTAAGGATACATATCAAAGATATGGTGTAGTTAAAGTTAACTCAACTTCTTTGATAGTTAATTTAAAAGATGGTAATGCAGTTTATTCGCCAACTTTAAACGAAATTATTCCAGAGGAGAATAATGTCTTTTATGAAGTTAGGGATAATGGTACAAAAAGATATATATATGTTCAGGATAATAAAGTGTTAGTAGAGTCAGAAAGTTATAACAGTTTATCTATTTCTTCAATTGAAACAGGTGTTTTAAAAGCCATTAATTTATCATATGGTTATGAATATATAAGTACTAAAAGCCTTGAGCAAATAAAAAAAGGATTGTCATTAGAAGATACTTTTTATGGAGAAAACGTTTTTATATATAATGATCATAGTTACAAAAAAAATAAAGAAGTTATAGTTTTAGTTAAAAGTGGTGAAATATTTAAAACAATTGAATCAGATTTTACTATTTATAAACCGTTTAAAAATGGTATTGCCATAGTTAAATTTAATGATGGAACATATGGTTACATTAATGAAAATGGTGATTTAATAAATGATGATCGTTATGTTGAAGCAGGTGAATTTGACTTATATGGTGAGGCTATTGCCAAAACAAATGATGGTTATGGTGTACTAAACAAAGATGGAAAAACAATAATAAAATTTGAAAATGCCGAAATAAAAATGGCATCGGGTGTAGTTAAGAAAGCTTCATCAGCTGATAGTAATAATGTTTTTTATGCCATAAAAAAAGAAAGTAAATATATGCTTTATAATTCGAAAGGTAAAAAGGTTAATAACATTCATTATAATGATATAGTGTTTAATGAGTCTTATCCGATTATAAAGGCAGCAACGGATACTAAAGACGTAATAATAACTACGGAGAATATGAAAGAAATTAACTTAACTTCATTTAATACAGAATATGAAGCTTATGAAAATTATATAATTTTAAAAAATGAGTATTATAATTATAATGGAAAGTTAATATATGTTGATAATAGTAAAGAAAGTTCTGGTGATAAATAATGCAAAATAAAAATATGGAAATGATAGATGTATCGGAAAACGTTAAGAAAAAAGATAAATTTATGGTGATCATATATATATCCTTAATAGTTCTTGTCCTTTTAGGGACGCTTACTTATTTCTTTGGATATGACTTATTAAAGCCATTTATTAAAGTGTAGGTGATATATATGAAGAAAAAGCTAAAGAAAATTAACAAAGAAAAGTTAATAAACACTATAATAGTTTTAATAGTAATTGGATTATATGTTGCAGTCGCAATGTTTATATATACTAATTTTAGAGAAAGAAAAAGAAACGAAATAGCAGGTGGGATCATTGATAAAATAGATGAACAGATAAAACAAAATGAGGAAAACAATAGTCTTGTTACAGAAGCAACCGTAAAGTATGATGGATTTAATTATACCGTGTTGGGTAAGATAAGAATTAAAAAGATAAATATGTACCAACCGATATTAAAAGAAAATACTGCTGGAGCATATAATACAGCACTAGTTAAAATGGCAGGGCCAAACTTAAATGAAAACGGTAATGTATCAATTGGTGGTCATAATTTTATGAGGGGAAATTATTTCATAAAAATAAATAGATTAGTTAAAAATGATGTTGTAACTATAACAGATTTAACTGGTAGAAGCGTTGATTATTACGTATATGAATATGGAGTAACAAGCAAGGATGATGCATCATATTTAGTACAACCAGATGATAAAAATATAAAAATGATAACTTTGGTTACTTGTACTAAAGGCGGTAAGGAAAGATATTACGTAAAAGCAAAAGCTAAATAAAAAAATTTAATTATAACAAAAAGACGCATTTTAAGAAAATATGCGTTTTTTTGTTATGCGGTTAACATTATAAGGCATATTATTCAGAGCTAAAAATACTGTCTAAATAATAATTCTATAATATTTTACAGTATAGGAAATAAAAAAGTCAAAATATGTTTTGGTCTAATATTTTCTAAAAAAAATAAAGGGGAAAGTGAAAAAATGAATTTAACAGAACAAACCGTAAGCGGAACTAATCAAGTAAGCTTAACTGACTCACTTAATGCTTCATTAATGAAGCTTAAGGTAACAATGGGTGCTAATACAGTTGCACCAGAAGAAAGTGATCTTTTAATCTTTGTTGATAAAGAATCGCAAGAAAGTCCTACGGAGGAAAAAAAGCAATATCTTTTTGATTTAGAAGAACCTTTAAGATTTTATAATGATGTAGCAGACGAACTATTACAAGAAATTGAAATTATTAACAACGATGCTGTAATGACCACTAAAGTAAATAGAAAAATTGGTGTGAATGAAGAAGATGGCACTAACTATATTTTGGAAGTTCCAATAACAGAAGAAATAGAAGCATATCCAGTTACATTATTTGAAGGTGTTAACTATATTTATACTAATTATTCAAATGTTAGTATTGAGTTAATATACCCTAAAGATAGTACTGAAAACAGAATGTTTTTAAATAATGCAATGTATTATAACCATAAGTTGAAAAATGATGGCGAATTTTCTTTAGATGATATTTATTTTAAAGATGCATTCACTAAAACAGAAGATAAACTTAACTTAGAAGTAAATAATGCAAGTGTAGATTGTATTACTTCAAACAATAACAATTTTAGCTTAGACAGTGAAGGTAACTTAGTTGTTAAAACTTTAACTGTAGGTGATGATCAAGAGGAAGATACTCCGTCACTAAATAAGGAAGAAGTTTGCAATACAATATATCCCGTTGGAAGCGTTTATATATCAGTTAATAGTGCAAATCCTTCATCATTATTTGGCGGGACGTGGGAACAACTAAAAGATAGATTCTTACTTGGGGCCGGAGATGCATATGGAAACGGAACGGTTGGCGGAGAAGCATCTCATACGTTGACAGTTAATGAAATGCCAAGCCATACACATACACAAAATCCTCATTGTCATAGTGTAAGAGCTAAAGGTTTTAATGGAACATCAAATACAAATGGATATTATATGTTACGTAGAAATGAATCTGGAGATGGTTATGATACCGTTGATAGTGATGCAGCTATGAACGCAACAGCAACTAACCAAAATACTGGTGGTAGTGCCTCACATAATAACATGCCTCCATACCTTGTTGTTTATATGTGGAAAAGGGTGTCGTAAGTTAGTATGAAAGAAATAGAATTAATTAGAAAAAGAAAGGAAAGAGAAAAACACTTTTTAAAAAAGAATGGTGTAATAGTTGCAAATGTATACGATGAAGATATTCATTTTTTAAATAATGGAATATATGAAGAAATAGATAATACATTAATTGACATGGGAAATTACTATGAAAATAAAAATAATGCTTATAAGGTTATTTTTTATAAAACAAATAAAGATGGACTAACTAACATAAGCATAGGTGATAATTATATTAAAACGAAATTAGTTGATTGTAACTTATCACAACTAACTGAAAATATTACTGAATCTAAGCTGTATAAAAACGTATGTTATCATAACATAATAGATAATGTTGATTTACAGTATAAGGTTATGCCTACGAAGGTTAAGGAATCAATTGTATTAAAAAATAAAAATGTAGACTTGGATAGATTAGTATTTTCTATTGAAACTAATATGAAACTTGAATTATTAGATAAAAAAATAGTAGCTAAATCTAATGATAAATCTGTTTTTGAATTTGATGCACCTTATATGATAGATGCTGATTTTAAGACGAATTATAATATTAATTATGAATTGTTGAAAGTAGAAAATAACCAACATTTATTAAAATTAAACATTGATAAAAAATGGTTAAGTAGTGAAGAAACTAAATATCCAGTAATGATAGATCCAACTATAACTAATTCTGGTCAAGATAATAACGTTTATGATACATACATAGCAAATACCAACGTTTATGAAAATTTAAACTTTGTAGATGAAGATATTTTAAATGTCGGTCTTTGGGACATGGGTGGATATTATGCAACATCAAGATCACTTTTGAAATTTGAATTACCAACTATAGGAACTAGTAGTCAAATTATACATGCTAGCCTTAATTTGATTGGTTATCCTGTAAATGGTTATCCTGTTCTTTCTCAAATTGTTAATATACATAGATTAACACAAGATTGGAATGAGAACAATGCAACGTGGAATACAATGCATGATAAGTTTGATCCTAAAATAGAAGGCTTTTTTTACGGAGTAAGAAGTGGTGTTAACGGAAATGGTACAATTGATCCAGCGTATTGCGGAGGAGATATTACTAGATTAGTTAGAAAATGGTATACTGGAACACCAAACTATGGTATTATGTTAAAATTAAATGAAGAAGTTTATGAGGAAATAAGACCAGTATTTTTCTCAAAAAATAATACAGTTAGTGGAGTTAATCCTAAACCAGTATTATCTATATCCTATAGAAACCAAAATGGATTATTGAATCACATGGATTATCAGATACAAAATTTTTTATCTGGTAAGAGTTATGTTAACAATTATAATGGTAATTTAACTACTATATTTAATGTTGGATCAACTGTTGGTGGAAGCATGCCAATCAATTTGAATTTAGTATATAATACTAATGACGTTGTATTAGACAATGATTATGGATATGGATTAGGTTATAAATTAAGTTTACACCAGACTATAAGAGAACAAATCATTGATGGGGAAACATATTTAGAATATTGTGATGAAGATGGAACATTACATTACTTTCTAAATAAAAAAACAACTTTCGATGATAGCGGTTATAATACAACAGATACAGGAAATATTTATTATGATGAAGATGGCTTAAATTTAGAGATAACTAAAAATGATAATGATTATATTCTTAATGATATAAATAATAATATTATTATGAAATTTACTAAGAACAGTAATATAGCTTATTTATCAGAGATAGAAGATAGTAATGGCAATAAGAATTCAATAATTTATACTAATAACAAAATAACTAAAGTAGTTGATGCAAATGGATTGGAAATAAATATAAACTATAGTGATAATGGAATAAGTATAATAAGCCCAGAGGATACATTAACTTTAAATTACTCAGATAATAAATTGATAAATATAAATAGTTTGCTAGGTATCATTAGCTTTGAATATAATGGAAATAATATCATAACTAAAATAACTGATATTAGTGGACTTAAAATGGTTTATGAGTATTATGAACAAAAACCATATAAAGTTAAAAAAATGCTTGAATACGGAATTAACAATGTATTAGGAGAAGTATTAAATATAACTTATGGATTTGATTCTACTACGGTTATAGATTCCAAAGGCCAAACTAAAAATATAATATTTGATTCACAGGGAAGTATAGTATCTGTTAGTAGTTTAAAAGGACCTGATGGGATTGAAAATGCTTATAGCCTTAGTCAGATAAATGGTACTAATGATGGAACAAACCCAGGGTATAATAATAAAACTTTAAGTACACAAATACCAATTAAATATGTTAAAAATATTTTATCTAACACAAGTTTTGAAAAGAATGATATAAAATTTATTGGTACAGCCGGAGTCTCTTTGAGTATTTCTAATGAGTATTCAGAAACCGGTATTAATAGCTTAAAAGCGATTAGTAATAATGCTAATCAAGTATTAACTCAAACTGTAAATGTTCAAAAAGGAAATTATTATACATTTAGTGCATTTATAAAGAACACTTGTAATGCTAAATTAATGCTTAGTTATCTTGATGAAAATAATGAGAAAATTGAATCTCAAAGTGAATTAATAAGACCAAGTGATAGTTTTGAAAGATATGATGTAACGATAGAGTTTCCTGATACCGCAAAAGATAATTTGACTTTAAAAATATGTCTAGATGAAGTTGGTACAATGTACATTGATGATGTACAGTTGGAAGTTGGAGAAGTTGCTAATAACTATAATTTATTAGAAAACTCAGATTTTTCAGATGGATTTTCTGATTGGACTTTAAATGCTCATAATACTGAAACTGGTGAAAATGTATCAACTATTGATAAATTTGAAGTGGTAACTTTAAATAATGGAATTAAGGCATTAAAGACTAAACTTAATCCGGTTCATTCGATAAGTATGGAAAAAACATTTAATATAAATGGAAAAGGAGGAGATACATTTAATATTTCATTTTGGTATAAAAATTTAGGAGTAGATTCTAACTTATCAGAACACTATGGAAGTAGGATTTACGTTATCTTCAAATATACTGATAGTGAAGAAATGGGTGGCTGTGTATTACCTAGTCCATTATTAAACATAAATGATGAAGCATGGCAATACGTATCAAATTCTTTTACCGCAGAAAGAGATTATACATCAATTACTTTACGAATGAATCATGAATATACAGCAAATGAATTTTATATGACTAATATGAGTTTATTCAAAGACGTAAGAAGCGTTAATTATCAATATGATGATAATGGTAATATTATAGGAATTAGTAATTTGGATAATAAAGAAAACAAATTAAACTATAATAAAAATAATAAACTGATTCAAATGATAGACTTTAAGGGTAAAAACTGTAGCTTTGAATATGATAATGACATTATAGATAGAATAAAAAAAGGTACTACAGATATGGGAGTTTCTACCAAAATAAAATATAATAATAGAGGCTTACCATGTAATACGAAGGTTATTAAAGACACTCCTTTGAAACATATTCCAAGTGGCTCATATACTATTAGACTTAAAGGAACTGATAAGCATTTTAAATTATCTAATGCTGAATTAATTTTAAATGATACTGTTCCAAACGATTTATGGAAAATAGAAAAAGAAGATGAATATTTTAAGATAAGACATAGTATTATAGAAGATAAATATTTTTCAGTTCAAAATGATGTTCTTATATTATCTGATTATAATTTAAATTCATGTTTGTTTGAAATAATTATAAACGATAATAGTAGTTATTATATTAAAATAAAAAATCAGGAAAAATATTTGAAAGTTAGTGGTAATAAATTTGAATTTGACTATTTGGATAAAGAAGACTATAACTTTGAATTTTATTTTGAAACTTTTGATACTTTAAAATTTATAGAAAATAATGGTGAATATGATAATAAAAATTTCATCAAATGTATAGAAGATACCTTATTAAATAAGATTACTTATACAATTGATGAAAAAACAGGATTTATTTCTTCAATGCGTAATTCTGATAACCATGTTATAAATTATGAGTATAATCAAAATAATAAAATTTCGGCAGTAAAAGTAGGAAACAAAGCTGTATACTATAATTACAATAATTCAAAATTAAGTAAATTAACATTTGGTAATAAAAATTATAATTTTGATTATGATGAATTTTTAAATATAAAAAAGATAAAAATTGGTGAAGATATTCTATTAATAACTAATAATTATGCAAATAATAATGGAAAATTATTATCTTCAACTTTTGGAAATAATCAAACAATAGAATATAAATATGATGAATTTGATAGAATAAAAGAAATAATGAAATGTAATGAAATAATAAAGTATAAGTATAATAATAATGGAGATTTATCAAAAATTATAACCGGAGATCATATATATAAATATAAATATGATTTTGGTAAACGTTTATCAGAGTACAAATATGATGATTTTAAAGTTAAATATTTATACGATAATAATGATAACATTCTCAATATAAATTATACATTTGGTGATTCTATTAATAAAATTGAAAATTTATATAATGATGATGACTCAATAATCCAAACGAATTTAGAAAATAACATTTTTACATATATTTATGATTCTTTAGGTAGATTGATAGAAATTAAAATTAATGATAAATCCTTCAAATCGTATAAATATGTCACCAATGGTAAAAGAAGTTCTTATTTGGTAGATCAAATAACTATTATGGATGATATATTTAAATATAAATATGATTGTTCTAATAATATTACTCATATTTATCGTAATGGAATATTAGAGAAAAAATATTTTTATGATTCTTTAGGAGAATTAATAAAAGAACACGATTATATAAATAATGAAAAAATAATTTATATTTATGATAATGTGGGGAATCTATTATTAATAAAAAAATATGATTTACTTTCACTTAATATGAAAGACATTATAAGGTTGAAGTATGAAAATGAAGATTGGGAAGATCAACTTACCAAGATGAATGATATAAATATTACTTATGATGAAATTGGAAATCCAATTTCAATAGGAGAAGATATTGAATTATCATGGAATAATGGTAAAGAGTTGTATTTATATAGTGATAAAAATAATACAATTACTTATAAGTATAATTATGACGGAATCAGAACCCAAAAGATAGTTAATGGTATTGCAACTAATTATTACCTTGAAGGGAAAAATATAGTTTATGAGCAAAGAGAGAATAATACATTGTATTTTATAAGAAATTCTGGAAATGATTTGATAGGATTTAAAAATAATAATAACATTTATTTTTATTTGAAAAATTTACAAAATGATATTATTGGTATAATTAATAGTGATAATGAGATAGTGGCAAAATATAAATATGATTCATGGGGAAATATATTATCAATAACTAATGGTGAAAATGAAGATGTATCAAATGATTTTACTCATATAGCTAATATTAATCCATTTAGATATAGAAGTTATTATTATGATAAGGAAACAAGATTCTATTATTTAAACAATAGATACTATAATCCTGAGTGGAGAAGGTTTTTAAATATTGATAGTATATTAAATTCTAATAATGATATTTTATCTCATAATTTATATATTTATTGTTCTAATAATCCTATTAACTGTATCGATGATGAAGGTAGAGCTTTATTTTCTGTATTATATAATGTTGCTAAAAAAGTAGTTAGTAAAGTTAAAAAAGTAGTTAGTATTGTAGCAAAAGCTGCACTACAAGTATTTACTGGTTCGAGTACTATACCTAAAAAGACAACAAGTTCTTCATCAGTAACAACAAATAAGAAAAATGTTTGTCCAGTAATGCCTAAAGCTCCAGTAAATTCTACACTTTCTAACTATTCTACAGTATTAAATAATGTATTAGAGAGCAATGCTACAGGGGCAAATAAGGTTAGATGGACAGCTCCAGATATCATAGAAATGGCATATTTCATAAATAATGTAAGAGAAGGTGGACCATGGGATTATAAGATTCCAGCAAGATGGAAACAAGAATTTGGAAACGAAATTTCTAGATATGATGAACCATTTATATGGAATGGTTACATAATAACACCGGAAATATTTGGAAATATTAATTATGGTTATGTAGGTACTGCTATGGGACTTCCACCAGAAGTGTTATATATGGGTGGAGGATTTGCAAATAAAAAGGGTATATCATTAGAATTATTTAAGGGACCATATTATGGTGACAAAGCTGATGATCATTGTGCTGTGAAGTTTGGAATAGATTTATATAATAGTAGATATAAATAATGTAATATGGTATCATATAAATGGTGATATATATGAAAAAAAAAGTTAACAAAAAAATAATAATATGTTTAATAATTAATCTTATTTTACTAATATTATTACTTGTTTTAATTATTGGTTTGATAAAAAAGAGTATAATAATACATCAAACGGAACTTGAATTTTATAATAAAAATAAGGATAAACTAAATAAAGCTGTGATTGAAATTTATAAAAATAACAGTGCTGAAGATATTAAAATAGATGGGGTAAAAAGTGTGTATTATGATAAAGATAATGATACCCATTACATTGACTTTGCATTACCAACACAATTATTTGATTTGTTTTCTACATATAGAGGGATTGTATACTCTGAAAATAATACTCCTTATCTCCTTGGCGTAAATGAAAATGAATTAAATAAAAAAAATGAAAATACATGGGAGTATTCTAAAAATGGTAATCAAGGGTATGTTAAAAGAATAAGTTATAAATGGTTTATTTATAGTATTGATATTTAATATACAAATGTTGAAAATAAATATTTTCAATGATAGGCATGAAATCATTATTAATGAAAATTATTGGTTGAATTTGTATAATTATTAAAAGGCATTTTGGTTATTATCATTATGCCTTTTAATTATATTTAAAAAGGAGATATTATGATGGTTTTTTTAATAAAATATTGGGCTGAAATATTACTAACATCTATTACATCAGGGATTATATATATTTTTAAACAGTATATAGGATTAAAAAATGGAATGATTGCTCTTTTAAGAAATGAAATTATTAGAATATATGATAAACAAGAAGAACTAGGCTTTTGTCCTAGTTATATGAAAGAAAATATCAGAGAAATGTATGAAAATTACCATAAACTTGGTGGTAACGGAATGGTTAATAAGTTATATGAATTACCAAATGTAAAGGAGGATGATGCGATTTGAAAGAAAAATTAATATCACAATTGATTAATTTACTTAAAGTAAAATCAATAGTAACGCTACTTACATTTGTAGCGTTCTTTTATTTATCTATAACGGAAAAAATAGGAAAAGATAATTTTATGCTTATAGTTGGAATGATTGCAACTTACTTTTTTAATAAAGATAGTTCTGAAAAAAAGAGCAAGTTATTAATGATATAAGTGATAAAAATTATGAGATAATTGATGATGAGTAAAATAACTAATTTAATATTTAAAAACGCTACTCATTATGTTACATCTGGTTTTGGTAATAGAAAAATAATGAATACTAAAGGTGGTTACACTAGTTCTTTCCATAATGGAACAGATTATGGAACTAATAGTGTTAAATTACCACAATATGCTATAGAAAATGGTACCGTTTTAAGCTGTAGTACTGATAAATTAGGTGGTAAATTTGTCTGGGTTAAGTATCCTAGAATAAATGTTAATTGTAAAACAGTGACAAATTCTCCAGCTATGAATAAAGAAATAAATAGTAAGATAAGAGAATTGGAAAAAAGTGGTAATACAAGTCAAACATTTAACGATTCAATATCTTTTTATGGGAATTATAATATATATGATTTTAGTTTATCACTAGCAATTGGTAGATCTGATTATGAAATTAAAATAGAAAAACAAATGCGAATTGATGCTGGGATTTCTTATTATAGGTATAAAGTAGATGTGACTTTAAAAGAAGATTATGCTTTCGATGGATTGAGAAGAAGTTTAAAAATACCCGATATATTAAATAATTTTGGATATTTAATGCAGGAAGCTAATGCTTTTCGCTCTTATTACTATGATGTTAAATGTGCTCCTATATATACTAATTGGGAAGCTGATATATAAATTATATTGAATTTTGTGGTATAATTTGTATATAGAAAGTGCTAGTATAGACTTTAATATATGCTTGGGATTTTAATATAATTGGAGGATTTATGAAACAATACATATATTTTTTTAATAAATATATCATTTATTATATTTATTTTATTTGTTATTAGTTACTTTTCAGGAACATTTTTATATCTTGGAATAAAAGGATTTATCATTTATATTGTCGTTTTTTCTATACCATTATTGATTAATATATTATTACTAATATTAGATTATAAAGGCATAATACGTAAAAAAACAAATTTAACTATTTCATTAATATTGATTCCATTTCTTTTTTTGTATATATTATTTGCTGCTTTTTGTGTAGGGTATATTGAGTCTAGTATAATAGTAACTGATTTTAAACATTATTCAAAAATATATAGTTCAAAGGATGAACTAGTTGCTGAGTTTCCATCAAAAATTCCTAAAAATGCATATGATATAAAATTTTATTACCGCTTAGGTATGCCAAACGATGAAACAATAATGAATATATATTATAAAGTTAATAGTAGCACAATGAAAAACTACAAAAACAAATATGGTAAAATTATGCTTAGAGAGGAAGAAATTAGTAATGATTTATATAACACTAATAATTATAAATTATATTTAAAGAACATTAAAATTAATGAGGATTATAATATTTATTATTTATATGATGAAAATAATAAATACTCATATGTAGCTTTAAATGAAAAGACAAACGAATGTATATTTGTTTTTAGATATTAAAAATAAAATTTATTTAAAAGATGAAATAGATAGGTTATATCAAAAAGTTATTGAATTTTTAGAAAATAATAAAGAACAAAGTATAATTTTGAATGGTTATAATAGTTTTATTGAAATAAAATTAAATTTATGTGACGATAATAATGATATTTTGATGAATATTAAATTTAACAGTAAAGATAGTAGTTGTTTATCTGAGGCTGAGTTTAATATTAAAATCGAAAGATGTCTTTTAAAATTATTTGCAAATGATATTTTAGAATTAAATCAGGCTGATTTTGGTTATGAAATATATTTGAATAGTTTGCATACAGAGTAATAAAAAATTAATATATATAACTTTTGATGTTGATAATGTGACAAAAAATATGGAAGTGTTATAAAATGAAACAAAAACGCGATAGGTTATATCGTGTTTTTTGGTAATTCATATATGTTTTTAGTATTTTTAGGTGCAATTAATATTTTCCATGGTTTTAAGTTTTTATATTTCTTAATTATAATATCGTTTTTATCTGTTGCAATAACATCTATTTCTTCTAACATAAAAAACGTATGAATACTTTTGCAATTTTTTAATAAAAGACCATAATTGATATTTTTTTTAAACATAAGCCCAATAAATCTATTAAATAATCCTTTAGCTTCTTTAATTTCTATATTTTTAAAATTTAACATTTTATCACCAAATAAATAATAGCACTAAAAAAGCTTTATGTAAATTACAAGCTTATCCATTGACAAAAACATATGTTAAATGATAAACTATTTTTAGATAATATGAGGTGTTGATATGAGAAACTTAAATATAAAAGGTCAAGCGTTGGTTGAATACGTTTTAATTATAGCATTAGTTACTGTTATAGCGGTTAGTTTAATAAAAGTCTTTGGGGGATATTTAAAAGACTCAATTACCAAAACTTCGTGTGAGTTAGTTGGGGAAACGTACGTAAAAGGAGCTAAAGCAGGAGAAGGAACATGTAAGTAGACCATATCGGTCTTTTTTTGTACTAAGGAGGAAAAATATGCCAAATATAATAAAACATAACACTAAGGGTAGTTTAATTGTAATATCAGGTCCGTCTGGTTCAGGAAAGGATTCTATTTGTGAAAGATTAAAAGAATATAAAGATGATTTTTGGTTATCTATATCATGTACAACAAGAAAGCCTAGAGAAGGTGAGGAACATGGTATTAATTACTTTTTTATTTCAAAAGATGAATTTAAAGAAAAAATAAAGAATGATGCTTTTTTAGAATATGCTAATTATAATGGTCATTATTATGGTACTCCTAAAGATAAGATAAATGATTATTTAAATAATGGAATTGATGTTATATTAGTAATAGAAGTTCAAGGAGCTTTAAAAATAAAGCATAAAATTCCAGAAGCTATTTTTATTTTTTTAATGCCGCCAACCATGAAAGATTTAGTTCTAAGACTTAAAAAAAGAGGTACCGAAACTAAAGATAAGATAATTGAAAGATTTAAAAAAGCATATAAAGAAATCAATGAGATTTCTAAGTATAACTACGTTGTTGTTAATGATGAACTAGATAAAGCAACGAAAAAGGTGAATGCTATTATAGAAGCCCAAAAATGTAGTGTTGATAGAATAGAGGAAGTATATTTAAAAAATCAAGAAGAAGAAATCCATGAATTATTAATAGATAATAAAGATTTTGAAAATAAAGATATAAATTTATAAAAAAATATTGTAATATTTTGTCATTTGTGCTATTATTAAATTGTCAGTTAGAAGTATTGACTGATGTAGTATAAGCAGTAACCAGCTTATGCGGTATCTAGCTGGAAGTAGTATCAAGCAATCCTGAAGTTTAGGATTGCTTTTTTTAATAAATTTTAATTTTTTACATTATAAGAAGATGTTATAATTATATATAGAAGGTGGTTTTATGGAAAAAATACTTATTGTTGATGATGAAAATGATATAGCAGAATTAATATCTGATATATTAGAAGATGAGGGATATAATACTGTTATTGCTAACGATGGAACAAATGCAATTAATCTAGTTAAGAAAGAAGAATTTGATCTTATTTTATTAGATGTAATGATGCCTGATATAACGGGTACTGAAGTGTGCGCAACCATAAGAAATATAACTTCATGTCCAATAATATTCGTAACTGCTAAAACAGCTCTTACTTCTAAATTAGTTGGGTTTGAAGTTGGGGCAGATGATTATATTACTAAACCATTTATTAATGAAGAATTAGTTGCAAGAGTAAAGGCTCATTTAAGACGAAACGAAAGATTATCAAATATAAAAAAAGGGAACATGATAAAAATTGGTGAAATAAAGTTAAATAAGGAAAGTTTTGAAGTGTTTAAAAATGATGAATTAGTTACTTTATCAACTAAAGAATTTGAACTATTAAAATATTTAATGGAAAACGCTGGAATAGTTCTTTCAAAGGAACAAATATATCAAAGCGTATGGAAAAATAATTATGGTGATATTGGAACTGTTGCTGTAAATATAAAAAGTTTAAGAAATAAGTTAGATACTGACGAAAAATATATTAAAACCATTTGGGGAATGGGATATAAGTTTGTTAAGGTGTTAGAATGAAAAAGTGGTCTAATAAAACAATAACTTTACTTATTATGGTTATTCTTTTAGTTGTTAACTCCGGTCTTCTTTTTTCATATTATAATTTTTATTTATCAGATAAAATGGTAACTGATTTAACGGAAGCTAAAAATAAAAACCATGAAAGTATTTATATAATAGCTAAAGGTATAGAAGGAAAAACATTAGAAGAATCCGTCGAATTAATAAAAATATACATTGATAATAATGGAGGATATATAACTCTAAAAGAAGAAAATGGCAAATTAATATACACTAATAAAAGTGATGCATCAAAGATATTTTCTTCTAGTACTTTAGTATCCATTGAAGGAAAAAGTTATGAACTTACATATTCTAGAATATCGGTAACTCCAGGTATTAAACTTATTAGAAATTTCATGTTATATGAAATAATAATTGTCTCCTCAGCAGTAATCATTATTTTCTTTATTAGTTCAAAAAAAATAATTAATCCGATTGAAACAATAATAAAAGATATAAATGGATATAAGTTTGGAAAAAGACCGTACAAAAGAAAAATGCCTAAGAGTATGCAACAAATACAAAACTCGTTTGTTGATATGGTTGATAGTTTGGAGTTAGAAAAAGAAAATCAAAACCAAATCATTGCATCAATATCACATGATATAAAAACTCCTCTTACCTCTGTAATAGGTTACGCTGATAGATTAAAAAACAATGATTTAAGTTATGAAAAAAAACAAAAATACGTGGATAAAATATATAGCAAAGCATTAATAATGAAAGGTATTTTAGAAGAGTTTGATGACTATCAAAGTTGTAATATAAAAGATACGTTAAAATTAGAAGATATTACTATAAAAGAAGTATGTGTTTTTATTAAAAAAGATTTTGAAGATGAACTTTTAGATAAAAAAATTAAATTAAGAATAGATAGTAATTGTGATGATAAAAGAATAGACGTAGATATAATTAAGTTAAAAAGAGTATTTAGTAACATAATTACTAATAGTGTCACCCATTTTAAGGGAAAAGAAGGCCTTATTAATATTAACATAACAATCAGGGGTAATATGATCAGGTTTGAAATTGCTGATAATGGCGGTGGGGTTGAAACTGAAACCGATTTAAAAAGAATATTTGAACCGCTTTATACAACTGATCCGTCAAGAAAAATATCAGGACTTGGTCTTTCAATTTGTAAACAAATAATAAGTTCTTTAGATGGAAGAATATATGCTAAAAATAATAGTATGAAAGGTTTATCAATAATATTTGTTTTACCAAAATACCAATCTTAATAAATTTTAATAATTTTGACATTAAAATTTAATATTTAAAAGATATAATTAAATTGTAGTTAGAAATAGTGGTGCTTCTAACTGCTACTTATACACTCAAAAACACTACTTACTCCTTTATACCACTATAAAAAGAACTTAAATATTAGGTTCTTTTTTATAGTATTCTTTTTTTTATGCTTTCAATTCCGCCTTTTTCAAGTCTTGATACTTGAGCTTGTGAAATGCCAATTTCTTCGGCAATTTCCATTTGCGTTTTCCCAATTAAAAACCTCTCGGTAATTATTTTCTTTTCTTTTTCCTTTAGTTCGTCTATTGCACCATTTAAAGATATTAATATATCCCAGTTGGCTGCTTTTTCTTTTTTTGATTCAATTTGATCTTCTAAGTATATTGTATCCCCATCACCATTATAAATGGGTTCAAACATACTTATTGGGTCTCTCATTGCATCAAGTGCAACAACGATATCGATTTCATCTACTTTTAGTATTTTTGCAATTTTTTCATTAGAAAGTTCTTTTCCGGTGTTCATGAAGTGTTCTTCTTTTATTTTAAGAATTTTATATGCTAAATCTTTTATACTTCTAGATATTCTAAGATTACTATTGTCTCTTAAGTATCTTCTTACTTCGCCTAGGATTAGAGGAACGGCATAGGTTGAAAATTTAACACCGTGTTCAAGATCAAAATTATCAATTGCTTTCATTAAACCAACGCAACCGATTTGAAATAAGTCATCCATATTATCAGTTCTGTTTTGATATTTTCTTAGTATTGAAAGAACAAGTTTTAAGTTTCCTTCAGCTAATTCATCTCTTGCTTTTAAATCACCATTTTTAAGTCTAATAAATAGTTTTGTTTTTTCATCATCCGTTAAAACTTTAATTTGACTCGTGTTTATTCCAGTTATTTCTACTTTATGTTTTGCTATAATAATCACACCTTTCTTTTTTTGTAATGTAAGGAAAAGTGTTTTTTTATACATTAATTAACATATAATTTATTGGTGAAGAATATGCGATTATCAGATTTACAAAATAAAGACGTTGTTGATTTGTCTACCGGAAACAGAATAGGCAGCGTTATAGATGCTGAAATATCAGATAAAACTGGAAACATAATGAAAATAATAATTTATGATAAGAAGGGCTTTTTAAGTGTCTTAAGAGGTGGAGAAGAAGTATGTATTAACTGGTCACAGATAAAAAAAATAGGCTCAGATGTTATTTTAGTTAGCAGAAATTCATAAGTTTGTGCTATACTATAATAAAAGGAGGAGTTAAAATGAATGATAGTATGGTAGCAGCTCTTTTAGGCATTTTTGGTACTTTTTTTGTTATATGGTTAGCAATAATCATATTTATGATTATTGTTAATTGGAAAATGTTTACCAAAGCTGGAAAACCAGGATGGGCTTCAATAATTCCGATTTATAATATAATTGTTTTATTCGAAATTATTGGTTACAAATGGTATTATATTTTCTTATTATTTTTAGGTGTAATACCTGTTATTGGTCAAGTTGCATTAATGTTATTTGTTATTGCTTATAGCATTAAACTTGCTAAATCATTTGGCCAAGGAGTTGGCTTTGGTATTGGACTTTGGTTAGTAAATCCAGTATTTGTTGCAATAATAGCATTTAATAAGGACATAAAGTATGTTGGGCCTAGTGTTAATGGCGACATTGATTTTAATGATTTATTTTAAAAAGCCTTTTATAGGCTTTTTAAAAACGGAGGATATATGAAAGATAAAAGACATATTTTAAAATTTGCATGCTTAATAGAGACTGTATACATAATAGTATTACTTATTTCTTATCTAATAGGCAATAAATTTAATGATGAAATTATTGCAAGTTTATTTATGCTTGCAATAAGTGGGTCTGTGACTGTAATATTATACAAAGAGTCAAAAAAAAATTTAGACTATCTTAAAAATAACAAAATTAGAATACTAATATGTTCTATATGGCTTTTTCTAGATTCAATCATTCCGGGTATATTAGGATTTATCTTCCTTTCTTTAATTAGTGACAAGAAAAAAATAAATCTTCCAGAAATTAACCAAGTAGTTAATTCGAAAGGTAATTTTATAAAAAGTTTATTATTAGTAATTTTATTTATAATAATCATGTTTATATTACCGATGTTTGCATTTTTTAATAAAATACCTATATATTTTATTTATATACTTTTATTTTTAATTGTTTTATTCATTAATTTCAATTATCTAAAAAGCGATTTTAAAGTATTTATAAAAAACGTAAAATCTTATTTGCCATTTATTATAAAAAGGTATTTTATA
>CAYVPV010000015.1:0-37912 GCA_964453925.1 uncultured Muribaculaceae bacterium | reverse complement strand
AGTAGACTGAAGTCTTTTTTAACTTTGTCTACTTTTATCATATCACTTCATATGATTTGTTTTTTAATTGATTATTTTTTAAAGATTAAAGTGATATAATGATTTTAGAAAATACCATATAAAGGAGAATTATTATGCAAGAGATTTATAATTTAATAAAAGAAAGACATTCAGTAAGGGATTATAAAAATAAAAAAATAGAAGGAAAAATTAAAGAAAGTTTAGAAAATGTAATAGAAAAATGTAATAAGGAAGGTAAGTTAAATATTAAATTATTTTTAGATGAGCCAAAGGCATTTGATAATTTTATGGCACGTTATGGTAATTTTAAAAACGTAAAAAATTATATTGTTATGATTGGTAATAAGTCAAATGATTTAGAAGAAAGATGTGGTTATTATGGTGAAAGGATAGTTTTAGAAGCACAGCGCTTAGGACTTAATACCTGCTGGGTTGGAATGACTTATGCTAAAAGTAAGGTGCCATATAAATTAAAACAAGGTGAAAAAATAGTAATAGCAATTGCAATTGGTTATGGAAAAACAAATGGTGTTAGTCATAAAATAAAAAAATTTAGTGACGTTTCTATTACCAAACATGATTATCCAGATTGGTATAAAAAGGGTGTTGATTATGCACTACTTGCACCAACGGCGGTTAACCAACAAAAGTTTTTATTTGAACTAATAAATGATCATGTTGTAAAGATAAGTACAAAGATGGGCTTTTTTAGTAAGGTTGATTTGGGAATTGCGAAGTACCACTTTGAACTAGGGGCTTTAAATAATAATTTTAATTGGGATAAGTAAAGTCATTATAGATTTTACTTTTTTTATTTAAAAAGTCTTTACATATACCCCCTAGGGGTATATAATATCATTGGTGATTTAAATGAATGAATGCATGAAATGTACTAGATCAAAGCATAGGTCTACTGATGAAAAACAAAGTTTAATAAAAAGATTAAGTAGAATTGAAGGTCAGGTAAGGGGAATAAAACAAATGATTGAAAATGACAGGTATTGTGATGATGTTTTAATCCAAATATCGGCAATAAATAAATCGTTAAAGAGTTTAGGCAACGAAATGCTTAAAAGTCATTTAGCAACGTGCGTTGTAAAAGACATAAAAGAAGATAAATTAGAAGTTATTGATGATGTGGTTGACTTATTTGAGAAGCTTAACAGATGAAAAAAATTTATGTGAAAATAAAGGGTATTACTTGTGATCATTGTAGAAGCAAAATAAAAAATGCTCTTTTAAAAGAAAATAATATCAAGGATGTAATGGTTAATAAAAACATTGCGCAAATATCCTATGATAAAGATATTGATAAGAAAAAGATTATCAAGACCATATTGGACTTAGATTATATAACTAAAGAAGATTACATTAGTGATAACTTAAAAGATTTAAATAACAAAATAAATTTAAGAGAATTCATTATTATTTTCGTTTTAATTATCCTTATTGGATTTTTAATTAATAAGGTGTTTGGTTATAACGTATTTAACGTAATACCAACGATTAATAATAACATTACTTATGGAATGTTAGTTTTAACCGGTTTATTAACAAGCATTCATTGCATTAGTATGTGTGGAGCGATTAATTTAGTTGCGGTACTTGATAAAAAACAAAATAAAAGTATTAAAAAGCCACTACTTTATAACGTAGGTAGAATAATATCATATACAATAGTAGGCTTTGTTGTTGGGTTAATTGGAAGTGCTTTTAACATTAATGCCAAAATCGAAGGAATAATAATTATTGCTGCTGCTATTATAATGTTTATCATGGCTTTAAGTCTGTTGGGTGTTTTAAACGTTAAGTTTCCTTACTTTAAAAAACGTAAGATTAAGACAAATAACGCTTTTATAATAGGCTTATTAAATGGATTTATGCCATGCGGACCATTGCAAGCGATGCAAGTATATGCTTTATCAACTGGTAGTGCGCTTAAAGGAGCGCTATCAATGTTTCTTTTTGGCGTTGGAACCATACCTTTAATGTTATCATTTGGTTTTGTTTTAAACATAGTTAAAGGTAAAGGAAAAGTAATAATTAATAAGATAGCTTCTGTTTTGATTTTAGTACTATCGCTTATTATGTTAAACCGGGGGCTTTTATCATTAAATCTTGATATTACAAAACCTTTTAATGAAAATAAAAATTATGCCTCAGCTATTATAAAAGAAGATTATCAAGTAATAGAATTTGATTTAAGTTACAATAATTATGAAGATATTATCGTTCAAAAAGGTGTCTTAGTAAAAATGATAATAAACGTTGATGAAAAATATTTAACTGGATGTAACGAAGAAATTGTTATCCAAGAATTTGGCATTAGACAAAAACTTTCGGTTGGCGAAAACATAATTGAATTTACACCAAATAAAACTGGAACTTTTACTTATACTTGTTGGATGAACATGATTAAAAATAGCATTAAGGTAATAGATGATGAATCTTATTTCGAAAAGGGTGATAATAAATGAATAAAGTTATTTTAAAAATAGATGGTATGAGTTGTAGTGCCTGCTCAAATGGATTAGAAAAATACTTAAATAAACAACCTGGTGTAATATCTGCAAGTGTTAATTTAGTTTTAGCACAGTCCATGATAGAATATGATGATTCTATAAAAATAGAGGACTTAAATAGATTTATTAAAGAAGCGGGGTTTGAAAGTTTAGGGATCTATGATCCTAAGTTAGAGGATAAAAAAGATAATAAGAAAATCTTTTTGATAGTATTTGCTATTTTAGCAGTTTTAACAATGTATATTTCTATGTCACACATGGTTCATCTTCCTGTGATACCATTCTTGCACATGATGAATCATCCCGTTAATTATGCTGTTTCGTTATTTATTTTAAGTGTTATGTTTTTAGTATATGGCTTAGATATATTTAAGCAAGGTATTAAAAATGCTATGCATAAAACTCCTAACATGGACACTTTAGTTACGGTTGGTGTTTTTGCAAGTTTTTTATATAGTACTTTTAATATGATATTGGTTTTTATGGGTAATCATGATTTGGTAGAAAGCTTATATTTTGAATCTGTTACAACCATTATTTTCTTTATAAAACTAGGACGTTTTATAGAAGGAAAGGGAAAAGAAAAAACACTTGATGCGATAAAAGAGCTAGTTAAGATTACTCCGCAAAACGCAACTATTAAAGTTGGTGATACCGAAAAAAAAGTTACCATTGATGAGGTTAAAATAAATGATGTTTTAGTTGTAAGGCCAGGTGAAAAAATAGCGGTTGATGGAGTTATTATAAGTGGCTCTTGTTATCTTGATGAGGCGTTTATAACGGGTGAGAGCATGCCGTATAAAAAAGAGGTCGGAAGTAAGGTTTTAGCAGGAAGTATTAACATGGATGGTTACGCTTTGTATAAAGCTGAAAAAATTGGTAAAAACTCTGCTATATCGGAGATGGTAAGATTGGTTAGTGAGGCAACCAACACCAAAGCTCCAATAGCAAAACTCGCGGATAAAGTAAGTGGTATTTTTGTTCCAAGCATAATACTAATTGCTATCTTATCGTTTATTGGTTATATAATATTTGGCTTTGATGTAGGTGATGCAATAAAAACCTTTACAACTATTTTGGTAGTTGCATGCCCGTGTGCTTTAGGTCTTGCAACTCCGCTTGCAATTGTTATATCGGAAGGAGTTTGTGCAAAACAAGGAATTTTAATTAAGGAAAGTAAAACCTTAGAAAACGCTGGAAAGGTTAATACGATTGTATTTGATAAAACCGGTACGCTTACTTTTGGTAACCTTAGAATATTTAAAACTTTTTGTTATTCTAAAAACGAAAAAGATTTACTTCATAAAACTGCTGCGATAGAATCAAAGTCAGGACATCCAATTAGTAAAGCTTTTAGTAAATATTTAGATAAAAAAATAAAAGTTGATAAATTTAAAAACATACCTGGAATTGGGCTCCAAGGCATTGTAAACGAAAAAGAGATTTATGTTGGAAATGGTAAATTATTTAAAAAGTTAAACATGGAAAACAACCATAAAAAAGATGAGGAATATTTGTCTAAAAATGCTTGCTCAATTATTTATGTTATAGAGCATAAGGAAGTAATTGGATTAATTGGGGTTAAAGACATCGTAAGAAATGACGCTAAAAAAATGATTAGTAAATTAAAAAAATTAAATAAAGAAGTTATTATGCTTACCGGTGATAACGAGGTTACGGCAATGATTATATCAGAAGATTTAGGCATAAAAAAGGTAATCGCTAACGTGATGCCAAAAGATAAAACAAACGTTATAAAAGATTTGATAAAAAATGGTAAAAACGTTATGATGGTAGGTGATGGAATAAATGATGCCCCAGCCCTTGCAAGTGCCAATATTGGTGTTAGCATAAATAGTGCAACTGATATAGCAGCAGATTCATCTGATGTTATACTAACGAATGATAATCTAAATAGGATAATATCATTAATAAAAATAAGTAAAAAAACGATAAAAAACATTAAGCAAAATTTATTTTGGGCGTTTTTCTATAACGTACTTATGTTGCCGATTGCAATTGGATTTTTTAAACCATTAGGAATTATGATAAATCCTATGGTAGCATCAATTGCTATGATGTTAAGTAGTTTAACGGTGGTTTTCAACGCCTTAAGGTTAAAAAATTATAAGGAGGATTAAGATGAAAAAGTTTATAATAATGATAATGATGTTATTAAGTATTTTTACTATTACTGGTTGTGGTACCACTAAAAACGAGTATAAAGACGCAACGCTTGATGATGATGGAAACATCGTAATTAACGAAGATGATATAACAAGTAACGCAACTTTTGTAAATTATACAACGGGTGGGGTTACCATTCAGTTAATAGTTGTAAGAGCAAGTGATGGAACCGTTAGGGTAGCGTTTAATACATGTCAAAGTTGTAATCCATCGCCTATGGCATATTTCGTTCAGGAAGGCGATTACTTTGTTTGCCAAAACTGCGGAACAAAGTTTAGTATAGATGAAATAGGAATTGCAAAAGGAGGTTGTAATCCAGCACCAGTAAGTGAAAAAATAGAAGAAGAAGGTAAAATTACTATATCTAAACAATACGTTGAAAGCTATAAAGAAAAGTTTGAAAACTGGGAAGGTAAAATAGCTTAATAAAAAAGAAAAGAGGAATATAAATGAAAAAAATTATAACAATATTAATCACCCTTATTTTAACAATTACTTTGGTAGGGTGCACTAAAGATGAAACCGAAGTAAAAACTGATGCTTTAGACTTTAAAAACGAGTATGAATCAGTTAACAAAACGACAAATGCCTCTGGAAAAGAACATAGAAGTGTTTCTATTTCAGAGGATAATCCATTTGTTTATGCAAGTGCAGAAGAAATAGTAGAAAAAGTAGAAAATGGCGAAACATTCTACGTATATTTTGGCTCTAAGTTATGTCCATGGTGCAGAAGCGTTATTGAAAAGGCGATTGAAGTTGCAAAGGAAAATAACGTTGAAACAATTTATTACGTAGATATTTGGGATGATGAAGGAAACGAAATCTTAAGGGATAGATATATTTTGGAAGATGGCACTTTGACTTTAGATATTAAGGGTACAAATGCTTATTATAAATTACTTTCAGCCTTTGATAACGTATTATCAGATTATACGTTAACTGATGATAATGGAAGTGAAGTTAACACAAATGAAAAAAGAATATACGCACCAAACTTTATTTATGTTGAAAATGGTGATGCTGCATCAATTACCGAAGGTATATCTGATAAACAAACCGATTCAAGAGAAGAATTAACTGAGGAAATTTTAAAAGACGAAGAAGCTTTATTTACTGAGTTTTTTAAAAATTAAAATAATTATGATAACTAACAAAAGGCAAATTAAAAGGTTTGTCTTTTTGTGATATAATAGTTAAGTTTTATTCAAACGATATTTTAACAGGAGGAATTTTTATGATTTATTTGGATTATGCGGCATCAACTCCTTGTGATAAAGATGTATTAGACGTATTTAATAAAGTAACTTTAAAACACTATGCTAATCCTAATTCTAATCATAAATTAGGAATAGAAGCTAAAAACTTATTAGATAATTATACGTCTAATATTGCTAATAATTTGGGCGTTTTACCTTGTGAGATAATATATACATCAGGTGCTAGTGAGTGCAATAACATGGTTATTAAAGGAATATGTGAAAGATACAAAAATAAAGGTAAACATATGATTATAAGTAGCTTGGAACATAACTCTGTTATAGCTTCTGCTACCGTTATGCAAGAAAAAGGGTTTGAAATTGACGTTCTGCCAGTTTTAAAAAATGGCTTAATAGATAAAGATGCTTTAAAAAAACTAATCAGAGATGATACTATTTTAGTTAGTGTTTGTGCGGTAGATAGTGAACTTGGAATAAGGCAACCAGTAGAAGAAATAGGAAAAATGTTAAAGGAATATCCAAACGTTTATTTTCACACTGACGCATCTCAAATAATTGGAAAAGATGATATAGATTTTACTAACGTTGATTTGGTTACTATTGCTCCACATAAATTTTATGGCTTAGAAGGAATTGGCTTATTAATAAAAAAGAAAAACGTAAGCTTAAGACCATTAATAGACGGAGGAAGAAGTTTTACTATTTATAGAAGTGGTACTCCTTGCTTAGCACTTGTTGCGGCACTTGATAAAGCAATTGAAAAAATTCTTATAAATAAGGATAAAAATACGTTATACGTAAAAACTTTGAATAATATCATTATAAATAAATTATCTACTTATGATAAAGTAATAATAAATAGTACCAATAATTCCGTTTGCTACATAATTAATTTTAGTGTTTTAGGAGTATTATCAAATGATTTTGCAATGATGCTAGAAAAAAACGGTATAATTATTTCAACTAAAACATCATGTTGTCCGGTGATGACACCATCTAAGATTGTTTTTGCTTTGACAAAAGATAAAAAGCTTGCTGCATCATCACTTAGGGTAAGTCTTTCTTATTTAACTACAAAAAAGGAAGTTAAAATGTTTTTAAATGTTTTTGATAAATGTTATAAGGAGTTGAAGGAAAGTGGAAAAATATAAAGAAATAGAAAGAAGTATAATAAAAACTTATAGAAAAGAAATATGGAGTAGGTTCGTTAAAGCGGTCCAGGATTATGAGCTTATAAATGAAGGGGATAAGATAATGGTTTGCATAAGTGGTGGTAAAGATTCTTTTATGCTTGCGAAGTGCATTCAAGAATTACAAAGACACGGAAAATTTCCTTTTGAAGCTCACTATGTCGTAATGGACCCTGGTTATAACGAGTATAATCGGCAAATGATAATGGATAACGCAAAAACATTAAACATTCCAATTGAAATATTTGAAAGCGATATTTTTGATGCGGTTGAAAAAATAGAAAAAAGCCCGTGTTACTTATGCGCGAGAATGAGAAGGGGATTTTTATATAGTAAGGCAAAGGAACTAGGGTGCAATAAAATAGCCTTAGGGCATCATTTTAATGATGTTATCGAAACAACTTTGCTTTCAATGTTTTATGGTTCAGAAGTTAAAACCATGATGCCTAAACTTCATAGTGATAACTTTGAAGGACTAGAACTTATAAGACCACTTTATTTAGTTAAAGAAGATGCCATTATAACATGGAAGAACGCAAATGAATTGACTTTTATTAACTGCGCATGTAGGTTTACTGAGGGTTGTTCTTTATTAAATGATGGAACAAGTAAAAGAAAAGAAATAAAAGAACTAATTAGGTCTTTGAAAAAGATAAATGATAAAGTTGATTATAACATTTTTAAAAGTTTGGATAACGTAAATTTAGATTGTGTTTTAGGATACTCTAAAGGAAAGAAAAAACATAGTTTCTTAGATAACTATGATAAGAAGGAGAATAAATAAAAAGAAGCAAGATTATAAAAATTCTACTACTAAGGCTGATATAATTAAATACTTTAAGGAAAGTGGTGCATTAAGTAAAGGAACTGGAATGAAGCCTAAGGATTTACCAAAAGAAATTGCTAAAAGCTCAGATTTATTATTTATGGTTAAAGATGGCACGTTAAAATTTGAAAAATGGAAATATTTTTTAAATCAAAATAAATAATTATAAATATATATAGAAAGGTGTTAATATTTATGAAAAATTATAAAGTTGCTGGTATATGTTCTTTGGTTGCAGCAATATGCTTTTTACTTTCCTATTTTATTGATAAAGAAATTATAAAACTTATTTTAGCATGTGTTTGGTTTTTAATAGCTATCATAGATGTTGTTAAATTAAAAAATACAGGAAAGAAAAAAACGACAAAATAAAACAATTGGAATTTTATTATCAACTGATAAAAACGAAACCATTGTAAAATATACTCTTCCAGAAGATAATAAAACAATATTTTCAGCTGAATATAAACTTCATATGCCAACGGAGCAAGAGTTAATTAGTGCAGTAGAGGAAGAAAAGAAAAACTTTGAATTAAATAAATAATAAAAATATGATAGTAGGAAAAATGAAAGATAGCAAATTAAAAACAATAACTAATTTATTTGAAGGAAATGAAATAAGAAGCGTGTGGGATAAGGATAAAGAGGATTATTATTTTAGTGTGGTAGATATTGTTAGTGTTACTTACTGGTAGTGATAAACCTAGAAAGTATTGGAATGATTTAAAACTAAAACTATTAGATGAAGGAAGCCAACTGTCCGAAAATATCGGACAGTTGAAAATGATTGCAGCAGATGGAAAAAGAAGATTAACTGATGTATTAGATACCGAGGGTATTTTTAGGCTTATAGAATCTATTCTAAGTCCTAATGCAGAACCATTTAAGTTATGGCTTGCAAAGTTAGGAAGAAGAGAAATAGATAACGTATTTGATCCATCTAAGGGAATAGATAAAATGATAGATTACTACTTAAGAAAAGGTTATGATTTAGAGTGGATAGAATCTAGAATAAGAGCTATTATTAATCGAAAAAAGTTAACTAAAGTATGGAAAGATAATGGTATTAAAGAAGAATATGAATATGGGATACTAACTAATGAAATATATAAAGCTTGGTCTTGAATGAAAGCTTCTGAATATAAAGAATTTAAAGGAATCTTTAAGAGATAACATGACTGATATCGAAATAGCTCTAACTGATTTAGGAGAAGCAGCTACTAAAGAACTAGCTAGTGCACATAAACCATTAGGTTTAAAAGAAAATAAAAACATTGCTAAACTTGGTGGTCATGCTGCTAAGATAGCAAGAGAGGATATAGAAAAGAATTTAGGGAAAACTGTTATTAGTAATAAGAATTCTTTAAAGTATGAGTATACCAAAAATAATGAGAAAATAGAAAATAAATAAATTGTTAGGCAAATTAAAAAAGTATTTGTTATAATAAAATTATAAAAAAGTAGTAATTTAAAGGGAGTTTAATAATGAATAAAGAAACAATTATACAAAATTCAAAAGAAAAGTTTAGAGGAAAGTTATTAGATATAGTGTTATCACAAATAGATAATTATTTTGAATTAGATAATTTAGGAAATGTAATTAATAATCCTTACAAAATAGGTGATGATGTTAAACTAACTAAGAATCATTTATTACATGGTATAGGAAGCCATACAGATATAATTAATACATTTGCAGAAAGAGGAATTTTAAGCCCTGATTTCCTTGGTACTAATATAAATCATGCTTTTTGCTATACATCAGCATTTTGGAATGTTAAGGAAAATATAACATTAAAAAAATACGTAGAAAATTATAGTGGTATTGTTGCGAAAATCAATAAAGAATATTACCAAGTTCCGTATAAAAAAATTGACGAATTTGTTGAAAAAATCCGCGTGGTTGACCACTGGTTATGGACCGCAGAATCATCCATGGAAATAAGGTTTATGCCCTCGTTAGCAAGGGATATAAATCAGGTTGGATTTATTGTCAATATGGAAAATGAATTGTGTAAAAGATTAAGACAGAATTCAGTTTTTAGTGAAAGTTTTAATAAAGAATACGCATTGGAGTTTGTAAACGAAAAATCAAAGGATAAATTTTTGAAAAAGGGATTTAAAGAAGACTATTTTCAAAGAGCAGATTACTTGATATTAGGAGTCCCCAAAAACGTAATTGAAGGTATTATCGTTGGTAGAATTTTAGAACGTAATCAAGAAAATTTAAATAAAATAAAAGAATTATTTCCAAATTGTTATATATGTAATTTAGAAGGTAAAGTTATCGCATAAAGAAAACTCTAGGTTTATTTCCTGTTAAAAATAACTTTTACATTATATGATGTTGATGTGAAAGGAGAAAAAATATGAATCAAGAAAAGACTGGAAAGTTTATTGCAGACTGTAGAAAACAAAAAAAGATGACACAATCTGAACTAGGAGAAAGATTAGGTGTAACCGAAAAGTCAATTAGTAATTGGGAAAATGGTTTAAATTTACCTGATTCTTCTTTAATGCTTGAGTTATCAAACATTTTTGGCATATCGGTAAATGAATTATTAAGCGGTGAAATAATCGAAAATGAAGATTATATGAATAAGGCTGAAGAAAAATTACTTGAGTTAAAAAAGATAAACGAAAAATACGCAAAACAATTATTATATTTAGAATGTATAATTGGATTTGGGTGTTCTATTACGTTTATAACTCTAATATTTATAGCATCATTTATAAAAATGGATACGATTATAAGAATTTTGTTAATCATCTTTGGCTTTGTATTATTTATAATAGGTGTTATGAATTGTATAAAAATAGAACAAACCTCAGGGTTCTATGAATGTGGAAAATGTCATCATAGATACATCCCAACGTATGGCCAGGTTTTGTTTTCAGTTCATAATGGAAGAACAAGGAAAATGAAATGTCCAAAATGTGGACGCATGAGTTGGAATAAAAAAGTAATTAGTAAATAGTATCTAAAAAGATACTTTTAATAAAAGGTTGTAGGGCAAATCATATTATTGGTTTGCTTTTTTGTGTTATAATTTTTGTATAAAGCGAAGACTATTATGAGCAAATATGAACCTTTATGGAAATATCTAAAAGAGAATAATAAAGATAACTATAATTTGTCTTATGAAGATAAAAAAATTTAGAATTCGATATAGATCATTCTTTTTTATATGTAAAAAAAATACAAAATAATAAAAACATAGGAGACAATTATAATTTTCCTATGTTTTTATTATAAAACTGTTGAGTTTTTAACATATTATAAATGAGCTTTATGAAATTATCTTAGTTTTTTCATCAATACTGCTGCAAACCCAGTCCATTGATTTATTAGTTATTCTACAAAATTCTAAAAGAAATAACGTGGGTATTAAAGTTACACCATTTTCATAAGCACTAATGGCAGAATGGGTAGTATTAAATATTTTAGCAAGTTTTTCCTGGGTTAATTTATTTTGTTTTCTTACTAATTTAATTTTTTTTCCAATTTCTTTTTTATTTAGTTTATTATGATATTTATATACATTATCATTAGATAGTTTGGTAATATAATCTAAAGAAAATTTGAATTTGTTTGAAAACTCATTTAGTTTGGTTAAAGGTATAATGTTTTTTTCTAATTCCCACAATGAATAACTAGATCTTGTAATTCCTAGTATTTTTGAAATATTGTGTTGTGTTAATTTTAACTCTAATCTAATTTCTCTTATTCTAAACAGCATAATCTCACCAAAATAATTTTCTCATTTATGTTTTTAATTATGATACTTTGCTACTCAATATGACAAAAAAAGTGTTATAATTATAAAAATAGGGGATATTAATATTAGAAAAGGAAGTAGTAAAATGAAAATTTTTAAAGAAAAAAGAGAAAAAAATAAAGTAGGAAGACCAAAATTGGCTAATGTACCAACTAAGAAAAAAGCTATTATATCGGTTTGCGTAGCTCTGATTATGGTAGTAGCTTTACTATTAACTGGGGCCTTTAAGCTTAATATTATTAATTTAAATAAGTTAAAAGGCATTGTGTTATGTACGGAGATTCCAGCCAGATTCAGACCATATGATGAGGTGAGTAATCCTGATGGTTTACATGATTATGGTTTTACTGATATTAATTTTTACAGTGCTGCTATAAGTGGTTTATACCATGGCAGCTCGGTTAGTAATCCAACATATTGTTCTAATGCAACTGAAGAGGACCTTTCTAGTATAACTGTTCTATACGGTAATGGTGATGCCATAAAAATAGAAAACATGGAGGGTATTGAATATTTAACAGGATTAACAGTTGCTAATCTTAGTAATAATAATTTGACTTCTATAGATATAAACAAATTTAAGAATATAACTAGCCTATATATAGATGGAAACAACTTTGAATCATTGGAAATAAAAGATATGCCTAATTTAGAAATTCTCAATTATATGAATAATCCAAATTTGAAAAATATAGTGTTAAAAAATCTACCATCGCTAGATTCTGTATTGTCAGATCGATTTGATAATTTAGAATATTTAGAAGTAGAAAACGTTCCAAATTTAACTAATATTGTTGTTAATGCTAGTAATTTAAAAAATATTAAATTAATTAATAATCCATCTTTAAGTTACCGTGTTGAACAAGAAAACGCTAGCATAGAAAGTATTTATGTTGATAACATTGATAAATTAGAACTAACAGATTACGGTATGTATGAGAAATTAAAGTCATTCAAGGTGTATAACGTGAATGATTTATATGGAATTTCTCAGCTTTATTCTAGTTTTTTGGATGAGTTAGAAATTAAAAATGCAGTTACAAGGGAAAATGATTATATTACGCTTACAACCACTGGTGAAAAGCTTAAAAATATTGATATTGCATCATTAAAAAATTTACTTGATGGTTTATTATTAACTAATGCGTTAAATGAGACAATAAATTTGTCGGAAAATGTGGCTTTACAATATTTGTTAGTAGATGGTGGTAATTTGACAAGTTTAGATTTATCATCTAATCATGATTTAACTTTTTTGTTAATAAAGAATAATAAGATAGGTACAATCGATTTGAGTAATCAAGAAAACATGTCCTTGATATATTTAGGTAATAATCCAATTGTAAATAATGTTTATTTACAAAAGGGAAATAAGTTTAATTATTCTGATTTAATAAAATTAAATAGTAAATATGAAATTACGTTTGAAGTCGAAAAAGACAATATAGGAAAAGTAGAAAATAAAGTATTTACAGCATTAAATGAAGGTGAAACGATAGTTAGGTTATATAATGAAAAAATTTTTGGTGCTACGGACGCATTTTTTAATTGTTTTAGAAAGTTGAGCTGTACGGAAGAAGACGTTGAAAATGGTTCTTTAAGGTATTTTTTTGAAAATAAAATAAAGGTATATGATGTAACAAGTAAAGATTATAACGTAAATAATAATAGTAAAAAAATAGATTTAGGTAATAAGACGCTTGATATAGAAAAGATAATAGTAACGGAAGGGTACACAAAAGAGATAAATAATAATATATTAACGATAAAAGATGGAGATATTTTAGTAGATACTTATACATTAATAAACGTAAAAGCTGAGGCATCAGAAGAATCCACTACAACAGCTACTACAACTAAGCAAAATAACGTAACAACGACAACACAGCAAAATAAGACAACAACAAAGAAGGCAACTAAAAAAACGACTTCAAAAACAAGTAGTAAAGCAACTACTAAGACAAACTCAACAACGACAACGAAACATAATTTACCAGAAGAAGACTTAATAGTATATGGAAACTATATACCAGATACTATGTTAGAACAAATAAAAGGTCAAGATATAAATTTAACATTAATAAATGAAGATGTATCAATAGTTATAAATGGAAAAGATATAGAAGAAGTAAAAGATATAAACATAGATTATAGATTGGTAAAGTATGAAGAAGATAAACAAGTAGATAGTGGAATGTTATTAGAGTTTATTAATAAAAAGAGTTTACCAAAAAAATTTAAAATATTAATAAGAGTAAATGAAGAGTTTGAAGATGTAGTTGGATTAAAAAGCATAAAAATATATGATTATAGTAATAATGAGTTAAACTTAATGGAAGAGAACATAGATGTAACAGATGAAAAAATAAGCTTTTCTATAGATAAGTTAGATAAATATATATTTACGAAAAATGAGATAAAAAAAGAAGAAAAGAAAACTAATAAATGTAGAATAATATGGATAATAATTTTATTATTACTATTACTTGTTATTGGATACATAACATATAAAAAACGTAAAGACAAGAATGATTAACGTTCTTGTCTTTTTTATTAAAAAATTTAGTTTTTTGATATAAAATCCTTATTCTAAGGCATATTTGCAAGAATTTAAAGTTGTTTTACTACTAATTTACTACTTTTGAAAGTTAAAATATAAGGAATTATAAAAATATCATAAATACTTATAAATAAAGGTTATAACGACATTTAAGAACATATAAAAGACTATCAAAAAATTACTATATTTTTTAGTTAAATAAAATAAAAGAAATATATATAAACGATAAAGCTTATTTAGTAAACGTAGATAATGGGTAACGTTACTTTAAAGATAAAAAAGGATTGCCGTAATATAAAGATAGATAATTATTTTTTCTAGTTTTTTATAAATTTATTTTAAATATAGTTACACTATTAGGTTCCTCTTTTATGGTTCCATCAAATAAACTTTCAAAGTCATCTTCACTTTCATCTTTATAATAACTTTCATATGGTATTCCACCGTTAGCTTTAGCAATTGCTGTTGAAGCTTCATTTATAGTAGCTAAATACAAACTTTTATCACCATCATAATTATTATTTTTCAAAAGCTTTTTTAAAAGTGCTAAAGCTCTCGTACAAAAATGGTTATTTTCATATTCTTTTTTGACATTATATATTACGTTACCAAGCTCTGATGAACCACTTTCCGAATAATTAAAACTTATATTTCCTACAACCTCAAAAGTATCATTTAAAACTATGTTAAAATCACAAAATGTTTTATCATTTATATTTTCTTCTTTTTCTAATGAACATAAATTAATAACTTCATCACTAATTACGGGATTATTTTTATTTGGTGTTATTATATTTAATCTTTTATATAAATCGGCAATATTAATTATATCTTGTAATGAGCTTTTTTTCCATAAGCTATCAAGCATATTTTTACATGCTTTAAAAGCTTCTTTTTTATCCATATTATTATAGTTATCTACATCATCCGATGAGTATCTTTTAATGGATTTAGTAGACCCATTGATATCATGAATTAACTTGCATATTAAATAATTATCATTTTTAATTTCTACTGAAGTTTCACTTATATTATCATTAATTATTTTTTCACTTATTAAAAGGTTGTTTTTGTTTTCTATAATTATTTCATATTCTTTTTCATTGTCTTTTATTAAATATATTTTTAAAGCGTTAATTTTTTTATTTTCATTTATTATGTTAGGGTTATAATTAATTATAGCACCAATAATTATTCTTTTATTTTTATCGCTTATGTTTAAATCATTTAGTTCTTTATTAAGTTTTTTTAAACTGCAACCTTTTTTTATTTCTGCCTTTAAAAAATTATTAGTTTCGTTTATTTCTACTTTTTTATTTAACATAATATATCTCCTACGCGTCATATTATAGCATCAATAAAATAGTTTGTAAAATAAAGTTTAATTGTTGTATAATTATTAAGAAAGGAAAGTAATATGATAACCATTAAAAACGAAAGAGAAATAGAATTAATGAGACATGCTGGAATGCTTGTTTCTAAGATGCATAAATTTATTAAACCTTATATTAAAGAAGGTGTTACTACTAAAGAGTTAGATAAATTGTGTCATGATTTTATAATAAAAAATGATGCAGTACCTAGCTGTCTTGGATACGAAGGCTACCCCGCAACCATTTGCACTAGTGTTAATGATACTGTTGTTCATGGGATACCTAATAATGAGAAATTAAAAAATGGTGATATAATTACGATAGACGTTGTAATAGGTTATAAAGGATACCAAGGAGATGCTGCATGGACTTATACCGTTGGAAACATAACCGATGATAAAAAGTATTTGATGGAACATACCGAAAAGGCTTTATATGAAGGAATAAACAAGGTAAAACCAGGTAACAGAATAGGTGATATATCAAATGCGGTTGAAACATATGCAAGATGCCATAACCTAGGAATAGTAAAGGAATTATGTGGTCATGGTATAGGCACTGATATGCATGAAGACCCAAATATTCCTAATTACGGGCCTAAAGGAGTTGGAGCAAGACTAAAAGAAGGAATGGTAATATGTATTGAACCAATGCTTAATTATGGCACAGATGATATATACATTCTTGATGATGATTGGACGGTTAAAACTTTAGATGGTAGCGCGTCTGCTCATTTTGAACATACCGTTTTAGTAACTAAAGATGGTTATGAAATATTAACACCAAGATTAGATGATTAATAAAGAATTAAGTGAGGTAGTAATCATGATAGCCTTAGTAGTAGAATTTAAAGAAAAAGCTTTTGAGGTTAATCGATTTATTCGTGTGGGAACAGTACATTTTAGTTCAAATATGGTAGATGAGTAATTGTATTAGTTTTTAAATATATATCATTAGACAGATATATTTATGAAATAAGTTTTTGTTAATACTTTTGAAAAAGCCATATGTTTTTTTGAATACTTGCCAAAAATAATAAAATACATTATAATTATATTTATAGAATAAGGAGGATTGCTTACATGAAAGAATTAGAAACATTAAAAATTAAAAATTCCGAAGGAAAAGAAATAGAAATAAAGGTTATTACAATCTTAAAGAAACCTGATAACACAAAGGCTTTCCTTGTTTATACTTTTGATGATAAAGCAGAAAACGTAGATATTTATGCTTCAATTATTAAAGATGAAGAAGAAGGATATGTTCTTGATGCTATTACAGATAAAGAAGATTGGGAAATGATACAAAAAGCTATTCAAGATTTATCAGAAGAATAGGAGATTATTAATATATGAACAAAAAAAAATATGAAAATTTAGTTAAAGAATTAAATAAACTTAGTGGAGAAGCAGTTACTCCAGCAGGTATAAGAACTAAATTAACTGAAAATTTACCACAGGGGAGTAATTTAAAAGATGTTACTGCGGTTTTGGTAGCATTTTATGAATATACAAAACAAAATAGTGATCTTACGTTTTTAACTGATTTTTGTGAAAAAACACTTTCTAGTTACTATTCTGAAGACAGAATTAACAATGACTTTGAAAATATCGTTAAAGATGAGTTACTATTAGATAAATTACTTAATATTTGTAATGATTCAGTTATAGAAAAATTATATAAACATGCATCTGCAATGAATGGTATTTATGTTAAAACAGGGAATAATTCATATACTGAAGCTTATAATAAAATAAGAAAAAAATATGAATCTATAGATCCTGTATTAGTATCAAGAATGACTACCATTAATGCTGAACAAAAAAGTGTTGAAGAAACTGTTTCAAAAGCTCAAGCTACTACTAATGAATCTAAAGCATTTTCATCTGTTAGTGATGCTAATGCTCAAATTGAAAGTAATAATAATAAAGTATCTGATCTTTTATGGGAGAATGAAAGAATAGAAAATGAAAAAAGAAAGCATGCTGAAGATATGCTAAATAATGAAGCAAGTAAGCTTCAAAATAAAGGTGTAAATATTACTGCAGATCAATTACATGATACTATTGAGAAAAATAACATTGATGCCAAAGAAAATGAAGGAATATATTATTCACTTTCCATGGGACGTGTTTTTGACGCTAAAGAACGATTACTATCTTTACCTTTTTCTAATTTTACCAAATTAGTTGAAAAAACATCAGGCTTTGTAATGAAAAAAGCCGATTATGATGTAATTACAGTAGATGGTAAAAGAAATATCTTTGTTAAAAGTAATAAGAAAACTGATATGTTAGCTTCAGTTGATGAAAAGGTTGCTGATTTAGGTGAAAACGTAGCGTTAAAAATAGCAACAGCTAAAGATGGATGGCATAAGGTGGTTAATAAAGCTTATTGCAAGAAAGTTGAAATGACTCAGATGGTTGTTGATACTAAAAATAAAGCGACGGAAACCATTAAAAATTTAATGTCTAATTTAAAAAGTAAAACCAAAAAAATTATTAAAGATACCAAAGATAAAAAGGAAGAATTGGCTCAAATGGCAAGTCAGAAAATCGAAGATTTTGACAATTCTATCAGAGATAATGTTTCTAATGGGTTTAGAAAAGCTGCAGAAAAATTAAGTGAAATTGCATCTAAAGTATCTCCAGCTATAAGTGTTCCTTCAGAAGATATTTCGGTTTTATCACCTGATGAAAATAACAAACAATATCAAAGTTTTAGTGCAGATGAGATAAAAGCGGTTTTAAATCATATGATTAGTTATCGTCAGGGTATAAAAGGAAAAAATGCAAATGTAATTGCATCAGATGTAGTTCTTCCACAACTTGCTTCATCAAACGGAATGGCAATGTAAAAAATATGGTATTAAAAAGATATTTTTCTTCATAATAATAATGGTGATTTTATGAAGAAGTATCTTTTTTTATTAGCTCTTTTTATTATTTATTTAATATTAATTTTTAGAAATGATAGTGTGCCAACGTTATCATATCAAAATAGGTATGATGATAATGTATCAAGAGTTACCATAGAATTTGAAAATGGAATTAATAGTAATAATCTTAAAACTTTGTTTTATAAATATACTAAAGATTATTTTATATATAATGTTAAGGTAAATAATGAGTATATAAGCTTATCTTGTACTAATATTGATAGTTGTCTAAAAGGTATATATGATGAACAAAGCATTTCTTTTAATATAATTTATATTACAAATGGTTTTAATGTTAAAGAACTTGAACTTTTAGCGTATACTGGTGAAATATTGGAATTTTTAAATGAAAATAATTTAACTTATAGATTAAATTAAAAAAACATCATATTGATGTCTACTTTAAAGAGTACATTTTATATGAGTGTTTTTTTATTTCTATTAAGAATGGGGCATTTTTATTATTGGTGTTCTTGTATATTATATAATTTATTTTATTATTATTTAAGTATTTTATTATTTCTCTAGCTTCTTTTTTTCCTTCTTTATGAGGATAACAGGTTGCTAGTATAACTCCTTTATTATTAAGCATTGTTAAACCTTTTTTTACCGCGTTAATAGTAGATTTATGGTTAGTTAAAATACTCTTATCTCCACCTGGTAAGTAACCTAAATTAAATGTAATTAAACTTATCTTATTTTTATATTCTTTTAAATATTTATCAATTTTTTCATGTGAATCATTTATTAATGTTACATTATTTAATTTATTTTTCTTTAATAATTTTGAGGTGTTATTAATTGCGTTTGTTTGGATATCAAATGCAAATACTTTTTTAGCAAGTTTAGATAAGGTAAGAGTATCATTCCCATTTCCGCATGTCGCATCAATTACTATATCGCCAGGTTTAACAAGTGTTTTATATATTAGATTAACTCTATTTAATATACTTTTATTAAATCCTTGATATGTTCCTCTTTCCATTAACTCTTTATCAATATCATTTAGCACAGATACTTTTTTTAGTGTCCAAAGTGGTGTTACTAAATCATCTTTTGCGCCATCTCCGGTTAGTCTGTGAATAACTATATTATCGTTAAGCTCTTCTATTTGGTCACATACGATACGTATATATTCTTCCTTAGTTAATAAATGAAAATTTGTTTCTTTATAATAATATTCCAACTTTGTATCTTTTAAAACATGAAGCATATGTATTTTAATACCTTGAATATCTAGTTTATTTAAGTGTCTAATTGTATCTATCATCATTTCTTTGGTTTCGTAAGGTAGGCCATTTATGATATGTACAACTACGTTAATATTATTATTTCTTAATCGTTTAACGCATTTATCAAAACATTCTAAATTATGACCTCTATTTATTAGTTTTAAAGTATCATCATGCATACTTTGTAATCCAAGTTCTATTGTTAAAAATGTTCTTTTACTTAAATCTTTTAAATACTCTAAACATTCATCTGTTATAGCATCAGGTCTTGTTCCAATATTAATACCAACTACATTTGGAAAGGTAAGTGCTTCTTCGAATTTCTTTTTTAGTACGTTAACTGGTGCGTAAGTGTTAGTATTAGCTTGGAAATATGCAATATATTTAGTATCAGGCCACTTATTGTTTAGTTTTTCTTTAACACTATTAAATTGTGTTAGTAAATCATCTTCTATGTTACCAGCAAAGTCTCCTGAACCTTTGGCAGAACAAAAAATACAACCACTTCCATTCTTAAAGTTAGGACAAGAAAAACCTCCATTTAAGCTGACTTTAAATACTCTTGTTCCGAATCTTTTTGTTAAATCGTAATTAAGAGTATGATACCTTTTATTATCTAAACTATATTTAAACATGAAGATCACCAGAAAAATTATACTCTATTTTCCACAATCTTTCAAATTGCTTGACGGGGGGGGGGGATTATGATATTATCAACATAGGAAAATGATATAAGGTGTTGATAAATATGTTGAAATTTTATAAATTTGAAGAGGAAAAAAACAAAGTGGGAAGACCAAAATTAGCAGATGAAAAGACGAAGAAAAAAGCGATTATATCAGTATGTGTTGCATTGGTATTGGTATTGACACTTGCTTTAACTGGAGCTTTTAAATTAAATATAATAAATTTTAATAGATTAAAAGGAACAGTAAACACGTCATTATGTACAGAAATACCTGCCGAATTTCAACCAGGTGGTAACCACGAATATGGTTTTACTGATCCTAAATTCTATAGTGCTGTATTAAGTGGTAGTTCATACAATGATGAGGCATATTGTAGTACTATGACTGAGGAAATGTTAAATAGTATTTCTACATTAACAATTGTATCTTCATCAATAGATAACACAGATGGAATTGAGTATTTAACAGGGTTAACTTATTTGTATTTATATAACAGCAATATAAGTTCAATAGATCTAAGTAAGAATACATCTTTAATCTATTTAGATTTACACAGTAATAATTTAAGTAGTATAGATTTAAGTAATAATACATCTTTAACAAATTTAAATTTAAATACTAATAATTTATCAAGTATTGATTTAAGTAATAATAAATTAATTACAACATTAAAAATTAAAGAAAATAAAAACCTATCATATTTAGATTTAAGTGGGAATACCGCCATGACAAGTTTTACTTATAATGGACAAGAAGATGAAAAATATTTATTATGTGGTAAATTAACTTCAATAAATGTGTCAGGAATGACAGCCTTAACAAGTTTAGATTTATCTTATAATAACTTAACAAGTATCGATTTAAGTAGTAATACATCTTTAACGACCTTAAATTTAAAAGATAATAATATAAGTGATATAGATCTAAGCAGTAATACAGCCTTAACAAGTTTAAACTTATGGTCTAATAATTTAACAAGTATCGATTTAAGCAATAACACATCACTAACAAGTTTAAATTTATATTCTAATAATAATTTAAATAGTATAGATTTAAGTAATAATAATGTAATTATGTATGTAGAAAGTTCTTATAGTGAAGGGTGCAAGGATTATTACGCTTATATGCCACGGAATAACATTACAGATTTTAATTTAAGTGGCATGAGTAATTTAAGATCATTAAGTTTATATAAAGTTGAAAATTTGGATATAAGTAATGACATAAACCTAGGCTCGGTTTCTAGCAGAGAAAACTATTTAGATTTATCTAATAAAGGTATAAAAAACATTAATTTAAGTGGTGATTTTTTTACAAGTTTAAACTTGGCAAACAATAATATAACAAGTATCAATTTAAATAATACTATTATATATAGTTTAGATTTATCTTATAATAATCTAAGCAGTATAGATTTAAATGGTGTATGGGAATTTTTTGATGAAGAAAACAACGAATTGTACACATATAAAATGGGTGAATGGTTACATGATTTAAATATATCAAATAATAATTTAACAAGTATAGATTTAAGTAGTAATACAGCACTAACATCTTTAACCCTAAATAATAATAACCTAAATGAACTAGATTTGAGTAATAATGTGCAATTAAGTTATTTAAATATTTCAGATAATGAAGTTGAAAAAATAATATTTCCTAATAGTAATTCTTTAGAAACCATATTATCGGTTAATAATAACTTAAGTAGTATCGATTTAAGTAAATTACTTGAATTAAAAAGAATTTATTTAAAAAATAATAATTTAGAAGAGGTAGTGTTACCTGAAGGGGATTCTTTAGAAACATTATATTTATCTAATAACAATTTAACAAGCATAGACTTAAGTAAGTATGATAATTTATTTGTTGCTATATTAGATCATAATAAATTAGAAAAAGTAGTCTTAGGTAGTAGTGAGAATTTAGTTGGTATAACATTATCTAATAACAATTTAAGAAATATCGATTTAAGTGGTGTACAAAATCTCGAACTATTGACTTTAGAAAATAATCCAATAATGAATACTATTTATATGTTAAAAGATAATTCATTAAAATATAATGAAAATGTAACTTTAAATGAAAATATAAAATTAAATTATTCTGTAGATGATGATAGTATAATATCATATGATAATGGAACGTTAAAAGCATTAAAAGAAGGAACAACAACTGTTAATGTGTCTAGTGAAAGTATGTTTTCATGGGGATTAGAATATGAAGAAAAATGTTCCTATAATGATGAGTATTACACTAGCTCCGAATATTATGATAACAAAGAATATTGTATTAATACACCGGAAGAAGAGGCTTTTGCACAATACATTTTAACAAATGAAATAAAGGTATATGATGTAACAAGTGATGTATATGAAATAGATAAAGAAAATAAAACGATAGATGTAAGTGGATTAGAATTAGATACAAGTAAAGTAACAATAACACTAGAAGGATTAACAGGGGTAAAAAGTGGAAATACGTATGTTGTAAAGGACGGAGATACTACCGTTGATACATATACGATATTAAATCAAAAAACACAAACAAACAATTCAAGTAGTAATAATACGACAACAAATAAATCAAGTAGTAATACAACAACGAATAATTCTAGTAGTGGTAATACAAGTAGTACTAAGTCAAATAGTAAAGTAACTACAACGAAAGAGGACTTAAGTGATATAGAAATAGAAGGAAGCTTCGTATCAATACTAGCATTACAACAAATAAAAGATAAAGATAGAAACATAGTAGTAACAAACGATGGTATTACGATTACCATAAATGGAAAGGATATTGAAAGTATAGAAGGGAACTTAGATTTAAGTTATACACTTGAAATATTAAAAGAGTCATTAATATATGAAGAAGTAAGTGAAAAGATACAAAAAGGTGTAGTATTAACATTTAATAGTAATAGTAATTTACCTGGAAAGGTGTTAATCGAATTAGATGTAAATGATATTATAAAAAATAATGCTGGTATTAAGAACTTAAACATATATAGTTATAGTGATGGTGAGTTAACGTTAATTGCAAAAAATGTAGATTCAAAAAATAATAAATTGAGTTTTTATATAAATGAGTTAGGGAACTACATACTTACAGATAATGTGTTAGAAGACCAGGATATAAAAGTAGATACAAATTTATTAGAAAGTAATAATAATATAAATAAGTCTATAAGTTTTAAATATATATTATGGGTGCTATTAATTTTAATAGTATTAGGAATAATAGGTTATATATTTTATAAGAAAAATAAAGTCAAGAACAGTTAATGTTCTTGATTTTGATTAAAACTAAAAAAACATAATTAAATAAACTTGCTTTAAGTCTTTAAATATAATATACTATAAGTATTAAAACGTTGATGAAGAGTATTAGGTTAGATGTGTTTTTAAAGAGAGTTTATGGTTGGTGTAAGTAAATAAAGCATACTAACTGAACTAGCTTCGGAGTTATTATATGAAATAATAGTAATATAATACGGTTAACCTCGTTATTGGTTTTAAAGTGTATACATAGTATGTATAAATTAAGGTGGTACCGTGGACTTTTATGTTCATCCTTTATTTGGGATGGACATTTTTTAATAGGAGGTTAGTTATGGTAGAGATGGCTAAAATAGCATTAGAATTTATTGGGGTATTTTTAATTGTTTATTTCGGAACTTACTTATTTTCATTTAAAAAGATAAAGAAATTTAATAGAAATAAAATGCCTGTTAACATAAAATACTTAGTAATAAGATATAATACTGATATTGTAAGATTAGGATATAAAAGAGTCTTTAAATGTCTTATGCTCTGTGATTCATTTATTATAGCAACTATTTTTACTGTAACTAGGATTGTTGATAACATATACTTAAGATTACTTGTTGCATTCATACTTATATTTCCTTTATTTGCGGGAGTATATCATTTGGTTGCAATGTATTATAAAAAGGAGAGTGAAAGATAATGGAATATAACTTTAAAGAAATAGAAAAAAAATGGCAAAAGTATTGGGATGATAATAAGACTTTTAAAACTGATGTATGGGATTTTTCAAAACCTAAGTTTTATGCGCTTGATATGTTTCCATATCCATCAGGGGTAGGTCTTCATGCTGGGCATCCTGAAGGATATACGGCAACTGATATTGTATCACGTATGAAAAGGATGCAAGGATATAACGTTCTTCATCCAATGGGATATGATTCGTTTGGACTTCCAGCAGAACAATATGCGGTTCAAACTGGTAATCACCCAAGTGGTTTTACCGAAAAAAACATTGCGTATTTTACAAACCAATTAAAAGAATTAGGTTTTGATTATGACTGGGACAGAGTAATTGCAACATCTGATCCATCATATTACAAATGGACACAATGGATATTTAAACAGTTATATAAAGATGGATACGCGAAATACATTGATATGCCAGTTAACTGGTGTGAAGAGTTAGGAACCGTTTTATCTAACGATGAAGTAATTGATGGTAAATCAGAGCGTGGTGGATATCCGGTTGTAAGACGAAACATGAAGCAATTATGCATTGACCAGCCTAAGTTTGCAGAAAGACTTTTAGAAGGTTTAGATGAAATAGACTGGCCAGCATCTACTAAAGAAATGCAAAGAAACTGGATAGGAAAATCAACTGGTGTTGAAGTAGACTTTGAAATAGTAGGTGGAGGTAAGTTTTCTATTTATACAACTTGTATAGAAACCATTTATGGTATTACATTTATGGTTATCGCACCAGATGGTAAATTAATTGAAGAATTAATGCCAAGGGTAGAAAACAAAGAAGAAGCCCAAAAATACATTGATGAAACACTTAAGAAATCCGACATGGATAGAACTGAGCTTAACAAGGGTAAATCAGGTTGTGTGCTTAAGGGAATAGAAGCAATTAACCCAGTTAATGGCAGAAAAGTACCAGTATATTTAGGAGACTTTGTTTTAGGTAATTATGGTACAGGTGCTGTTATGGCGGTACCATCTCATGACCAAAGAGATTATGAATATGCTAAAGCACATAACCTTGAAATAATAGAAGTTATTTCTGGTGGTGATATAAGTGAAGCAGCTTTCGAAAAACAATTTTATTTAAATAATCCAGAATGTAAGTTAGTTAACTCAGAAGAGTTTAATGGATATAGTGTTATGGAAGCTAAAGAAGCAATTACTGATAAGTTGGTAAAAATGGGTGTTGCAAGAAAAACTACTAATTATAGATTTAGAGAATGGATATTTGCAAGACAAAGATATTGGGGAGAACCAGTACCTGTTGTTCATATGGAAGATGGTATAGATTACTTACTTCCTGACGATGAATTACCACTTGTATTACCAGAACTAGAAGACTATAAGGGACACAATGGTAAAGCTCCTTTAGAAAACGCAGAAGAATGGAAACATTATGAAAAAGATGGCATAAAAGGCATACGTGAAACTTCAACCATGCCAGGTTCTGCAGGATCTAGTTGGTACTTCTTAAGATATATTGATCCACATAACGATAAAGAATTTGCAAATCAAGAATTATTAAAACACTGGATGCCAGTTGATTTGTATATCGGGGGACCAGAACATGCTGTTGGTCACTTAATGTATTCTAGAATATGGAATAATTATTTATATGATAAAGGATTATCTCCAGTTAAAGAACCATTTAAGAAATTAGTTCACCAAGGTATGATATTAGGTGAAAACGGAATAAAGATGGGTAAACGTTTTCCAAAATATGTTGTTAATCCAAGTGATATAGTAGAAAAGTATGGTGCTGATACATTAAGATTATACGAAATGTTTATGGGACCATTAGAGGCATCTAAACCATGGAGTGCATCAGGCGTTGAAGGGGCCAAAAAGTTCTTGGATAGAGTATGGAGATTATATACTGAAGAAGGAAAAACTTTTGAAGGTGAAAATAAAAACCTTGAAAGAATTTATCATGAAACTGTTAAGAACGTTACAAATGATTATGAAAAGTTATCATTTAATACCGCAATAAGTCATTTAATGGTACTTGTTAACGCAATGTATAAAGAAACTGTTATTCCTAAAGAATATATGGAAGGATTAGTTAAAATGTTAAATCCAATATGTCCACATATTACTGAAGAGTTATGGAATATGTTAGGATATGAAGGTACAATTGCTTACGAGTCATGGCCAGTATATGACGAAGCAAAACTTGTTCAAACTGAATTTGACATTGCAGTTCAAGTAAATGGTAAGTTAAGAGGAACTATTACTATATCTGTTGATGATACAGAAGACGTAATCAAGGAAAAAGCTTTAGCTAATGAAAACGTTAAAAGACATACCGAAGGTAAAGAAATAGTTAAAGTAATAGTAATTAAAAATAAGATAGTAAACGTAGTAGTGAAAGGATAGCGAAAGTTATCCTTTTTTTAATTGCTTTCTAAAAGTTTATATGTTAAGATAAGTCGTGCGAGGTGATTAAGCTTATGAATAAAAATAAAAAAGTATTTATAAATTATATAGAAATTCATCTAAGTTGAATTCGTGTGATTTTTTATTAAAAAGAATTTTAAGGTTTGATGTAATGTGTGCGCCAGCAATATTTATAGGTTATGTGTGGTTTACTGAAAGTTTTAATTATAAAGAAAGAAATTCTGAATGGTTATCAGCTCTTACGGTATCTATGATTCTAGCTGTGGAAGAAATGATTAGTTTTTATTTTGTTGGAGTTAAAGGAGAAATGTTAAATATAAAATTATCAGAAATCTGTAGCTTAATTAATGAAAAAACTGGTGAAAACGTGAATTTTGCAGATGCGAATGTATCTATAGATGGATTTCAAGATAATGCTAAAGAAACTAATGTAACCTTTGAATTTGATAGTTTTTACATTAAAGAATGTATTAAAGATGATGTTTATAAGTGTGGATTATATTATTCTGATGGCGGATTTACGGATTTAACTGATGAAGTTAGTAGTATTATAAAAAGACGAAATAGAAGAAAAAAGAAAAGTAATAAGTAGAAAATTTTAATTATAGATAGAGTATGATATAATACAAATAACAAACGGGAGGTTTTGCGTATGAGCGAAAGAAAAATTTATGGTGGAACTAGAAGACATTCTTTTTTTGATAGATCAAGTAACCCTGGAGAGACGTTAAATATTAATGAAATTTTATCCCCTGTTACAGAGGAGGATTTTCTCTTATTGAATGATGCTGATGATGAATTTGCAGTAGAAAGAAAAGCACTTTATGATATTATTAAAAACGAAGGATTTGATGGGTTAATAAAAGCAAAAGCTGAAATGACAACATTTACTTTAGATGATGTTAGAAAACTAATAAGGAAAATGGAAAGAAAAAATATAATTAAACCTAAAGATTATATTGTTAATATTCCATTTATAGGAAGAAAATTATATCAAAAAGCATGTGCTGAAGAGATAAAAATCAATGTATTAAAAGAGCAATTAGAAAAGGCTGAAAATGGGTCAGAATTAGATAGACAAAGATTTATAGATGATTTAGAACCTTTGCTTGCTAAGGGGTCTAGTAAGCTTAAGACTGTTATTAATAGTAAACAAGATAAGTAAAATGCTTATTTTGTTTTAATTTGTAGTAAAAAATGGTATAATATGTAAAGAAGATTTATCCATAATAGAAATAGGTGATTAACTTGAATATAAACGGATTGGATATAAATTATTTAGATTTTGGTAACAAGAAAAAAGATGCGATAGTTTTACTTCATGGATGGGGACAAAACATTCAAATGATGCAAATGCTAGGTGAACCATTTAAAAAGGAATATCGTATTATTTTAGTTGACTTTCCCGGATTTGGACTAAGCCCAGAGCCTAAAAATGTTATGAATGTTAGTGACTATACCGTTTTAATTGAAGAATTATTAAAAAAATTAGATGTTAAAGAACCAATTTTAGTTGGACATTCTTTTGGCGGACGAGTATCGGTTAAGTATGCTTCAAGAAATAAAGTAAAAAAAGTTATTCTTTTATCTCCGGCTTTAAGAGGTCACGATAAAAAAGGATTAAAAACCAAAGTGCTTAAATTTTTAAAAACGGTTCCTGGAATTAAGAACTTAGAAGGTTGGGCAAAAAATCATATTGGTTCAAGGGATTATAAAGCAGCAAGTCCAATTATGAAAGACGTGTTAGTTAAAACTGTTAATGAAGATTTATCAGATGATGCTAGAAAAATAAAAGCACCAGTAATCTTAATTTATGGTGATATGGATAGTGAAGTTCCAGAAGAAGATACGAAAGAATACGAAAGATTAATACCTGATTGTGGTCTAATTCTTTATGAAGGTTGTACGCACTATGCATACTTAGAAAGATTACAGCAAACAATAAATATAATAGGAAATTTTATAAAGTAGGGAAGTGTATATAATGTTTTATATAAGTTTAATACCGTTTATAGTTTTGCTTATTTATGATTTGAAAAAAGCTCTTCATATGGCGCAGCAAAATTTATATAACGATGACAAAAGATTTTTAAAGTGGACTTTAAAGGATATCAAATCTTTTAAGACGCCTCTTAAGTGTTCAATAGTTGTTTTAATCACATATTTAATATTAATAATATTTAAGTTAGAAGCGAGCGTTATAACAAGTATTTATTTCTTCGTTGTATGTTTAATTATTCTACTAATAAAGATAAAGGAAAATAAAAACGCTGATACGAAGATTAAGTTAAAAGTTACCGCAAGGGTAAAAAGACTTATTTTTACTAACGTAGTTTTATTTGCATTATTATGTGTAGGTTTATATTTTATTAAGAATGTAAATATCGTATACTTATGTTTATATATATATGATATGCTTTTAAACTTTATTATTATGTTGGTGGTTATAATAAATAAACCTGCTGAAAAAATTGTTTACTTATCATATAAAACAAAAGCTGTTAATAAGTTAAAATCAATGAGTAGTTTAAAGGTAATTGGTATTACTGGTAGTTATGGTAAAACAAGTAGTAAGAACATATTAAGCGATATATTAAACGTTAAGTATAATGCACTACCAAGTCCTAAAAACTTTAATACGCCATATGGGCTTATCATTACGGTTAATAACCATTTAGACAAGTTTGATGATATTTTAATCGCTGAAATGGGCGCTTATAAAATGGGTGAAATAAAAGATTTATGTGATTTAGTAAGACCAAAATATGGTATTTTAACAAAGATAGGTACTGCTCACATTGAAATATTTGGTTCTCAAGAAAACATCCAAAAAGGTAAGTTTGAGCTTATTGAGAGTCTTCCAAGTGATGGCATTGGAGTTTTAAATGGAGACGATGAGCTTCAAGTTAATTATAATCTTAAAAATGATTGTAAAATCATTTGGATAGGTATTGATAATAAAGATGTTGATGTTCGTGCAACGGATATTAAAACTTCTAATAAAGGTACAACGTTTAACGTTATCTTTAAAGAAGATAAAAAGAAATATGAGTTTACAACAAGATTATTAGGTTATAATAATATATATAACATATTAGCATCACTTGCTTTATCAAAAGAGTTTGGTTTAACAGTAGATCAAATGAAAAAAGCGGTACTTGGTGTTAAAAGCGTAGAGCATAGGTTAGAACTAAGACCTACGGGGAACATAACTTACATAGATGATTCTTATAATTCTAATCCAGTTGGTTCTAAAATGGCACTTGAGGTTTTAAAGGATATGCCAGGATTAAGAATCGTTATGACACCTGGTATGGTAGAGCTTGGGGATAAGTCGTATGAGCTTAATAAGAAGTTTGGTACATACATGAAGGATGCTGCAGACGTCGTAATATTAGTTGGTGAAAAGATAACTAAACCAATAAAGGACGGTTTAAAAGAAGTAAAGTTTAATGATAAGAACATATATGTTGTAAAAAGTACTAAAGAAGCTTTTAATCTTGTTAAAAGTTTATCTAATGGTAAAGAAAGTTATTGTTTAATAGAAAACGATTTACCTGATATATATAACGAATAGGAGTTGAAGATGAGTATGAAGATAAGAGTTGGAGTTTTATATGGTGGAAAAACAACAGAACATGAGGTTAGTATAATAACTGCGGTTCAGGCAATGGGATTTTTAAATACTGATAAATATGAAGTAATTCCTATGTATTTAACAAAGGAAAACGAAATGTATACGGGAGCACCTTTAAAAGAAATGGATGTTTATAAAGAAACAGATCTTTTAAAACGTTATTGTAAAAACGTTGTATGTTATAACAAAGATGGCGCTTTAGTATTGCAAAATAAAAATGGTTTATTTAAGAAAACTATTGCAACGGTAGATATAGTTATTCCTGCTGTTCATGGTTATAACATGGAAGATGGTAACGTTCAAGGTATGCTTGAAACTTTTGGTGTTCCATATACTGGTAGTGATATTTATGGTTGCACTGTAGGTCAAGATAAGGTATTTCAAAAACAAATTTTAGAAGCAGAAAATATTCCTGTAACTAAGTATATTTGGTTTTATGATAATGAGTATCTTGAGGATGAAGCTAAAGTTTTAGCAGATGCTAAAAAAATTGGTTATCCTTTAATTGTTAAACCTGCAAGACAAGGTAGTAGTATCGGAATTAGTGTTGCCAAAGATGAAGAAGCACTAAAAGAAGCAATTTTAGAAGCAATAAAATATGATGATAAAATTTTAGTTGAAGAAGTAGTTGATAACATGACTGAACTTAACTGCAGTGTATTAGGTTCTAATAGTTACATGGAAACATCTGCTATAGAACAGGTTATGGGTAAGGATGAAATTTTATCATTTAATGATAAATACATTGGTAGTGGTGCTAAGAAAGGCGCAGCTAAAAAATTTAGTGGAGCTTCTAAAGGAATGGTTTCTGCAGACCGTATAATACCTGCTGATATTCCTGAAAAGTTAGCTAAAGACATTACTGAAACTTCTAAGAAGGCATTTAGAGCGTTAGGTGCATCAGGAGTAGTTAGAATAGATTATTTATATGATAAAAAAGCTAAAAAATATTATATTAACGAACTTAATACTATTCCTGGATGTTTATCTTTCTATTTATGGATGCCATTAAACAAGGAGTACGATGAATTATTAGACGACATGATTAATATAGCAGTTAAACGTTTTAAGAAAAAATTAAAGAAAACAACTATATTTGAATCTAATATATTATCAACGTTTGATGGTACAAAGGGTACCAAAGGAATGAAGGGTAAATTAAGACATAGATAAAATTAAGAGGTCTATATTATATAGATCTTTTATTTTACACGAAAAAAAGAACCTAGTGGTTCTTATTCGTTATCGTTGTTTTCTTGTCTATCAACATCAATTTCTTTTTCTTCTACTTCTTCATAGTATTTTTTGCCACCCTCCATGGTTTTTACTTTCTTTTCAACTACTTCTTCTTTACAACAGCAATCTTTATTGCCTTTTTTCTTTTTATTATTTTTCATAATAACCATCCTTTCTTTAATAGGATTAACATTACTGATTATTTTATACATTAAATTAATTTTTATAAAATAAAAAAATCTCAAGCAAGTGAGATTTTTATTTTTTTATGGCGGAGTGAGAGGGATTTGAACCCTCGCGCCAGTTGCCCAGCCTACACCCTTAGCAGGGGCGCCTCTTCAGCCTCTTGAGTATCACTCCGTCTGACAAAATTAATTTTACACTATATTAGTTAATTGGTCAAGTAATAATTGGTCTAATCTTTATATCCAACACATTTTTTAAATAGGGTAATATCAATTTTGTTATATAGTATATTAAATGTTTTAGCAGATAAAATAATACCTGATAACTTTGGTAATATAAAACTAATTACGTATACTAGTGCTATTACTATTACTGCAGAAAGTATTCCTGGGTTATCATTAAACGTTTCTTTAACACCATTTGTGAAGCACATTCCAACTAGTAATAAACCAAGAAGTCCAAATATAGGAGAGAGAAAACTATAAAGTAGTCTTATGAAGTAACTAAGATAAAATGCTACGTACGCAATTAATATTAATAAGCACTTTAATATGAAACATAAAAGTGTTTCTAACATAACACCAATAAATGATAATATTTTTTTATGTACGGGTATGTTTGCATGTTTTATGAAGTCACTAAAGTATTGCCATTTAGTTACTTTTTTATCTTCGTATTCAGAAGTTTCTTCATTATTTTTGCTATAAGTTTTTCTTTGGGTATATCTATTATAATTTTCATCTATCTTTTTCTTTAGATATAAATCATAATCTGTTCTTTTATCATCATCTAATAAAACTTCTTTAGCTTCGTTTATTTTAGCGCTCATTCCTATTGCATCTTCGGATTTGTTTATGTCTGGATGCCATTTTTTCATTTGCTTTTTATAAGCTTGTTTTATTTCTTCTTTAGAAGCATTTTCCTTTACTCCTAAAAGTTCATAATAGTTAAACGTGCTATTCATATAAATCACCTAAAATTATTATAACACTTTACTTTACATTAAACAAAATTCTACTCTTTTATTAACGTTAATTAATGTATAATAAAAATAGAAAGGTAGGGATATAATGAAAGATCTTAAAATATTCCAATATGGATGTGGAAAAATGAGCGTTTACACCATGCGTTACGTAATAGAAAATGGTGGAGAAATTGTTGGGGCAGTTGATGTAAATCCTGCTGTAATAGGAAAGGATATTGGTGATGTAATAGGTACCGAAAAAACAGGGGTTGTTGTAAGTGATGCTAAGAATGCAGAAAAATTACTAACTGAGTTAAAACCAGATTGTGCTATAGTTACAACGATGAGTTTACTTGCAGACGTTAAAGATGCATTACTTACTTGTGCTAAGTGCGGAGTTAATGCAATAACAACTTGTGAAGAATCGTTTTATCCAATGAATTCTAATCCTAATTTAACAAATGAAATTGATAAACTAGCTAAAGAAAATAATTGTACAATAACAGGTAGTGGTTATCAAGATGCATTTTGGGGTAATTTAATTACTACTTTAGTTGGTGCAAGTCATAATATTACAAAGATAAAGGGATCTTCTTCTTATAACGTAGAAGATTATGGAATAGCGCTTGCTAAAGCACATGGTGCTGGTCTTACCAAAGAAGAGTTTGAAAAGGAAATTGCGTCATTAGATGAAATAACTGATGAAGAAAGAAATAATATAATAGAAAGTGGTAAGTATGCTCCATCATACATGTGGAACGTAAATGGTTGGTTATGTGATAAACTTGGGCTAACAGTTATTAGTCAAACTCAAAAATGCGTGCCTCAATTCAACGATTATGACATAGAATCAAGTACTTTAGGCATGACTGTTAAAGCTGGAATGGCAACAGGTATGAGTGCGGTTGTAACTACTGAAACTAAAGAAGGAATTACTTTAGAAACAGAGTGCATTGGAAAAGTATATAACAAAGATGAATTTGATAGAAATGAGTGGACCGTTTATGGTGAACCTGATACAACACTTGTAATAGAAAAACCAGCAACGGTAGAACTTACTTGTGCAACCATTGTAAATAGAATACCTGATGTAATAAAAGCAGAAAGTGGATTTGTTCCAACATCACGTATGGGAGAGATTAAGTATATTAAGTAGGAATTGTATTTTTACAAAATTTTAATATAATAAGTTTAAAAAGTTTGGCATTATAACATGACAGAGATTATTTTAGAATCAATTAACTATAGTGATTTAAACACGATAATTTAAAAACACAAGAAATCTTTAATTAGGTTTCTTTTTTTATTTATTTAAAGTATAATGTAACTATAGGAGGAAAAACATGTTAGTAGGTTTAGTGTTAGTGTTAATTGGAATTTACTTTTTAATGAAAGTACTCGTTCCAGGCTTTGACTTTGATTTAAGTTGGGGTATTATTTGGCCAATTATTTTGATTGTTTTGGGAGTGAATAATTTATTTAAGTTTAAAAAATTAGATATTTTTAATATAGTATTAATAATAATAGGTGTTATATATTTATTATTAGGTTTAAATGTTATATCAAACGTTAATTATAAAATTATTGTAGCTATTATATTTATAGGAATTGGTATATCAATAATAACAGCGTCATTTAAAAATAAGAAAATAAAAGAAATTAGTAAAAGTATCAACGTAAATAAAGAAGGTATTATTACTTATAATGGTATTTTTAGTGGAATAGAAGAAAAGATAAACGACGAAGACTTTAAGGGTGCTAATTGTTATGCTATTTTTGGTGGAGTTGAACTAGATTTAAGAGATGCTAAATTAAAAAATGATGTTGTAATAAATTGTTATTCAGTATTTGGAGGTATTGATTTATTAATCCCCGATGATGTTAATATTGTTGTTAATTCTGGTTCTTTATTTGGCGGTGTAGAAAATAAAACTAATAATAAAAATAATTTTAAGAATAAGACGATATATGTTAATGCAACTGCAATATTTGGTGGCGTTGATTTAAAATAAGATAAAATATAAATAATATATTTATGGATAATAATTATAAAAATGTAAAAAAATAAGATAGTTGAAAAACCTAATATTATGACACATGATTTATATGTATTTAATAAACAGAACAGATGTTCTGTTTATTTTCATAGATTAAACACCACTCATAATTTTTGTTTATCTCATATTATAAAGTGGTGATATCTATGTTTAGGTTTATTAAAAATCAGATAATTACGATTAAAAAGTGTGATCCTGCGATAAAAAGTACTTTAGAAGTATTTTTATATCCTTCCCTTAGGGCACAAATTTATCATAAAATATCTAAATTTTTTTATAATCATAAAATGTATTTTATGGCAAGGTTAATATCAGAAATTGCTAAAAGAAGAACCGGTATTGAGATTCATCCAGGTGCAACCATAGGTAAGGGGTTATTCATTGACCATGGAACAGGCGTTGTAATTGGGCAAACCACTATAATAGGAGATAACGTTATCATGTTTCATGGCGTGACACTTGGTGGAACCGGAAATGAAAAAACTAAAAAAAGGCATCCTACAATTGGGAATAATGTATTTATTGGAAGTGGTGCAAAAGTGTTAGGCAATATAAATATCGGTAACAACGTTAAGATAGGTGCTAACGCAGTAGTGTTAAAAGATGTCGAAGATGATAGTACCGTGGTAGGAATACCAGGATACGTAGTGAAAAAGAATGTAAAAAAAGAAAAATAATTGTAGGTTTTATATTGCATTTATTTTCATATGGTATATAATGAAAGTGACGTTTTTGCAAAAATTGGGTGATTTTTATGCCCACCACATAGAAATATGTGGTTTTTTGCGTTGTTAGAAAGGGAGTGTTATAAAATGGCTTTAACTGAAAAAGAGTTAAAGAAAGAAAAAGACTACTTAGTAAGCACATCAAAGGAAATATCTAATCAAATAGATGTTTTAGGAAAAGAAATTCACGTTAAGGAAAGTGAACTTTCGGAGTTTAGAAAAGTTTTGTGGGAAGATAAGGGAAGTATTGATTCGGTTGAAATGCAGACTGGTCTTATGTCATCAGAACTTGAAGCGGGTTTTATGCTTATTAAGATGGAGTACTATAAAAAACTTTTAAAAGTACAGTACGCACCATACTTTGGAAGAATTGATTTTAAGGAAGATGGTGAACATACTAAACCTATTTATATAGGATTAACCAACGTAGAAAAAGCTTTACGTTACTTTGTATATGACTGGAGAAGTCCTATTGCAAGTTTGTTTTATGACTATGGAATAGGACCTTGCAAATACGAAGCACCTGATGGTGTTATAAACGGTTATATGTCTCTTAGAAGACAATATAAAATAGAAAATAGTAAATTAATAAGGGTGTTTGATAACGATTTAAACGTAGTTGATGAATGCCTTCAAGAAGTATTATCAGAAAAGTCTTCTGATAAGATGAAAAACATTGTTAATACTATACAAGGAGAACAAAACGAAATAATAAGAAACATATCTAATAAACATTTAATAGTTCAAGGAATAGCAGGATCTGGTAAAACATCGGTTGCACTTCATAGAATAGCTTTCCTGTTATATAAGATAAAAAACTTAAAATCATCCAACGTACTTATATTTTCACCTAACAACGTGTTTTCAGAATATATTTCAAACGTACTACCAGAGCTTGGAGAAGATAACACTGGCGAAACCACCTTTCATGATTTTGCGATAAGTTATGCTAAGGAATTTAAAAGAGTAGAAACCTTTACTGATTTTATTGAAAGGTTTTATACAGGAAAAGAGAATAATCCAGGTTTTGTTAAATTTAAATTATCTAGAAATATGGTAGATGTAATAGATAATTATGCAAAAGAAATAGAACAAAATATTTTAATAAAGGATGATATAAATCTTAAAATAGAAACCATAGAAAAGAAATACTTAAATTATTTATTAAAAGAAAAATTTGATAAGCTACCATTATTTGAAAGAATCGATAAAATGGCTGAACACTTATGTGATAAAACGAGTATTAGTTATGGTAAAGGAAAAAGAAGTTTCATAAAACAAATAAAAGAGCTGGTTAATATCAAGCCAAATTATAAAAAGATATATGAAGACTTGTATAGGAGTAAGTCATTTATAGATGTTTATGGTAAAGAAGAAACAGTAAAACTTAATACTAAAGAAATTAATTATGAAGATGCATTATGCTTTATATATCTAAAGGGTTTGCTAAATGGATTTCCATATAGTAATTTAATTAAACAAATAGTTGTTGATGAGGCCCAAGATTATAATGAGATGCAATACATAATACTAAGTAAGATATTTAAAAGAGCATCATTTACTATATTAGGAGATGTTAATCAAACGATTAATCCATATATTAAGTATGATACTTTAGAAGTTTTAACTGATATATTAAACGAAAATAGCAAGTATGTTGAGCTAAATAAGACCTATCGTTCATCTGGTGAAATAATAGCTTACACCAATAAAATCCTTGGTTTAAAATATGTTAGTGCAATAAGAAGAGAAAATAACGTACCCGTTAAATTTAGAAATAATATTGAACAATTAGAAGATGACATATCCGATTTAAAAGAAAAATATTCATCGCTTGCAATAATTACTAAGGGTAAAGATGAAAGTATAAAATTATATGATAAATTAAAAGGTAAAATAGATGGTATTAGCCTGATGGAAGATAGTGATAAAGAATTTAACAAAAACCTAGTAATTGTTCCAAGTTATCTTGCAAAAGGTCTAGAATTTGATTCAGTAATTTCTTATACTGATAAAAATAATAAATATAATAAAGATGAAAGATATTTATTTTACGTAGTAGCAACAAGATGCCAGCATGAATTAATAATTTATAATGCTCCAGGTGAATTTAATTAGAAGCTTTTTTAAAGGCTTCTTTTTATTTTGTATTTATGTGCA
>CAYVPV010000014.1:18879-38301 GCA_964453925.1 uncultured Muribaculaceae bacterium | reverse complement strand
ACTTTTAACCACATAATCTTCTTTTTATTTAGTCCTTGAAAAAGGGTTCATTTTAGTGCTTACCAATCCTTTTTTGATAATTCTATAATTAAGTCAATATCATCGTCCTTAGCCATTATGTTTTTATGAACTCGATTACACTTTTCACAAGTGTATAGTATTTTAAAAGTATCTTTAAACTTTTCTATACCTACCGGTTTTAGTAAACCTTTGCACGTATTTAATCTATCTCCAGGATTAATATCAACATGTTTAGAATATAAACAATATGGACAATGATCCCTTGCAGAGTAATTTAGTTTACTTATCTTTTTACCACAATTTTCACATATAAATTCTTCATCAATCATGTTAAATTTTTTCATGTGTTATCACCAAATAAATTATAGCATTTATTTAAAATATTGTCTAAATATGGTATAATTATTAAAGAAATTAGGTGATTGAGTTGAAAAATAGTGATTCTAAATATAAAGTAACAATAGATAATTTTGATGGACCATTAGACCTTTTATTACACCTAATTAAAGAACAAGATATAGATATATATGATATTAAAATAGAGGAAATAACAGGGCAGTATTTAGATTATATTCATCAGATGAAAGAACTTAACTTATCTATTGCTAGTGAATATCTAGTAATGGCTTCAGAACTTATTGAGATGAAATCTAAAATGCTTCTTCCAAAAAGAAAAGAAGAGGAGTTAGATGAATACGAAGAAGATCCAAGAGAACTATTAATTGAAAGACTTCTTGCTTATAAGCAGTATAAAGAAATTACTAGTGAGTTTAAAGATTTAGAAAAAACTAGAAAACTAATAATAACAAAGGAGCCTTCTAACCTTAGTTATTATGCTAAGGAAGAAGAAAATAAATATGGCCTTGGAATTAATGATTTATTAGAAGCATTTAATTTATTGATGAAACGAAAAGAACTTGATAAACCAATCGCAACAAAAATAACAAAAAAGGAATTATCTGTTACTGATAAAGTAAAAAGTATTAGAAATATACTTAAAACTAAAAAAAATGTTAGGTTTGAAGAATTATTTGAAGTTCAAACAAAGGAAGAGGTAATAATAAGTTTTTTATCAATTCTTGAGATGGTAAGAAAAAATGAGATTATATTAAACCAAGATAATAATTTTAATACCATTACCGTATCATTAAAGGATGGTGAGTAGTATGAAAGAAGGAATATTAGAAGGTCTTTTATTTGTAACTGGTGAAGATGGCCTTTCGATTGAGGAAATAGAAAAATTACTTGAATTAGAAAAAGAGGAGGCTTTAGCCTTAATAGATAGATTAAGGCTAAGTTTAGAATCGGAAACAAGGGGCCTAAAATTAGTTTATTTGGGGAATAAATACAAGTTATCTACAAAAGAAGAACATAAAGAGTATTATGAATTATTAGTTGATAAGACCGTTTCTTCAACACTTTCACAATCTGCATTGGAAACTCTTGCAATACTTGCATATAATGGGCCTATAAGCGTGGGACAAATTGATGAAATAAGAGGGGTATCATCAAGGGATATGATAAGAAAGCTTTTATTTAGAGGATTTATTGATTTAGCGGGAAAAAGCGATTTACCAGGTAAACCAATGCTTTATAAAACAACAGATAAATTTTTAGATTACTTTAATTTATCCTCGATAGATGATTTACCTAAGATAGAAGAACCTAAAGAAATGACAGAAGAGGAAAAAGATTTATTTATTTCTAAATATAAGGAGGAGAATGATTAATGCCATATAGTAATAATAAGAAATTTATGGCACTTCTTTTATCTATATTAATGACATTAGGATTAGGAACGTCATCGAAAAAAGATTTATTAGATAAAGATTTAGTACCGCAATCTATAGAATTTGATTATTTTAAAAATATTGATGCAAAAATTATAGATTTAGATTATGGAAGTTTAGACAGAAATCTTGATTTAGAAGATATTGTTTATTTAGGGTTGTGTGCAGATTTGCTTCATGAGTATTTAGGAAAAATGACTATGAAGGAGATAGATTTAAGATTATGTTCTGATGTTGATGGCTTAACAAAAGATCAATTGCAATTTTTAGATGAATATGATGATTACAATGATTATTATCTTCATATTATTTCTAAATTAGGTAAATTATTTGATAAGTACTATGCTGAGTTAGCTAGTTATATTGATAATAATAAAAGTTTTTTATTTGAAAACGAAGATACATTGATTTCTAAAGCCAATTTTAATCTTTCATCATATGGATTAGGAAATGTAGTGTTAAGAAAAGATGTTATATTACCACCAATTGATTTTACCGATATATCTATTGATTATAGAAATTTTAAACCATATAGAAAATATAATTTTATTGATGAAAATGTTCCAATAAAATTAAAGGGTAAAGATGAAAATAGTAATAATTTACCCGATGAATATGCAATGTTACCTGAAAATATAATTATTGATGATAATTTTGATTATAGAAAGTATGGAATAAATCAATATCCATTGAAGAACGTTAGTAAAACAAGCAAAACGAAAAGGAAAAAAGGTTTGAAACCAAATTTCATTGATAATGATTTTTCAAATCAATATAAAAATCCGATGATTACTAATTATCCTTTAGGCGCTGCTAAAAAAAGAGGTGATTTAAGATATTAAAATAATTAATTAGAAAAAAAGAGAGAGGAATTTTAAATATGATATTTATAATAATAGTGATAGTAGTGATATTTTTAGTATCAATTAGACAAGTTAATCAATATGAAAGAGGTATTAAATTTACGTTAGGTAAGTTTAGTAAAATAATGAATCCAGGTTGGAATATAGTCCTTCCTATATTTCAAAGCTATCGAAAGGTAGATATAAGAACAAAAGCAGTAGATGTTCCAGAACAAGATGCAATAACAAAGGATAATGTATCAATTAGAATAAACGCTGTAATATATTATAAAGTGTTTGATGCATCTAAAGCAGTACTTGAAGTAGAAAATTTCTATTTTGCAGTAGGACAACTTGCACAAACTACTATGCGTAATGCAGTAGGTGCTGTGTTGCTTGATGAATTATTAAGTGAGAGAGATAAAATATCTACAGAAATATGTAAGATAATTGATAAAGCAACTGACCCATGGGGAATCAAGGTAGAAGACGTTGAATTAAAGGACATATCTTTACCAGAAGAAATGAAAAGGGTAATTGCTATTGCAGCAGAAGCCCAAAGAGAAAAAGCCGCAGTTATAACTAAAGCACAAGGTGAGGTTGAAGCATCAGAAAACTTAGCTAAGGCAGCAAGTTTAATGAGTGCAACTCCTGGTGCAATGCATTTAAGAACATTATCTACTTTGAGTGATATTTCGGCAGATAAAGGAAATACTATTATATTTGCATTACCGGTTGAAATATTAGAAAGTTTTAAAGGGAAGACATTAGATTCCGAGAGAGTAGAAGAAGTAGTTAATAAAATAACAAAAAAGAAATAGGTTGCTATTTCTTTTTCTTTGCTTCTTTTCTTCTTTTTAATATATCATCACGAATTTCCCCATATGATTTACCTCTATATTTTTCATATAAACTAATCATAACATTAGGTGTTATAGCATCTTTATTTTGAAATTTTATTTCTTCTTCAATGTAATCTATACATCTGCATGTAGGTCTTGCTGGTAAATGCTTTGATGTTTTATTATATACAGATTTAAAAAGCTTGGACCATTTATCATGTTTACCAATTAAGCTAGCCTCTTTTTCTGTTAAATCGGCAAGATGAGTATTTGTTAGTTTTTCTTTATATTCATTTAATTTTTTATCATGTAATAGTGTTATATCCCTGCATAATACTTTTATTAATTCCAATGAGTATTCATACTCGTTTTTGCTTAATTCCTGTTTGTTCCCCATTACTAAACACATTGATTTTCTTGTGAGATAGTTAAAATATAAATTGTTTCCTTCGTCGCTAGCTATTTGCATTTCTTTTAATAATTCATTTCTCTCTTTATTACTAAAAGAAAAACCACTGCCAAGCGTTTTTGTTAATGCATCAATTAGGGTATTAGAAAATCTATTGTTATGATTGGATAAAAGTACATCTTTTAAATCTCGTTTTGAAATCCATACCATTTGCTTTTTTATTTTTTCGTCAGAATTAAATTCATATATATCATATGGCTCCTCACATAAAAAATAATCTTCGTTTTCATAGCTTTTTTGGAGAATTAAATAAGATTTTTTTACTTTTAAACCAAAATTATCATATAAATATTTAGATAGATGCGCTTTTTTATTACTAGTATTTCCGGAAATACTAGGTAATGAATATTCATTATTATTTTTAAGTATTAATATTTCATTGTTAGTGTTAAATATTATGCAATATGTCTTATTCATAGCAAGACCCCATTTCGTTGCTTGCTATTATAACATAAAATTAGTAATTTATAGAAAAATAAAAACGACTTATAAGTCGCTTTATTTGTATAATTGGTACGATTGAGATAGTTATTTACAACTTTTAAATTATTTAAAGTTCGTATTTTCAAATATGATTGTTTTGAACTTTTTGATAAATTCCTCTTTATTATTTAAAAGATTTCGTAATTCTTCTAAATAATTATCATAATCCTTATCTTCTAAAAAGAAATTAGCATAACCATCCTCACTAAATTTTTGTAGAGTATGATTATAACATTCTTCAATTGTTTCTTCTTCACTTAATTCACTAAAATGCTCTATACTATAAAAGTAAATTCTTCTTAATGATTCATTTACATCTATATTTCTATCTGCTGAAGATATTAATTCACCATAAATACTTCTTGGTCTTCTATTTAATGATGCCCTATGATCTTCTATTGCTTCTTTCATTATTCTTAATTGCTCATTATTAAAAAACTTTTTTAAATTTTCGTCTTTATACATAATTTTAGCTGAAATAATTTCATGATTTTTATAATCAATATAATAACCAATATCATGATATGCTGCAATTGTATATAGCATATTAATATCAATATTTTTATTTTTACATAATTTAAAACATCTATTAATCACATAATTTATGTGATCAATCTGATGCCCTTTTTCATTTCTTTTATATTTTGGAAATATATTATTTTCAATATACATTTTTAGGTCTTCTTTTAAATTCATAATCACTCCTATTTTTGTTAGTCAAAATTTCTAACTCACCCAGTATTTCATTAAGCATAGTTTCACCTCAACACTTGTTTAGCAAATTAACGTATAGTATAATTTAATTAGGGAATATCAGTTGTTGAGTGTCTACCAAATCTCTTATAGAGAGGAGGTTTGATAAAATGAAAACTAAAACTTTCATAGTAAAAGTTTTGAAGCTCATTGCTATCATTTTATTACTCTCTACCTTATTGGTGCTAGCAATAAAAAAATGACACTCATTCTTAGAATAAGTGTCTAACTAATTTAATTGGGTAGACACTCAACTTAGCGAAACTGAATGTTCCCTTTTTTATTTTATGCAAGTTCCCTTGACATATTCATAATAACATAAAAAAAGACTTTTTACAAGTCTCCTATATAAGTTCGAAAAAAGTTCGAACAGATTTCCCAATGGTACCGGTAGTCGGGCTTGAACCGACACGGTATTACTACCACTGGATTTTGAGTCCAGCGCGTCTACCAATTCCGCCATACCGGCAAGTACAAAATGATTATAACACAATTATTTATATTTTTCTATAATGTTTTAATAAATAAGTGATATAATTATATTGAGGTGAAACTTATGAAATATTATTGTATTGGAATAAAAGGATCTGGTATGGCAACTCTTGCTGAAATACTTTTTGACTTGGGAAATGAAGTGTCTGGTTATGATGATTATAAAGAATATAAATTTACTGAGGAGGGAATTGATAAAAGAGGAATAAAAATATATTATGATAGCACTCATGCAATAGACGAAGATACTATAGTTACTTATTCGAAGGCGTTTAGCGAAGAACATCCTGAAATTAAAAGGGTAAAAGCTTTAGGGTTACAAATAATTGATTATAATGAACTTTTGGGTAAAATAAGTAGTGAATTTAAAACGATAGGGGTAAGTGGTACTCATGGGAAAACCACAACATCAACAATGATTTCTCACGTTTTAAAAGAAACTAAAGGATGTAATTATTTCATTGGTGATGGAACCGGTTATGCGAGTAAAAAAAATGAACTATTTACTTTAGAATCATGTGAGTTTAATAAGCATTTCTTATCATATCATCCTTATTATGCAATTGTTACTAACATAGAACTTGAACATACCGAGTGTTATAAAGATATTAATGAGATAATTGAAACGTTTGAAAAATTTGCAAATAAAGCGAATGTTGTTATAGCTTGTGGTGATGATTTAAACGTTCGAAAAATGGACATTAGTAGCAAGGTCATATACTATGGATTTAATGAAGATAATGACGTAATTGCAAAAAACATTAAATTAACAAAAACAGGAAGTTCATTTGATGTTTATATGAATGGTGATGTGTATGGTCACTTTGATATTCCTTTATTTGGTAAGCACATGATATTAAACGCGCTTGCATGTATTACTATTTGTGATATGGAAAGTGTAAAAAAAGAAGAAATTCATGACTTACTTAAAACTTTTGAAAATGCCAAAAGAAGGTTTAAAGAACATACTTTTGGTGATGTTGCAACAATTGATGACTATGCCCATCATCCAACCGAAGTTAAAGTAACGATTAATTCTGCTAGACAAAAATACCCTAGTAAAGAAATAGTTGCGGTGTTTTTACCAAATACGTATTCTAGAACGGAAGCTTTAATGGATGGATTTATTGATGCACTTAAAACTGCAGATAAGGCATACGTGATGGATATTCACTGTGATAGAGAAAAGCAGGAAGATTATCCAAATGCTTCAAGTGACAACATAATAAATAATGTTCCTAATGCTGAAAAAATATCAATTGAAACAGTAGAAAAGTTATTAAAACACGATAATGCCGCAATTTGTTTTATGAGTTGTACAAACATATACGAAATATTAGGTAAATTTGAAGAGTTACTTAAGAATAAAAGTAAATAAAATGATCACCATAATAATGGTGATTTTTTTATGAAAATATTAATAACTGGCGCAGCAAGTGGAATAGCATATTTAACTGCACTTACTTTAGCTGAAAGAGGACACGTTGTATATTTAACTTGTCATACAAAAAAAGAAGTGGATAAAGTTAAAGAAAAAGTAAAAAATTATAAAAATATTAAAGTTATGAAGGTTGATATAACTAAAGAAGAAGATAGAAAAAAGGTTTTAAATTTAAATGTTGATGTCTTATATAATAATGCTGGTATCGCTTTGGGTGGTTCAATAATAGAAGCAGATATAGATGAGGTGAGAACTAACTTTGAAGTAAATGTTTTTTCCTCATTTAGATTATTACAGTTAGTACTCAGACAAATGGTAGATAAAGATAGTGGTAGAATAATTGTTATGTCTTCAATTGCCGGAACTATTCCAATCCCTTTTGCGGGTGTTTATTCAGCGACTAAGGCAAGCATTACAATGATAACCAAATCTTTACAAAAAGAGTTGTTTATGATGGGAACAGATGTTAAAGTAGCATTAATTGAACCAGGATTGTATAACACAGGTTTTAATCAAATATTTTTAGATAATAAATACAATGATGGAAAATATTTTAAAGATATAAAAAAAGAATTATATAATGTAGAACACTTTTTATTTAGGGTAGGAGAAAAAAAAGAATTAGATTCTATAGTTGTACAAATAGTAAGAGCAATAGAAGATAAGATTCCAAAAAGTGTTTATAGGGCACCAATTTCTTATGCATTAATGGGAAGAATATATAGTATATTTAGAAAGTAAAGAAAATTAAGAAAAGAATCTTAGTTTTTTTAATATACTTTAGTATGAGTAATGATGAACTAAATAGAAGGTTAAAACAATTAAAGGTAGAGGATTTTATATGGATAATTTATATTGGTATTATAGTTCTTAGTTTATATTCTAATACTTTTGAAAGAAAATACTTTTTATATAATGATTTAAAAAGTAAGGAAAAATACCGTAAGATAACAATAGGAATTTTTGTTGTTTTAATTTTTGTTTATGTTTATTTTTTAAAGGATTCACTTGATGATGTAAAAAGACTTAACCTATATGATTCTTATGAAAAGAAAAAGTTAACATATTTATCATTTATAGGGTCTTTACTTATTGCAATAAGCGGCTTTATATTTTTATATATAGCATATAAAGATGAAAATGTAGATGTTGAAGTTGCTTTTAATTAATATTACTATTTTGAATATAATTAAATAGTAAGGAGGGATTTTATTTTGTTGCCAAATATTCCTCCTAAATTATTTTCTTTGTCTGCTGTTGTTGTAGGCTATATATTAATTGATGATATGACTGCAAACGAACAAAACGCAATAGGTAACTGGCTTATGCTTGTTGCACAGGTTTTATCTACCAATGCTTTTTATAGGGCAGTAATGCAGGAAAGGGGATTGGAACCTGTAGGTTCAACTGAAACGGGAAGAAATAACGCTGATACTTTCTCAGGAACACAAGGTCAAAGTGCAGGAAACGTAAATACAAATGGTAATAATGACGATAACGGTCAGACTCTTGAGATGTTAGAAAAGATGGTAAGGGCAATGCAAATGGAAATAGATAATATAAAAGATAGCTTACATTAAAGCCATCTTTTAAACTTGTCATTTATATTTATATAATTTTTTTACTATTGGATTATAATCTACTCCTGATAGGTCTTTATCTTTTTTTTCAGCAATATATTTTGCTAGGTATAAACATTTATTTAACATAACAAAGTCTCTTCCAATAGAATCATAATCAGGTATGTAATCAGTTAAGTAATCGTTTACTTTTAAAATTATTATATTTTTATAATATTTTGGTAATTTTTCTAAAATTATTTTATCTAATTCGGTTCCGGTAAAAAAATATATAGCAATGTTATTATTTGTTGTAGATAGGGTGGATCTACCATGGCAATAGGAATATTTATCATGAATGATTGGAATTCCTATTCCAACTTCTACAAACGTTGATTCTAAAAAGGTTGCAGCAGCGGAAGTGTCTAATCCACTAAATATTTCAAAACAATCGCAATCAACATCAAAATTATATTTACATCCTTCATGATATCCTATAAAATTATCAATTATTCTATATGTTTCACAATAACCGTTTTTTTCATAATTATAGTAGTCTAGCAAAATAGCACATGGTATTATCGTAGAAGATAAAGATATAAAACTTTTTTCTTTATCACCATTAATGTTATAATATAGTGGGATTATACCGTCATTATCCGGTTCATTGCTAGATAATAAGTAGTGTTTTAAATTATTATCAAATGCTAATTCTATTCCATAATTATTACCAGAATAGCTACATGCTATTACGTTTTTAAATCCATCTAAATCAATGTATTTAAAGTCTCTAGGCTCTGCACTTTTAGTTATGATTTTGTTTGCTTTATTAAGCACCTTGGATGCATAATTACTTACTACGCTTGAACCGCCAACTCCAGAGATTAAAGTAGGTTCTTTTATTTTACTTAACTCATATCTTATTTTATCTAAATCGGTAATAGATAAAACAGAACATAATCTATCTTCTAATAATTCAAAGTTTTCTCTCATTTTTTTCATAAAAATTCCTCCTTAAGTTAAATATATCACCTAAGGAGGAAGTATTTCGTCTACTCATATTTTTCATTTAATAATTCATAATTTAATATTCTTCTTAATTCAAAATGCCTTATGTCTTTTTTTAATTCACAAAAGGCAGCACAATACCAACCATCTTGGAATAGGAACATTTCGGCAGGACAAATAACTCTTTCGTTTTCACCTTTACCATAAGAGTAGTAGTTTATTTTTACTTTTCTTTTTTCTCTTATTGATCTTGTTAGCAAGTTGAATTTTTTTTAATTCCTCATCTTTTAGATTTAGCTCATTAGCTTCTTTTTTTGAACCAATATAAATTCCTCTTATTTTATCTTGTAGCATTATTAAGTTATTTTTTCTTTTTTTATCTTCTTCTAATTTTATATACTGATCTAGAAGTTTAAAATCTTTTGCCTTGAATTTTCTAACTGGTAATTTAACACTTTGATTTAAAACGTAACCACCATAAGGTCCCATTATTGTATCAATATATATACCTGCTTTTTCTAAATCCTCTTTATAAACCCTAATCATTCTTTCTGATACTTCTAATTTTTCAGCTAGCTCTTTTATTGTATACTTTTCCGGTTTGAAGTAACTGTAACATTGTTATTGTGTTAGATAACTTTGACATAATTCTACCTATAAACTAGTTTTTTCTATAACGAATTCTAAAACTTTACCATATTTTTCTATAGCGGTTTCACCTTTGTTTACTAAGAATTCATTAAAATCTACTAAACGTTTTGTTATGGTATTATCTATATTTATTATTTCAGCATTTATTTTACCAGTTTCTTTTTTAAATGAATTTAAAGTATCTATTGCTCTTAATTTAACAATTCCAATTACTTCGTTTGGATCCATATTAAAATCAATATCATCATTAATTTTATAAGCGAATACATTTGCGAAAGCTCTATCCCTAAACATAGTACCATCTTTATTTTTTCTATCTAATTTAAAGTTAACAACTTCAATTAGCTCAGCTTTATTATAATCAATATCAATTCCTATTTCTTCTTTGATTTCGCGACCGAATGCTTCTTTTAATGTTTCACCAGCGCTAACGTGACCAGAGGCGGTAGTGTAAAATGTTTTTTCTTCTTTTCTTATTTGAAAATATACGTTTCCATATTTATCATAAAGCCAGCAGTGAACCGTTTTGTGCCACAAAGCTTTTTGGTGAACTATTTTTCTTTCTTCTGTTCCAATATGATTTCCTTTTTCATCATAAATATCTAATAATTCCATATTTTACCTCCAATTTAACTTTTATGTAATTCCTTTTTTATCCACAGCAAAAGCAGATTAACTATGTAATCTATTTCCTTATTAGTAAGACATCTATCTTTTGGTATTTTGTGCCATTTTTCCAAACAGCCACGACAACAACATGCACATGCGTGTTGCGCAATAAATATTGGATGTCCTTTCGTTGGAGTTTGATTTCCGTCATTAGGTATTGTAGCAGGAGCAAGTCTTTTATTAATAAAATCGTAAGCGTGTTCTTTTATTTTTAAAGCGCCTTTTTCTTTTATGTAAGTAATATCTTTTTTTCTAAGATGAAAGCTATTTCTAAACTTAGATTTTGATAATTTATTTAGTATTTCTCCATAAGTCATTTTTTTACCTCTGATAATATTATACAATTAATTTGTTAATTAGTAAATTAGTTGATATTTATATAAAAAAATGTTAATATATGAAGCAAAGTTTTAAAAGAATGGTGGTATGTGATTATGTTATTACAGGATTTTAAGAAAAAATGCGATAATGAAACAAGAGAAATAGTTACTCATTTTTTAAGTCTTTGTGAAAGCTCTACTAACGTAATGGGGCTATTGCAAGCGGGATTAAGGTAGAAACAAAAAAAGGAGAAACACTCTCTTCAATTTTTATTATGTTTTTATTTTTATTAATTGTTTGTATTGAAAATAGTGAAGATTTAAAAGAACTTCTAGAAAAACATGGACTCACAATGAAGCTAATTGAAGATAAATATAAGTTTTCAGATCGGACAATTGATCAGCTAAATTTATATGTTTCTAATTATATTGCTAGTCAATCTTATCAAGAAAAAGGTTTTTGTAATTTATGGGGATGTTTTATAAAGGGGTATTGTGATAATACTAAGCCTATAATTTGCGTAGAAAGAATATTATATAATTATTTAAGAAGTGAAAAAATTGATGATAGATTATTTTCTTATCCACTTGAAATGCTTAGTTCTGATGAATTTTTAGAAGACCTTTTAGATTCAGCTGAATCTAAAGAAAATAATTTAAATTATTCATCATCTACGCAATCTTATGGAGAAAAAAAGAAACTAGATATTCCTTTTGGAAACATATTAACTAGAGAAAATTTCAAATATAATCCCTTGGTAGGTAGAACTAAAGAGTTAAGAAAAATGAGTGCGCTTCTTATGGATGATGAGAAGTCTTTGATAATATATGGAAGTCCTGGTACTGGTAAGACAACGCTTATAAAAGGACTTGCATATAACATTCAAAATAGGGATGTTCCAGATACGTTTCTTGATAAAGAAATAGTTGAGGTAAGTGCTAGTGAATTAATTAGTGGATGTAGTTTGGTAGGTATGGTAGAAGAAAAACTTTTAGGTATTATAAAGAAATTAATTGACAATGAAAACTCAATATTATTTATTGATGAGATTCATACTCTTATGGGATTAGGACAAGGAAGTAATTCAAATAATGATGTATCAAACATATTAAAGCCATACTTAGGTGATGGAAGAATAAAAATAGTGGGAACAACAACTACTGATGAATATAAAATTATTGAAAATAATGGAGCTTTTAGTAGAAGATTTAATAATCTTTATCTTTCGGATTTAACAGATTATGAAATGCTTAATCTTTTATTAGTTACCTCAGATAGGTTTGCCGAAAATAAACAGATTAGTATTAACTATAATGATAGTGTTAAAAAAGATTTGTTAGGTGCTATTTTAAACTTATCAAAAAAGGCTATAAGAGAATTAAATTTGAGTAAATATAACCCTGATTTTGCTTTGACTCTTTTAAGAATTTGTTATGATTTTGCTGCACTAGATGGAAAAAAATATTTGGATGCTGATTATATGATAGAGGGAATATGCAACGAAGATGTCTTAAATGATGAATTAAAAGAAGAATTTAAAGAAGATGTATATAAAATAGTAAAAAAATAGTATGAGAAATCGTGCTATTTTTGTTTATAAATTTAAGAAAGGGCGCGTGATTAGAATAAAAAAAACTAGATATTTTTATCTAGTTATTTGCATGGTAGCGAGAGAGGGGATCGAACCCACGACCTTTCGGGTATGAACCGAACGCTCTAGCCAGCTGAGCTATCTCGCCATAAACTGCATTAATATAATAGCAAGAAATAAAGGTTTAATCAAGTGTTTTTTGAAAAAAATTTAGTTACTTAATAAACTTTTCAAAAAGTTTAAAAAAAAGATAAAATTTTGTTGATTATTGTAAAATTAAACTTTATAATATATAACCATATGTTGGCATAATAGCCTAGCAATTATTAAGTAAGAGGTAGAAAAACATGAATTATGAAACAAATGAAATAAAAACAAAACGCTTAATAATGAAAAGGGGAAAAAAAGAAGATTATATGAAAGTTTATGAATATGATTATTCTAAACTTAAAGGAATTGATGGGATAGTTAAGTTTGTTAAACAGGATTTAAAAAAAATAGAAGTTTTGTTTAAAAACGGTATGAAAAGGTATTTTAGTAAAATCAAAAAGGCACATATGTTTGATTGGATTATATATTTAAATGATAAGCCAATTGGTAATATAATAACAACAGATGAAGATATAAGTAAAAAAGAAATAGAGGTTTCTTTTAATCTTCATCCTACTTACTGGGGAAAAGGATATATGCCGGAGGCTTTAGAAGGTGTTATTGAATATTTGTATGTAAATGGATATGATAAAATTGTATGTACGTATGATGATGGAAATATGAAGGCTAAAAGGGTACTTTATAAATTAGGATTTAAGCCTTATAGGTTGATTAAGGATTCATTTAAAAGTGAAAATGGTAACTTAGTTGATGAATATAAAGTAGTAATGGAAAAAGAAGATTGGTTTTCTAAGACCGGAAAGTTGGAAAAATTAAACAATTTAAAGGGTTCTTTATAGAATCTTTTTTTTATGATATAATATAGGATATATATAGGAGGATGGGAATGAAAATATTAGTAACTGGTGGAACTGGTTTTATAGGAAGTCATACTTGCGTAGAATTAATTGATGCAGGTTATGATGTTGTTATAATAGATAACTTGTCTAATTCTAAAAAAGAGGTTAAAGACTATATTAAACAAATAACTGGTAAAAAAGTATCTTTTTATGAAGGAGATGTTTGTGATAAAGAAACATTAAGAAAGATATTTACCGAACATAAAATAGATGCAATAATTCATTTTGCAGGATATAAAGCGGTAGGAGAGTCTGTTGCTAAGCCAATTATGTATTATCGAAATAATTTAGATTCTACATTATCATTACTTGAGGTAGCAAATGAATTTAATGTAAAAAAAATAGCATTTTCATCAAGTGCAACAGTATACGGAAAACCAAAAAGTTTACCAATTAAAGAGGATTTTCCACTTTCAACGACTAATCCATACGGAACCACTAAGCTTATGATTGAAATGATTTTAAAAGATTTATATAAATCTGATAATGAGTGGAGTATAGCGATACTTAGATACTTTAATCCGATTGGTGCACATAAATCAGGCCTTATAGGAGAAAATCCAAACGGAATACCTAATAATCTAATGCCATACATTATTAAGGTAGCAACCGGGGAACTTGAATGTTTAGGAGTATTTGGTAATGATTATGATACTCATGATGGAACTGGTGTAAGAGATTACATACACGTAGTTGATTTAGCTAAAGGACATGTTAAAGCTATTGAGAAAGTTTTAGGTGAAACTGGTTGTGATGCATATAACTTAGGAACAGGAAATGGGTATAGTGTACTTGACTTAGTTAATACCTTCATGAAAGTGAACAATATTAATGTAAAATATGAAATAAAAAAAAGAAGGCCAGGAGATATTGACGCATGTTACGCTGATCCTTCATATGCGTTAGAAAAACTTGGTTGGAAAGCAGAAAAAGACATTAATGAAATGTGCCGTGATGCATATAATTTTGTTAAGGGAGATAGATAATGAGTAATGAAATAGATGAATTAGAAAAAGAATTAAGAAAGTCATTAAGTAAGCATGATTATGAATCGTTTATTAAAACTATAACTAAAATAACTATAAATAATGAAAATTATAAATTGTATTTAGATAAGATAGAAAATATTTTAACGGATCAAATGAAAGAGGAAGTTTACGCTGAACCTGCTAAAGATAGTAGTGTTAGACTTTTGGAAATCTTACAAAGTAATTATGAATTCTTACAAGATTTCTCAGTAAATGAAGATAAAAAACCATTTCTTCAGAGAATTACAGACTTAAAAGCAGCGATAGTTAAAATATTTAAAATTAAGTTGAATATGAGGGATAAAGAAGAGATTATATTTAGCGATTATGAAAAAGATATCAAAAATGATCTTGATAATTTTGAGGGAAGATTTATGAAATGAAAAAAGTAATTAATGCATTAATTTTTGTTTGCTCTTTAGCAGCTATATGTTTCTTCATTAAAGATATAAATGTTGGAGCATATGACAGGCTATTAGGTGATATAACCATACCGTTAGTTTTATTTATTCCCAAAACATTAAAAAGTATATTTAAGATAAAAATAACTAACGCTATGGAACTTGTGTATGTGGTTTTTATAATACTTGCACAGTTTTTTGGTAGTGTTGTTAACTTATATAACACGGTATGGTGGTATGATTTATTCGCACATTTTATATCTGGTGTTTTAACATCTGTTTTAGCACTAGTTGTAATGGATTGGTTTGGTGTATATAAAGAAAAAAACAAAGGGTTTAACATTTTATTCATAATATGTTTTACTCTGATGATAGCATCTTTGTGGGAGTTTTTAGAATATGGAACAGATGTATTTTTAGGTATGGATGTTCAACATAGTTTAGATACAGGTGTTAGTGATACCATGGAAGATATGCTTATCGCTTTTGTTGGTAGTATAATTGTATCTGTAACTTATATATTAGAAGGAAAAAATGGATTCTTAAAAAAAGTAGTTAGTGATTTAAAATAGTCACTAATTTTTTATTTACACTTTTTATTATCCACAAATCATAATACTTGACAGCTGGGGGGGGGGGTATATGCTATTATCAACATATAAGATAACAGTAAAAAATAGTTATCTACAAATAAAACGTAAAGGAGTAAAAATGAATGAAGAAAAAAAACATGTAGGAAGACCTACAAACGAAGAAGTAAAAAAAATAAAGGCTAAGAAAATACTAAAGGATATCTTATGTATAATAATAGGAATAGGTATATTAGTTTTTTTAACAACTGGTTTAAAATTGATAGTTTTCATATTGTACTTAGAGTTATTTTGGTATTTATTTGGTTTGTTAAAAGGAGGATATAATTATGAATAATAAATTAGATGAAAAGCTAGTTTCAGCATATGTTGGATCAAAATATGAAAAATTAAAGAATAAAAAATTTTCTTTCTCATCATTGTTTTTTGGTTGGGAATATTTAGCATATAGAAAGTTTTATAGTTTATTACTTATATACTTGATTTTGGAAAAAATATTATCAGCTGTGTTATTAGGTGTTTTAAAAGAAAAACCAATTTTGGTAATTTGCACTTTTATACCTAATATTATATTGGCTTTAATATTTAATAAATTATATTTAAATAATGTAAAAAATAAAGTTAATAAAATCAAAGCTTCTAATCATAATGCTAGTGAAGATGAATTAATTAATCTATGTTCTAAAAAAGGTGGCGTAAGTATTGTTTCTGTAATTATAGTAATGCTTATAGTAATAATTATTAATGCTGTATTGAGGTCTATATAATATGAATAATAATTTTAATCAAAATACAAATAGTTTTACTAGTAATGATAGTAATATGGAAAATGAGCAATTTAATAATATGAATATTTATAATAACCAAAGTCAAGATCAAACTTTTAATAACTATAACCAACTAAATAATGGACCACAAAATAAAACTAGTATGGTAAATTACAGTGATCAAATTTATAGTAACAAAAATAATAATGAAAACAAAAAATTAATAAAGATTATAATTGGAGTTATTATAGCAATAGCTATAGTTTTTGTATTAAGTAAGTTATTGGGTAATGCCAGTGGTGACGGTACAAAAGAATTATCTAAAAAGGCTTCAGAATATGATAAGGTTTGTACTCTTACTCAAGATTATCAGGGACAAGCAAACGTAAATATAACGTTGGGCTTATATCAAAATGAAAATCAAGTTTTTCAAGATACCGTTATAATATGGGAAAGTAAAAGCGGGAAAATAAATGTACCGAATGGAAAAACAAAAGAAGAGGTAGTTAGTACTTTTGCTACTATAACCGGAATGATGATTAGTTTTGATGGAGGAACACGATCTAATGTAAATAACTATTATAAGGATGGTAAAGTATATTTAACAAATACACGAATATATAATACTAGTGAATTTTCTAGTGTAGATATGTTAGCAGAAGATATTATATCCTCTGGAGCAACTTGTAAATAAAAAAATAGTTAATGCTAAATTGTAGCACTAACTATTTTTTTAAGCATTATTGACAAAATAATTATTAAACGCTATTATATTATCCGAAAAAAGAGATGAGAGGAGTATTATGGGAAAATTTACATGTGTTAATAAATATTATGATGCAAAAGATGATTATAATAATGAGATACCAAGATATATAGAAACTTCTAAAGATATTATAAATATGGAAGATACATATATTTTTTTAAGATGTGATATTACTGATTATACGAATGCAGTAGAAGAATTTAGTAATATAGTAAATAAAGAGATATATTATTATATTAAAGTAAGAGATTATATGAGATGTAAAAAACCGTTTAATATTCTTAATAGTATAAAAAATAATAATGATCATATAATAGGGCTAGAGTTAGAACTTTCGGAAAAAGTAAGTAATAAAAATTTTTTAAGTTTAATTTCATTTTTAGATTCTGTATCACATAATTTGGATTTAAGGTATAATTTAGGTACTTTAAATGTATTTACTGGTAAACAACTTAATATATTAAAAGAACATTCCTCTAGATTTGATTATAAAATTAATTTAAATCAAAAATATTCATGTGGTTTTGAGGATAATAATGAAAGAGATAATAAATTAACCTTTGATCAATTAATAGAGTTAAATAGTTTGATAGATAATTTTATTAGTATAATTCCAAAAGGATTAGATGATTTAGGTAAAATATATTTTGTTTATAATTACCTCGGAGAAAGAATTGAATATGATTATAATATGAGTAAAATGAATTTTGATGAAAGAAAAGAACTTGATGAAAATAGTTTATTTAGAATTTTTTATGACAATACTGGAGTATGTTCTGGAATTGCACCAGCATTTAAATTAATAATGAATAAATTAGGAATAGAATGTAAGAGTGTGATGTCTTTATCACATGAATGGAACGTAGTTAAACTAGATGGAAAGTGGTATCATTTAGATTTAACTTGGGACTTACATAATATATCAAACGGAAACGATTTAGAGTATTTTTTGAAAACGGAAAGTTTTATATTAAAAGATAAGCATCACCAGTTTTATACATATTATGCTGATAAAGATAGTATTGCAAGAAGACCGGTACCAAAAAGTAAATATAAAAAAATAATTAGGTAATTCTAATTATTTTTTATACCATAACTTAAACTTAATGGATCCATAAATAGTTCTTGCTCAGGTGGAAAGTAAGTTAAAAAACCAAATATAATATAAATTGTAATAGTAAATATTATAGCCATGTTTTCAAGCTTTAAATCTTCTTTTTTCATTATTAAATAAGATATTATTTCTGCTAACACAATTGCTATAAACATAATTATGATAGTAATGGTTAAGTTTTCTCCAATTGCGCTATAAACAGGTAGATACATTACTAGAAAAATAGGAATAGAAGATAAGGCTGCGGTAAAGTTAGATATACATACGTTGTTAATGTTTAATTTTTTTGTTTTAACAATTATTTTTTGAATGACTCCTGCAACTAATATACTTCCAAATAATATTTTCATATGCTCGGCTATACTTTCATTAACTGGTGCAATTATACTTGTTATAAAACAGGGTAATTTGTCATATAAAAAGTGAAGGGGAAAACAAAGTAGGAATGCTACAATTACTCCTAATATTTTTAATTTTTTAGTTTTATTCATATAAACCTCCTGTTAAATATTATGAATAATATAGGATAGTTTATTCTTTACAAATAAATAAAAATGTGTATAATAAATTTGTCTGAAAGGAAAAATGTAAAGATGGAAATAAGCGTTGAAAAAAAGAATACTATAAAATTAGATAATTCTAATATTTTAGATTGTGATTATGTTGGTGATTTTCATGAAGGCCTAGCATGGTTTAATAAAGATGGGAAATGTGGTTTTATAGATAAAACAGGAAAAGAAGTAATAAAAGCAAAGTATGATGTTGGTGATTTTCATGAAGGCCTAGCATGGTTTAATAAAGATGGGAAATGTGG
>CAYVPV010000014.1:0-18779 GCA_964453925.1 uncultured Muribaculaceae bacterium | reverse complement strand
TAATAAAGATGGGAAATGTGGTTTTATAGATAAAACAGGAAAAGAAGTAATAAAAACAAAGTATAATTATGTTGGAGACTTTCATGAAAGCCTAGCATGTTTTAGAAAGAATGGGAAATATGGTTTTATAGATAAAACAGGAAAAGAAGTAATAAAAGCAAAGTATGATTATGTTAGTGATTTTCATGGAAGCCTAGCATTTATTGAAAAAAACGGAAAAATTGGTTTAATAGATAAGAATGGAAATTTATGGGCTGAATGTTTTGATAGTATAGGCATAAGTGATGGTATGATTATTTTAGATGATAAATATTTAATAGATATAAAGAATTTACAAAGAGTATTTACTTGTTTAGTAACTATAGATGGTGAAGAGTTTGAAAAAGAGTTTGAAACAGAAGAAAAAAGAGATGAATATTATAAGATTTTTAAAGCTTATGTAGCGGGAAGAACTGGAAGAAAAGAATCTGAAATTAATCAAAAAAAATGGGAAATTGAACCATTGATTAAGAAATTAGAAGAAGATATATCTAAAATAGAAGAAAATTATCTTGATGACGTAACAAAAGAAATGGAAAATTATTATAAAAAATATGAGATGTAAGAATAGAATAATTTCTTACATCTTTTTAATTTGACTTTAATCTTTATAAATTATACAATTGTAATACTTAAGGAAGAAGGATAGCTATGGATTTAAGTAAAGAACGATATATTATATTAGAAATAGTGCCTACTGCGGTAGATCCTAAAAAGGGAGATATAGCACAGCTTTCAGCACTTAAAATAAATGGAATAAAATTAGAAGATAGATTTGATTATAGATTAGATAAATCTAAAATAAAAATTCCTGATATTTTAAGAATGCTAGATTATGATAATGAATCTTTTAAATATGTTAAGACAACTAAAACGATAATGAAACGTTTTAAAAAGTTTATAGAAGATTTACCACTTTTAATAATAGATAATACTTATACTAGAAATTATTTAAATGATATAGATAATAAGAAAGAATCAGTATTTAAATTTTTAGGTTTAGATGTATCTGATGATGTTTTTGATAAGCTCATGAATAAATATGGATTAGAGCCTAGTAATTATTTAGTGGACCTTCTTTATGAAGCATTAATTAAGGAATTATAGTTATGAAGATAGAAAAAGTAGAAACTGGTTATTTAGAGGAAAATTGTTATGTAGTATCTATTAATAATGATTGTCTTATTATAGATCCAGGAGATGATTTTGATAAGATAAAAGAGCTTGTTGGTGATAAAAAAGTACTAGCAGTACTTATTACGCATTATCACTTTGATCATGTTGGCGCTTTAGAGGATATAAAAAAGTGCTATAATGTAAACGTAATAGATTATAAAAGTAATAAGTATCAAAATATAGGACCTTTTAGTTTTGAAATAATATTAACTCCTGGGCATAAGGAGGATGCTGTAACATACTATTTTAAAGAGGAAAAAATTATGTTTGTAGGTGACTTTATTTTTAAAGGAACGATTGGAAGATGTGACCTTGAAGGTGGATGTTTTGATGATATGAAAAAAAGTTTAGATAAAATAAAAAATTATGATGAAAATATAAGATTATATCCTGGTCATGGAGAGGATACAACGTTAAAAGAAGAGTTAGAAAATAACCCTTATTTAAGAGGTGATTTTGATGAGTAAAAAAGTAGTTATATTAGGTGGTGGAACAGGTACATCAACACTAGTTAGAGGATTAAAAGAATTTCCTGTTGATATATCGGTTGTTGTTTCGGTTTGTGATGATGGTAAATCTACTGGCAAGTTAAGGGAGGAGTTTGATATTCCAGCGGTAGGTGATTTAAGAAAGGTAATAGCATCTTTATCGGAAACAGAACCTTTATTTGAAAAATTACTTGAGTATAGATTTAATACATCTAGTGATTTAAATGGTCATACGGTAGGTAATCTTTTACTTGCAGCTCTTTGTAACATAACTGGTAATATGTCTGATGGCATAGAGTCTTTATCCAAGGTACTCAATTTAAAAGGTAAGGTTTTACCTTTAACAGAAGATAACGTTATCTTAATGGGGAAAATGGACGATGGAAGCATTGTTGAAGGTGAACATAACATAACAAAATCAGAAAAACGTATAAAAGATATTTATTATAAAGAAGCTCCAAAGATTACTCCTGCGGTTATAAAAAATATAAAAGAAGCGGATATGATTATTCTTAGTATGGGAAGTTTATATACTAGCATAACTTGTAATTTAATAAGTGAAGATGTTACAAAAGCAATAGATGAATCAAAGGGTAAAATACTTTACGTATGTAATATGTTTACCCAACCAGGTGAAACTGATAACTTTACCGTAAGTCGTCACGTAAAGGTTTTAAATGATCATCTAGGCAAAAGAAAAATAGATACAGTAATAATAAACGATGGTGAAATTCCTAAAGAATTTATCGAAAAATATCATCGTGAGGAAGAAAAGGATCCTGTTAAAATTGATAAGGAAGAAGTAAATAAATTAAATCTAAATGTTATTAAGGATAACTTTGTTGTCATAAAAAGTAATTCACTTAAACATAACACGATTAAATTATCTTTAAAAATATTTGAAGAATTAATAAAATAAAGCACTTTTATTAGGTGCTTTTTGTCGTTTTTATGTTATCATAATAAAAACAAATGAAATTTTATTCATAGTAAGGGGGATATACTATGGAAGATGTAAAAAAACACTTTGAAAAATTAGGTAATCAGTTTGCTCATAATCAAGATGAGTTTTTAAAGTTAATACCTAATTGTACACGATTTGATAATGATCAGGTAAGATTAATTTATAAAGCTTTATATAAAGCCGATGAACTACACGGGAAATATAGTAAACCAAGGAAAAGTGGTGAGCCATACATAACCCATCCTATTGCGGTTTCAAGCATTTTGGTAAAATATGGATTAGATGCTTCAACCGTTGCAGCTGCTTTGCTTCATGATACAGTAGAAGATACCCCATATACTTTATATGATTGTGAAAAAGATTTTGGTGAGGAAATTGCAACATTAGTAGATGGTGTTACTAAAATAGGTCACGATGTAAATAATGCTACTCATGAAAAAATAATAAAAAGTGCTGAAAAAGATGTTAGATCAATCGGAATCAAATCAGGTGATAGATTACATAATATGTACACATTAGATGCGCTTAAACCATCTAAACAAATAGAAATAGCAACTGAAACAAAAAATTTTTATGTGCCAATTGCAAAAATACTAGGTATATACCAATTAAAAGATGAACTTCAAGACTTATGTTTATATTATTTAGATAAAGATGAGTTTTTTAAATATGAAAACGAAAGAAACAGACTTAAAAATAAATACGAGAAACTATGCATTGATTTAGCAGATGAAACACAATATAGATTAAGTAAATTAGGTATTGGGATGAATTATAATTATAGAATTAAAAATATTGGTGGAATATACGAAGAGGTTATCAACGGAAATGAAATTAAAGATATATCAGATTTACTTGCTATTAAAATGGTGTTAGCAGATGTATCTATGTGTTATAAAACCCTTGACGTTGTACATGATTTTACTTATCCAATTATGAAAAGTTTAGAAGATTATATATCGGATCCTAAAGAAAATGGATATAAATCATTAAATACTAACGTATTATATAAAGATGCTAACGTACAAGTAAGAATAAGAACAAAACAAATGCAGGGCGTAAATGATATAGGTGTTTTTTCTGATTGTAATGATGATGTCCAAAAAAGAGTTAATTCTAGTATGAAAGAAAACTTGAATAAATTATCAAAAAGAAAATAGGGTGATTAAATTTGAAAAAGATAAATAAAGAATATTTTTTCATAGCAGTATTATTTGTTTGTTTTATTTTGTTAACGTTTTTTGTGGTAAATGGTTATATGAATTCATTAGATAAATTTGCTTTTAATAACATAATAAAAATAAAAAATGATGTAACAACAAGTATTTTATATGTTATTACACAATTGGCTTCAACAAAAGGGATAATAATTTTATTGTTTATAATTGGTATATTATTTTTAGTAAGAAAGTATTTTTCAGACTTTAAATATGTTATTGTAAATGTTTCTATTGGTGTTATTTTAATGCAAGTTTTAAAAAATATCATAGAAAGGTCAAGACCTTCTTGGAAATGGATTGTTCAAGGTGGTTTTAGTTACCCGTCAGGTCATACTATATCAGCCTTACTTTTATATGGTACTTTAATACTTTTAGTGTTAAAGAAGGTAAATGGTAAATATAAAAAACTATTAGTAGCTTTATTTTCTATAATGATTGTGTTAACCGGTATTAGCAGAATATATTTTGGAGCTCATTACTTAACTGATGTTTTAGCAAGTTTAATTTTAGGTACTATAATACTTATAATAACTAATATGATTATGAATAAGGAGTTTAAAAATGATAAAAATAAAGGTAACAAAACCATTCAAACTAGATGATACAGTAACTTGTGGTCAAATATTTAGATTTTATAAACAAGATGATAATAGTTATGACATTGTTTTAAAAGATAGGGTAATAAACGTATGTATGGATAAAAACTATTTATGTGTATCATCCAACAATGAAAATGATTTAGAAAAAGTAGTAAAAGAGTATTTTGATTTAGATAATGATTATGATGTCATGAATGAATTTTTGGTTAACAATGATGAAAAAATAAAACCTGCGGTAGAATTTTCTAAAGGTTTAATGATGATAAGACAAGATCCATTTGAAACTGTTATGTCTTATATAATTTCGGCAAATAACGGGGTACCACAAATAGCAAGTGCGCTTAATAACATTGCAAAAAATTACGGAAAAAAAGTTATTTTTAATGATAAAGAATATTATCTTTTTCCACAGTATAAAGATTTGAAAGATGTAAGTGAAGAAGACTATAGAAATTGTAAAGTGGGTTTTAGAGATAAATACCTAAAGGCTATGGTAGATAGACTTAATAATGATGAAATTAATTTAGAAGAGTTTTATAATCTTGATACGAAATTAGCATTAGATAAATTTATGGAAAACGTAGGTATTGGACCTAAAGTAGCGTCTTGTATACTTTTATTTGCGTATCAAAAATATGATGTTTTTCCAATTGACACATGGGTTAAAAAGGTTATGAAAAATGATTACGACATAGAAGGCGAAAAGAACATAAGAGAGTTTGCTTCTAAAACCTATGGAAAATATAGCGGGATAGCAATACAGTACTTATTTAATTATGGTAGAAATAAATAAACTATGTTATAATAAAAACATTTACATGGAGGTTTGTTATGGAATTTAAATTTTCAAAAAATTTCAAAATAAAAATAGTAGAAAAAATAATTGATGAGATAATAAGTGAGATAAAGTCCAAGGGAAGTTTAGAAGATTATGATATCGTTATCAAAAACATAAATATAGCAGTTGGAGATGGTTGTAGTACCGATATAAGATGTATGATAAATTTATCGGAAAACAATCCACATCCTACAGTAATACATTTCGACTTTAAGATATATAATGATTTGGTTGATACTATTCCTATAAAAGAAGTGGAAGGAATTTGTGATTATAATGGTTTTTCTTGTAAAGATTATACGGGAAGAATTAAAGTGTTTTTACATAAAAATGAAGATTATTTAAAATTAACTTTAAAGTGGTTAAATATTAATAAAACCGTAACTAAAACATATAAGGTACAGGAAAATGAATTTGTAGAAGTTTTAAATTATTCTGATAGTGAGAATTCAATTGAAAAAGGGTCATCATATACTATGGATAAAAAGGAAGATAATTAAATTTATTTTTCTTTTTTTATACTTTTTTAGGGAGTTTTATAAATTGTATATAATAATTAAATTGAGGAGGTACAAACGTATAACTCAGTAGGAAAAATAGATATAAAGAATATAATTTATGAAATTCGCGGAAAAAAAGTAATGTTGGATAGTGATTTAGCTAAACTTTATGAAACTTCAACAAAAAGAATAAATGAAGTTGTTAAAAGAAATATAAATAGATTTCCAGAAGAGTTTTGTTTTAAAATAGATGATAAAGAAAGCAAAATTATTTGGTCGCAAATTGCGTCCAAAAAAATAAAAATTGAAAATAGAGGTGGAAGATTTAAGAATCCTTATGTATTTACTGAACATGGAATAATGATGCTTGCAGGCTTGCTTAAGAGTGATGTTGCTGCAAGAGTAAATGTAAATATAATAAAAGCTTTTGTAGAGATGAGAAAGTTTATAAATGAAAATAAAGATGTATTTAAAAGAATGATTCAAATAGAAAATAGAACAGAATATATAGAAAATACGTTAAATGAATTTGATAATAATTTTAAAATAATATTCGATAAGTTTGATAGAAAAGAAGATTTGAAATGTAAGTTATTTTTTAACGGAGAAATCTATGATGCTTACAGTTTACTTGTAGACATAATAGGAAAGGCAACGAAGAAGATTATAATAATAGATAACTATGTGGATAAAGTAACTCTAGATATATCATCAAAGAAGAATATAAATGTAATAGTTTATTTAGAGATAGATATTATGAAAAGTTAATGTCCAATTTTTAACACAAAAATTTACATCTTTTATTTTACGTGATATAATTATTTTATGATAGTGGGGTGAAATGATGGCTAAGAAAAAAACATCATCTTCAAGCAAGAAAAAAGGGAAAATGCCAGTTGAAATATTTGGTATTTTATATATAGTTTTAACAATTCTTGGGCTTTTAAGATCTGGTTTTGTTGGTAGAATGGTTAGTAATTTTGGAATCTTTTTGTTTGGGGCGTTTTATAATTGGGGATTAGTATTCTTTTTAATAGTAGGTGGATACGTTCTTATATTTAGGGAAAAGCCAAAATTGTTCACTAAGAAATTAATTGGTTTTTATTTGTTTTCGATAGCAATACTTTCTATGTCGCATGTTAAGTATATTATGTATGATACAAACATAGGTAGTGCGGTATTTCAAGATACCATTGCAAACATTGTATCTGGTTTTAATGATGTTAATTTTATTCAAGGTGGTGGAATACTTGGTGCGTTATTTTCATATTTATTTGTTTTAGCATTTGATGTGTTAGGCTCTAAGATAATTTGCTGGGTTCTTATATTATTTGGAGCAATGCTTATATTTAATGTTTCGCCAGCAACTGCACTTAAAAAGGTAATTTTATTTTTTACGCCTAAAAAATGGCTTAATAAAGATAGAGAAGATGGCGACGAAGAAGAAAACGAATCAGAAGAAGCTAATTCTAAGGAAGAAAAACCTAAGGATAAAAGAGTTGTTATATCAAGTGTTAACGATTTAAATCATGCGTCATTAGAGGAACCGGAAGAATCATCTGAACCTATTGTAAATGGTGAATATAAGTTACCACCTTTATCGCTTTTAAGTATTCCTAAAAAGGTAGACACAAAAGCTAATGAAGCAAATATTTCATCTAACATAAAACTGTTAGAACAGGTACTTGGTGATTTTGATATATATGGAAAAGTAGTAGAGGCACACGTTGGCCCTACCGTAACACAGTATGAGTTAGAAATAAGATCGGGCACCAAGGTAAGTAAGATACTTAGTCTAAATAAAGAAATAGCGCTTGCACTTGCTGCCAAAGACGTAAGAATACAGGCGCCTATTCCAGGTAAATCTACGATAGGTATTGATATACCAAATAAGGTTACGACACCGGTATTACTAAGAGAAGTTTTAGCAGCTGTTCCAAAAGAAAAATCTGATAGTAAATTACTTGCTATCTTAGGAAAAGACATAATGGGTAATCCAAGATGGATGGAGGTTAACAAAACACCACACTTACTTATTGCTGGTGCAACTGGTTCCGGTAAATCAGTATGCGTTAATTCGGTTATAACATCTATTTTAATGCGTGCAAAGCCAGATGAGGTAAAACTTATGATGGTTGACCCTAAAAAAGTTGAGCTTTCAATGTATAATGGTGCACCACACTTGCTTGCACCAGTTGTGACTGATCCTAAAAAAGCTTCTATTGCGCTAAAGAAGATAGTGGAAGAAATGGAAAAACGTTATGATTTATTTAGTGAAAGTGGTACTAAGAATATAGAGGGCTATAATAGAAAAGTCCAAGGTAAGATAGACTCAGGTGATACTAGTGTAAAAAAATTACCTTACATTGTTGTATTAATAGATGAACTTGCTGATTTGATGCTTGTTGCTGCAAAAGAGGTTGAAGATTCAATAATGAGAATAACTCAAATGGCACGTGCTGCAGGTATCCACTTAATTGTTGCAACACAAAGACCATCAACTGACGTTATTACAGGTGTTGTAAAAGCAAATATCCCATCAAGAATTTCATTTGCGGTATCTAGTGGTATAGATTCTAGAACCATTCTTGATATGGTTGGAGCAGAAAAATTAATTGGTAAAGGTGATATGCTATTTCTTCCAATGGGAGAAGGTTCGCCAACCAGAATACAAGGTTCGTTTGTATCGGAAGAAGAGGTACAAAAAGTTGTTGACTTTACCATTAAACAGCAAAAAGCACAGTATGATGAAACATTTACTAATCTAACTGCTGCACCAGCTGGTTCATCTTCAGCCTCATATGATTCTAAAGATGATCAGTATGACGATCCTTTATATAATGAGATAGTAGACTTTGTAATAAAAAGTGGGAAGACAAGTGCATCACTTTTGCAAAGAAAATATAGGCTTGGATATAACAGGGCAGCAAGAATGATAGATTTGCTTGAAGAAAGAGGAATAGTTGGACCGCCAAATGGTTCTAAACCAAGAGAAGTATTAGTAAAATATGAAGAAGATAATGATGAAGAAGAACAAGGAGAGTAAATTCTTGTTTTCTTTTTTAGGGGAATTTAAAAAGTTTTAGCTAACAATAAAGCGGGAAGTAATAAAAACTAGCTTTGTTTTCCTCTTGATAAAAGAAATAGAAATGTATGTTAAGCTTAAGAAGATAAAATTTGAAATAAAGTTTCCTTCGAAGTTAATTATTAGTATATAAGAAAAGCAGAGTTAGTGTGATATGCCCCTGTTTCTTGGACAAAAGAAATGAGGTTCATATCAATGGCAAGCTAGCTCTGCTTTTCAATGTCTATAAACTTTGGAAAACAACTAGTAATGTTGCTTCTTTCGCTTATATTATGCATTAAACAATTTTATTATTCAATTATTATTTAGTATGTTATAATTTAATTAGTAAATAGGGCATACTAATTAAGAGGTGAAAATATGAAAATTTTAAAAAAAGAAATAAATAATGTACCAGTTACTATTATTAAAACCAGTAAGTTTAAATCTATTGCAGGAAATATTTATTTTAAAAGTCCTATAACAAAAGAAAAAATGACCTATCGTACTGTATTAAGAAGTATTTTATTAGAATCATGTAAAAAATATAATACCCCAGAAAAACTATATATTAAAGCTTTGGAAAATTATGACGCATATTATAGCGCTTCATCTTCTAGATATGGAAACTATCAAATAAATTCTTTTTCATTTTCTTCATTAATTGATAAATATACAGAAAAAGGAAATTTAAACGAAGTTGTTGATACTTTTTGTGAAATTATTTTTAACCCTTTAGTAGAAAATAACGCTTTTGACAAAGAAACATTTGATATCATTGTAAATACCAACAAAGTGAATCTAGAAAAAATAAAAGAATCATCTGATGCATATGCTGAGCGAATGACTTATAAAAATCTAAATCAAGATAAACCATACACGTTTATGAGTGAGATAAAGTATTTAGACGAAATGACGCCTGAAAGTTTATATGATGATTATCTTTTGATGCTAAGTGAAAGTGAAATAGAATTAGTTTTAGCAGGTGATATAGAGTTTGATAATCCGATAATTGAAAAGATAACTTCTAAAATAAAAAATAATAAAACTTTTGATAACAACCTTATAATATCAAATGATGACGAAAATGGTGAACTTGTAAAAATTAAAGATAATGGAAGTGGAACACAAAACATATTAAACATCATAATGTATTTAAAAAACGTAAATGATTATGAACTTAATTATGTAGCACCGTTATATAGAATAATTTTAGGTGGCGGAAGTTTTTCTAGGTTATTTAAAATTATAAGAGAAGAAAATTCTCTTGCATATTATTCGTTTGCAAGATATGAAAAAGATGATAGTATAATGGCGGTTATGATGGGAATAGAAAAAGAAAATTATGATAAAGCTTTTAATCTTACTTGTGAGGTAATAGATAGCATGATAAAGATAGATGAAAAAGAGTTAGAAGAGGCAAAACAAACCCTTACATCATCTTTATTAGAATCATTAGATAATATATCTAACATAATTGGAAGATATTATAATGCTAAGTTATTTGGTTTGCCACAAATAGATGAGTTTATAGAAAAGATTAATAAGGTAAAATTAGATGATATAGAGCTTTTTGCTACTAAATTAAAACCAAATTTAAGTTACTTCTTGGAAGGAGAAAAAACTAATGGATAAAATAATAATGTCAAAGTTGGATGAAGAAGTTTATCACGAAAAATTAGATAATGGTTTAAATGTTTATATTTATAAAAAAGAGGGCTTTGCTAAAAAAGGAGCCTATTTTGCAACCAAGTATGGTTCTGAGATAAATGATTTTAAACCAATAGGTGAAGATAAAATAGTAAGTTTTCCAAAGGGAATTGCGCACTTTTTAGAACATAAATTATTTGAGTCAGAAGATAATGAAAAAGTATTTGAAAAGTTTAAGAAAAACGGAGCAAAGGTAAATGCATATACTAATCATTATATTACAAACTATTATTTTACAACGACTGATAATTTTGATGAATGCTTAACAGAACTTTTAGATTTTGTTCAAAACCCTTATTTTACTTTAGAAAACGTAGAAAAAGAAAAAGGTATAATAAACCAAGAAATAAACATGACTGATGATAACGTTGATAGATTTATATTTGAGAAGATGTTTGACATGGCTTTAGTTAAAAACCCTAACAAGTATAAAACAATAGGTGATAAGGAAAATGTATCTAAAATAACAAAGGATGATTTATATAGATGCTATAATACCTTTTATCATCCATCAAACATGGTTTTAGTTATATATGGTGATATTGATGTAGAAAAGACTTTTAATTTAGTAAAAAAAGATCAGGAATCCAAAAAGTTTAGTAAAAAAGAAGAAATAGTAATAAAAAAGTTTGATGAAGTAAAAGAAGTTTGTACAGAATATATAGAAGAAAAAAGAAATGTAACTTCACCTAGAGTAGGTATATGCTATAAGTTTAAGGTTAATTTAACAACTGGTGAAGAGCGATTTAGAGAAATGTTATTTTCAGATTTATTACTAGACATGAAGTTTGGTGGTACCAGTTCTTTTGAAAAAGATTTATTAAAACAGGGTGTAATAAAAACTGGTCTTTCTTGGTCGTATTCTCGTTTTGATGATGTTTTATTAATACTTTTAGAAGCTGATGTAATAGATAAGGATAAGTTTATTAAACTAATAGACGATAAAATAAGGAAATTTGATTTTAAAGAACATATATTTGAATTAAATATAAAAGCATATATAACTTCACTTGTTAGATGTTTTGAGGTTCCTAATAGGTTTGCTAGTATTATATTAACTAATGTTACTAAGTTAGGAAAGGTGATTAATAATGTTTATGATATATATGAAAACTATACGTTTAATGAATTTAAGGAAAGTTTTAAAGCATTAGATTTTGATAATAAATCAGTATTATATGTTACAAGTAAGGAGGAATAATATGTTAAAGGTAAAAAACGTATCCAAATATTATGGAACTGTTAAAGCGGTAGATAACCTTTCTTTTTCTGTTGAAAAAGGAGAAATATTTGGTCTTCTAGGTGTAAATGGAGCGGGAAAAACAACCACTTTTAGAATGATTATGAATTTAATTAGTCCAAGTGATGGAACAATAACTTTTAATGGTAAAAAAATAGATTATGACGTAACTGATAAGATAGGCTTCTTAACCGAGGAAAGAAGTCTTCTTACCAAACTTACGGTAAAAGAGCAAATGCTTTATTATGGCGCATTAAAATCACTTGATGAAAAAACCATTCTAAAAAGACTGGACAAGCTACTTAAAAGATTTAAAATAAGTGAATATAAAGATAGGAAGATAAATACTTTATCGAAAGGTAACCAGCAAAAGGTTCAGTTTATATCAGCCATTATAAATGAACCTGATTTACTTATTTTAGATGAGCCATTTTCTGGACTTGACCCAATTAATATAGAACTGTTTAAAAGTGTTATATTAGAGTTAAAACAAAAAGGTACTTCTATTATATTTTCATCTCATAGAATGGATCACGTTGAGTTGTTTTGTGAAAAATTAGTAATATTGGTTAAGGGAAAATCGGTTTTAGATGGATACTTAAAAGATATAAAAAAAGATTATAAAATAAAGAAGATAAAAATAAATGGTGACGTTAAGATATCTGATTTAAAGAAAATAGATGGTGTTATAAACGTTACAAAAACAGTTTCTTCATATGAAGTTGATATAAAAGATGAATCGTATTCTAAAAACGTATTTGAATATTTAAAAACGAGAAATAACATAACTAAATTTATTTTGGAGGAACCTTCTTTAGAAGAAATATTTGTTGCGAAAGTAGGTGAGATGTATGGAGAATAAATTTAAGTTTTTAACAAAGTATAGTCTTTCAAAAAAACTAAAAAATAAGTGGTTTTTAATCGCTAACATAATTGTTGCAATAATAGTAATTGGGTTAGTAAACGTTGATTCGGTTGTTAAATTCTTTGGTGGTGATTTTAATAATGATGTAAAGATAAATATTATTAGTGATTCTGCTTATTATGATGAAATTAAAAGCAATTTAAAAAACGTAGATAAATATTTATCTGATTCTGAAGTAATAGTAAAAAAAGTTGACGATGAAAAAAAGGCTAAAGAAGCCTTAGTGGATACAGATGATATATTGCTAATTATAAGTAATGATGATGAAAATGTTTTTAATGTTGAATTTATAACTGATTCATACGTTGATACCATAACGTATCAAGCAATAGTATCTTGTTTAAATAACGCAAAAAGTAGTATAGCACTTGCAAATTCAAACATAGATCCTAACGAGCTTGCTAAAATATCTAAGGCGGTAGATATAATAAGAAGTTTTGTTAATGATGATAAAAGTAAAGATGAGGAAAGTTCAAGATCAATATTATCTATTTTATCACTAATATTAGTATTGCCTTGTTTTATGCTAATCGTATTTTTGGTACAAATGATAGGTGCTGAAATCAATGAAGAAAAATCAACTAGGGGTATGGAAATAATAATAGGAAACGTTTCTCCTAAAACACATTTCTTCTCAAAAATTTTAGCAAGTAATATATTTGTTTTATTACAAGGTGGATTGTTACTTTTGTATGCTGGAATAGGGCTTTTAGTTAGAAAACTTATTTCGCCACCTAGTGCATCGGTTATTAAAGATGTTGCACAACAGTTTGATGTTTCACAAATTTTTGATGTGTTAACAAACAGTGGCATAATAAATAAATTAGGATACATAATTCCGCTTATAATAATTTTAATAGTACTTAGTTTCTTAGCATATTCTTTGTTAGCAGGAGTACTTGCTTCGATGACAACTAACATGGAAAACTACCAACAATTACAAACTCCTTTAATGGTAATAAGTGTTATAGGTTATTATCTAATTCTTTTATCGGCGGCTTTTCCAGGTTCGGTATTTATAAAAATAATAGCTTGTATTCCACTAATATCTATATCACTTGCACCGAGCCTGCTTTTATCCGGAGAAATAGGTGTTAGTTTAATAATAATTGGAATTATATTATTAGCAGTATTAGATTACGTATTAATTAAGTATGGATTAAAAGTATATAAAGTAGGTATACTTAATTATTCTGAAAGCAATTTATGGAAGAAAATGTTTAAGGCAGTTAAAGAAAAGTGATATTCTTATCACTTTTTTGCGTTTTTATAGAAGAATTTTGAAAGTTATGGATAATAAGTAATATAGGAAGTGGTAAAAAACTAGCTTTGTTTTCCATCTAACTTGAATAGGAAGGTGGTGATGTTTATGGAGTTTAGATTTAAAATATCAAATAAAATAATCATCATATTAGTACTTATAATAGTCCTTTTGATTGTTATTAATTATTAAGAAAAACAGAGTTAGTGGGTAACTAGCTCTGCTTTTCATTTTTAACCAATTTGGAAAACAACTAGTCTTGCTAGCTTTCTTCCACTAATTAAATTATATACTAAAGGTTTATCTTATTCAATAAATTATTGAAATAAAAGTAAAAATGAATTACAATATAACTTAAGGGAGGTTTACTATTATGAAAGAGATAAATATTTTGCCAGCGGATACTTTTGTAGTAGTTAACCGCACGATTTTAAATGAAAATGATAGAAAAATAATAAGCATGCTTTACCAACCAATAATTGGAAGCATGGCTGTTAGTTTGTATTATACTTTGTGGGCTGATTTAGATAAAACGGAACTTTTAAGTGCGGAGTATACTCATCATCACTTAATGACTAGTTTGAGAATTAAAATGGATTTAATAGTAACCTCTAGAAAAAAACTTGAAGCAGTAGGTTTACTTAAGACTTTTGTAAAAAATGGAAACGTTAATAATTATGTGTATGAGATGTTTTCTCCAATTTCTGCTTCCGAATTTTTTAATCATCCTATTTTAAATATAGTTTTATATAATAACGTAGGAAAAAAAGAATATGAAAGCTTACTTAAATATTTTAAAGTTCCAAGAATAAATTTATCATCCTATGAGGAATTAACAAGTACGTTTGATAGTGTGTTTGAAAGCGTTCCATCATCATCTTATGATAATTTAAACGAAGATTTAAGGGTTAATAAAACGGGTGAAATAAAAATAGATAATGCATTTGATTTTGAACTTTTAATTTCTTTAGTACCAAACGGAGTTATAACAAATAAAACGTTTAGTAAAGAAGTTAAAGAACTAATTAATAATTTATCTTTTGTATATAACATGGACGCAAATGATATGAAAGCACCAATTCTTAATTCAATTAAAGAAAATGGTCTTATTGATAAAATCCTTTTAAGAAAAAACGTAAGAAACTATTATAAATATGAAAATCAAAATAAACTTCCATCGCTTGTGTATAAAAGCCAACCAGAATATTTAAAAAATCCAGTTGGTGCAGATGATAAGAGAGCTAAAATGATATATGTATTTGAAAATACAACCCCTTATAACTTTTTAAAAGGGAGAAGTAACGGTGCTAAACCATCATCTAGAGACTTAGCGCTTTTAGAAACACTTTTAAGTGATTTTAAATTAAATCCCGGTGTTGTAAACGTTTTAATAGACTATGTTCTAAAAATTAATAATAAAAAATTAACTAGGGGATTTTTAGAAGCGATAGCCTCACAATGGAAAAGACTTAATGTTGAAACGGTTGAAGAAGCTATGAAAGAGGCTGAAAAAGAATATAAAAAATCAAAAAAAGTTATAAATGTTAATAGCATAAGTAAAACTCCTAAAAAAGAGGTTTTACCTGAATGGTTTAATCAAAGTATTCAAAAAGAAAAAATAAGTGAAGAGGATGAAAAATCACTTAAGGATATGCTAAAAGAATTTTCATAAGGTAGTAATTGTGGATAAAGATTATACTATTTTAAATAAGACATTTATTGCTGAAAACAAGCTTATTAGAAAAAGAAAATATGAAGCTGCTAAAGGATAATGATATAAACATAGGTATAGCTGCAAAAAATTTAGTTAAAGCTCTCTTAAACTAAAAGTGAAGAATTATGTTTTTATTAAAAACTTAAGTGAAAACATTAAAAAATTACAAAAGAAATAAAGTAGTAAAGGAAAAATACTAAATCATATTTTATAGGGGGAAATATAGCTATGGGAATATTTAATGTTATTGATTTAAAGGGAATACCTAAGATGGGTAATTTGACGGCAGAAGCGCATAGTAACGTTAAGAGTACTAAGTATTTTCCCATGTATGAAATTAATGGTAAGATAATGATTTATAAACCATTATCTAAAACAAAACCTTATACAACACCATTTTTTAGTTTTAGCGAAGTTTATTGGTCCTATATAATTAATAAATATTTTGATAATAATGCACCAAGATATTATCTAGCTAAAAATGGTGATGTAGAAGATAAATATTATGATAGGGGAGTATTAGTAGAAGATATTAATAAACCTGGATTTAAGTTAATTAATCTATATGACTACTTTATTAAACATCCAAATGAAAATGTTGATATTAAGGATTACATTAATTATTGTATGAAGACGTATGATTATACTGGGATTCTTGGTAGTGATTTGGTGATAAAAAATGATTTGATTGGTAAAGAAATTGCGTATCAAATTTTATTATCAATTCTAAGATTAGATCAAAATTATCATTACGAAAACATAAATTTTCATGAGAAAGATAACAAACTATTAGTAGCCGAACCAATAGATTTTGAGTTTTCTACCTTTTTTCTTTTACCTGATAACATTAACGAATATAAGGCTCATAAATTCACCATATCCACATTTTTGAATATTGATTACGATGATAGTAAAGAAATGGTTTTAAAAAAATTTTTTATGAAAAATAATATTGATATAACTAGTTCTATAACAAAAAATATTTGTATGATAGTTAAGATGTATCCTGATGTTGTTAAAGAATTTTTAAATAAATTAGATAAGTTTATTAATGAATTTGATTGTAAAATATTTGAAGATCCCGATATGTATATTGAGAAGTTTAATTCTAATTCATGGCAAATAGGTCATGCATATTATAAGGATAATGATATGGAAAAATATAAAGATTTAAGTAATAAAATAATAAGTAGAGAAATTGATAGAAAAAAATCATTTTATAGGATATCAAACGATATATTAGACTTTGCTAAAAGATTTAGGTTATTAATGAAAATATATATGCAAGCAAGAAGTGTTGGTATTAGTGATTTAGAATATTTAACTATTAAAAATTTGCTTGAAGCAAATCAAATATATGGAGATTATGATATTGTTGATATTGATTTAGAAACAAATAATTTAAAAACTATGGAAAGAAATATTAGAGGTAATTAAGGAGTAATTATGGAAAATATTAATAAAACAATAAAAAGCGCTAAAGATTTGAACTACAAACTAAAACTTGCTTATGAAGAAGCTATGAAAGATGAATGTTGTAAAGAACTTGCTAGTAGTATAAATTTAAGTGATGATGAACTTATGAAATATACTTCTAACATAGAAGAATCCGCTTGTGAATACAAAAACTGTAAAAATTGCAAATGTCTTGCGGCGTGTAAAAATAAAATTACAGGTTATTGTTATTTACCAGTTTTAAATGATGGAAAACTTAACTTTTCTTATGTAGCCTGCAAATATAAAAATAAGTATATACAGGATAATAAATATCAGAAAAACGTAATTAGCATAGATATTCCAAAAGAAATTAAAGAAGCTAAACTAAAGGATATTTATACGGATGATAAAAATAGAGCAGATGTTATAAAATGGATTTTAAATTACATAAAATATTATAAGTCTGGAAAAATAGAAAAAGGTTTATATTTGCACGGTAATTTTGGCTGTGGAAAAACGTATTTAATAGCTGCCATGTTCAATGAACTTGCTAAAACAAGTGTTAAGAGTGTAATAGTGTATTGGCCAGAATATTTAAGAAGCTTAAAATCAAGTTATGGTTCAAATAGTAATGATGAATTTAAAGATAAATATAACGAAGTTAAGTATGCAAAATTACTTCTTATTGATGACTTAGGTGCAGAAAGTGTTACTTCATGGAGTAGGGACGAAATACTAGGTACTATACTTCAATATAGGATGCAAGAAAATTTACCAACTTTTATTACATCTAATTTAAATATTAAAGAATTAGAAGAACATTTAAGTATCACAACTAATAATAAGTCAGAAAGAGTAAAGGCCGTCAGAATAATAGAAAGAATAAAACAACTAACTATTGATACAGAAATGATAAGTAAGAATAATAGAAAATAAAAAAGCACGAAAAATACTAATACCTTTAAAGTACTCACTAAATAAAAAGATTAATTAATTTTAATATTTAAGTCGATAACGTATAGGTGATAAGTATCCTAACTTCTTTTGAATGCGTTCATTATTATACCAATGAACGTATTTTTTATTTCTTCAGTAACTTTCTTTTTAGTTAATTTATTAGATTGACAAATGTATTCGTGTTTTAATTGAAAGGCCCAGTTTTTAATTGCACATTTCTTTGAGAAATGACTTTTATTAGGTATACTTCTTTTAAATATTATCATTTCAGAATTCTCTACATATTCATATTTTAATTATCAATATCTTTGATTTATCCTTGTGATTTTCTTTTACCACGATTATCAATGGCTAACGCTGCGTTATCTTATTCTTGATTTCATCTACTTAATTGTTTGAGAATTTGATTTATTCATTAGATATGATATAGCAGAAACTTTTTTTTAATTCTTTTACTATTTTGACTTTTTGATAAACTCTATTTTTATATTTGTTCACGAAAAAACACCTCCAAAGTTTTTTCTAAATAATTTTTATCATATTTTGATTCTTTCTATTTAGGTGAACTTTAAAGGTGTTATAATTAATTCTTGTTTTTAATAATACCAAAAATCGTTAAAGTTATATTTAAATACTCTATAAGCATA
>CAYVPV010000013.1:0-40373 GCA_964453925.1 uncultured Muribaculaceae bacterium | reverse complement strand
TATGTCAAGTTCAAACTTATAAAAGTTCGAACAGAAACGTCACTGGAGCAGGTGAGGAGAATCGAACTCCCGTATACAGCTTGGAAGGCTGTGGTTCTACCATTAAACTACACCTGCATCAAGTAGGCATTTTTAATTATACTTATTTTTGATTTATTGTCAATAGCCTTCCAAGAAAAAAAGCAAAAAATGGAAAGATTACATAAATATTATCGTAAATTTTTAGACTAAAATCCGTCATAAAACGGACTTTAGTCTAAAAATTAACATTACATAAATATTATATGTAAAGAATATTTAATTATTCTTAGGAATATGATAGAATATATTAATAGAGGTGTTAATAAGTAAATGGTATTAAATATTTTATTATTAGTTATATTAATTTTATTAAACGGAGTATTATCCGCAAGTGAGCTTGCTTTCTTATCAATAGAAAAATTTGAACTTGATAAGATGGTTAGAAAAAGAAAGAAGAATGCTAAAAAAATAAGAAGGGTATTAGAAGATCCTAGTAACTTTTTATCAACTATACAAGTAGGAATCACTTTAGCAGGATTCTTATCGAGCGCTTTTGCTGCATCAACTTTTGCAGATAAGATAATGGAAACGGGGTTTAAAATAATTAGTGCTGGTTTTACAAGTGCTTTCCTAGTGGTTATAATAACAGTTATATTATCCTATTTCACACTTGTATTTGGTGAACTTGTTCCAAAAAAGATTGCCTTAGCATATCCATTTAACGTAGCTAGTTTTTCTGTTACTTTAATAAATATAATGCAAGTGATATTTTATCCTTTAATTAAACTTTTATCAGCGTCAACTAATCTTATTTGTAAAGTATTTAAGATAGAAGAAAAAGAAGAAGATTTTACCGAAGAAGATATCAAAAGAATAATTCTTACTGGTACAAGAGATGGAATAATTGAGAAAAAAGAACAAGAGTATATATTTAATATATTTAAGTTTAATGATACAACCGTTGATAAAGTAATGACGCCTAAAGATGATTGCGAATTAATAAATGTCGATGTTAAATTTGGGACATTACTTAAAAAGTTAAAGAAAACTAAATTTACAAGGTATCCGGTATATGAAGGTGATACAAATAATATAATAGGTATCTTTAACGTTAAAGATTACATTATGTATAAAAAAGATAATGATGACTTTAATTTAAGAAATCTTTTATTTAAAGTTAAAAAGTTTGATTATGATGAAAAAATAGATGATGTTTTTGCTACTATGCAAAAAGAACATATACAAATGGCGATAGTAGTTAAAAATAAAGAGTTTATCGGTGTTGTAACACTTGAAGATGCCGTAGAAGAGATTCTTGGTAACATATATGATGAATATGATGAAGATGATGTTTAGTCATCTTCTTTTAGTTTATTACCCATACACTTTAGCCTTTAGATGTATATAATAGGCTAGGAGGTAAGAAAATGAAAGAAAGTTATTCAAGTTATGGTTTAGATGATGTTTTTATGAGAACTTTTATGATACCTGCGGTAATGCCAAATATCCAAAACAATAATCTAAAAATGAACATGTTAAGTAATACCCAAACAGGAATGCAAGGAAATAGTTATTCAAACATGATGAACCAAAGTAGGTTCCTTTCCCCACAAGAAGGTTTTTTAAGAGGAAATATGGAGGGAAATACGTATATTCCATATAAAAATTTAACGTATTTAAGACCGCAAATAAATAATGAAAGACAAAGTGCTTTATACAAATTACAAGAAATGGCTTTTGCAGCTCATGACATTAACTTATATTTAGATACTCATCCAAATGATGCTAATGCTATAAGGTTATATAACGAATATAACAAGCAAGAGCAAATGCTTAATAATGAATATGAAAGGAAATATGGTCCGGTTGATTTATCTGATAATGAAGGCCTTAGTATGACACCTTGGTCTTGGATAAATGAACCTTGGCCATGGAATGAGTAGGGGGTATAAATTATGTGGAAATATTCTAAAAAATTACAATATCCAATTAATATAAAAAGAAAAAACTTAAAGATGGCCAAAGCTGTTATAAGTCAATATGGTGGAGCACAAGGAGAACTTGGAGCAGCACTTAGATACTTAAACCAAAGATATACAATGCCTGATGCTAAAGGAAGAGCATTATTAAATGACATTGGTACAGAAGAACTTGCCCACGTTGAGATGATATGTACGATGGTATATCAAATGATGAAAGGAGCAACCGCTGAAGAATTAAAAGCTGCTGGTCTTGAAGGTAATTATACTGAACATGGCCTAGCGTTATTTCCAACTGATTCAAATGGAGTACCATGGACTGCAACATATATTTCAACAACGGGAGATCCAGTAGCGGACTTAGAAGAAGATTTAGCAGCTGAACAAAAGGCTCGCGCAATATATGAACACTTAATAGACTTATCTGATGATCCAGCTATCACAGGACCATTATTATGGCTTAGACAAAGGGAAATAGTTCATTATGCTAGATTTAAAGAGTTAGCGGATGAATATAAAGCTAAATATTATTATAATAAGTAATAAAAAACTTACGATTATTTTTCGTAAGTTTTTTTTAAGATAGTACTAATCATTTAATATAGTCCTGTTATATTAGTAAGTTGGGGGATTTATAATAATTTCATAATCTAAGTTTTCTATTTGATTATATGTTTTTAAGTCTTCTAATATTTTTCTGTTATCAATTATTACATTTTCTTTAACATATACGAAATGATATATTATAAAGTCTTTTAGATCTTTAAAGTTGTAACTAGCAAGTGGATCTTCATTTAATGCAAGAGATACATCTTTTACTATTTTTTTAGTTATTTCTTCATCTATTTTTTTATCTGCAATAATTGTTAAAGCACCGTTTTGTTTTTGAAAACAAATGCTTAAATAATCATTTATTTCTACGTCATTAATTTTTTTAATATTTATTTCATAGTTTTCTTCTTCACCAGGTAATACATGCATTTCGCACTCTTCATTAAGAACCGTAAAAACTTTGGTAAAGTTACTTATGTAAGCTTGTTCGTATTCGGCGGTTAGCCTATTTTTCATATTTATCACCATTACTATAATACTCAAAATAAAAAAACTTATGAGTCATCCATAAGTTTAGTATTGTTTTGCCCAATATATTTTTGTTGTTGCATCTTTACCACAACATACACATTTTTTATTACCTGTGGGTTCGGCTTTCTCAAACGGTATACATCTTGATTTTAATCCTAAATCATCTTTAATCTTAGTTTCGCATGATTCATCACCACACCAGTTAGTGTATATGAATCCGGGTTTGTTTTTAGCAATGCTGGTCATTTCTTCATAAGTATCAGCGTTATATATCATACTGTTACGTCTTTTAAGTGCCTTGTCATACATATCATTTTGAATGTTTATTAAAAGTTCATTTACTTTCATAACAGCTTCATCAACTGGTACTTGCATTTTTTCTAAAGTATCACGCCTAACGATTGTGACAACGCCATTTTTTAAATCACGTTTACCAACCTCGATTCTAACAGGGTATCCTTTAACCTCTGCTTCAGCAAACTTAAATCCAGGAGTTTTATTAGAATTATCTATTTTATATGTTATTAATGAATCTTTTAAATCTTCAGTAATTTCTTTTAATGCACTATCAATTTTCTCATCATTACCAATGGGAATGATAATTGCTTTTATTGGTGCAATCCTAGGAGGTAATACTAAACCTCTATCATCACCATGAACCATAACAAGGGATCCAATCATTCTTGTTGTACATCCCCAAGAAGTTTGATATGGCGTTTCTAATTTATTATCTTTGTTTAAAAATTTAATATCAAACGCTTTCGCAAATCCTTGCCCAAAATAGTGGGATGTAGCGTTTTGAAGGGCAACACCATCATACATCATTGCTTCTATTGCGTAGGTTGATTCTGCTCCAGCAAACTTTTCTTTATCGGTTTTTTTGCCAGTAAAAACAGGTATTGCTAAAACGTTTTTTTGAAAGTCTTCGTAAACTTTTAACATTCTAAGTGTTTCATTTACTGCTTCTTCATTAGTTGCGTGCATCGTGTGTCCTTCTTGCCAAAGAATCTCACGACTTCTTAAGAATGGTCTTGTTGTTTTTTCCCATCTAACGATTGTGCACCACTGATTATATAAAAGTGGTAAATCTCTATATGAGTTTATTATCTTTTTAAAATGCTCACAAAATAAAGTTTCAGAAGTTGGTCTTACGCACATTCTTTCTTCTAGTTCGTTTTTTCCGCCATGAGTTACCCAAGCCACTTCTGGTGCAAATCCTTCAACATGGTCTTTTTCAACTTGTAGTAAGCTTTCTGGTATAAACATAGGCATTTGCAAATTTTCGTGCCCTGTCTTTTTAAACTCTTTATCTAATATGCTTTGCATGTTCTCCCATATTGCATATCCGTATGGTCTTATAATCATGCTTCCTTTAACTGATGAATAATCTATTAAATCTGCTTTTTTAACAACGTCAGTATACCACTGAGCAAAATCTTTATCTCTTGATGTTATTTCTTTTACTAATTTTTCATTCATATGTAACACTTCCTTATCCTATAATTCCTTTTAAAAGTCCAAACGACACAGAACCAACAATTACTCCAGCAAGTAAAACTCCGCATGTTGCAGCCCTCATCGCTTTTTTCTTATCCATGTTAATTAATGATGCAATTAAGCACCCGGTCCAGCCACCAGTTCCGGGTAATGGTATTCCAACGAAGAACAAAAGCCCCCAAAACTCTGCTTTTTCTATTTTATCCTTTTTAGCAAGCGCTTTATTTTCTAATTTGGTCACTAATTTACTTAGGTGTTTAGTCTTTTTTAATTTGTTAAATATTGGGGTTATAAACCAAAGTATAAAAGGTAACGGTAATAGGTTTCCAATTAAACATATTATGAATGCGGGAACCACGTTTAATCCTAATAATGCTGCTGCAATTAATCCCCCACGTAATTCTAATATCGGCATTAAGGATATTATAAAAACAATTAATTCTTTACCAAACGGAATGTTATTTAATCCGTTAAATAATCCCAAGAAAGTATGTACTAAACTTTCTGCCATTAAAAATCACCTCGTATGCTTAATATTATATCATACTTCCTTAAATATTATGATACATAGTATGTTTGCTTTACATAATTACAATTATGTAAATTAATGACAAATATTATCTAACTGAAAGACTGAAATATTTAAATATGATAAAATAATAATAGAGGTAACCAATATGAAAAAAGGATTTATTGATAAAGAAATTTATGAAGAACTTATGGTTTTGATGAAACAAAATGGAATAAATAAAAATATTTTTTCGCTTGCTAAAAAGATGAATATAAATCTACCTAGACTATTTTATGAAAAATTAGTTTCAAGTAAAGACATAAAAGCTAAAGAACAATTATCCAAGAACCTTTTAGGAATATACGGAAATTATTTAGCTACGTTTTATTATCAAAGCCTGGGTTATAAAGTTGAAAACGAAAAACCTATATATAATAACTCTATGGACTCAGATGGAAGACCAATAGGTAGTGCCGATATATATTTTATTGATGAGAAAGGTGATAAATGTTATTGTGAGGTAAAAGCAACTAAGCAAATATTAGGTAATACTCAAGATTATATAGATGAAGAAACAATAAAATATAGAAACATTGGTAAGAAATTATTAAAACAGGTTTACAAACTAGGTATTAATGGTGATAAAGTAATAGTTATTAAGTTTGAAGGATGTTATATAGATAATGCCATATTAGAAAAGCTAAATGATTTTAATGTAAGTGTTAAAACACTTGCTATTAAAATAGATGATCTTGAAAAAATGGTTGATGACATTATTGACAAAGTTGCGGAAGGATTAAAAAATAAAAAAGTTTTTAAAAAGAATAAGTTAAAATAAAAAATGGTTAGTAATTTAAGTTCTAACCATTTTTTTATTAATCATATAATATATTAGGTGAAAAATATGATTAAAATAATCGTTGATGATTTACTTAACAATTGTAATGCAAAATTATTAAATGGTAATAAAGATACTTTAATAAATGAATGTTTCACTGATAGTAATAAAGTAACTGAAGGTTCATGCTTTTTTGGTATAAAGGGATTTAACGTTGATGGGTCTTTATACTATAAAGAAGCAATTGAAAGTGGTGCTAAGGTATTAGTATTATCTAAAAGGTATGACTATAATTTTAGGGGGTATGAAGATAGGGTAATTATAATAGCAGACAACACGTTAAAAGTACTTCAAGATTTGGCAGCATATAAAAGAAGCTTATTTTCTGGGCCTGTAATTGGGATAACAGGAAGCGTAGGCAAAACAAGTACTAAAGAAATGCTTTCGAATGTATTAAAACAAAATTATAAAGTTTTAAAAACAAAAGGAAATGAAAATAGTCAAATAGGCCTTCCTCTTACTATTTTAAGATTAACTGATGAGGATGTTATGATATTAGAAATGGGAATGAGCAAAAAAGGTGAGATGCATAACTTATCTAGACTAGCAAGGCCTGATATTGCGGTTATTACCAACGTTTTTGATTCTCACATTGGTAATCTAGGCTCAAGGGAAAATATTTTAAAAGCCAAGCTTGAAATAATAGATGGTATGGATTGTGGTACTCTTATTATTAATAATGATAATGACATGTTGCAAAAAGTAAGTAAAGATATTAAACAAGGTATTAATATTATGACGTTTGGTATTCAAAACAAAAGTAACGTAATGCCTTATAATATTAATGAGAAAGTAGTAACAAGTTTTGATATAGCTGATATTAAAGATTTTAAAATAACAGGAAGTCATACCTTAATATATAATGCTTTAGCATCATACTTAGTAAGCAAGTTACTTGGTGTATCAAGAAGCATGATAAAAAAAGGAATAAATGAATATAATAACGAAAAGCATAGACTAGAAGTTATTAGTTTAGATAATAACATAACTTTAATAGATGATTCTTATAACGCTAGTTATGACTCTGTTAAATTAGCTTTAGAGTATATGAAAAACTTTGCTGGAAAGAAAATAGTAGTTTTAGGAGATATATTAGAATTAGGAAAAGAATCAAAAAAAGTGCATAAAAAAATAGGGAAATTAGTTACTGATAATAATATAGATGAATTAATTACAATAGGTAGGTATTCGAAGTATATTAGTAAAGAGTCTAAGAAAAGTGGAATGAAAAGAAAAAATATTAAGCATTTTAAAGATGAGTTTAAATCAAGATCTTATGTTAAAGAATTGTTAAATAAAGATTCTGTAATATTAGTAAAAGGGTCTAATGGAATAAATTTAATTAATTTGGTAGAATATTTAAAAAAATGAGAGAAATCTCATTTTTTTAATGCATTATAGGTTTACACTATTTTCCACAAATTAACAAAAATCTTGACGGGGGGGGGGTATATGGTATTATCAACATAGGTAATAAAGGTAAGTTACCAATAAAGAAAGGAGAAAAAAGTGATGAAAAAAGTTTGCATATTATCATTATTGTTGGCTTCTTTTATATTACACGGATGCAGTGGCGAAATTAAAAATGATAATAAAAAGGCATTAGAAAATACGAAAGGAAATTGCACTATATTAGAATGTATGAATAAGATTACTCCTGAAAATACCGTTCAAGAAATAAATAATATAATTGGTTTTGAAGGTGAATTAACAGATGAAAAATACAATAAATATTATTGGGAATTATCTGATGATGCAGGTATAGAAGTATCTTATTATTCTGGAAATAAAGGAACTGTAGTTGCTGATGTAAAAAAAGAGTTATTACAAAATAAAGATGTAAATTTTTCAAGATATGATGAACTTAAGTCAAAAATTAATGATGGTATTACATATGATGAGTTTATTTCATACATAGGTAATGAAGATGGAATAATCGTTGAAAAAAGTAGTTTATCAACTAAATATATGTGGGTCGATAAAGATGGTAATTATTTAAAAGCTAGTTTTTCTAATTCCACTAATAAGTGTACTGTTGCAACTGGAATGATTAAGTAGGGTATAAATGATAACTAAAGTATTTTGTTATAGCAAAAATGTTGCTGCTAAAAGGTGTGGAATTAAAAGTATAAGAACCTATATTATTTTATTTATTTCATTTATGATATTGATGTTATTATCTCTTTTTTTGTTAGCCTTTGATGTTTCAACTTCAATCGTTTTTCTTATATTTTTCTTGCTTTTTGCAATAGGAATTTACTATGAAATTAAATTAGTACTAGAAATGAATGATAAAATGAGTGCTATGGCCATAGATAATAATGGTGCTTTATATAAGGTTACAGTAATTGATAGAGGGGCAGAATTTGGCTTGCTTGGTATATCAACTGGTAATCTTTTGTCACAATTAACTGATAATGTTTTGTTTAAAGAAGTAGGTTCTAAAGTAGGAATATTTTTTATGTTCAAACAAATGAATAAAGCTATATCTGTTATGAGTGTTCCTAATAATATTGCAATGATTATAAGTAATGCAAAAGAATATACTGGAGTTGTGACACAAAAGATTACTAGAATATATAAGCTTGAGAACAAAAAGAAGAAGATAATTATCTATTGTGACTTCGAATTATATGAAAAAGATAAAATTAAACATAATAAAAAAATAATTATAAAGAAAAAATATAATAATATCGAAGAAATAGAAAAAATGTTAGGAGTTGATATTTAATGTATAAATGTAGTAATTGTAATGCTAATTACCAAGTAGGAGGTTATTGTGCTAATTGTGGAACTTTATTAACAGAAGTTATAAATAATGATAATCCTTCCTTGAACCAAATGAATTTTAATACTCAAAATAACGTACAACATAATGATCCTTTATCTAATGGTTATGCTAATAATATAACAGATAATAATCAGAATGTTGCTTTAAATAATTATAATCAAAACACTACAAATAATAATTTTAATAGCGTCGTAAAAAAAGATGATAAAAAATACGCAATCATATCAATAATAATTGGTGCTTTAGCTATATTTATATATATATTTGTAGGATTATCAGTTTGGCTTGCTCTTATCATATGTTCTATAGGAATTAGTTTAGCTAATAAAAGTAAAAATAGCAGTCCAAGCTTATCTAAAGCAGGGGTAATTATTAATACAATATTGGGGGTTATAGCAATAATCATGTGGATTTTACTTATTATAGGTTTATTATAAAAAAAGAAGGATTAGTTTAGTTTTTTAATCCTTCTTTTAACATTTCTTCTAAATCTTTACATTTATCTTTATCCATATCAGGAACGTCTTTTAATGAGTATTTTAATCCTAAATCCTCATATTTATGAACACCTAAAGTATGATATGGTAAGAATTCTATCTTTTCTACGTTTTTAAGCGGTTTAATAAAGCGTATAAGCTCATCAACATACTCTTTAGTATCATTGATCCCTGGAACGATAACAACTCTTATCCATAGTTTTTTATCCATTTCCTGGCATAATTTTAAAAACTCTAATGAAGTATCTATATTAGCTGATGTCATATCCTTATAATTATCTTTATTTGTTCCTTTTATATCAAACATTACTAAATCTGTATATTTAAGTATTTCTCTGCAATCAGGAATGCTTCCAGCGGTATCTATACACGTATGAATATCTTCTTTTTTACATAACTTTAAACATTCAAGTAAAAATTCTTTTTGCATTAAAGGTTCACCACCAGAGAAGGTAACACCACCATTATGTTTAAAGTATGGTTTATAATTTAATATTTTTTTTATAAGTTCTTCTGGTGTATATTCTTCTGCTTTATCATTTAGCATCCATGTTTCTGGATTATGGCAAAACTTACATCTTAAAGGACAACCTTGCATGAACACAACGAACCTAACACCAGGCCCATCTACTAATCCCATTGATTCTATACTATTTATTTTTCCTATCATTTTTATCACCAATATCAATTATATATTAATTTAAGACAATATTGAACAAATTTTTTTAAAATAGTCTATATAATAAATGACCCGAAAGGAAAGATTATATGAACTATTATGATGAGATAAAAAACGAACTAATAAATAATGAAGTATATAAAAGAGTAAAAGATTATTCTAAAAATAGAAATGATTTAAAAACTTATTAAACGAAAGGTAAATTACTTAGTGATGCTGGTAAACAGTATGGAGAGGGGATAGTTGAGAAGTATTCAAAAAAATTAGAAGTAGAAGTTGGTAAAAAATATAATAAAAGAACTTTGTTTAAAATGAAGCAATTTTATTTAATTTTTAAAGATGAAAAAGTGTCGCCAATGGCGACACAATTATCATGGTCTCATTTTTGCGAGTTATTACCAATTAAAGACATAAATAAAATAAATTATTATATTCGTATATGCGAGGAACAAAGCTTAAGTAAAAGGGCTCTGCGTGAAAGAATAAAAAGTAATGATTACGAAAGATTAAGTGGCAAAACTAAGATAAAACTAATAAATCACCAAGAGGGAAAAGCAGAAGATTTTATTAAAAATCCAATATTAATCAAAAATAAATTTCCTGATGAAAAGATAACTGAGAAAATGTTACAACAATTAATATTAGAAGACATTCCATCGTTTTTAAAAGAATTAGGTATTGGTTTTAGTTTTATTGATAATGAATATTCAATAAAATTAGGAGATAGATATAATTACATAGATCTACTGTTATTTAATATAAAAGATAATAGGTATACAGTGGTAGAACTTAAAACTACTGAACTAAAAAAGAACATATAGGTCAAATACAAACCTATATGAATTACGTTGATATGCATATTAAAAATATTAATCAAAACCCTACTATCGGCATTATTATTTGCAAGAAGGGTAATAAGTTTATTATGAAATACGTTACTAATGAAAATATTTTTGATAGAGAGTATGAATTAATTTAAAAAAGGACATAGAAATGAGAATCTATGTCTTTAACTATTAACAACCTAATTTTTCATGGAAAGTACGAGAAATAACTTCTTGTTGATGAGCTTTAGATAACTTATCAAATAATACTGCATAACCAGATACTCTAATTGTTAAAGTAGGGTATTTACCAGGATTATTCATTGCATCAATTAACATTTCACGGTTAAGTACGTTAACGTTTAAATGATGCGCTCCTTTTTCCATATAACCATCCATTACGTTTACTAGGTTTTCAATTTGTTCTTCTTTAGTATGTCCTAATGCGCTAGGTACGATAGAGAAAGTATTAGATATACCGTCTTCACAACAATTAGTGTATGGCATCTTAGCTACTGAGTTAAGTGATGCAAGTGCACCAGATGCATCTCTACCATGCATTGGGTTAGCTCCTGGAGCGAATGCTTCGCCGGCTTTTCTTCCGTCTGGGGTAGATCCCGTTTTCTTACCATACATTACGTTAGAAGTAATAGTAAGCACTGATAACGTGTGTCTTGCACCTCTATATAATTTGTGTTCACATAAGTCAGCGTAGAATTCTTCAAGTAATTCTTTACCTAAATTATCAACTCTATCATCATCGTTACCATATTTAGGGAATTCTCCTTCAACTTCAAAATCAACAGCGATACCATTTTCATCTCTAATTGGTTTTACTTTAGCATATTTAATAGCTGACAATGAGTCGGTTGCAACAGAGAATCCTGCAATACCAAACGCCATTAATCTTTCTACATCTGTATCATGAAGAGCCATTTGACCTTTTTCATATGCATACTTATCATGCATATAGTGAATTATGTTCATTGCATCAACGTAAGTTTTAGCAATCTTTTTCATAGCTAATGAGTAAGCTTTTCTAACCTTATCATAATCTAAATATTCATCTTCTATTTTGTCTAAACCAGATACTACTAATTCTTTTTTTACTTCGTCATAACCACCATTAATAGCATATAAAAGTGTTTTAGCTAAGTTACATCTAGCTCCAAAAAATTGCATTTGCATGCCAACTGTCATAGCAGAAACGCAGCATGCGATAGCATAGTCACTACCGTGAATTGGTCTCATTAGTTCATCTGATTCATATTGAATTGCATCCGTATCAATAGATACCTTAGCGCAATATTTTTTGAAGTTTTCTGGTAGGTTTTCACTCCATAAAACAGTAAGGTTAGGTTCTGGAGATGATCCTAAGTTATATAGGGTATGTAAGTATCTAAACGAGTTTTTAGTTACTAATGACTTACCATCTTCTGTCATACCACCAATACTTTCAGTAACCCAAGTTGGATCTCCTGCAAATAATTCATTATATTCTGGAGTTCTTAAGTGTCTTGCCATTCTAAGTTTCATTATGAACTGGTCAATAATTTCTTGAGCTTCACTTTCCGTTATATCACCATTTTGTAAGTCTTTTTCAAAATAAATATCTAAAAATGTAGAGGTTCTACCCAAACTCATTGCAGCTCCATTGTTTTCCTTAATAGCTGCTAAATAACCAAAGTATAACCATTGAGTAGCTTCCTTAGCATTTTTAGCAGGGCCTGAAATATCAAATCCATAACTTTCTGCCATAGATTTAATTTCGCCTAGTGCTTTAATTTGTTCTGATACATCTTCTCTTAGGCGAATCATTTCTTCATCAATTGTTCTTTCTTCTAATTTGATTAAATCGTTTTTCTTTTCTTCTACTAATCTATCAATACCATATAAAGCAACACGTCTGTAATCCCCGATAAGTCTTCCACGACCATAAGCATCAGGAAGACCGGTTAATAAACCAGCGTGTCTTGCTTTTCTAATGTCAGTAGTGTAAGCAGAAAATACCCCATCGTTATGAGTTTTACGATGTTTAAAGTATTCGTCTATGCTTGGATCCAACTTATATCCATAAGCTTCTAAAGATTGTTTGACCATTCTCATACCACCAAATGGGTTAACGATTCTTTTTAAAGGTCCATCAGTTTGGAAACCAACGATTACTTCATCTTCCTTAATTAAGTAGCCAGGCTTGTAAGCATCTATTCCTGATACTGTTTTGGTGTCTACATCATATATTCCTTTTTCTATTTCTACCTTTGACATTTCAAAGTATTTATCATTTAATCTTTTAGTTTTTTCTGTTGGTTCTGTTAAAAACGAAGCATCACCAGTATATTCAGTATAGTTATCTAAGATAAATTGTTTAACATCTATCGAGTCTTTCCATTTATCTCCTTTAAAACCATTCCATTCATTCATTTTTTTTACATCCTCCTTCTTTTTCGCCAGTATCCATTATACCAGTATTCATAAAAATATCAATGCCCGCAAAAGGAACATTGACATTTTATTATATATATTTTACATAATTTTATTCATAACTTTTTAATGCTTCTACCATATCTAACCTTTTTAAATCAAAATGCATAAATATGTTTACTAAAAATAAGAATAATAAAGTTATTATAAATGATAGTATATAACTTATTATGCTTACATCAAAACTAAACATAAACATGTTTGTTTCACAAATTTTTATAACATAATAGGTTAAAAAACTACCTAATATAAGTCCGATTAAAGACCCGATTATAGTAAGAATAACCGTTTCTTTATGTACGTAACTAGTTACTTCTTCGTTATAAAAACCTAGAACTTTCATTGTGGCTAGTTCTTTTTTTCTTTCACTTATATTGATACTAGATAAATTATAAAGAACGACAAAGGCAAGTGATGCTGCAGCAAATATTAATATTAATGTTACATAATTTAATGTTCCCATCATATCTTTATACTTTTTTAAAGTATCAGTTGTTAAGGAAACAGAAGTTATATCATTATATTCTGATATCTTATCTGAAAGCTCCTTCTTATTTTTATCACTAATGTTCTTATTTAAAGTAATAATATTATTAAAATTAATTTCCTTTTTCATTATTGTTTTATATGTGTTTGATGACATATAAACGTAATGCTCTATATAATTTTCTGTTATCCCTGTTATTTTTAATTTTATTTCCTTATTTTCAGAAGTAAATAAGGTAACTGTATCGTTTTTTTTAACGTTTAAAAGTTTTGATAATTTTTCCGATATTATTATACCGTTTTCAGTTAATGATAATTTTTCATTATTGTTTTGTAGAGTAATAAAATTGTTAATATTTTCATCGTTTTCAGGAATTATTAAATATGCATTTTCTTTGTTATTTTTATTTCTTACTTCTATGTTCGTTTTTGATATTGACATTACTTCATTAATTTTATCATTATTCTTTATTTTAGCTTCAAGATTAATTAATTCGTCTTTTTCTAGATTGTTATTAATACCAATTATCATGTCATAATTATTTATCTTTTTGAACTGTTTATCTACGATTCCTCCTACTGAATCTTTAAGCCCAAAAGCGGTAAGTAAAAGGGCAGTGCACCCACAAATACCAACGACTGTCATTATTAATCTTTTTTTATATCTAAATATGTTTCTCATTGTTATTTTATTTAAATAGTTTAATTTGTTCCATACTTTATTTATTTTTTCTAAGAATATTCTTTTTCCTTTTTTTGGAGATTTAGATTTCATAAGAGCTGCTGGTGTTTCTTTCACGTCTTTTATAAATGCTAAAACAGTGGCTAAAACGGTTGAAAAAAGGGCGAATAAACTTGCGAATAAAACATGTTTTACCTGGAACGTTGTTATAATATCTGGCATATCATAGAAGTTTTTGTAACAAGTTGCAATAATCATGGGAATAAGTTTATAAAATAATATACTTCCACCTATGCTTCCTAATAGGCTTGCTAAAACCGCGTATAAAACATATTTTAATACAACATCAAACTTACTATAACCAATTGCTCTTAACGTACCTATTTGGTTTCTTTCTTCATCTACAATTCTTGTCATTGAAGTTAAACTAACCAAAGCTGCTACAAGGAAAAATATTAAAGGAAATATCTTAGATATATTTTTGATTCTTTCAGCTTCTAATTTATACTCATAAAAACTAGATATTTCATTTCTAGATAAACTATAAGCGGTAGGATCTTTTATTTTTGCTTGCTTTTCTTTTGCTTTTTCTAAATTATTTGTAATGTCTTTTATTTCGTTAGTAAGTGATTCTTGGGGAACGTCTGATGAGTTTAACTTATTTAAATTCTCTTCTAATGATGAAATTTCATTATTTATTAAGGTTATGTTATTTTCATGTTTAACTTTTGTACTTTCTACAATAAATTCATTTATTTCATCTTTATATTTTTCTACATAATTGCTATAGCTATCTTTGTATGTATCATATTTGTAAGAATCATTTAAAGTAACAAAACCTTCAGTGTAATACTCCGTGTTAAAATTATTTTCTTCCAAATATATATAATAATCTATTTTTCCGTCTTTTAAAGTGCTAACCTCATCATTTAAAGATAAATAATAACTACTTTTTATGGTGCCTACTATTTTAATTTTCTTGGCTCTCAAAGAATTACTATCTTCTAGCTTAAGGGTTATTAAATCTCCGATTGTAAGATCTTTATCTTTCAGGAATGCTTCTTCTACTAGCCCCTCATTAATGGTTGAAGGGTATTTTCCACTAGTTAATATTAATCTATTTATATAATCGTCACTTTTAATACTTCTGTCTTTATTTATACTATTTAATTTTACAACGTAATCATTATTATCGATGGTAGTAACAGCATCTAACGTTTTTGATAAGCTTACACCCTTAACACCATCCATACTTTTAATTTTACTTGCATCAGTGCTAGAAAATCCTGTTGTCGATATTAGTTTTAAGTCGAATAAATTGGTTTGCTTATAGTATTTTTTTGCCGTGTTTTCCATGTCTAAAGCCGTTGATTTAAGGCCTACATAAAATCCAACACCTAAAACAATTATTAATACAATTGAAAAGAATCTTTTCTTAGTAAATTTTATTTCTCTTAAAGCGTCTTTTAATATACTTTTTTTTCTTAACATGAAAGATCACCTACAGCTTTAGGTTTTTTATTTATTTTAACTTTGTCAACGCTTCCGTTTTTAAAACTAATTACTTTGTTTGCGATAGGGCAAATCGCACTATTATGAGTTATTATTACAACAGTCATTTTTTCCTTTTTTGCCGTATTTTGTAAAAGTTTTAGGATTTGTTTACCACGTTTTTCGTCTAATGCTCCAGTTGGTTCATCACATAATAAAAGTTTTGGCCTTTTAGCAATAGCACGCGCAATAGCAACTCTTTGCTGTTCTCCACCAGATAATTCAGATGGGAAGTTATCTATTTTTTTTGTAAGACCAACTTTTTTTATTATTGATTCAGCATCCATTGGATCTTTACATATTTGTGTTGCTAGTTCAACGTTTTCTTTAGCGGTTAGATTTTGGACTAAGTTATAAAATTGAAATACGAACCCAACGTCCTCTCGTCTATATTTTATTAATTTTTTTCCTTTTAATTTGTTAATTTTTACATTATCAACGATAACATCTCCACTAGTTAAAGCATCAATTCCTCCTAAAATGTTTAAACAAGTTGTTTTCCCAGCTCCAGAAGGTCCTACTATGACTACTAATTCACCTTTTTCTATTTCAAAATTAGCTTTTTTTAATGCCTTAACTTTAACTTCTTCGTTTCCATATTCTTTACATACGTTTTTAAATTCAATATAAGCCATAATAACCCTCCTTTTCTAGTTATTATATTACAATTCGGGTACTTAAATGTCAACTTACTTTGAAATAATTATTTCATTTTTTTTAAACAAATGTTATAATGTTTTCATAAGGTAGATAAAAAAGAATATATCAAGGGGTGAAGATTATGGATAATACTTTAGAAAACGAATTTGAAAACATTGATGAATTTGATGAAATAACTGATGAAGAACTTTTGGAAAACGGGGATAATGAAGTAAGAGAAAACAATGAAGATGAATCAGATAATGAAGTATCTATAAATGATACACAAGTTACATCAGAAAATAATTCTAACATGGTACCTCAAATGCCACAAGCTCAAAACATAACGCAAATAAAAGAGGTTATTTCCGAATATAAGCCACTTCCTAACGAGATTGGTAAAGTAAAAAATTTGGGAATTGAAAATGTTAATATTACGGTTACGTCAAAACTAGCGTTAGAAAAAAACCTTATTGATCACCATGTGATTTTTGAAACAAATGATGGAAAAAAAATAGTGGGTACTTTAATATCTTTAGATAGTAACGAAGGTAGTGTAAAATTAATTGGTGAGATTCAAGGGGTAAGATTTGTACCAGGGGTACTTACTAAACCAGCAATTGGAAACGTTTGTTTTGTTGCAACTGATGAAGAAACTAAATTAATTGTTGTAGACGAACAAGGAAGTAACGTAATAAAAAAAGTATTAGTAGGTACCATGCCTTTATATAATAATACACCAGCTTATGTTCCAACGAATACTTTCTTTAGTAACCATTTTGCTATTTTTGGTAATACTGGTTCAGGTAAATCTTGTGGGGTTGCACGTCTTTTTCAAAACGTATTTTTTAATCAAGTTCAAGCACCTAAAAATGCGTGTGTATTTATATTTGATGCGTATGGTGAATATGAAAGTGCGTTATCAGTACAAAATAGTCAAATATTCTTTAAAAGATATTCAACCAACGTTAGAACTGATAAGCAAAACTTAATTAAATTACCATTATGGCTTTTAGATATAGATGATTTTGCTCTTCTATTGGAAGTCGATGATCCAACACAATTACCGATAATAGAAAAAGCGTTAAGACTAGTCACTGTTTTTTCGGGTAGTGAAGAGGATACTAAAGTATATAAAAATGATATAATTGCAAAAGCAATTCAAGAGGTACTTTATAGTGGTGGCTCAGCATCCCAAATTCATGACCAAATATTTGCGATATTAACATCGTTTAATACGTCTGACTTAAATCTTGAAACACCAATTGCACAACCTGGTTATGTAAGAAGTTTAAGACAGTGCTTAATTATAGATAAAGAAGGTAAAATAGGTGAGATGCAGCTTGTAACAGAGTTTATAAAGAAATTTATTAACCCTGATTTAAAACTAGAATTACCAGATGGAACTATTCCGTTTACTTTAGAAAATTTAAGAGAAGCATTTGATTTTGCCTTGATTTCTGAGGGTACTTTAAAAAGTGATAAGATGTATGATAAAGCAAACGTACTTAAAGTAAGGCTAGACTCTTTAATAAAAGGAGAATACGCAGAATACTTTAAGATGGATAGATACGTTGATAAAAATACGTTTATAAAACAACTTATTACTGCGCCAAACGGTGGTAGAGCACAAATTATAAACATAAATATAAGTTATCTAGATGATAGACTTGCAAAGACAATTTGTAAAATATACGCAAAATTATTATTTGACTTTACTTCTAAATTACAACAAAGAGGATCGTTCCCTGTACACTTAATATTAGAAGAAGCACATAGATATGTACAACAAGATTCGGATACTAAAATATTAGGATATAATATATTTGATAGAGTTGCTAAAGAAGGAAGAAAATACGGAGTTATATTAGGCCTTATTTCACAAAGACCATCAGAGATGAGCGAAACCGTGTTATCACAATGTTCTAACTTTTTAATATTTAAGATGCAACACCCACATGACGTATCATTTATAAGACAAATGGTTCCGTTTATAACGGATGAAATAGTAGAGAAGATGAAAGGCTTACAACCAGGTACTTGCGTTACGTTTGGTTCAGCATTTAAACTTCCAACTATTGTTAAAATGGAAATGCCTTATCCTCAACCTTTATCTCAAAACGTAGATGTATCAAGATTGTGGTACTAAAGAGACCAATAAATGGTTTCTTTTATTATAAAAAATGATAAAATAAATGTGAAAAAGGTGATAAAAATGGAAGATAAATATAATTTAACTTTAGAGGAAAATTTATTTTTAGCAAAAAAAGTATTAGTTTCTAATATATATATAATAGTGCTAAATTAGAAGGATTAAATGTTACATTTCCTGAAACTCAAACTATATTAGACGGTGTAAATGTATCAAGCGTAAAATTAGATGACATTAATTGTATTTTAAATATGAGAGATGCTTGGAGGGAAGTTCTTACTAATATTAAAGATGATTTAAATATTGAATTTATATGTAAAGTTAACTCTTTCGTGTCAAGAAATGAATCATTAAAATGGTGTGTTTTAAGAGATGGTAATGTGGGAATATCTGGTACTAACCATATAACAGATATTCCGGTTTATGAAACTGTAAAGGAAGAACTTTTAAATATATTGAATATTAAAGAAGTAACTTTAAGAGCGATAAAATTTATGCTATATGGAATGAGAAAACAATTATTTTGGGATGGAAATAAAAGAACTAGTATGATTGTTGCAAACAAAATTATGATACAAAATGGTAAAGGAATAATAACCGTAAAAGAAAACAAACTTTTAGAATTTAATACGTTATTAACTAATTATTATGATACGGGAGAAGATGAAAAGTTAATAAAGTTTATATATGATAATTGTATTTTTGGATTAGAAACTATTAATTAATGGTTTCTTTTTTCTATATTAATTCATATTCTCTATCAAAAATAACATACTTCATAATAAATTTATTACCTTTCTTACAAATAATAATTCCTATAGTAGGCATTTCATCATCTGTTTTAATATTCTTATTTATGTAGTTCATATAAACTTGTATTTGTTCTATATGAGTTTTTTAATTCACATACTACAAACACTTATAAACAACGCTGTATAAAAGTAAATCTTCATAATTATATCTATCGCCAATTTTTATTGGATACTCATTTTTTATAAAACAAAAACCATTACCAAGTTCACTTAAAAAACTAGGTATATCTTCTAGTATTAAATCTTGCAACATTTTTTCAGATATATTTTCCTTGTTATATTTATTTTTAATAAGTATTGGATTCTTTATAAAATCTTGAACTTTAGTTTTTTTCTTATTTATAAGTTTAAGCTTTGTCTTATCATCTAATCTTTCATACTCTTTATTTTTTATTTTTTCTCTTAGTTGTCTATATGATAAGTTTTGACTTTCAGATATCTTAATATAGTAATTTATTTTATTTATATCATTTATTGGTAATAATGCATTTATGTGCGTCCAACTCAAAAGGTGTGGCGTTGCTACACCTTTTTGAATTAATACATAAAATTGTCTCATTCTTTTTAAATTTGAAGTACTATAACCTCTACCTAATTCACATGTTAATTTTTCAGAATATTTCTTTATTATACTTTCTCCATACCTTTTACCAGCATCACTAAGTAATTTACCTTTCGTTTAATAAGTTTTTAAATCATTTCTATTTTTAGAATAATCTTTTACTCTTTTATATACTTCATTATTTATTAGTTCGTTTTTTATTTCATCGTAATAGTTCATATAATCTTTCCTTTAGGGTTAGCTATTATATAGAATGAAATTAATAATACTGTCGAACATTGACATTTGTAAAACAAATAATATAAAAATAAGCAAAAAGTAACATAAAAATTATTTTTTGCTTTTTTTCTTTGACAAAAAATTACATTTTTTTCCACAAACGCTTCTAAAACCTTGACGGGGGGGGGGGTATTTGATATTATTAACATAGTAAAAGATAATAACAAGTCCATCTTTTACGTATATTCACAGGAGGCGTACGTTATGAACAAATTATTGATATCGGTTGAAGTACCTTCAATTGAACAAAACTTTGATTTGTTTATTCCTATTAACAAAAAGATGGGTACTATCAAGCAATATATTGTAAGAAGTATCAATGATTTATCTGGTGGAATATTGTGTGAAAAAGAATATTCCTTCTTCGATGTAGACACTGGTGTTAAATATGGAAATAACGTATATGTCAAGGATAGCGGAATAAAAAACGGGGCAAGAATAATGATTGTTTAAGGGAGGTGAAACAAATGGATTTAAAAATCGATTATCAAGCAACCAAATCAACTGGTAACCAAGTTCAATCTTATGCTACTGAGTTTAATTCTTTATTAAATGATATAAAAAATTTAAATGAACAATTAAAATCAAGTTGGAAAGGTGACGATGCAGATAGTTATACTGGTGCTATTACTGAACAAGCACAAGTTATGGACAAATTAAAAGATTCGTTAGATGAAATAGGAAAATTTCTAGTGTCTGTTGGAAATGCCTATGAACAAGCAATGGAAGAAAATAAAGTAAACTAATAGGAGGATATAAAATGAACGGATTTTCAGGATTATCATATTCTCAAATCGAAAGTATTTCAAATCAATTAAATACAAAGGCTAGTTCTATGGAAAGTCTTTTAAATAACATCTCTACTCAATTAAAGAAAGTTGGAGATGAAGGAACATGGAGTGGTACTGCTGCAAGTTCTGCATTTGAAGAATTTGATAAATTAATGCAAAAGTTCCCAGAATTTTCTGGAGCCGTTAAAGATTGTTCAACTTATTTAAATAAAGTTGTTTCAACTTATAAGGCTGTTGATAGTAAAATTACTGGCGCACAATAATCAAAGTAGTTCTTTAAGAACTCTTTGACAAAAAAATGTTATTATTTATAGCATTTTTTTGTGAGGGAGAAAGTTATGAAAATAATATCAACAAGTACCCTAAACAACAAGGGTGCAATAGTAAAAACTTTTAATGATAATATTTTAAAAGACATTAATAAATTATCTAATTTAATAGATTCTATTTTGTCTTTTTGGGATGGTGATGATGCAAAGTCATTAGCGCAAAAAGTTAATGATGAAGTAATTCCGGTTCTAAATGAATATTATGATTGCATTTCAGATTATGCAGATTACTTAAAAAAAGTAAATAGTGTTTTTGAATCATTAGATGATGCTTATAGTAAAAAAATAGATGTTTAGGGTGAGTAATATGAAAGTAGATTATAATAAAATGCAAGAGTGTTATAACAATATAAATAAAATTTCTCAGGATTTAATAGAAAATATGGAAAACATAAAGAAAACAATTAATTCTTTAGGTAATAATGAACTTTGGAATGGTAATGGTTATAACGCTTATAATTCTAAAGTAAATACTATATCATCAAATTTTGCTTCTTCTTGTAACGAATTAAAAAAACTTAGTACGGTAATTTTAACTAGTATTGAAAAATATAAGCTGGTTGATACAAAGGTAAGGCAATCATTAGAGGGGATAAATACTTAATGGCCTATGAAAATGTTAACGTTACTAAATTACAAAATTCATTGCAAGGAATTGATCAAATCATAAATAATAGAAAAGAACTTGAAACTATTTCAAACTCACTTTTGGCATCTAATTGGAGTGGGGAGTCTAGAAAAAGAATAAAAGAAGCAATTGAAAAGACTATAGAAGAATATAAAAAAATAGATAAATATATTGAAAAATGCAAAGAGGCTGCAACATATATTGCGGAGTATAAAGAAATAGACAATAAAAATAAAACTTATCAAGCTAAAGTTGATTCTAGAAATATACAAATTAAGAGTGCTAAAGAAGATGATGACACTTCATCTATAAAAAATGAAATACAACGGTATAAGAATAATATCAGTTTTAATAACTCAAAGAAACAAGAATTAAAAAATAAAATAAATAATTTAATAAATTAAGGAGGAATAAAAAATGAATAATACAGGGAGATTTTTACCATTAGGTACGGTAGTAATACTAAAAGGGGCAACTAAAAGATTAATGATTACAGGATATTGTGCTTTTGACAAATCAAATACAAAAAAAGCATTTGATTATTGTGGTTGTTTATATCCAGAAGGAATTATATCAAGCGACCAATTAGCATTATTTGATAATAATCAAATAGAAAAAGTGTTCTTTATGGGGTATTCAGATGATGAAGATAAAGAATTTAAAAATAAGTTAATTAGTTCAATAAATCAAGTGGTTAATAATCAAGCGAATAATTCAAATGGTACAAATCAATAAGTATTTTTTATGGTAAGGAGGTGAAATTATTATGGCAGTTTATAACGTGGATAAAATCAAAGATTGGTATGATGATTTCAACTCTTGTAAATCAAAGTATTTAAATAATTATTATCAAACATATAAAAGTAGTTATATAGTTTCTAATAATGATTCTTCATTATGCGTAATGCAAAAAAAATTAGATACTTATTATTCTAAAATAAAACAGGCATATTCTAACATAGGAAATAGATGGAGGGATTTTTATAAAGATTTAGTAAATACAGATGCAGCGCTTGCAGGAACGAAAAATAGCGGCTCTATAAATGCATCTGGTGTTTCTTCCAAAATAAATAGCATGCCAAAATTAAAAGAATATAAGGCCAATATTAATTTTTCCAGTGCAGGAGCAATTAGTGCTAAAGCAGCTGTTGGTGTTAATGTTGCAACTGCTAACGTTGCAAGTGATTTAACTATATCAGATGATATCTCTAATGCAGTTAGTGGTGGTGAGTCAAGCGACGAAATGATTGATACAGTAGCAGTATGCGCATCAATAGGCACGATTATGTTACCTGGAGTAGGTACGGCATTGGGTGCTGCGACAGGTGCTATTCTTTCAAAAACTGGAGTTGCATCTAAAATAAAAGATTGGGCCAATGGCGTAGGTGAAACAATTAAGGAAACCGCTATTAAAGTTGGTCAAACTGCTAAGGAAGTTACTTATAATTTAAGTCATTTATATGAAGCAGAGAGCCTTGATGAAGTTTTAAATGTTTTAAAAAGAACTGGAGCTACAATTGCGACCGCTGGAACTGCTATAGTAGAAGGTGTAGTAAAACTCGGAGAAGACGCTATTGATTTAGTTATTTTAGGAAACACTTTATCAATGAGTGTTATAACCGGAATTTTTGATGTTGGAAATTGGGTTGCAAGTAAAATAACTGGTGATGAATCATATAAAAGTGATTATACGAAAAAAATGTGGGAACAAACAAGAACCATTGTATCAAAAGATGTTACTGGTGAATTATTTGATATGTTTTATGATAATACTTCCGCTGGGCAATGGATGAAAAATAATGCATATGGATTTGATACCGTAAGAGCTATTGGTTCAGAAGTAGGAGAAGTTATTGGCGTAGTTGCGCTTTCTGCAATTCCAGGTGTTAATGTTGCTGCATGGACGATGTATGGTGCTGCTAAAATAGCAGAACACACTGAAACTAATTGGCAAGATGAGAATACTTCTACCGCAGCAGGATTTTTAAAAGGAACCTTACAAGGTGCTGTGGATGGTGTTTTCTTTGCCGTTGGTGCAAAAGGGGACGCAGTTTTAAAAGAAGTTGTAACAACAGGAAGTAAAACTGCTTTACAAAAAACTGCTATACTAGGAGGTAAAACGATTTTTGAGGCTGGTACTGCTGTTTTTCAAGATGTTGCAACAATTGGAATTAACACGACTTTTTCAGGTAATACGGTAGTTGACGCAAACGGTAATACAATTACTTTTAATAGTGCGGCTGATAAATTTAAATATTATTATGAGCAAGCTGGAGGAGCTAAGGGATTAGTAACTTCTGCTGCAACTGCAGGAGTACTATCGTTTATGTCTGATGTAGGTACGGTATATGGTAAAGGTGCGAGCGCAGCGGCAGGAACTGCAGCTGGAGGAGCTACAACTGAAGCTTTAGAATCTAGAACGGTTAGAAATGCTATAGAGGGTTCTGTTAATAATGATGTTAAGGTTTTAAGTGGTGCTACAAGTGATTCAAAGGCAATAGCAAAAGTATCAGCAGATAACGCAGGAAAGACAGCGACTGATAATTTGGATAATGCTGTCAAAAATGTAAAAAAGGTCAACATGGATTTTGAAGTTGTGGGAGAACATGTTTCCAGAAAGACAGGGGAAGTAAGAAAACGTGTTATGATTGATGGAAAAGAACACCTTATAAATAAATATGGTAAGTCAAATCTTGATGAAAGTATTGAAATAGAAATACCAGGATTTACAGAAGGGTCTTCTCTTAAAACGGCGACTAAGTCAACTACGAATTCTGCAGCATCTAATGTTAATTCGGCAAAGGAGGCAACAAAAACTGCAAAAGAAGCCACTCAATATGTGGATGATAATTTAAGAGAAGCTTATGAACAGGCATATGGAAAGGACTTTTTTACTAAAACAAAAGCTAGTACAGCCTCATCAACGACCGCAGCAACGGCCGCATCAGCCGCAACTAGCACAAATGCATTTAATGCAATAAGAAGTAAAATAAAAAATATAAGTTCTAATTTAAGTAATAAAGCAACTATAGCAAAATATAAAATTAATAACGCAAATAGTACCATAAGATATACAACCTCTAATTTAAAACAAAGTTTGGAAAATAATGTATCTACTATAAAAACAAAGTTAAAAAATGTAGATACTTCTCAAGTCAAGCAAAATGTTAAAGATAAAGTAACAAGTTTAAACGGAATTAAAAAAGTTGTTGATTCGTTAGATAATTTAAAAAGCAAAGTAGAATATACAAATTTATATAAAAAATTAAATCAAACTGTTGAAAAAACTGATTTTGATCTTGATTATTATAGAAAAGCAAGAAGAAGTTCTTCTCAATATGCTAAAACGCTTGAACTTGCAAATGATGTCATAGAATTAAGATCCATTGAAAAGAATTTGGGCGTAGATTCATACTTTAAAAATTTAGATGTATCAGATACTGCCAAGAAGGTTTATCTTACTGATATGGACACTGATACTTTAACAGCAAGATACAAAGAGTTAACTAGTAAGTTAGATGCTTACAATGGACGAAATGTTTCTAAAGAAGTAATTGAAAATGCTGAAACCATTAAAAGGATTGATGATGCTTTAGCTAAATTAGACGCTGTAGAACAAAAATTAGGTTATGGTAATGGTGTTTATGTATCGGATAAGGATATAATGGTTGTTAATAATGAGCAAGGTATAGCAGCAATTAAAAATGAAGAAGGTTTATCTACAATCAAGAACAGTGAAGAATTATCTAATGTTAGAAACTCACAAACAGTGTTTGTTAATCCTGTTACAGAAGTTATTGATGATTCTATTATCAAAGATTTTTCTACGGTTAAAAACATTTTAAAGAGGGGCGCAACAGCAACTACTATGACAGCTCTTTTAGGAGGTGTTATAGGTGATGATGCGCAAGCTAGTGAAGAAGTTTCAAATAATGTGGTAAAAGATATTGTACCTGATAATTCTGAACCTGAGATTACAAAACCAGAAATAAATGTTGATACGGTTAAAAACGTTTATGATAATATAAAGATTGGAAGTAAAGTTGGATCATATAACGTAGAATATGGTCATGACAGTGCTTATGAAGCGGTAAGTGATACTAATACGGAAAGTTTAATTAAAGAATATGTAAATGAAGATTCTTTATTTAAACGTTTTGCAATAGTAAACGAAGATGGCTCAGTTGGAAAAATATCTGATGCACAAGGCATTACATTAGAAGAATTTTGCAAAGAAAACAATGTTACACAAGATAAAGTGGCAGTAGATGTTTCAAATAAAAATGGTGATTCATTAGCGTGGGTATCAATTTCAGAGCTTACAAATAATTCTACTAATTAAGGAATAATAAGTAAAGAAGGAAATAAAAATGAGGGTATCGTTAGTAAAAAGTGATAGAATAAGAATGGTTAATATCCCAGACGTTCCGTCTGGGAACTTTTGGTTGGCTGATTATGACGAAAACGGTAGGGAAGTTAATATTGTAAATATTAAAGCGGAAAATAATAAATGGTTACTACTTAGCAACCAAGATATAGCATGTGTTTTAAATGGTTCTTTTGTCTCATCTTTAGAACTTAAAAATCATTCATTTAATTTTATTCAAAAGTTGTCTACTAGGGAGAATATGCTAGTTTATTCTTCTGAATCTTGTGATGAAAACGTTTCGGGCTATTATATTAATCCAGTAGAGGGTAATACTATAACAATTGGTAGTAGTATGAGTAATATTTGTTTTCCTAGCCTTGATGCTAATCATGCTAAGATAATTTTTGAAAACGGTAAATTTGTTATTTATCCAGTCTCAAAAAGATATGGAGTTTATGTTAATAATTTAAGAGTAACAGAAAGAAGAACCTTAGAATTCGGTGATATTATATTTATTAACGGATTAAAGTTCGTTTTTACTAAAGAAAATAATAATTATAAATTAAACTTTTATTATCATGATAACTCTTTACAAATTGGTGGACTTACACCAGTTAATTATAACAACAATGAAGAACCTTTTGAAGAAGCAAAAGAAGATATTGATATGAGATGGTATAAAGAAGATAGTTACTTTCATAAGACACCAAGGTTTATATCAGAAGTAGAAGAAAAAGAAATTAAGATAGATGCGCCGCCTTCAAAAGAACCAGAACCAGATATGCCAGTTATACTTACAATAGGTCCAATGCTTACGATGAGTATGTCATCAATGGTTATGGCGTTTGTATCTATTAGTAATTTAAAAACGGGTAATTCTTCTGTTATTTCAGCGTTACCTTCTATAGTTATGGCTGTTGCGATGCTCGCATCAACACTTCTGTGGCCAACTTTTATAAGAAAATACGAAAATAAAAAAAGAAAGAAAAACGAAGATGAAAGAATAGGAAAATATTCAGCTTATATTGATAAGAAACGTAATATAATTTTAGAAGAATTAAATAACCAAACAAACATACTAAAACATAATTATCCCAACCTTTATGAATGTAATAATATTATTATAAATAAGAAAAATGAGCTTTGGTACAAGAGAATTGAAGACGAAGATTTTTTAAAGGTTAGTTTAGGTTTTGGTAATTATCCGATGAAACTAAAAATATCATATCCAGAAGAACACTTCTCAATGACTGAGGATAATTTAAGAGAAATTGCTGATAAACTAAGTCGTGAACCAAAAATCTTAAAAGACGTACCAGTACCTTATTCTTTTTTGGATAATAACATATCATCAGTAATTGGTAATTATGGAGATAGATCAGAATATTTAAAAAAATTAATATTACAGATTATTACTTTTCATAGTTATGTTGATTTGAAAATTGTTCTTTTTACAGATAATGATAAAAAGAGTAATTGGCAGCATATTAAAAATTTACCACATTGTTTTAGCGATGATAAGGAAATTAGATTTTTTGCATCTACTAAAGAAGAATATACCGTTTTATGTTCTTATTTAGAAAAAGTATTTAAAGCTAGAAAAGAATCTAAAGAAAAAGATGTAAATCCGCATGCATATGATAAAATATTTCTTATTATAACTGATTCTTTTAGAATGATTAGAAATAATGATTTCATTAATGATATATTAGATACAAAAGAAAATTATGGATTTAGTTTTATAATCTCAAATAGAAATATATCAAGTTTGCCTGAGCAATGTAAATCATTTATAAACGTTAATTTTATTAATGGTTCACTTTCTAAAAACATAATCAATTCAGATAAACAAGATTTTATGATTGATCTAGTAAGTGGTATTAATTATAACGAATGTTATAAAGAGTTATCTAATACACCAATTGAAACAACGGATAATAGTTCTTCTAAAATTCCAGATAAACTAGGCTTTTTAGAGATGTTTGATGTTGGTAAAGTAGAACAATTAAACTCACTTAATAGATGGAATACATCTAATCCAATGGAAACTTTAAAAACACCGGTTGGATATGGTAAAAATGATGAAATTCAGTATATCGATTTGCACGAAAAATATCATGGACCTCATGGATTAGTAGCGGGTATGACTGGTTCTGGTAAGTCTGAATTTATTATTAGCTATATTTTATCACTTGCGGTTAACTATAACCCGTTAGAAGTTCAATTTATTTTAATTGATTACAAAGGTGGAGGACTTGCTGGTGCTTTTGAAAACGCTAATTCTGGAAAAAAGCTTCCTCATTTAGTAGGTGTTATTACGAACTTAGATAAAAGTGAAATAAAAAGAAGCATATCATCAATCGAAAGTGAACTTAAAAGAAGACAACGATTGTTTAATTTAGCAAGAGATAAAACAGGTGAATCAACGGTAGATATTTATAAGTATCAAAGATTGTTTAGAGAAGGTAAAGTTGATGAAGCAGTATCTCATTTATTTATAATATCTGATGAGTTTGCTGAACTTAAAACCCAGGAACCAGAATTTATGGATCAGCTTATTTCAACTGCTCGTATAGGTCGTTCACTTGGTGTGCATCTAATACTTGCGACTCAAAAACCAAGTGGTGTAGTAGATCCTCAAATATGGTCAAATACAAGGTTTAGAGTATGTTTAAGGGTTCAAGATAAAGGAGATTCTAATGAGGTTATAAAGTGTCCTGATGCAGCTTATTTAAAGCAAGCTGGTAGGTTTTATTTTCAAGTAGGATATAATGAAGTATTTACCCTTGGACAAGCAGCATGGGCAGGTGGAAAATATATTCCTGCTGAAAAGACTAAAAAACCTATTGATACTTCGATAGAATTTATCAATAACGTAGGACAGGTTATAAAAAAAGTTGAAACAAGAAAGAAAGATGTTAGTAAGTCAGTTAAAAACATGGGTGAAGAATTATCTAACGTTGTTAATTATTTATATGATGTTGCAAATGGTGAAAATATAAAATGCAAACCATTATGGCTTGATAAAATACCAAGTTTTATTAATATAAATAATTTAATAAGTAAATATGATTTTAAAACCACGAAAAATTTAATTAACATCCCAGTTGGAGAATATGATATTCCAGAGCAACAAAGTCAAAATTTATTAACGGTAGATTTTAGTGCAAGAGGAAATACCTTATTATATGGTGCAACTGGTTCTGGTAAAGAAAATTTTATAGAGACTTTAATATATTCGGCAATGAAGTTATATACTCCGGAGGAAATTAATTTTTATATAATGGATTTTGGAGCGGAAATTCTTAAAATATTTTCAGCTTCACCATATGTCGGAGACGTGGTTTCTTTGGAAGAAAATGAGAAAATAAAAAATTTATTTAAGATGATTTCTTCTATGATAGAACAAAGAAAGAATTTATTTTCATCTTTTGGTGGAAACTATTATAGTTATGTTACTAAAAGTGGTAAGTTACCTCCTAATGTAGTAATAGTTTTAAATAATTATGAAGCATACCAAGATACTTATTCAGAATATGATGACTTAATTAACACCATAACAAGAGATTGTTCTAAGTATGGTATATATTTTATTATTACTTGTAATACTCCTAATGGAATGAGATTTAAATTGAAGCAAAACTTTTCTAACATTTATTCATTACAACAAAATAATGAAGATGATTATTCTAGCATTTTAGGTAACGTTAATAAAAGTTATCCTTCTAAAATATTTGGAAGAGGTATTATTAAAGCTGGTGCTGTATACGAGTTTCAAACAGCATCTGTTGATGTTAAAGAAAATATAGAAGAAAGAATTGAAAAAGAATGTAAGGAAGCTAATTCTAAATATATTTATAAGGCTAGAAAAATACCAACTCTTCCAAAAATCGTTACTTATGATGAGGTTAAAGATGCATATGATGCTACAACAAACATGGTAATTGGTGTTGAAAAAAATAGCTTAGATATATTTAAATATAACATTAAAAAAAACATTATTAATGTTATTACTGCAAATGATACTAGTGTTATATCTACATTTGCTAATGCGTTTTTAAATCAGTTTAAGAGTATTAAAGGTGTATCACCAATGGTTATTGCATCAGAAGATTTTGACATAAAAGAAAGTACTAAACAAGGCGTTTTTTATGAGGAAAAAGATTTTAATAATACGTTTGAAAAAATATTAAAATTCGAACAAGATTGTTATAATTTATATGAACAAAATGGTTTTAATAAGCAAGTTTTAATAAATCAAAAACCACTTATATTAGTAATTAATGGAATAGAAAGTTTTAGATCTAAACTAAATGATGAAAATAAAAATAAAATATCAGATTTTTTTACTAAAGCAAAAGATTTAGGTGTTATTAATTTCATAATTTTTGATGAAGTAGAAAACATTAAAAAGGTTGAATATGAATCATGGTTCAAAGAAGGATTTAATCCAAACGAAGGAATCTGGATAGGTGATGGTATAAACGATCAGTTTACGCTTAAACCACTTGTTAGAACTACAGAATTAAAAGAATCTATAGGGGATGAATTCTGTTTTACATTAGTTCGTGGTAAACCAACGTTAGTTAAATATTTATCTGAATTTGAAAAAGATTTAGACATGATTGAAGAGTAGGGACCATTAATATGGTCTCTTTTATACTTTTTTCCTTCTAAAAATCACTTTGTAAATTGACAAATAACCTGATTGTAAGTTATACTAATATTTAGAATAGAAAGAATAAAGGAAGTTGGTGTGGAAGTGAGATTATACATAGCAGATGAACAAAAACTTACAAAATTTGATCTTCCGCAAGAAGTACAGGAATCTTTTTTAGTACCATATAAACCGTCAAATGCTAAAAAAGAATACACGATAAACATAGAAGCTAACGAAGATAAATGGTTTTTAAAAAGTAATGGTCTTGTTAATATAATTCAAAACGAAAGTATAGCTTTAGAAGCTCCATTATCTTATTACTCTTTTTATCAGTTGGAAATTACTAGTGATAAATCTCAAAAATATTTATATTGTTTACCAAAATATAACGAGAAATTTCTTGACGTAAATATTTTTAACGTACCTTCCATTACGATTGGTAATGCAGCAAATTGTAATATATATTATCAGCATCAAAGAGTTATTGGGCAACATATACTAATTCAAAATACAAATAACAGGTGGCTATTAACTGCGAATGGTAGTGAGGTTTTTGTTAATGGAACAATTGCTAAACAAATATATTTAAAAACTGGCGACGTAATTTTTTTAAACGGATTAAAAATCATATTTATGAATAACTTTTTAAGACTTAACAATCCTAATGATTCAATTATTATTAATGGATTACAATATTATAATGATTTAGCGCAAACTGATTATACAAGTTATGAAAAAGTAAATAGTGGTGAAATTGGGTACGAATTATATGATTCAAGTCAATATTTTTATCATATACCAAGAATTATAAATGGTTACGATGAAAAAGAAGTTGTGATAGATGCTCCTCCAGAGGAAGAAAAAGAGCAACATACACCATTTATATTATCTTTGGGTTCAAGTCTTACCATGGCAGCATCTTCTTTTATGATGGGGTTCTCTGTAGTAAACGGACTTTCTTCAGGTACTAGGAAATTTGTTGACGTATTACCCCAATTGGTAATGTGCATTGCAATGATTTTTGGTAGTATGATAATGCCTAAAATTACCACTGCCTATACTAATAAACTAAGGAGAAAAAGAGAAAAATTAAGACAAGAAAAATATTCTAAATACTTAGGCGAAAAAGAACAGGAAATTAATGAAATATTAAAAAATCAAATAGCTATTTTAAAATTGAATTATCCAACTCAAAGAGATTGTATTAATTTGATTATGAACAAAGATAAAAGGTTGTGGGAACGACAGATTAATGATAAGGATTTTTTATCACTTAGTGTTGGTGTTGGAAAAAGAGAAGCTGGTATAAAAATTACTGCTCCAGAAAAAAAATTCACTTTAGATGAAGATGGACTTCAAGAAAAAGTATTTGCACTAGTAAATAAATCTAAAGATTTAAATGATGTTCCTATTACATATTCATTAATAAAAAGACGTTTCTCTGCTATTATATGTAATTCAAAAATAAGAAATATGTACGTTAACAATTTGATTTTGCAGCTTATTACAATGCATAGTGCGACTGATTTGAAACTCGTTTTTCTTATTAGTGATAAAGAACAATTTGATTATGCAAAATATTTACCACATATATGGAGTGAAGATAAAAAAAGTAGATATTTTGCAAATGATATATCAGATATAAAACAAGTTAGTGAATTATTACTAAAAGAAATAAAGGAAAGAGAACTAACACTAGATCCAACCGGAAAAAAAGGAGATTTGTGGGAAGAGGATACTTATAAAAAATTTTCAACATACCACTTGATAATAACTGACTCATATAAACGTATTAAAGATGTTCCTATTATAAATAAAATATTATCTAATGAAGGTAACATTGGTTTTTCTATTTTGTTTTTAGAAGATGCAATAGTTGATTTACCACCTCAATGTAAAACCTTTTCATATGTTTTAGATGATGGAAGTTATATCATCGAACCAGGTGAAGAATATAGTTATACGCAGCAATTTAAAAATCCAGAAATGTTAAATATGGATATGAATTTAATTGCTTCTAAGCTTTTAAATATACCAATACCTGCAAAAGCTGGTACGGCGGTTCTTCCAAAGAGTCTTACTTTCCTAGAAATGTACAATGTTTCTAAAATAGAGCAATTAAATATTTTAAATAGATGGAAAACGAATAACCCAGTTACAAATTTAAATACACCTATTGGAGTACATGCTGATAGAGAGTTATTTATGCTTGATCTACACGAAAAAGCTCATGGACCTCATGGACTTATTGCCGGTTCAACTGGATCTGGTAAATCTGAATTTATAATAACTTTTGTTCTTTCCATGGCTATTAATTTTCATCCGAATGAGGTACAATTTGTGCTTATTGACTATAAAGGTGGAGGGCTTGCTGGTGCTTTTGAAAATAGAGAAAAGGGTATAAGCTTGCCACATTTAGCAGGGACGATAACAAACTTAGATACTGCTGAAATGAATAGAACTTTAGTTTCAATTAATTCAGAGCTTAAAAGAAGGCAGGCAAAATTTAATGCTGAACGTGATAGATTAGGCGAAGGAACAATTGATATATATAAATACCAAAAATTATATAGAGAAGGTAAAATTAAAGAGCCAATTGCACATTTATTCTTAATAGCAGATGAATTTGCTGAGTTGAAAAGCCAACAACCAGAGTTTATGGATGAACTTATTTCAACTGCTCGTATCGGTCGTTCTTTAGGAGTTCACCTTATTCTTGCAACCCAAAAACCTAGTGGTGTAGTTAATGATCAAATTTGGGCGAACGCTAAATTTAAAATTTGCTTAAAAGTTCAGGATAGAGGAGACTCTATGGAAATGATAAAAAAGCCGGATGCTGCTAGTATTAAAGAAACTGGTAGATTCTATTTGCAGGTTGGTTATGATGAATATTTTGATATTGGCCAATCTGGTTGGTCTGGTGCAGATTATGTACCTTCTGATAGAGTAATAAAAAAAGTTGATGATTCACTAAGTTATATTAATTCTATTGGTAAGGTAATAAAAACCATAAACGAAGATAAATCAAAAGAAAATGAAAATACTACTGAAAAGCTAGGTGATCAATTAACTAACATAGTAAAGTATATTGTAGATATTTCAAAAAAACAAAAAATAAAAACTAGCAAGTTGTGGTTAAGTAGCATACCAGATGTTATTCAGCTTGATGGCATAGTAGAAAAATATGATTATAAATCAGAACCATACGTTATTAAACCGGCAATTGGTGAATATGATAATCCGTCGGCTCAAACACAAGGACTTTTAACAATTGATTTTACAAATGTTGGACATTTAATAATTTACGGAATGGCTGGCTCTGGTAAAGAAAATTTATTAACTACGCTTATTTATTCAACCTGTATAAATCATAGTCCAGATGAAGTTAATTTTTATGTTTTTGATTATGGAGCTGAAACATTAAAGATTTTTTCTAAATATCCACATGTAGGTTGTGTTACTACCGCTGATGAATCAGAACAAATGATGAATACTTTGGTAATGATTGATCAGGAAACAGATAGAAGAAAGGCTTTATTTACTGAATATGGTGGTAGTTATAGAAATTACATTAAAGAAAGTGGACAAAAGTTACCTCTTATAATAGTTGTTATTAATTATTATGAGGTATTCTTAGAGGGTAACAGTAGACTGGCTGACGCATTACAAGGTTTAATCCGTGAAGGTTCAAAATATGGTATTATTTTCATAATAACTACTTCCGTAAATAATTCTATTGGTGCAAGAGTATCACAATTATTCTTAAATAAGATTGCTTTACAACAGCCTGATGAATCAGCATATAGAAGTTTATTAAATACTCCTAAAGGTTTATATCCTAAAAAATATTTCGGTAGAGGTCTTGCTTTATATAATGAACATTTTTATGAATTCCAAACCGCATATATTTGTGAAAAAGATAACGTTAATAAACGAATTCGTGAGACTGCTGTAACATTGTCTGAAAAATATAAGACAAAGGCAAAGTCAGCTATTAAACTACCTGATATAGTAACATTGGATATGATAAACGAAAAAGTAAATGGAATAAGTAAAATGCCAATTGGTTATTCTAATGATGAGAAGGATGTATACTATTATGATTTTAGTAAGTTACCAACTACTCCTATATTGTCTAAAGACATAGGTGATAAAAATTTATTTATTTCTGCAATTGCAAAAGAATTTTCTTTTGTTAGTAATGCAGAGGTTACAATTATTGATGCAGTTGGAATCATTAATGATAACATTTTAAATGTTAATGTTTTAAAAGATAATTTTAATGCTAATTTAATCGAAATGATTAAAGGTGTAAATAAAGAAGCAGATGAAAAACTTAGAATATATTTAATCGTAGGATTTAATAAGTTTAAAAATGCTATTGATGATAATTATATTAGTTATTTTAATTCGTTAATGAGTGGAATACCTAAGTTTAAAAAATCTAAATTATTATTGTTTGACTCGTATGATGAGTTTAGAAACTTAGAAATAGAAGATTGGTTTGAAGATGCTATAAATAAGGATTTTTCTATTTGGTTAGGACCTGGTGTTGCGGATCAAGTGTTATTGAATTTTGATAGTTTAACAGATGAAAATTCTAGGGAATCATTTGATTATGTTGGTTTTGCAAGTCAGAATAGTGTGGCTTCTGTTATTAAATACGTTGTTGACAAAGGGGAAAATTCATGATGGAGAATAAAGTGCTTATAATATTAAATATTCCGGAGTTAGATGAAACTTATGACATGATGGTTCCAGTAAGTAGAAAAGTTGGTAACTTAATTGAATTAATTTCAAAGTTCTTACTTGAAATAACTGATGGTAAATATAAAGTTGATGTACATAAAAACCTATATAATAAAGAAAGTGGTCATAGATATAATAATAATACCTTGGTTATAGATACAGATATAAGAAATGGTGCAAGACTTGTGTTAATATAAAACTACTATTTTAAGTAGTTTTTTATTATTTTTATAGTGTAAATTGATTGTAAAAAAGTATTGCAAAGTAACTTTTTGTTTGATATACTGAAATTAAGATAAGCGGATATGTTTATTGGTATAATAGGAGGGGAGTATGAGTAAGCAGCAAAATGTGGCTATTAATGTGAATGCTATTAACAAGCTTATGTTGGAAATAATCGATTGTAGTAATAACGTAAAATCTATTTTTAATAAAATAGATGATTTGTTTTTAGAAACAAAGTCTTATTATAACTGCTCTAGTGGTGATTTATTAAGAAGCAAGTATGCTGTATTTAATGATAATTATAATTTAATAATTAAAAGTATATTAAGTTATAAAAATGATCTATCTAACCTAAAGAAAAAATATGCAGTAAACATGGATAACTTATCACATCAAATTAAAAGGGATGCATCAAAATTGAATGCACCGCAGGATTATAAGGAAAGAAGGTAAAAATATGGATTTTGAAAACGCAAGCCATGGAGTTAGTTTTTCTGGTATGGAATCATATAAAACTGAACTTCAAATGAACACATTTAGAAAGATCAGAGATGCAATTAACAATACCGCTGATGTTGAGGCTGCTGTAAAGGCTGGATGGGCAGGTAATGCTGCAGATAATTTTATTCACAACGTTCAAGTTGGAGCGAATAAAATGTCTGATGAAATTTCTAATATCGAAGAAATGTTAATGAAGGAACTAGAAGGAATCGCATCACAGATTGGTGATATGGATGAGAACCTAGTAGAAAGAGAAGGATAGGAGGTAAGGTAATATGGGAACAATACAAAAATTTCAAAATGCTCTTCAAGGTACTAGAGCATTAGATAAAGTACAAAGTGGTATCGATTGGGTACAAGGTGCTAAAAGTACTGTTCAAGGATGGGCAGGAACTGCATTTACAGTAGCATCAAATGGATCTACTTTCGTAGGTATGAATTATTCAGCTGTTCCAACCATTAGGGATGCAATTAGAACTTATGTAAAAAATATTCAAACCGTTGCAGATGGTCTTAATACTGATGCTGATGCTAATCAAGCGGTACATGGTGAAATAACAGCAGAAACAAAAAAATATTTAGCTGCTATTAAAGAAATTACAGATGCTTATGTTTCATCATTACTTATTTATAGTGATAAGATGCAAGAATACTATGAAGCTTATAGTAAGAGTGATACTTCACTTGCTTCAGACGTTGGACAAGAAGCTTCTTCACTTTCTTCTACTGCTGCAAGCCAAACATATACTGAAGAAAAATAGTGGGTAATAGTTATAATGTTTAATAATACTTATGAATTAACAAGGAAAGAAAATAAGTATAAAGATATGAGGGAGAACGTTATTAAGATGATTAACGTTCTTTCTAATAATGATGTAATAGATAATTTAACTATGGTTCAGACCGGATTAAAAAACTATTATTTGGTTAATGATTCTGCATGCAAGTATGAAGATGTAAGAAAACAAAAGGAAAGAATTTCTGATTGCCTTGCGCTTTTGAGAAGTGTGCTAAACTCAATTGATTCAAAACTTGATAATATAAAAGATGATATTGAAAAAGCTGAGGCAAAAGAAAATGGGTAAGCGTAAAATGGCAAGGATAAAGGCTGACGGTAATAAATTGATAGAATGCGGCGAAGAAATAATTTCTTTGTGTGATAAATATAATAACTTAATTGAAGATTTATTTGCAAAAATATCAAAAATTCAAAGTACTGCATGGAGCGGAAATTCTGCTAATGTTTACGTTGCAAAAGCTTTACAGGATAAGAAAAGATATATAAGTTTTGGAAAAGATTTGAAATTATATGGTAAAGTTGTTAAAAATACCGGTAATAATATAAACTATATCATAAGAAAGTGGAATGATAAATAATGGCTAAAGTAGAAATAGATTCTATAGGTTTAAAATCTAGTTGTATGATAAATTTAAACGATGCAATAAATACAGTAAATAAGGTGTTAAATTATTTTGATTATTTTGATATACCATATGATTTTTCTAAGAAAAATGATCTAAGAAACGTAGAAAGTAAATTACGTAATATAAAAAAAGACTTAGATTATGTTAAACAATGGATATGGGATAGTAATGATAACTATAATACTTTAATTAATAATCTTAAGGCACAATCAAATAAATTACCAAATTATCGTGTTAAGCAAAGAGATAACATAATTTAAATGTAAAAAAGAGTAAATATATTTGCTCTTTTATTTTTTTTGCTACTTTTATTATTGTATAATAAAAGTGGGGTGTGATAAAAATGAATAATAATAAAAAATATAAATTAGTCAAATTAAGAAAGGCCCTAATTGCATTAGGATTAGCTATAACTATACCCATTTCAGGTGTAACCATATTTGCGGCTAAATCAATTCACGATTTTTCTTCAAATAGTAATTTTACAAGCTCTTATGATGGGGATTTATCTGCAAATAATACATATATAGATTCTGATAATGGTTATATAGATATTGAATATAGTAATGAAAAACAATCTATTAGTGGTGATAAAACAAGTACTAAAATTAATTTAAATAAGCTTCAGTACAATGAATTCATGAATGGATTAGAGAGTTATGATTATGGTTTTAGTATGTCAGAGTATTATGACTTAGAAAATACTTTGAAAATGTTTAATGAAGTTCAATCTCAAAAAAAAGAAAGTTCAGAGCTTATTAGTAATGGATCTTTAGATTCTAATAAGTTATATAATATTGTTATTAATAACAATATTATATACATGAAACAGGATAAAAACTCTGTAAATATTTTTTTTTCAAATACATCAGATACAAATATAAAAAATATTTGTGATTTAATAACTCAAACATATAATAACAACAAAGATGATTATTGTGATATAAACGAAGTAAGTGATACATTAACACATTTAAAGATTTTTCAAAACAACACAACTTCCTCAAATGCATATGTAACTGATGATTTGGTGTTTGTGTTTAATCCAACAATGATGGAAATGTTTTCTAATATGCAAGAAATGAAAGATAATACAAAAGATGATGTTAACGTTGATAAAACTGTTTTTGTTCATGAAATAGAGCATTTATTTCAAAATGCTTCAAATGATTTTTCTAATGAAAATGGTGTTGAAGCGGGTTTTTGCAGAAAATATGATAAAGCAAACGTAAATTCTCTTTGGTATGCATGGCTATTAGAAGGTAGCGCAGAGATAAAAATGTCAAAAAGTTTAGGTACTACGCCTAAAAATTATGATAAAAAAATTTCTTATATAAGATCTTATAATTTAAGTAGGATTTTTGAAGATAGTTATGATATTGATGATTTAGTTGATTCAACTTTTACCAGTGATTTAGATAGTGCGTTTAATAAACTTAATCTAAATGATGAAGTGCCAAAGATGGAGTTTTTAAAATTAATGTATTCGATACAAATAACTCAATATGACGTAGAAGATTTTTGGGAATTTTATGAAAAACAAGAAGGGGTAAAGTTAACAGACGAAGAAAAAGAAAGTATAAGAATGGATATTAGGACGGAAGCTGTAAAAAAACTTTCAGAAAAATATTATAAAAGTTTAGCTAGTGCGTTGTTAGATGGAAAAATAAAAGATTTAGAAACATTGTTTTATTTAATAAGATTATGGGAGCTTGATTGTTGTGGCCACTTAAATTTTACTAATAAGCAAGAATATGAACATGCCAAAGATTTTATAATATGGCAGGATGATATAGAAAAAGGTCTAATTAAAGCTATTGCTAACAGTAGTAATATGTCTTATGATGAATTAATAAATCAATATGATAATTATCACATGTCGTTAGAAGTTGATGGAAACATAGTTAATAATGCGGATTTTTCTAATATATCTAAAGAAAAACAAGAATATATTAATGCTTCGTATGAAAAATATAGTGTCACTTATTTTACGAAAACAAGCACAATGATTAATTATATTAATAATTCGAAATCAAAAGGAACTAATGTTAAAAATTAGTTTTTAAATAAATAGTGGGTATATGCAAATAAATGATAGAAAATATGGGAGTTAATGTATTAAACATTAACTTTTTTTGTATTTTTAGAGGGATTTTAAAATTTATAGATAATAATTAAGTAGAAGGCGAGGTATAAAGTCTTTAATAAAAAAGAAAAGGAGATGACTAACTATTAAAAGTCAAGTACTATTTAATAGAAAGTTATAGAT
>CAYVPV010000012.1:0-43637 GCA_964453925.1 uncultured Muribaculaceae bacterium | reverse complement strand
TGATGCTTCGCCTTCATTATAAGTCCCGGTTCCAATAAATGGGTCCCAATTAAAATCAGGTCTTGTTCTACTTGAAGCATAATTATTATTATACATTGTAATATAGTATTTTCCTGAACCTAAGCTATCATCTTTTTCATAAGTAATTGTATGTTGACCAGCTTGTGCTATAAACTCACCAATTTTTGTATAGGCATAACTTTCTAAAGATGTATCTTTATATATTGTTTCATCTCCAATTACATATTTTAAGGTTGGATTAGAATAAATATTTTCTATACAGAAAATTGTACTAAATTCTCTTGATGATAAAATTAAATCAGTATTACTTAAAGATAAACTATTTAGATGTATCCAGTCTAATTCTTCCCCGCCATAAGTATTTCCTCCTTCTGGATTTACAGCGGTTTTATAAAAGTCATTAGCAAAATTTTTCATATCTATGATTTCTTTAGTGTCTTTTGTGTCTAAGTTTAAAGTGATTACCTTATCTTCTATCGTATCTTCACCATTTTTATTTACAAGAATTATTAAATTGTTAGTATTTTTATCATATATATAGTCATGGTGCATTGTATAACCATTTATTTGGTACGTATTAATAATTTTTCCTAAATTATTAACTAAAGCAAACTTATTATTTGCATAACTGTAAAGTATATTATTATCTATCATTTCAATTCTGTCTGTTCTATAACCATTAAGTGGTATTTCTGCTCTTAAAATGCCATCGTTATCATATAGATAAATGTTAGAATTAAAACTTTTATCATGGCCTAAAAGAGCATACAAACCATCTTCTAATTCCTCAGTACTATTACCATCAGTTTTATCTAATTTTATCGACACTTTGGATTCGGGGATAAATACCATTATTTTTTTAGTTTTTATATTTTTATTATTTTCATCATATAATTTAAAAGTTATACTTTGGATTTCTCCAGCAACCAAACCAGTTATTTGATATTCATGAATGGTTGTTAAATTATTATCTTTACCATTGTATAGTGTCTTTGTATAATTTGGTATTTCGCTATCTTCACAATTTATTTCATAAGTTAAATAACTATATGAATCAGTAGTAAAGTAAACATTTATACTAGAAGAATTTGTACCATATGCATTATATATAAAAAGTGGGTTATCAAATGTGTAATTTTCCTCTTTTAACTTATTTATTTTTTCTTCAATCACCGTTCTGTAATTATCACTATATATATCGATCTCACTTAATTTATTTACTGATAAAATTCCAGAACCAATAGAGTAATCTTCGGTAATTGATATATTATTTCTAAGCCAAGAAATATCATTTATTTTTTCTTTTAATTTTTTTTCATATACCTTGTTAATAATGATGTAAAGTATTATTGCAAATACAATTGTTAAAAGTATTATTAATATTTTTTTTGAATTCTTATTCATTTTATCACCAGTTTAATTTTAAATTTAATTTATGTTTTTATTATGTCTAAATACAAGTGAATTTATAATTGGAATAATTGACTTATTATGATATTTGTAGTATTATTTTGGTATAAATGCATTTGATGAAGACATGATTATATAATAATGTTTTAAAGAGAGTCTATGATGGTGGAAATTAGGTAAACTAGTTATATGATTACTACTTCTAAGCAGGACTTGAAAAAGAATCCCGTGTTTAGTTAACACGTTATCAAATTAAGTTAAAGGTAAGGATGGTACCGTGCAAAAAGCACTCCTTTGTGGATGTGCTTTTTTATTTTCTTGGAAGGAAGTGATAATATGGTAGAAAAATGGAAACTAGCTTTAAAAGAATTTTTAAAGCAGTATGAAGAAGATGATGACGTTGTAGGAGCGATACTTTGCGGAAGTTATGCAAATGGAACTTATAATGAGTCTTCTGATATTAATGTATATTTAGTTTTAAAAGATAGCGTTAAAGAAACAGAAGAAGGAAAAACTGAATCTAATAGTTATTTAATAAGTTATTTTAAGAAAAATTCAGATAGTATTAAAAAAAGGATGGAACTCCAATATGAAACTAGCAATAGCTTAATTACAGCAAATATGTTTGCATATGGAAAAATAATATATGACTTAGATGGAAGTGTAAAAGAACTTCAAGATTTAGCATTAGATTATATAGATAGACCTTCTCATAATATTAAGGCCGAAATATTAGATTTAAATAATTGTTACATAACAGTTTCCATGATTGAACTTACGCAAGCTTTAAAAGAAAAACGATTAGATTTTAATGCTATATATTATGATTTGTTAGAAAATATATATAGAGGTTATTATGAGTATGAGGGAATTCCGATGTATCAAAAATCTAAGAGATATAAAATATTAACCGATGAAGAATATAGAAAAAAATCACATATATTTAAAGTGCCAGATAATAAATTTATAAAGTTATATTTAAATTGCTATGAAATAGATAAAGTGGATACAATGTATAAAAATATAAAAGCATTATTAGATTACTATTTTGAAAGAGTAGGTAAATTTAATATTAGAAATTATAAAAAAGTATGGAAAATATAGAATTAAGGAGAGATAAAAATGATAAATATAAAAGAAAATGAGGTATTAAATAAATTAAACCATTCTTGTGCGCACCTTTTAGCACAAGCGGTAAAGCATTTATTTCCAGAAGCTAAATTTTGGGTAGGACCAGTAATAGAAGAAGGTTTTTACTATGATATAGACTTAGGGGATAAAACATTAACAGAAGAAGATTTAGTGAAGATAGAAAAAGAAATGAAAAAATGCGCTAAGTCTGATAAGAGAATTTATAGAGAAGAAATCTCTAAAGAAGAAGCTTTAGAAAGATTTAAAGATGATCCTTATAAGATAGATTTAATTAGTAGAATGGATGAAAAAGAAACCGTTATTTCTTGTTACACTCAAGGAGATTTTACTGACCTATGCCGTGGGCCTCACGTAGAAACCACAAAGATGATGAAATACTTTAAGTTAATTAAATTTTCTGGTGCATACTGGAAAGGTGATAGCAAAAACAAAATGCTTCAAAGAATATATGGTGTTTGCTTTTATACGCAAGAAGATTTAAATGATTATTTAAAAGAATTAGAAGATAGAAAACAAAGAGATCACAGAAAAATAGGTAAAGAACAAGAAATATTTATGAATCACGAGTTAGTTGGTGCGGGTATGCCTATATGGCTTCCAAATGGTGCAATAATTCGTAAAGAATTAGAAAACTACATATATGAAAAAGAACAAAAAATGGGTTATGACCACGTTTATTCTCCATGTGTTGGAACGGTTGATTTATACAAAACATCAGGACACTGGGACCATTATAAAGAAAACATGTTCCCATCAATGAAAGTTGACGAAGAAGAATTTGTCCTTCGCCCAATGAATTGTCCACATCATATGTTAATATTTAAAAATAAACTTCATTCATACAGAGATTTACCAATTAGAATAGGTGAGTTTGCAACTGACTTTAGATATGAAGCATCAGGTGCTGTTAAAGGTCTTGAACGTGTTAGATGTATGTGTCAAAATGATGCACATTTATTTGTTACTCCAGAGCAAATAGGAGAAGAATTTAAAAAGGTTGTTAGTTTAATTCTTGACGTTTATAAAGATTTTGGTATCAAAGAATATAAGTTTAGATTATCGCTTAGGGATCCAGAAGATAAAGAAAAATACTTTGATGATGATAAGATGTGGAACGAAGCTGAAAGTAAGCTAAGGGAAGTTTTAAATGAACTAGGTGTTGATTACTTTGAAGCAGTAGGTGAAGCAGCGTTTTATGGTCCTAAGTTAGACGTTGAAGTAAAACCTGCAGTTGGACCAGAAGTTACGTTATCTACTTGTCAATTAGATTTCTTACTTCCTAGACGTTTTGATTTATCATACATAGATAACAAAGGTGAAAAACAAGTTCCAGTAGTACTTCATAGAGCAATCTTTGGTACGTTTGATAGATTTACTGCGTTCTTAATAGAAGAAACTAAAGGAGCGTTCCCAACTTGGCTTGCACCAGTACAAGTAAGTGTTATACCAGTTAATAATAACTATCATTTAGAATATGCTACAGAAATATATAACCTATTAAAAGAAAAGGGTATTAGAGCAGAATTAGATGATAGAGAAGAAAAACTTGGCTATAAGATGAGAGAATCTCAAACTAAAAAGATACCTATAACCTTAGTATTAGGAGATAAAGAAAAAGAAGAAAATCTAATTAGTTATAGAAGACATGGTTCTAAAGAAACTTACTCAGTAGAAAAAAATATGTTTGTAGAATTATTACTTAATGAGATTAAAGATAAGAGAAGTAAAAATCAGGATTAATTTTCTGATTTTTGTTAATTTAGAACAGATTATGAGTTAATATAATATAATTAAAGGAGGTCTTATATTATGAATATACGTACACAAAAACATTTTTTAGATCCAAATCCAGATAAAAAAGAATTAAATATAGAAAATCATTTAGGGCAAATAATGGAAAAATCAGCAAAACTATCTCAAGAACTAAATATAAATGATGCTTTATCTTGTTGTAATTTATATTCTTATCTTTTATTCGATGGGGTGTTTTCCCAAAAAAGAATTTTTCAACTTGAAGAAAGAGGAAGTAACTATTATCCAGAAAATATAGTTTTAGGAAAAGGTGATTCGTTTGCTATAAGTGATATGTTAGAAATGTTTCTTACCAAAAGGGAATTTGAAAATTATTCTCTAACGGCTTTATTAGATTATAGTGATATAAATGTAAATTACGAACCAAAAATTACAAAATGTAGAATGACTTACCCAGCAATACAAGATGCATTATATCATCATTCTGTTAACTTAATCGTTGATAAAGAAAAAAATAATCATTTTGTGTATGATGCATCTTCAGGTTTATTACTTAAAGTAAAAAATAGTAAAAAGTTAGAATTAATTAATGGTAAAGGGAACATGTTATTATCGTACCCAGTTTCTAATATCTTTGATTCCGGTTCATTTGATATGGGGAGGACACCTGAGTTTCTTAAAAATATAAGCAAAAAGGAAAGCCCATCTAGAGATCTTTTTATTAAGACGTTTGAAGATGATATAAAAACATTTAAACAAAACCAAAATTTGACAAAAGATTTTAGAGATGATATTGAAGAAAACATTATTGAAATATGTAAGAGTATGCGAAAATAGTGCTTGTTTCAAATTTGATTTTTTGATATACTTATAAAGTAATTTTTATAACAAATGTAAACGACACACGTAGAGCTTTTGCTCGTAAATCTGATCACGGAAACATTAACAAGTGATAGGTTTATGAAAAGAACTTTACGTGTTTTTTGTTGTAAAAAAAGAAAATAGAAAGGAGTAAAAATTATGATACAAAATAGAAAACAAGGACTTATATTTGCTTTATTAACCGTAATAATAACAGTACCATGCTTTGTGTTTTATTGTTTGGGGGTGGAAAACGGAGGAATACTTAACGTAGATTGGAAATTTGCTTTAATATTAATTCCGATTGAATTCGTATTAGCTTATTTATCAGAAGTGTTTATAGGAAGTCCTTTAGCTATAAAATTTGCAATGAAAGCGATTGATCCTAAGAAAAATGATCACATGATAGTTGAATCTGCAATTATATGTGCAACGGTTGCGATAATGTGTCCTTGGATGAGCTTTTTAGCAACTATTTTATACAAAGGAATATTCCCAGCTTTAGTATTTAATGATGTGGCATGGACAACTGGTTCGTTTATAGTTCATTTTATACCAAATTTCTTGCAAACTGTGGTTTTAAATTTTCCGTTTGCATTCTTTGGCCAAATGTTTTTTATACAACCTGTTGTTAGAAGGATATTTAAACTTTTATTTTATAGAAAAAAATCACCTGTAAAGTAAGGTGATTTTTCTTCCTTTTGATTCAATAAAACCTTCTTCTTTTAAATACTTTAGTTCCCTTGACATAGCGGATCTATCAACTGCTAAATAATCAGATAAATCTGTAAAACTAAAGGGTAAATAAATATTGCTCGTGCCATGTTTTTTTCTATATATATTAAAATACTCAAGTAATTTATCTCTTATTGTTTTTTTTGTTAGTATTTCTATTCTTTCATTTTTTTCATCTATTATGTTAGTTGTTATTTCAAGTAAATTTTTAATAAACTGATTGTAATATGTATAATTATTATTTTCTGATTCAAGTATTAAATCATAGTCTATTATTAAAATTTTAGTGTCTTCTTTTGCAATCATTTCACATTCATCACTTAAAAGTGAAGAAATAGTAGAACCAAATATAGACTCTTCTTCTAACTCCTCTATAATTGTTCTGTTACCATTGTAATCGGTTCTTACTATTTGTGCGTAGCCTTCTAATATAATCCCAATAATATTATCTTTTATTGTTGAAAGCATAATGGTATCTTTTTTAAAACTTAGTGTACTAGTTTCTAATAGCCTTAATAACTTTGCTTGTTCCTTGACACTTATTTTATTGAATAATTTACGCATTTTACACCTCTTATTAAAATAATAACACTTTTTTTAAATTGTTGCAATTGCAACAATAACATATAAAATTATTGTGATATATTTAAAGTGTCGAAAATAATAGTATAGAGGAGTACAACATGAAAATAATTAAAAGAGATGGACATATTGTTGATTATTGCCCAGAAAAAATTGAAAATGCTATAATAAAGGCAAATTTAGAAGTGGATGAAGATGATGCAGCTTCTGGAACACAAATTAAAAACATCATTAAATACATTGAAAAATTAGGAAAGAAAAGAATGCTTGTGGAAGACATTCAAGATATTATTGAAACAAAGTTAATGGCTATTGGTAAGTATGCTTTAGCTAAAAAATACATTACTTATAGATATACTAGGGAATTAGTTAGAAAGAGTAATACAACAGACCTTTCAATAAAAGAGTTAATCGATGGTGAAAGTGATTATTGGAATACGGAAAATTCTAATAAAAATGCAAAAGTAGTAACTACTCAAAGAGATTATATAGCAGGAATTACATCTACTGATATAACAAGAAGGTTTTTGCTTCCTGAAGACGTTGTAAAAGCACATGATGATGGAATTATTCACTTCCATGACATGGATTATTTTGCTCAAAACGCACTTCATAATTGTGATTTAATTAACCTAGAGGATATGCTTCAAAATGGTACAAACATAAATGGGGTTATGATTGAAAAACCACATAGATTTTTAACTGCTATGACCATTGCAACGCAACTTATTACCGCCGTTAATTCTAGTCAATATGGTGGTTGTACCATAACACTTACTCATTTAGCACCATTTGTAAGAGAAAGCTATAACCGCTATTTAGATAAGTATAAAAAAAGGAAGTTTACTAAAGCTGAATGCGAAAAGTATGCTAAAGAAGATTTAAAAAAGGAAATAACTGATGGTGTTCAAACATTTCAATATCAAATTAATTCTATGACAACAACTAATGGTCAAGCTCCGTTTCTTTCAGTTTGCTTATATTTAGGGGAAACTAAAGAATATAAAGAAGAACTTGCCATGATAATTGAGGAAGTTTTAAAACAACGTACCGAAGGTATGAAAAATGAAAAGGGAGTTTATATAACTCCAGCATTTCCTAAGCTTTTATACGTTCTTGAAGAAGATAATATCAACAAAGATGGTAAATATTATTATTTAACTGAATTAGCAGCTAAATGTACTGCAAAACGTATGGTTCCTGATTACATTTCTGAAAAGGTAATGAAACAATTAAAAATAGATAAAAACGGAAATGGTCAGTGCTACCCATGCATGGGATGTCGTTCATTCTTAACCCCTTATGTTGATGAAAATGGTAATCCAAAATACTATGGTAGATTTAACCAAGGTGTTGTTACAATTAACTTAGTTGATGTTGCATTATCATCTGATAAAGACATGAATTTATTCTGGAACATAATGAATGAAAGATTAGAATTATGTCATAGGGCTTTACAAGCAAGACATAAAAGACTTTCTAAGGTAACTTCTGATGTAGCACCAATTTTATGGCAACACGGTGCTCTTGCAAGGCTAGGTAAAGGCGAAAGCATTCATGAATTATTACATCATGGTTATTCAACTCTTTCACTTGGATATGCGGGATTATATGAATGTGTTAAGTATATGACTGGAAATTCTCATACAGATGGTGGTAAGGGTAAGGAATTTGGCCTTGAAGTAATGCAAAAACTTAATGATATGTGTAATAAGTGGAAAGAGGCCGAAGATATAGATTATAGTGTTTATGGTACACCTATTGAATCAACCACTTATAAATTTGCTAAATGCCTAAAAGAACGCTTTGGTAAAATTAAAGGAATTACCGATAGAAATTACATTACTAATTCATACCATGTACCTGTTTTTGAAGAGATAGATGCGTTTACTAAGTTAAAACTTGAAAGTGAATTTCAAAAACTTTCACCAGGTGGTGCAATAAGTTACATTGAAACACCTAATTTAACTAATAACTTAGACGCAGTAATGGAGGTTATTAAATTCATTTATGACAACATAATGTATGCTGAGCTAAATACTAAATCAGATTATTGTCAAGAATGTGGATATGAAGGTGAAATATTACTTGATGATGACCTTGAATGGTATTGTCCAGAATGTGGTAATAGAGACCATGATAAATTAAACGTTGCAAGAAGAACTTGTGGCTACATCGGAACTAATTTCTGGAATAAAGGTAGAACAGAGGAAATAAAAGAAAGAGTAATTCATATAGATAATAAGGACGCAGAATTATAATAATGAGATATAATAAGATAAGAAAAATGGATATTTCAAATGGGCCAGGTGTTAGGGTAGCAGTTTTTATGCAAGGTTGTGCTTTTCATTGCAAGAATTGCTTTAATCCTGAAACATGGGATTTTAATGTTGGAAAAGAATTTACTGACGAAACAATAGACAAAATAATGGATTTATGTGGAAAAGAATACATAGTAGGATTATCCATTTTAGGTGGTGAGCCTATGCATCCTAAAAACATAGAAGGAACTACTAAACTTGCTAAAAAGTTTAAAGAGATGTACCCTCATAAAACGATTTGGGCATGGACTGGTTTTCTATTTGATAGGGATTTAAAAGATAAGGAAGTCACTAAATATATTGATGTTTTAATTGATGGTCAGTATAAAGATGAATTACATGATTTTAGATTGAAATGGTGCGGGTCATCTAATCAAAGGGTAATAGACGTACAAAAGTCTTTGAAAAAAAAGGAAATAGTATTATTTGAAGAAAATAAAGAATTAGTAGGAGTGTAATATGAAAACAAGAGGATTTGAAATAGCTAAAGGTTTTGAAAATAATGATATAAATTTACCAATCAGAAAAACCAAAGGTGCAGCAGGATATGATATAGAAGCTGCAGAAGATATAACAATCGAACCTTTTAAACCAGGTATGAACCCAACGCTTGTTAAAACTGGTTTAAAAGCATATATGCCAGAAGATGAATACATGATGCTTTGCAACAGAAGTTCTAATCCAAAGAAAAAAGGTCTTGTAATGGCCAATAGTGTAGGCATAATAGATGCAGATTACTATGGTAATCCTGATAATGATGGTGCTTTTATGTTTGCGTTTTATAACGTAAAAGATGAACCTACCGTAATAAAGAAAGGTGAGGCCATAGGTCAAGCTATATTTATGAAGTATTTAACTGTTGATGAAGATTCAGCAGATGGTGTTCGTACTGGTGGATTTGGATCAACAGATAAAAAGTAAAAGAAACGTAAAAGTTTCTTTTTTCTTATGTATAAAATTGACTAAAAAAAATCATAATGATATTATGATAATAGGTGATTATAATGAGGAAAAATAATAAGGGGTTTACCTTAATAGAACTACTTGCAGTAATAGTAATACTTGCTATTATACTGGTTATTGCAACGACAAACGTAATAAGAAATATAAATAACTCTAGGGAAAAATCTAAATATATAGCTGCAAAGGAAATCGTTCAAATAGCTAGTGCTTATATTGAAACTGTTTCATCTGATAATGGATGTGTTAAAGTTAAGGACATGATAAATGATGGTTATTTAGAAAGTGATGTTACTAATCCAGAAACTGGAGAAAATGGAAACATAAGCGACTCTCAAAAAGTATGTAAAAAAGATGGTGCATCCGAACAAAGTGGTTATGAACTGCAAGGTAATGAATATGAATTTAATGGGTATGTTTACTATATTAAATAAAATAGATATATGGTTTGCTAGTTAGTTGTATAAAAAGATCATGACGTATATTATGATAATTAAATATAAAAAAACTAAATAAGTAAAACAGTAAGGTAAATAATTAACTTTATTGTTTTTTTATGTTAAAGTTGATGTAGGGTGATTTGATTTATGAAAGAATCACACAAAAAAAGAGAAAAATAATTTTCTCTTTTAATATACTGTATTTTTTATTATTCAGCATTATTTTTTCTAAACTTTTTAGCTTCCTTAGCACTCATTACTACGGTAACACCATTTAAAGTAACTTTTTGCATGTTAACTTTTTGCTTTTTTCTAGTGGCGTTTAAAGCATGAGATCTTTTGTTTCCGAATAATGGTTTTTTACTAGATACTTTCTTAGCCATATTTAATTCCTCCTTAAATACGTGTTTGCTACATTACTTTACCATATTATAGGTAAATAGTCAAATTAAAATAGGAAAAAATTAGTATTTGTAGTAAAATATTATTAGAAAGGAAAGTGATATTTGTGAACTATACGCCTTTATGGATTAAAACGGATTATTCTATTTTATCTAGCTTAATAAAAATAGATGATTTAATAAATATGCTTTCTTTAAACAACATAGATTCTGCCTGCATATGTGATGATAATCTATTTGGAACGATGGAATTTTATAATAAATGTAAAAAAAATGGTATTAAACCGATAATAGGGTTAGAGGTTAACATAGGTTACACAATTTTATTATATGCAAAAAATTATAAAGGATATCAAAATCTATGTAATATAAATACTCTTGTTAGTGATAAAAATTTAAACTTTGACAATTTAAAACAATACTTAAATGATTTAGTAATAATTATTCCATATGAATTTAAAAATAATATAACAGATTTAAAATTATATTCTGAAGATATATTTATAGGTTATGAAAACAATGAAGAAAAAAGTAACATAGAAGGTAATAAGGTATTTATTAATAAAACATTAACACTTAATAAAGAAGATATTAAGTACTTACCGTATCTTTACAAGATAAAAGAAGAAGATTATACATCTAAAAAAGATGTTAGTTTAAAAATTAGTATAAATGCAGAAGATAAAAAAACTACTATGTACGTAAGTAATATGTGTAATTTACAGATTCCTAAGCAGAATGATTTATTACCAGTTTATAATAATGATAAAGAATTTGATGAAAAAAAATACTTGACTGATTTATGTGTTGTAGGCCTAAAAAAAAGACTTAATGGAAACGTAACTCAAAAGTATGTAGAAAGACTAAAATACGAGCTTAACGTAATAATTAAAATGGGATTTTGCAATTATTTTTTAGTTGTTTGGGATTATGTTAAGTACGCAAAAAAAAATAATATACTAGTAAATACTAGGGGATCTGCTGCTTCTTCTTTAGTGTCTTACTGTTTGGGTATAATAGATATAGATCCGTTAAAATATAATTTATTATTTGAAAGGTTTTTAAATCCACAAAGAGTTACCATGCCTGATATAGATGTTGATTTTGATGCGGAAAAAAGAGATCAAGTAATTAATTATGTTGTAGAAAAGTATGGAAAGAATAAAGTATCTGGTATAATTACTTTTTCTAACCTTTTAGCAAAGCAAGTAATAAGAGATATTGCAAGAATATTTGATGTTAGCACTTTTAAAATAGATAACTTACTTAAAAACTTTGATGATAAGAAGGATTTAAAACACCAACTTAATAGCATAAATGTCAAAAGAATATTAAATGATGATGACGAGTTAAAAAAAATTTATGATATAGCACTTCATTTAGAAGGCTTAAAAAGACATACTTCTGTTCATGCTGCCGGTATAATTATTTCGAATAAAGACTTAAAAGACTATGTCCCATTAGCGCTTAACTCAGATGGTACTTATCTATGCGGATACACCATGAATTACATAGAAGAGCTTGGCCTTTTAAAAATGGACTTTTTAGGGCTTAAAAACCTAAGCGTAATAGATAAAATAGTAAGCAAAGTAGGAATTAAATTTAATGATATCCCACTTAATGACAAAAAAACGTTTGATTTATTTGCAAGGGCAGACGTTGATGGCGTTTTTCAGTTTGAATCAGCTGGGATGAGAAAGTTTGTAAGTGAATTAAAGCCAGAAAAAATAGACGATTTAATTGCTGCGGTTGCCTTATATAGACCAGGGCCTATGGAAAATATTCCTTCGTATGTTGCAAGGTGTCATGGAAAAGAAAAGGTAACTTACATCCATGATGATTTAAAAGACATTTTATCATCAACTTATGGAATAATTATTTATCAAGAACAGATAATGCAAATAGCAAGTAAGATGGCTGGTTTTTCATATGCGCTTGCAGATGAGTTAAGGCGTGCAATGAGTAAGAAAAAGGAAGATATACTTTTATCTTATAAAGAAAAATTTATAAAAGGAAGTCTAGATAAAGGTTATACTAAAGAAACTGCAGAAGAGGTATATAATCTTATCTTAAAATTTGCAAATTATGGTTTTAATAAAGCTCATTCAGTTTCTTACGCAATCGTAGGATATAAGATAGCATATTTAAAGGTTCATTTCCCTCTTTATTTTGAAAAAGAAGTGTTAAATAACTACATTGGAATAGCTAGTAAAACTAAAAATATTATAAATGAATGCAAAAGATTAGGGGTAGAGTTAATAAATCCAAAAATTAACATCTCAACGGATAAATATGAAATAAAAGATGGTAAACTTGTTTATCCTTTATCTTTAATAAAAGAAATAGGAACTCTTACCGCAAGATTAATAGTAAAAGAAAGAAGAGAAAACGGAAATTTTAATTCTTATTTAGATTTTGTTAAAAGAAATTATAAGCTTGGTAAAAACGTATTAAAAAACTTAATATTATCAGGTGCGCTAGATGGATTTAATAAAACTAAAAAAACTCTAATAGAAAATTTAGATGATGTTATTAATTATGCAGAATTATGTTCTGATTTAGATGAAAGTTTAGTATTAAAACCAGAAATAAAAGACTATGAAGAGTATTCTAAAGAAGAATTAACAAAGTTCGAAATAAATCTATTTGGATTTTATATTAGCAATCATCCAACTAGCAAATATATTACCGAAAAAAGTATAACCACAAACATGTTAGAACATTATTTTGATGGGCATATTAAAATGGTTCTTTACTTTGAAAGAAAAAAGGAAATAGATACTAAAACAGGTGAAAAAATGATGTTTATAAATGCTAGTGATTCATATGGACAAATAGAACTTGTAATGTTTCCTAGAACTTATAACAAATATTTTAATGTACCAATTCCAGGTGTTTATGAAATAACTGGTAAAGTAGAAAAAAGATTTTCAAAATTACAAATAATGTTAAATACGATAAAAAGGTGTGATTAATTATGAGGATAGGACTAGATATAGATAATGTAATTACAAACTTTGATAAAGCAATTTTTGAAGAATTCATAAAACTTGATAAAAGAAAGAGAAATAAAGGTGTTATTAATCCATATGCAAGACATATAATCAAGGGGATGTTTGACATAACAAAAGAAGAATCATATGAATTTTATGCAAACAATATGGAACGAATAGCTGAAAAAATGGAACCTAGAAAAGACGTAAAAAAATATATGGATAAGTTACTAGAGGATGGACACGAACTTTATTTAGTATCACACAGAGCTTATCCTGATTATAAAAAACCATATGAAACTACTGTAAAATGGCTTGAAGATAACAAAATAAATTATACAAAATTAGTATTATCTAAAACTACGGATAAAAGCCTTGAATGTAAAAAATATAACATTGATATTATGTTTGATGACGTTGTTAGTAACTGTATAAAATTGAGAAATAATGGTATTAATGTTTGTTTGATGGGTACAAAATATAATTCATTGTATAAAAAAGATTTACCGATAGTTATGAATTGGAATGAGTTGTACGATAAAATAAAAGATATGAATGAAAAGAAAAAAGTAATATTGGATACTGATATGTTTAATGAAATTGATGATCAATTTGCACTTACATACCTCATGTCTTCTCTTGATAGGTTTGATGTTGAAGCGATAACAATTGCACCGTTTTTTAAAAGTGGTTATGCAAACGTAAGTACAATAGAAGATGGAACTAAGAAAAGTTATGATACAACTTTAAAAATACTAGACATGCTAAGCATGTCTAAATATAAACCTTTGGTTTATAAAGGAGCTACTTATTATACTCATGATTCTAAAAAATCTAATGAGGCCGTAGATAAAATTATTGAAGTTGCACTTAATAATGAAAAGACTTATATAATAGCAATAGGAGCAATTACTAATGTAGCTTTAGCAATAATTAATGAGCCAAAAATTATAGATAAAATAGAAGTTATATGGTTAGGTGGAAATAGTATTGTATTAAATCAAAATCAAGAATTTAATTTTAGACAAGATATAAATGCTGTAAAAACAGTATTTGATTCAAAAGTTAAATTAACTATTATTCCATGTCGTGGTGTTGCATCTCATTTAATAACTACTTCGTATGAGTTGGAACATTATTTAAATAAAAGTAAAATAGGAAATTATTTGTGTGATACGTTTAAAAAATTAAAAAAACATTATTATAAAACGGAAAAAGAAGAATATGGATCTAGTAAAACGTTATGGGATATAAGTGCTATTGCGTATTTAATAAATAAAGATTGGTTTGTAACAGAGAAGAGAAGTAGCCCTAACGTATTACCAAATGGTTGCTATGAGTTAACTAATAATAGACACGAAGTTACGTTTGTAAATGATTTATTTAGAAATAAGATATTTAATGATTATTTTATAAAGATGCAAAAATATAACAATAATAGCTTAAGGTGTGATAAAAATGAAATTAACAAGTGATAAAGCGTTAGAAATGTTAGAAGAAGCTAGAGGTAAAACGCCACATGATGGCTGGATTGATCACTCTATATGTGCCGGATATGCTGCTGGTAAGATTGCAAAAGCTTTAAATTTGGAAGTGGAAAAGGCAAAAACTTTAGGATATATACATGACATTGGAAAATTAATAAAGTTTGAAAATCATGTTATGGAAGGTTATAACTATTTAAAAGAGTTAGGTTATGATGATGAATATTGCAACGTATGTTTAACACATTCTTATTTAAATAATGATGTTAATTGTACTCAAGGCAACCCATCTAATATTCCTTTTAGAACAGAGTTCATTAAAAATCATGAGTATACGATTTATGAAAAAATAATTAATTTATGTGATTTAATGTGTATGAAAAACGTAGTTACTATGGAAAAAAGATTAATAGATGTTATATCAAGAAAACCAAACGATAACATTCATTATCACGTAAATGAAGCTTTAAAATTAAAAAAATATTTTGATGATTTATTAGGATATAATCTGTATGATTTGTTTCCTGAAATAAAGGAGAATTTATAATGGCAAAAGAAACCTTTAAGTCTGCAGTATATATAATTTTGAAGAATCATAATAAATTACTTTTTCAAAGAAGAATAAACACAGAATTATACTTAAATAAACTTGGGTTACCTGCAGGTCACATTAAACCTTTAGAAAATGCTTTTGAAGCTATAAAAAGAGAAGTAAAAGAAGAAATAAATATAGATGTTAAAAAAGAAGATATTATAAATACATTAGTTGTTCAACGTAAAACTAAAACGCATGGTTCTTATTACGATATCTATTTTGAATTTAGCAAGTATGAAGGTAAAATTAAAAATAATGAACCTTTTTTCACAAGTGAACTTGTTTGGGTAGATATAGATAACTTATCAGAAGATGTAATTGATTATCAAAAAAAGGCAATTGCTTTATATCAAAACAAAATTAAATTTGATTGTTTTGATGATATAGAAGGGTAGAATTGTATTATAATTTAAAAAAGCAAAAAAAAGTAGAAAGAAATTTCTGACTTTTTTTCGTATTTATAGGGGAATTTTAAAAATTAAGGCTAACAATTAATATGAAGGATAAGAAAGATAAAAAAACATAATCTTTTATATCGATAGTTCATAAAACTATACTCCTCTAAATATTAGTTAAAATCACTAAGAAGTTTAATAATCTTTCCTATTCTTCAAATAAATATAATAGGAGGAAAAATGGTAGAGGAAAAGATAATACCAATGACGTATGATAAGATGTTTAAAAGTGTATTAACAAGTAAGGAAGCTAGAGATTATCTGGTTGGTCTAATAGGTGATATAACAGGACTTCCTAAAGAAAAAATAAGAAAAGATATGGTGTTTAAAAATACCGAAGCGCCGGTTAATAGTATAAGTGAGAAAAGAAAGATAAGTGATTTAGTAGTAGAAATAAAAGAACATGTAATAAATTTGGAAATGAATAAAGATTATTATGATGGACTAGTGGATAGAAACCATGAATATATATCAAAGATAAGAGAGAGTTTAGTAAAAGAAGGTGAAAGTTACAATGAACTGAAAAAGATAATTCAAATAAATTTTGATAATTATAATATATATAAACCAGATGATAGAGTAGTAATAAAGTTTGAAATGTTAGATGAGATGAAAAGAATAAAAGAAGGTGTAGGAATAGAAAGTTATCATGTAATACTTCCAAACGCAAGAGAAAAGTATTATAATGAGGGTAGTGAAGATGAATTAGTTGGAAAGTTGGTGATCATGGTGGAAGAAAAATATGAAGAATTAGAAAAACTAATAGAAAAATATACAGAGTTAAGACCAGTCGGTAAAAAGATGGTAGAAATTTCACGTGATGAAGAATTACAGGGTTGGTATGACGAAGAAGAGCATAAAAGAAAAGTAAGAAATAGTATAATGGCAACGGAATTAAAAAAGAACTTTTATGAAGGCCTTAATAAAGGTATGGAAAAAGGCATGAAGGAAGGCATAAAGAAAGGCATAAAAGAAGGAAAAAAAGAGGGAATACAATCTAATAAAGAGGAAATCGCTCGAAACATGCTTTCTAAAAATTTTGATAAAAACACAATATCTGAAATCACTGGTTTATCAGAAGAGGAAATTGATAATATAACGTAGAAACTAGATTAAATCTAGTTTTTTTGTTATAATCTTTATTAGGTGATAGATATGAAGTTACTTGATAGATTTAATATTAAAACTAATAACATGCACATTTATGATACAGCTTTTTCACATTCATCATATTGTAATGAAAATAATCTAGCAGAAGACTATCAAAGACTAGAGTTTTTAGGAGATAAAGTATTAGATTTAATAATGAGTGATTATCTTTATAATACGACTGATTATGAAGAAGGAAAGATGACAAAGATTAGATCAATGTATGTATGTGAAAACGCTTTATATGAGTATGCTTTACTTCTTGATTTTCCAGAATACGTAAAGGTAGGAAAAGGAGAGGAAGCAAATGGTGGAAAACATAGAAAGGCAACGCTTGCTGATATGTTTGAATCCTTTTTAGGTGCTGTATATTTAGATCAGGGATATAAAAAAGCAAGAGAAATAGTATATGAAATCGTTATCCCATTTATAAAAGAAAAACCAGAAACATTTTTTATGGATTATAAATCTAAACTACAAGAAATGGTACAAACTACCAAAAAATCAGTTACTTACGAACTTGTAAAAGAAGAGGGACCAGCTCATGATAGAACTTTTACAATGAATGTTATTGTAGAGGGAATTGTTCTTGGTACGGGGGTTGCTAAATCAAAAAAAGAAGCAGAGCAAGAAGCGGCTCATCATGCTTTAGAAAAATGTGCAAGAGCTTAATTAAGGAGTGTATTTAAGATGTATTTAAAGGAGATAAGGGCATCAGGATTTAAATCCTTTGCGGAAAAAATTAAATTAGATTTAACTTCTGGTATATCAGGTGTAGTAGGGCCTAATGGTAGTGGTAAGAGTAACATAGTTGATGCTATTCGTTGGGTATTAGGTGAACAATCAGTAAAATCACTTCGGGGTGAAGGATCTATGAGTGATGTTATTTTTTCTGGTAGTAAGTCAAGACGCGCTTCTTCTAGTGCAAGTGTAACTTTAGTTTTTGATAACACCGATAAATATTTACCAATAGACTATACAGAGGTATCGATTAAAAGATGCATATATAAAACTGGAGAAAATGAATATTATTTAAATAATGAAAAATGTAGACTTAAAGACATTCAGGATTTACTTGTTGATACTGGTGTTAATAAAGAGTCATTTAACGTTATATCGCAAGGTGATATAGCATCTATTTTATCTAATAAGCCAGAAGAAAGAAGAATAATATTTGAGTCTGCAGCAGGTACTTTAAAATATAAAAAAAGAAAAGATGAAGCTTTAAGAAAGTTAGATAGAACGCATGATAATATGTCTCGTATTAATGACGTTATTTTAGAGTTAGAGTCTAATTTAGCACCATTAAAAAAACAAAGCGAGGATGCAAAAAAATATTTAGAAAATAAAAAGAGACTGGATGAAATTGAAGTTTCCTTAATAGTTAGTGAAGTAGATTCTATAAATACCGAGTATCAAATAGATAAAAAAAACGTATCTAAATTAAATGAAGAAATAATTAAAATAGAAGCAAATAGTAACGTAGATAACTCTAAAATAGAAGAATTAAAATTTAAACAAACTAAAAAAGATGAAGAACTATATAACGTACAAAATAAATTAGCAAGCGTAAGTGCTGAAGCACAAAGTTTACTAGGTAAAAAAGATTTAATTATAGAAAGACAAAAATATAATGTTAATGACTCTAAAGTACAAGAAAACATTATTAATTTAAAGGAGAACATTTTAAGAAAAGAAAACGAAGTTTTTGGTACTCAAAATAGTATTGATATAATAAATAAAAAACTAAAAGAATGTGAAAATAAGTTAAAAGAAAAAGATAATATATATCTATCTGTAAAACAAAGCCACGATGAAAACGAAGAAAGATTAATAAAACATAATAGGCTAGAAAACGAAACTAAATATAAGATAGAAATGTTAAGAAACACGATTGAAAATAATTCTGGTCTTCCTTACGCTGCTAAAAACGTTTTAGATAATCCTAAGTTGGTAGGGGTTCATGGTGTTATAGCAAACTTAGTTGAAACTGATAAAAAGTATGCTGTTGCGATATCAACAGCACTAGGAGCTGCTTCTAACTATATAGTGGTTGACGATGAATTTACTGCAAAAGAAGCAATTAGATATTTGAAAATTAATAAATTTGGTAGAGCAACGTTTTTCCCACTTAATATTATAAAGAAAAGAGAAATTGATAATGTAACTTATCAAACTCTTAGATTAGACCAAGACTTTATTGGTATTGCATCAGATTTAGTTAGATATGAATCTACTTATGATAACATTATCAAAAACCAACTTGGAACAACTATTATTGCTACTGATATAGATTCAGCAAATGTTATTGCTAGAAATATAAATTATAGGTATAAAGTAGTAACATTAGATGGAGAATTGCTTCATGTAGGTGGTTCATTAACTGGTGGTACTATTAAAAATTCTTCTAGTTTAATTACTCAAAAGCATGAATTAGAAGATAATGAAAAACTTTTAAAAAATCTTCAAAACGAACGTGCTAATATTGAAATGAGCATTAACGAGGAAGATGATAAATATAAAGTTATCTTAGAAGAAAAAAATAAATTATTAGAGGAAAGAACTAATTTACAAATGTCTTTAAGATATGAACAAGAAAAGAAGATGTTACTTGAACAAGAGTTATCTAAAGCTAAAGAAGAAGTAAATAATATTAAGGGATTAGCAAACAATACCTTAAGTCATGAAGAAGAAAAAGTGTTAGAGGCTTATTACGAAAAAGAAAAAGAAAAAAAAGAATTAACTTTAAGAGCCAGCTCCCTAAAATCTGAGATAGAAAGTATTAAAGAAACTATAGACCAAATGGAAAAGGAGTCTAAAATTAATAATCAGGAATTTTATAAAAAACAGCAAGAACTAAAGACTTTAGAAATAAAGGTTAATAGAGCGGATGTAAAGTTAGATAACTTACTTAATATCTTAACGGAAGATTACGCAATTACTTTTGAAAAAGCAAAAGCTAATTATTTCCTTGAGATGGATAAAAAAACTGCTAGAGATATTGTTGATAAGTGTAAGCTTGAAATAAAAAGATTAGGAGATGTAAACTTAGGTGCTATAGAAGAGTATGAAAGAGTATCCGAAAGATATGAGTTTTTGAGTAAACAAAAAGAAGACTTAGTTAAGGCAGAAGATACTATATTAGAAATAATTAGAGAACTTGATGGAATTATGAAAGAAAAATTTATGGAAACTTTTGATCAAATAAAAGATAAATTTAAAGACGTATTTAAAAAGTTATTTTCTGGTGGTAATGCAGAACTTAAACTTACTAATCCAGATGATATTTTAACAACTGGTGTTGATATAAAAGCACTACCACCTGGAAAAACTTTACAACATATTTCGTTATTATCAGGAGGAGAAAAAACCTTAACGGCTATTTCGCTTTTATTTGCAATATTAGAAGTAAGACCCGTTCCGTTTTGCGTTTTAGACGAAGTCGAGGCAGCGCTTGATGAAGTAAACGTTGATAACTTTGGTAAATTCTTAAATGAATTTAAAGAAAAAACTCAGTTTATTGTAATAACACATAAGAAGAAAACAATGGAATACGCCGATGTTTTATATGGAATTACAATGCAAGAATCTGGTGTATCTAAACTTGTAAGTGTAAAGTTAGAGGATATAAAATACGAAGATAATAATTAATTAATTGACTGAAAAAATTATAATTGTTATACTATATAACATAGGGAGTGATAAAGATGAATAAGTATTGTTCAGAGTGTGGAAAAGAATTAGAACCTAATTCAAACGTATGTAAAAATTGCGGAAAATATGTTGATATAAATAGTCAAACCGTAATAAATCAAACGGCTACAAATAGCACTAAGAAAACGAATGGATTTGCAATAGCAGGTTTTGTAATATCCATAGTTTCAATCTTTTGTTGTGCTCTGCCCTCTTGGTTAGGATTAGTTTTTTCTATAATTGGATTAGTTAATGCAAATAAGGGGAAAGGAGAAGGTAAAGGTCTTGCGATAGCAGGTATTGTAATTAGCGCAATATTATTAGTATTATTAATAGCTTTATATTCGCTTGGTTTTTTAGCTTCATTTGCAGAAGGTTTTGAGCAAAATTATTCGGGAGGATATTATTATTAAGACTATGATTAATTCATAGTTTTTTAAATTATTATGAAAAAAAGATTATTAAAAGTCTTAAGTATTTTATTACTTTCATTGTTATGTTTAATTTTTTTGATAGAATTTTTAGACTTAATTCATTTTAAATGTGTTTTTAGAGAACTTTTTGGTATTTATTGTGCTGGATGCGGAACAACTAGAATGATAAAGGCTATAATAGCTTTAGACTTTTATCAAGCTTTTCGTTATAATCCATTTATGTTTATTTTATCTATTTTTTGTTTTATATACATTTTGTATATGGTAATTATTTATATAAAAAAAGAAGAAATTAAATTACCTTCATTTAAAATAGTAATTATAATAGTTATTTCATTATTTATCTATATGTTGCTAAGAAACCTACCAGGATTTGAGTATTTAAAACCAATTTCTATACATTAAAAAAGAGAAAATTAAATTTTTCTCTTTTTTATATTGCTCTATAAAGATTAGCATCTTTAAATGGATTTTTCTTATCAATTCTATCGATAAATAATATACCATCTAAATGATCCATTTCATGTTGAATACATATTGCTAAATCTTCTCTTAAACGTAACGTAAATTTTTTCCCATTCATATCTTGGGCTTCAACCGTTACTCTTGCGTATCTTGGAATAATACCAGTAACTTCACGATTGACACTTAAACAACCTTCACCTTGTTCAACGTATATTTTTTCAGTACTATTGCTAATTATTTTTGGATTTGCAAAGAAGTAATTTTTAAAACTTCCATCTTCTTGTTCCTCAACGATCACAAACCATCTTCTTGCTATGCCTATTTGTATTGCACTCATTCCCCAACCAGCTCTTAAATTATACTTTTTAGCATATTTATCTATTTGGCTATATTTTAAATATTCCATTGTATCCTTAATAGTTTCTTTATCTTCTTTAGAAAGAGGAAAAGTAACTTCTTTACTAATTTGTCTTAATCTTTTATCTTTTTCATCTAATATTTTTAAATTTTTAAACATTATAACACCCCAAACCAATAAATATTTTAACATAAAAAAAGAGGAAAGTAAAACTTCCCTAGTTATTGTTATTTCCAAACCATCTTGCACCAATAACTATTACCAACAAGATGAATAGAACTAATATGATAGCAGAACCATATCCATTATTTCCTCCTTGGTTTGTATAACCATATGCTGGATATGCGTATCCACCACCGCAGCATGGAGAGTTATATCCATAGCCACCTTGGTAACCATAATAATACATACTAATATTCCTCCTCCCACATTATCTACTATAGTTTACTCTAAACGTAAACAATGTGTTATATAAAATACCTATATTATTAAAAAAATAAAAAATGTGTTATTATATTAATAATAGGGTGATAGCATGAGGAAAGTATTTAATAAAATAGATAAGCCATTATTTATTTTAACTATTATTTGTTTAATTTTTGGTGTTATGATGGTAGGTAGTGCCTCATCTTTAAAAGCATATATGTCAAGGTCAGATAGTTATTTTTTCTTTAAAAGACAATTACTCTTTATAGCAGTCGGCTTATTTTCTTCCTTTATAGTTATAAAAACCCCGATAAAAAAATGGAAAAATATTATTTATTTAGCTGTAGTGGGCGTAATGGGAGCCTTGGTTTATGTATTATTAAAAGGAAAAGTTAGTAATGGTGTAACCGGCTGGTTATTCATTGGTGGCTTTGGTATTCAACCTTCGGAATTTGCAAAGACTGTTACCATATTATTTTTATCACTTACTTTTGAACGTTTAATGAAGGTTCGGAATTTAAGTAACATAATGAAAGTATTGCCATTTATTGTTCCTTTAATATTTATATTCTTAGTTTTTGAACAGCCTGATTTCGGTACCATGATGATCTTGGTAGGGGTTACTGGGGTTATATTTTTAATGGTGCCTTATGATAAAAAAACTAAGTTTATCATGGTAACATTTACTTTGATATCAGTCTTGCTTTTATCACTTGCTATTGAGGTAACTGGTAAGGGATTAAGTGAAAGTCAAAAATCTAGATTTAACTATAAAGATCCGTGTACTAGATATAGAGAAGTAACCGGATATCAAGTTTGTAATGGATATATAGCAATAAATAGCGGTGGGTTATTAGGTAGCGGATATGGTAATAGTAAACAAAAGTATTTATATTTACCGGAGGCTCATACGGACTTCATTTTTGCGATAATAATAGAGGAAATGGGCCTTGTTGTTGGTGTTGTAATGGTTTTGGTATACTTTGTAATTATTTGGAGAATTTTAATGCTTGGTAAAAAATCGTATAACTTACAAGGGGCAATAATTTGTTATGGTGTAGCAACTTACATAGCACTCCATGTTATGATTAATTTAGGTGGGGTATTAGGATTAATACCACTTACTGGGGTGCCTCTTCCTTTTTACTCATATGGTGGATCGTTTATGATAAACCTACTTATTTGTTTAGGCTTAGTCCAAAGAATTTCAATTGAAAATAAAATATTTGAACAAAAACATTTAGTTAGATAAGACAATCTTTTATTGATTGTTTTATTTTTGTAAAAAGAAGTTAAAAAATAGGGGAATTTTAAAAGTTATGGATAACTATAAGTATGAAAGGAGGAAAATATGATTTATTTTATTAAAAAGTACCTAAAGTATATACTAACTTTTTTCTGTTGTGCTTTACTATTTGTTGGAATTTATTTATACAATGAAAAAAGTGAAGTAAGCACTAGTAACGAAAAAAAATTATCAGTTACTAAAAAGTCTAATGAAAAGGAAGATGAAGCAGAATCAAGTCATGTTAAAACTGTATTTGTTGATGTTAAGGGTGCTGTAAACGCACCAGGTGTATACGAAATTGACGAAGAAAAAAGAATTATTGATGCTATTGGTTTAGCGGGTGGTTTATCAGATAATGCTAATACAATTAACCTTAACTTAAGTAAAAAAGTTCAAGATGAAATGTATATAATAGTCTACACTAAAAATGAGATAGCAGAGTATAAGAAAAATAATGGTACTAAAGAAATTAGTTGTGCTTCAAATGAATGTGTTTGTCCTGATGCTAATAATTCTGCTTGTATAAAAAGTTCTAGTACTAAAACATCTTCACAATCTAATGATAGTGTTAAGAAACAAACTGATTCTAAAGTATCAATTAACTCAGCTGGTTTAGAAGAACTTATGACACTTTCTGGAATTGGTGAGGCAAAAGCAAATGCCATAATAAGTTATAGACAAGAAAATGGTAATTTTAATACGATAGAAGATATTAAGAACGTATCTGGAATTGGTGATGCAGTATATGAAAAAATAAAAAATGATATTACACTATAATGAATAGAAAAATAAGTGTTATATTAATAATTATTTTTCTATTTTCGATATTTAGAATTACCATTATTTTATTAAATGATAAAAATATTTATCATGAAACTAAAAAAGAAGTAACAGGGGTAATAACCTATATAAAAAAAGATAATGATAAAACTATATTTGATATTAAATCAAATAATAATTATAGAATAACTACATATAATGATTTTAATTATGAGTTAGGGGATAATGTATTAGTAAATGGTATTTTTACAAGCCCTAGTGATAATACTGTTTTTAATCTTTTTAACTATAGAAAATATTTATTGTCTAAAGGTATAAAAGAAGTAAGCAGTAATCCTAAAGTAGAACTTGTTTCTAAAAATAAGAACTTATTATACGGACTAAAAAATACTATGTTAAAACATATAGAAAAGTATAAGACTAAAAATTATCTTAAAGCTTTTGTAATGGGTGATACGTCTGGTTTTGAAAAAGACATAAAAGAATCATATAGAAACGTAGGAATAAGTCATATTCTTGCAATATCTGGTATGCATGTAGGTGTATTTTTGATGATTTTAAATTTTTTATTAAAGAAATTTAAGTATAAATATATTATTATTTTTACGTTTCTTTTACTTTTTCTATTCATGACTAATTTTACCGAATCACTTATGCGTTGTACTTTGTTTATGTTATTAAATTATTTAAATAAAAAATTTAATTTTAATATTACTAGTATTTATATAATTTTATTAACTGCATGCACGCTACTTATTATTAATCCATATTTAATATATAGTGTTGGTTTTTTATTTTCTATAATAATTACTTTTTTTGTGATATTATCGAGTAAATATTTAGAAAATAAAAATTATTTTAAGAAAACATTTATTATGTCAACAGTATGTTTTTTAGCATCTATACCAATTCTTGCTTATTATTTTTTTAAGGTAAACTTACTTGCGCCAATATTTAATTTATTATTTGTTCCACTTGTTTCTATTATTATATTTCCACTTGGATTAATTACGTTTATATTTCCGTTTTTTGATAATATATATTTATTTTTTATAAATGTATTTGAATATTTAGTAGTGTTAGCCGACAAAATAAAAATACTATCTTTTGTGGTTGCAAAACCTAGTATTTATATATTTATTTTGTATTATTTACTTTTATATTTAAGTATTAAAGTAAACAAAAAGTACATAATATTTTTTATAATAGTACTAATACTTAATATAAATGCTAAATTTTTTATTCTAAACCCAGAAGTTATATTTATAGATGTAGGTCAAGGTGATAGTTCTATTATTATATTACCGCACGGGGAAACCATATTAATAGATACTGGTGGAATATATATGAGTAATTATATGGTAGTGGAAAATAAAACTATTCCATATTTAAATTCTAGAGGAATAAACAAAATAGATTTACTTATTTTGACCCATGGAGATTATGATCATATGGGAGAAGCTAAAACATTACTCGATAGTATAAAGATAGATAAAGTTTTGATAAATAATGGTGATATAAATGATTTAGAAGAAAATATTTTAAATTATAGTATGGTAGAAAAGGTAAAAGATAATTATGTTATTAGAGATTATGAGTTATTGTTTTTAAATAATAAAATTTATGATAATGAAAATAGTAATAGCATAGTTACATATATTAATATAAAAAATAATAATATATTGTTAATGGCAGATGCTGATAAAAAAGTAGAAAAGAATATAATTAATGAGTATAATTTACCAAAAATGGATATATTAAAAGTAGGTCATCATGGATCTAATACAAGTAGTGATGCTAGTTTTATAAGTAAAATAAAACCAGTTTATTCGGTTGTATCAGTAGGAAAAAATAATAGGTATGGCCATCCTAATGAAACTGTTTTAGATACACTTAAATACTCTAATGTGCTTCGAACTGATTTAGATGGAAGTATTAGATTTGTATTTAGGCAAAATATGGTTAACAAATTCACTTGTAAGCCATATATTATTGTAGAACGCTGATGCATGATAAGGCGTTTTTAGATAGATTAAAGAGAAACTAAAAAAGAGAAATTTTAGTTTCTCTTTTTGTTTAATCACATTCCATATTATTTTTCTCCTTTTAAAATTTTCTATATAATCCAATAGCTTTTCCTAAAATAGTGCAGTTAGGTAATATGATAGGTTTCATTGTGTCGTTTTCTGGTTGTAATCTTATATGTGTAGCCTCCTTATAAAATGTTTTTAAAGTAACTTCGTTTTCTTCTGTCATGGCAACAACAATATCACCATTCCTTGCAACGTTTTGTCTTTGTACAATTACTATATCACCATCAAATATACCGGCGTTAATCATACTTTCGCCACTTACTTTTAAAGTAAATACTTCTTCTTTACTTGGAATTAAATATGCTGGTAAACTAAAATATTCATCTGGGGTTTCTATTGCTTCAATAGGAGAACCAGCAGTTATTTTACCAAGTAATGGTACTTCTACCACATCTTCGTTTAAATATTCATTGTTTCCAACTATTTCAAGAGATCTATATTTAGAGTTGGTTTTTTTAATATATCCTTTTGTTTCCAATGCTGTTATGTGTGATTGGATGGTAGCAGGTGAGTTAAGACCTAATGCTTTACCAATTTCTCTTACAGCAGGTGGATAACCGTGATTTGCTATATAGCTTTTTATATAATCTAATACATCTTTTTGTCTGTTTGTAAGCTTTTCCATAATGCCTCCCTTTTTTATTACATTTATATAATAGCACACTTACTTTACATTGTCAAACATTTGTTCACTAAAACTATTGACGCATACGTTTGTTCGTGATAAGATTAAATTGTAAACAAACGAATTAAAAGGAGTGGTTAATATGAAGTTATTAAAAGATTATAAAGGAGTAGCATTAATATATTTAGTAATTACACTTGTAAATGTTATATGGGTTGTTAATTATAATAAACCGGAAAATATAAAACAAGTAAGTAACGAAAGAAATGTTGTTTTAAATACTTAATTCTTAAACTTTAGGATAATAGATAGAAAGGCAGATATACTTATGGAGAATATAAAAGTTGTAACACTCTGTGGAAGTATGAAATTTAAAAAAGAAATGATAAAAATTGCTGAAGAATTAGAGTTAAAAAAAAGATATTCGGTAATTCAATGTGTTTATTTCGAAAATAACAATTGGAAAGATTATGATATAGATGATGATTTTAAAAAGTTACATTTGAAAAAGATAGAAATTAGTGATGCAATTTTTGTGGTTAATGTAAATGGTTATATAGGCGAGTCTACAAAAAAAGAAATAGAATATGCAAAATTATTGCAAAAAGAAATATTGTATTTGGTTCCAGTAAAATGATTTAATGTTTAATAATATTATTATTGATAAATAATCCTTTTTGTCTTATAATTAACTTGTAAGATAGAAAGGGTATTTTTATGAATGATGAAAGAATTATTAGTGCGATTAAAGCACTTTCTATAGCAGAAATATCTAAAGCTAAAAGTGGTCATCCAGGAATTGCATTAGGTGCAGCACCAATATTGTACACCTTGTATAATAAACACATGAACATAGATGTAACTGATGATAAATGGATTAACAGAGATAGATTTATTATGTCAGCAGGGCATGGTTCAGCACTTTTATACGCGGTACTTTATATGTCTGGATTTGATTTATCTATAAAAGATTTGAAGAATTTTAGGCAAATAGATTCCAAAACTCCAGGTCATCCAGAATTTGGAATAACACCTGGCGTTGATTGTTCAACTGGTCCATTAGGACAAGGAATTGGCGTTGCTGTTGGTATGGCTGCAGCTGAAAAATATTTGAAAGAAAAATTTAATAATTTACTTGATTATAAAACTTATGTTTTATGCGGAGAAGGAGATTTAATGGAGGGTATTTCTTATGAAGCTTGTTCTCTTGCAGGAACTTTAAAACTTGGTAATTTAATAGTTTTATATGATTCTAATAACGTTACTTTAGATGGTGATGCAAATAAAAGTTTTAATGAAGACATTCTAAAAAGATTTGATGCTATGGGATGGCATACTGATAAAGTATCAGACGGAAATAATCCCATTTTAATTGATATGGCTATTTCAAAAGCTAAAAGAATTACTGATAGACCATCATTCATAGAAATAAAAACCATTATAGGTAAGGATTCACTTTTGCAAGGTACTAATAAAGTACATGGTTCTCCTCTTACAAAAGAAGATATAAGACAAATAAAGGATAGGCTAAAAATAGATACTGATTTATTTTCAAATATAAGTATTCTTAGAAAAGAGATGGCTAACTTTATTAGGATAAGAGTTGCTCATAATAAGAAAAAATGGGAGACAAAATACAACGCTTACATAAATTCTTGTGATGAAGATACAAAAAGGTTTTTAGAATCTTTAAAAGAAGATAAAAGATATGATATTACAAGATTATTTAAAGATAAAATATTTGATGATGATGAACTAAGAAATATAAATGGTAAGATAATGAATACAATTGCAGATAATTATCCAGCATTCTTGGGAGGTTCTGCCGATCTTTCATCTTCTACTAAAACTTACTTGAATAACTTTGGTGACTTTTCAAAAGATAATTATGGCGGTAAAAATCTTTGGTTTGGAGTAAGAGAACATGCTATGGGAGCGTTTATAAACGGGCTTTCTCTTTCTGGGTTAAGGCCATTTGCATCAACTTTTTTAGCGTTTTCTGATTATCAAAAACCAGCTATTAGAATGGCTAGTTTAATGAACTTACCAAGTACTTTTGTGTTTACTCATGACTCTGTTATGATTGGTGAAGACGGACCAACTCACGAGCCAATAGAACAACTTCCGATGCTTCGAAGTATCCCTAATCATTATGTTTATAGACCATGTGATGCTAATGAAATAATTGGTTCATGGCAAACCATATTAAATAATGATAAACCATCTTCTATTGTTCTTTCTAGAAGTAAATGTAAAAATTTAGATGTAACTGATTCTTTAAGTGTTAAAAAGGGAGCTTACATAATTAGAAAGGAAAAGAAAAAACTATTTGGAATAATAATTGCAACAGGATCTGAAGTATCACTTGCGTTTGATACAGCAGAAAAGTTATCTTTAAAAGGTATGGAAGTAAGAGTTGTTTCAATGCCTTGTATGGAGCTTTTTGAACAGCAATCTAAAAATTATCAAGAAGAAATATTACCAATAGGGTATAAAACAATTGTAATAGAAAGAGCTTCTAAATTTGGATGGCATAAATATGTTTACAACGATAAGTATATTATAGGATTAGATGAATTTGGATACTCTGGTAAAGGTAAAGACGTTTTAGCTAAACTAAAACTAGATGATGATTCAATTACTAAAAGAATTGAAAAGCTACTTAAATAGTAGTTTTTTTAAGCATTTATATTATAATGAATTTAGGAAGTGAAATTTATGGAAAAAAAGAAAATGCTAAACCAAAAAAATAACTAATGAAGAAAGAAATGCTATTGAAGAATTTAACAGTAAAATTACAAATTATGAAAATAACTTTGAAGAAGTAATGAAATTAGATAAAGAATTACAAAAGGTTAGATATGTAGAAAAAAGGATAAATAGTGTTCCTAGTATGACATTTCGTAAATAATTTGTCAAAATTTGCATAAAATAGTAGTGGGATTTTAAATCCTAATACATTGACTTTTAAATTTAAGTATAGTATATTTAACTTGTACATTAATTGTACTAAAAAGTAAATGTTTCTCGCTCTCGGGTGGTGCGAGCAATAAATTATCCCGATTGAAAATTTAGAAAGCTTTGCCATATTACGACAAGGTTTTCTTTTTTTGTATATATAATAACTTCCTGATTTAAAAGCAGGAGGAAATATGAAATTACAAACAGGGTGTATTTATCATATAAAAGATGACTTTTTTGATTTTGTAAAAGATAAAAAATTAATGATTAACCATGAAAACGGTCATTCTAGACCAACTTATTTTGTTATTAAAAATGATGGCGTTTTATGGTTTATACCACTTAGTAGTAAAGTTGATAAATATCAAAAAATAATTGAAAAAAAATAAAAAACATGGTAGATGTAAAACTATTTTAATAAGGAAAATTTTAAATAAGAAATCAGCTATACTTATTCAAAACGCATTTCCTACTTTATAAAAATATATTAATCATCCTCATATGGTCGATGGTAAAGAAGCTAAGGTAATTGACAGTTTACATGAAGAAATTATAAATAATTTTAAATACATTATGAAATTAAAGGAAAAAGGTATTAATTTATTTTTCGCAGATACCGATAAGATATTAGAAAAACTAAAAGAAGATATTTCATGCAATAGTTGAATTTGTATAAAAAACATGATATATTAATCATAAAAAAGTTATGGAGTTGATATTATGTTAAGTAACCAGAAATTATATGAGGGAAAAACCATACAAGAATATATTACGTATTTAGATGTTAATTATGAAAATGATCGTAAAAAAATTAATCCTATAGAAATTGCTGAAAAGTTTAATTGTGAAGTAGATGATGTTTTGAAAGTTTTAAAAGATATGGATTATAGTTTTACTGAATCCTATAATGTACAACAAGTTGGAGAAGGAAAGTATAAAAAAATTAGTGAAACAGAGTATTATGTTATAAGAAAACATCATCAAAAATGTGATGAAACAGATCCAAAAAGTTGGGCTAGATGGATGGGAAGAACGGGCGTTATTACTGAAAATTCCAATATTAGTATTGGTCATTTAGATACAGATTATATAGAAGTAAATGAAATACAGGATAAGAATGATGAACTAAAGAAAATAGAAAGATTTTTAAATAAGTATGTTGAAAAATATTCTAAAGAAATAAATACTGATAAAGGAAAAATTGATATTGAATTTATTAATTACGGAAAAACAGAACTTGTTTATGTACTTAATTTACCAAATAACAAAAAAATAACATTGTTAGTTAAACAACCAGCGGTAAAACTTGGAAAAGTTAAACAAGAGGCAATGTATTTATCTGAATTAAAAAATAAAGATAATATGGTAATAGCTCCGATCGATTATTTTGAATATGGTGATTATGAACTTTGTGTAACACCATATATTAATCAAGCAAGATGTGTTGCTAGTTTAAACACGTGGGGAATGTATGTTCCAGAGCCATATTATAAATTTGTACCATTTAATAAAGAACAAGAAAAAGTTGTAATTACATGTATGATTTCAAAACTGGTTAGTTTATATGACTTTGATAATAATGAAGGTATATGTGAATGTAAATTAGGTGGAGGGGACTTTATGTTACCAAAAGGCTGGGAATTAGAATTTCCAACAATTGAAAATACTTTATCTAATTTATATTTAATAGCAGCGAGAGAAAAAATCAATTGTTCGTTTGAAGATTATTTGGATATAATTAGAGAGGAATTTTCAAAATCTACTATAAATGAAAATCAAAATAATTTATTTATAAATAAAAGAGCAAGAGTTCCAATGTGTTTGGAAGATATAGAAGCTGGAATAGAATTAGGAAAGAAAAGTATTAAGACTAAACTGGCAAGTAGGTTAGTAAAGTCTCTTCCAAAAAAATAATTTAATCATTTATAATTCGACATCTTTTTTATAGAATGCGTAATATTCTATAAAAGAGGTGTTTTTAATTATGAGAGTATATTATTTATTTAAAATTAATGATTCATTTTCTAAACTATATTATAATAAAACTTATTATTTATATAAAATGTTAGAGCAAATATCATTATCTAGCAAAAACGATTTTATAATATCATATAGATTATTTGAACAAATGGCAGTGCCTTATAATAAGACGGATATAAATAGTAAGATATATAGAAAATATTCGTTTGATGCTAAATATAAAAAGACGCTTAATAAACATATTTTGGATGATGGTGTAGAAAAAACTAAATTAACGGTTTATAATACTTATATAAAAGTAAAAACAAATAAGAATATAACATCGTTTTTTAAAATATTATCTAGTGAAGAAAATGTTTTTGTTTGTGATTTTAGCAACAAGGATTATTTTTGGCTTAGTAAGGTAACTAGAAAAAGCCTTGTATAAATTGGTAATTTTTAGTAAAATGTTTATATGAAAGGAAAGTGAAAAATATGTGGGGAAATATTTTGTGGTGCGTAATTGGTCTTGTAGTAGGACTTGTAGCAGGTTTTTTTGGGGCTAAAACCTTTATGCAAAAATACTTAAAGAAAAATCCACCAATAAATGAAAAAATGGTAAAGGCAATGATGATGCAAATGGGAAGAACACCTAGTCAAAAGCAAGTTAATCAAGTTATGAAGGCAATGAATAAATATCAATAGTTCATTGCTTTTTATATCCTTGTGAAAAACTTAATTAGAAAACGAAAATTATACCCAAATGGGTAATTTATAAAAATGTCTTAAAAAACTAATATTAGGATATTAATAATAAAAGGATTTTTCATCACAACAATGGTGAAAATATTGAATATGAAATAGATTTGAATAAATATTTTAGCGTGTGTAGTTTGTAACGTCGATAAACATAGTAAGTTTGCTTAATCATCTTTTAATGATTTATAATCGTCTTTAGCGCAATGAGATGATAGTAGATTTTTATTACTTGTAAATTTATGATGTTCTTCATATAGTACCTAAGTTTTATCGTAATAATGATAATCAGATTCAATACCACTAATGAATGATAAATAATAATTAACTTTAACTACTAATTTTTCTTGAGCTTCGGTCTTTAAGTTATTAATGATTCTTTACATTTTTACTAATTATTTCATAAATGTAATTCTTATCATCTTTTTTTATGCCATGAAATACTTTTTTCATGGCTGTTTTGCATCATACATTAATTACTCAATACATATACAAATATTACTTTATAAAAATGATATAATTTTTACCTATAGACCGTGATAAAATTATAAAAATAACAAAATTAGTGCAATATTTCAACAAAGCATGTTATTCTTAAAAAGAATAGAAGAGATTTGAGAGCAAGAATTATGCAATTAGTTTACTTTTAATTATATTTTCAAGGATGAAAGTGTAAATTGAAAAAAATAATGTTTTTTAATCAGTATCTTAAAGCCAGTATTATTACGTATTTATTAAATAATAACCATTATTTGCATTACTTTAAATATTTTTTATATAGCTTTGGATTTCTCAATATGTTTTAATGGAAAGATAAGGTGTTTTGAACACAGGTACTGAAGAAAAATCGATAAAAGAATTAGACTATTTTAAATAATTCATAACTTATTGGTCTTCTATTTACAAACATTCTAAAGAAAAGAGGTAAAATTTATGGGATTTATTAAAGCATTTTCAGGTGCCTTAGGTGGTACATTTGCTGATCAATGGAAAGATTTTTATGGTCCTAGACAAGGTGTTCCAGGAACAGCAGCGCTATTTCAAGCTGTACCACAAGGTACAAATGCAGGACGAGGTGAAAACTACAAAGGATCTGAAAACGTTATTACAAATGGAAGTAAGATTATTGTTCCAGAAGGAACGGCACTAATTACAGTTCAGGATGGACAAATTACCGGCCTTGTGGCAGAGCCAGGAGGATTTGAATTCAAATCGGATGATCCAAACTCTAAATCAATGTTTAGCGGAGACGGGATTTTATCTTCAACAATCAGTCAATCTTGGGAAAGATTTAAATTTGGTGGTCAACCTGGTACACAACAATTAGCATTCTACGTAAATTTAAAAGAAATACCAAACAATAAATTTGGAACTCAGTCTGAAATTTATTGGGATGATGCGTATTTAAATGCACAAGTTGGAGCGGTTACTAGAGGCACTTATACTTTAAAAATAGTAGATCCATTACTTTTTGTTAAGAATTTTGTACCACAACAATATTTACAACCAAATGCACCAGTATTTGATTTTGCAGACATGGATAATGATGCTGGAACACAATTATTTAATGAAGTAGTTGGTACTTTATCTGCTGCGTTTTCTAATTATACTAATGATCCTAGTAAAGGAAATCCTATTTCAAAGATTCAAGGAGACCAAATTGGTTTTGCCCAAGCAATGAGTCAAGCGGTTGAGGAAGCATATCAATGGAAAACTAACAGAGGTTTAGAAATAGTTAAAACCGCTATTTTAGCAATAGAATATGATGATGATACTAAGGCATTATTAAGTGATGTAAAAAAAGCAGATGCTTTATCAGGAAATAGAGGTAATTCATTTATGCAACAATCAGTTGCTCGTGGAATGCAAGCAGCTGGAGAAAATGGAGGAGGATCTGGCATGGCATTTATGGGAATGGGAATGCAAGCTGGAACAGGAATGATGGGAGGAATGCAACAATCTTCCAATAATGCACAAAATCCTTTCATTAATGTAGCTGGTGGACAACAACCACAACAAACAGTAGAACAACCTTCTTCTCAACCTACACAATCGGATCCTTACGAGGAATTAAAAAAAGCAAAAGAATTATTGGATGCTGGAATTATTTCACAAGAGGATTTTGAAGCGAAAAAGAAAAGCTTGTTAGGTATTTAGCATATACAGAAAAGTGATTTAGAAAACATTACTCCTCAATCAGACAACACAAATGTTTCTCCAACGCCTACAATCGTTCAAACTGATGTGGCGCTAAAGATGGACAAAATAAGTGTCCAAAATGCGGATCAACGGATATTGCTTTAAATGTTAATAATGGTAAATTAAGATGTAATTTCTGTCGTCATGAATTTGAACCAGAAAAGGTTTCTGGGATGGAAACTGATATAACTAGTTTAAACGGCCAAGTGATTGGTTCAGGGGCACAAGATATTATGGCAGATGTAAAAGATGTACTTACGTTTAAATGTAGTAGTTGTGGAGCAGAGGTAGTAATTGACACTGCATCGGCAACACAGGCAAGATGCCATTGGTGTAGAAATACATTGTCAGTAAATCAACAAATACCAAATGGAAGTATACCTGATGTTGTATTACCGTTCCAAATAACAAAAGATGTAGCGAAAGCACAGATAGAAAATTTTGTAGGAAAAAGAAAGTTTTTTGCTCATCCTAAATTTAAAGAAGAGTTTACAACAGAAAATATTATGGGAGTGTATTTTCCTTATATGATTGTTGATGTAAACTCTCATGTTAGATTAATAGGAAAGGGTGAACGTTTAGTTAGAAGATACACTAAGGGTAGTGATGATAATTCTAGAACTTATTATGATGCAGATTTATATAATATTGAAAGGGAATTTGATTTAGTAATTGATGGATTAACAGTTGAATCTAACTCTGATAGGTTAAATAATCAATCATCCAATAAAATCAATAATGTCATTAATGCTATCATGCCTTTTGATATTGAAAACTGTGTTAAATATAATGCTAATTATCTAAAAGGTTATACTTCTGAAAGAAGAGATACAAACATAGAACAATTAAGAACGTTAGTAACTACGCAATCTAAAGATATTGCAAGATTTTCGGCAAATGATACTTTAAAAGCGTATGATAGAGGTGTCGCTTGGTCAAGTGAGCAACTTGATGTAAAAGGACAACAATGGAAAGCAGCGTATTTGCCGGTATGGTTATACAGTTATCAACAGGTAAGTGGAAATAATAAGATTTTACACTATGTTGCTGTTAATGCAAGAACCAAAGAAACCATGGGAAGTGTACCAATACATATGCCTAAGTTGCTTGGAGTATCTGCTTTAGTTGAATTTCTTGGAATTTTGTTAATGCTATTTATTGACTTTGATTATAATTGGTTATTTTTATCATTGGGAATTATTTATTTTTTTGTGATGTTTACAAGATATCGTAACTCAAATGCTAGACATAAATATGAATCTGAAACAAAAAAACAAATACTTAATTTAAGAAAAAAAGATGATTATGTTAAACGATTGAGTGGATTAACGAATTCAAGAATGAATGGTGCTAATAATACTAATGTAAATGGTAAAAATATTAAAAGCAAGGTTTTGAGTTCCATTACAGAAAATAATGTAGTATCACAAACAATTAAAGATACTGTGGATAAGAATGGGAATAACCAATGATTTGTTTAAATTGTGGAATGCAAAATGCTGAAGAATCAATTTTTGTATAAAATATTATAATGATATGAGTAAAAATCAATCTCAAATGAAATAATCACTAAATTCTCAATAAGATGTTAATATGATAAATAATAGACAATCTATACCATATCAAACATAGTATAATGATTAGTAGTAGCAAAATGGAAAAATTAAAAAAAGTTAAGTAAATTTAAAGTTCGTCGAATCAAATTAAAATTGAGAATTTATTATTAGTATATTTTTAAATTTTGAGGGTAATTTATTTTTTAGATAGATATTTATAATTGTTGGTTATAAATATCTTTTTTTTATTTCTTTAATAAAATTATATTACATAGGTATTTTTAAAGTTTGTTAATTACATAAAAATAGAATGACTTCATAAGAAATTTTTTTGTTTAATGAATATTCATATAAACTATTACTATGATTTTTTTTAGGAAAAAAGTGAGGTCTATTTAATTTTTTTCTGAAAAAAAGATAGAAATAAATTGTTATATTTAATATCTTTTTTTGATGGTAAGTAAATTACTTTGAAAGGTATTATAACTATTACTAAAGTCAACTGCATATTAATCGTGTTATTTTTTAAAATATACAAATTCAAAGTTGTGACAAAAAGTGTCAAGAATTTTGCACTTTTTTAAATTCTTATGATATAATCTTCTTGTATGTTAAGAAAGTAAGGAGATGGTTTTTTATGGCAAAATATGATGAATCATCAATTAAAATATTAGAAGGTCTTGAGGCGGTAAGAAAAAGACCAGGTATGTATATAGGGTCAACTGATAAAAGAGGTTTACACCATCTTGTCTGGGAGATAGTTGACAATGGTATCGATGAGGCGATAAACGGTTATGGTAATCATTTGAAAATTATCATTCATAAAGATGGATCAGTATCAGTATCAGATGAAGGTCGTGGTGTTCCAGTAGGGAAACACGCATCAGGTAAATCAACTCCAGAAGTTATATATACAGTTTTACACGCTGGTGGTAAATTCCAAGAAGGTGGATATAAAGTATCAGGTGGTTTACACGGTGTTGGTGCATCAGTCGTTAATGCTCTTTCTAAATGGATGAGGGTAAGTATTAATCGTGACGGTGGAAAATACGAAATTTCTTTTAAAGATGGTGGTCACTTAGATGAAGACTTAAAAAAAGTAGGGACAACTAACAGAACCGGTACAACGGTTAGATTTATGCCAGATGATAGTATTTTTTCATCAACAACTTTTTCGTTTACAACAATATGCGAAAGAATGCAAGAATCTGCGTTTTTGATAAAAGGCATCACAATAGATGTTATTGATGAAGAAGACGAAAAAGAAGCTCACTTTCATTATGAAAAAGGACTAGAAGAATTTGTTTCTTATTTAAATGAAGGCAAAAAAACAATTCATAACGTAGTTGGTTTTGAAGGTGTGAAAAACAAGATAGAAGTAGAGTGTGCTTTGCAATACACCGATTCATATACAGAAAACGTAATATCATTCGTTAATAACGTTAAAACCGCGGATGGTGGATCACACGAAGTAGGTTTAAAGTCAGCACTTACCAAGGCGTTTAATGAATACGCTAAAAGTAATGGGTATTTAAAAGCCAAGGATAAAAACTTTGAGGGTAGTGACGTAAGAGAGGGATTAACCGTCATTTTATCTTTAAAGATTCCTGAAGATTTATTACAATTTGAAGGACAAACCAAAGGAAAACTTGGAACTCCTCTTGCTAAAACGGTTGTTGATCAAATCGTTTATGAAAAGATGCAGTATTTCCTAGAAGAAAATAAAGGGATTGCAACCGATATAATAAACAAGGCTTTAAAGGGAAAAGCTGCAAGAGAAGCTGCTAGAAAGGCAAGAGAAGAAGCACGTAAAGGAAAAAATAAAAATTCTAAGGAAAAGAACTTATCTGATAAGTTAGCACCTGCAACTAAAAAAGACCCAAAGAAAAACGAATTATTCATAGTAGAGGGTGATTCAGCAGGTGGTAGTGCAAAAACAGGTCGTGAAAGAAGTTTCCAAGCTATTCTTCCATTAAGAGGTAAAGTTTTAAATACCGAAAGATGTACTGTTGATGAAGCTTATAAAAACGCTGAGATAAACACTTTAATATATACAATTGGAGCAGGTGTTGGTCCAGACTTTCACATCGAAGATTGTAATTACGATAAGATAATTATAATGACCGATGCCGATGATGATGGTTGTCACATACAGGTTCTTTTAGTAACGTTCTTTTATCGTTACATGAGACCTTTAATAGAAGCAGGAAAAGTATACATTGCAAACCCGCCTTTATACAAAGTACAATTTTCTAAAAAAGATGAAGTATATGTATATTCCGATGAAGAGTTAAAAGAAGTAACTAATGGTCGTAAGATGGAAGACTTACAAAGATATAAAGGTCTTGGTGAAATGGATGCAACTCAATTATGGGAAACAACCATGGATCCTGAAAAAAGAAATTTGTTTAGAGTTAAGATAACTGACGTTGCTCTAGCAGAAAAAAGAGTATCCGTACTTATGGGTGATAAGGTTGAACCAAGAAAAGAATGGATAGAAGAAAACGTAGACTTTACACTTGAAGATAACTATGAGATGTTAAAGTAGAGAATATTTTTTTAATAACAGGAGGTTGTTATGGTTAATTTAGATGAATATATAAACACAGGATTAGTTTTGCCTGAAAACAAAGACATTAAAATTAATAAATTATTTGATAAAGATACGTTTTCTATAAATGATTTATGTTTAGTTCATACAACAGATTATTTTCCTTTTAATCATACAATAAGTAATAGTTATGATAAAAAAGTTATAAAAGAAACTAGTTCTGGAAAATGGTATGATTTAAGAAAAACAGTTCATTTTTGTTTAAATGGATTAGTAAGTGATCATAATAATGGAACTTTTTCTGGTAGAAGATTTGCGATTTTGGAACCAATAAAAAATCATATGAATGAGATTTATGCGCTTAGACCCGAAGATACATGGACTACCTCTTCAGTAAAATTATCGGATGAAGCAATTATTTTAGTGGATGAAAGAGTTAAAAACGACTTAAAAAGCGTAGACTTATTAGGATATAACATTATATATTTTTCGGGTAATATGGAATATGCAGTTAATAGTGTACTTACTGCTTTAAATTATAAGCCTCAGTCTATTGGAATGTATAGTTATAATGAAAGTGATAGGATTGAAGAATTAGAAAATGGAAAAAAAATATATGGTAATAATAGTTATTTTTTAAAAGAATTTTTTAAAGAAAACTATAATAATATATCTACAGAACAACATGCTGGTTCAGTATATCAAAATGTTGAAAGAAATTTTAGGCAAAGAGATCAGATACTTAGTTTTTTTGATAATAATGTAAGAGACACAAGAAATGGTTATAAATTGATGAATGATGAGTTTTTATTCTTATATAATAATTATCTTAAACTATATGAAAAAGAAGATTCTAAACAAACGTTTGAACGTTTTTGTACTTGGTATGGAATTACATATGATTCTCAAACTAAAGAATTTAGTTTTGTTAATATGAATGATTTTATTAATTTCTTTGAAATGTATAAAAAAAAGAATAATATTAAAAGCCAAGGTTTTCAAGATGGTCAATCTTATTTAAAAACACAAAATGAAGATATGTATAATAAAGCATACGAAAGGTATAAAGAACTAGGTATAGAAAAAGAAAAGGAAGATAAGGAAGAAAGAGAAAGACAACAAAAACGAGAGCTTGAAAATAAATTAAGTGAATTTTATGTTAAATATAATAAAACTAAAATAAAAGATATTATTACCAATTTAGAAAGTGAAAAGGATTTTTCTGCTTTTATTAAATTATATGGTAAAAATTTTAATTTGAAAGATACCTTATATTTAGAAGTTAATTATGATTATATAAATAAAAAAGTATGCATAATTATTGATTATGATGAAAAAAAAGATGATTATTTACCTAATTTTAAAGAAGTTTGTAATAGAAATAATATAAGTATGATTAATGAATATGAAGCAAAGATAGAATTAAACAATGATATTACATTAGAAGAGTTAATAGAAGATATAAGGCAAAAAGCATTATATTTTACAAATGAATATATTAAATTAAAACAAGAAAACTTCGTTTTTGATGGAAGTAGTATAGGGGGTGGTAAACATGTCTAAATTGTTACAAAGGATAGAAGAGTATTCACTAGAAGAGATAATGGGTGAACGTTTTGGTAGATATTGTAAAACTATCATTTTAGACCGTGCATTACCTGACGTAAGAGATGGTTTAAAACCTGTTCAAAGAAGAATTTTATACGCCATGTATAAATCAGGTAATACCTATGATAAAAAGTACCGTAAGAGTGCTAAAGCAGTTGGTGAAATAATGGGTAACTACCATCCACATGGTGATTCATCTATATATGATGCTTTAGTTAGAATGAGTCAGGATTGGAAAATGATGACACCTTACATCGACATGCATGGTAACAATGGTTCTATGGATGGTGATGGAGCGGCAGCAATGCGTTATACTGAGGCTAGACTAGCTAAAATTAGTAACGTTCTTTTAAATGATATTAATAAAGATACGGTTGAAATGGCACCTAACTATGATGATACTTTAATGGAACCAATTGTACTTCCTGCAGGATTTCCAAACCTTTTAGTTAATGGTTCAACAGGTATATCAGCAGGTTATGCAACAAATATTCCAACGCATAATTTAGGTGAGGTAATAGATGCAACCATTAAAAGAATAGATTCTCCAAATTGTAGGCTAGATTCTATAATAGAAGTTATGCCTGGACCAGATTTTCCAACTGGTGGTGTAATAGAAGGTTCTAAAGAAATAAGGAATGCCTACGAAACAGGTAAGGGTAAAATAATCGTTAAATCTAAGTATGAAGTGGTTAAGGAAAAGTCAAAACAGATGATTGTTATTTCTGAAATACCATACGAAGTTAATAAGGCAGCGCTTGTTAAAAAGATGAACGATATTAGAATTGATAAAAAAATAGAAGGTATCCAAGAAGTAAGAGATGAAACTTCTCGTGGTGAACTTAGAATTGTAATTGAACTTAAAAAAGATGCAAACGTAGAGTTAATTACAAATTATTTACTTAAAAATACTGATATGCAAATATCATACAGTTTTAACATGATTGCAATCGTGGGTAGAAGGCCAAGACAAGTAGGTGTACTTGGAATACTAGATGCATTTATTAATCATAAAAAAGAAGTAGTAACAAGGCGTACTAAATTTGATTTAGCACATGCTAAAGATAGATACCATATCTTAGAAGGTTTACTTAAAGCAATTAGCATTTTAGATGAAGTTATAAAAGTAATTAGAGTTTCTAAAAATAAGGCGGATGCAATTGTTAACCTAATAAAGGAATTTAACTTTACTGAAAGGCAAGCAACGGCAATCGTAATGTTACAATTATATCGTTTAACTAATACTGATATAACTGATGTTGAAAATGAAATGAAAGATTTAGAAGATGCTATAAAAGAATATGAACTTATTTTATCTGATGAAAATGAACTTAAAAAAATAATGAAGGAAGAACTTAGAAAAGTTAAAAAGGAATTTGCTGTTCCAAGGAAAACTAATATTAAAGATGAGATAACGGAAATTAAAATAGATATGACAGCAATGATACCAAAGGAAGATGTTATCGTTGTTGTAACGAATGAAGGATACGTAAAACGTGTATCTAAAAAGTCATATGCTGCGGCAGACGGAGAATCAACTTTAGTTAAAGAAGATGACTTTGTAATAGGATTGTTTGAACAAAACACGCTTGATACATTACTTTTATTTACTAACAAAGGTAATTATTTATACATACCAGTTCATCAACTTCCAGAACTTAAATGGAAAGAACTTGGTAAGCACGTAAGTAACATAGTGCCTATTATGCAAGACGAAAAAATAATAAAAGCTATTCCAATTTCTAAGTTTGATGATCGTGAAGTAATTACGTTTACTAAAAATGGTATGATTAAAAAGTCTATTTTATCTGACTTTGTTGTTCAACGTTACTCAAAACCAATTATGTTCATCAAATTAAAAGATAAAGACGAGGTAGTGGATGTTACAATGGACGCTTATAACGAAGTGTTTATTGCAACTAAAAAAGGTTATGGTCTTTGGTATGATAGATCACAAATACCTACAATAGGACTTAGAACTGCTGGTGTTAAAGCTATTAACCTAAAAGATGATGAAGTAACAAGTGGATGCATATTTGATGGAAACAGTGAATATGTAACTGTTATAACTCACAAAGGACTTGCTAAGCGTGTTAAATTATCTGAGTTTGAAAAAACATCTCGTGCAAAAAGAGGATTATTATTACTTCGTGAAGTAAAAAGTAATCCACAGGAAATTATAAAAACGTTTGTGGGAGATGCTAAACGTAATATATTATTAAAATCAAATGGTAAAGATAAGGAACTTAAGTTAACTGAAATTCCTATTATGGATAGGTATTCAACTGGTAGTACTATTTGTAAGTCAAAAATAGATATGGCACACGATATAGCTAGTTTAACTAAAGATGATATAGATGTTCCCAAAAAAATATCTAAACCTGTTACTAAGGAAGAAGCTAAAGAAAAAAAAGAAGTATCAATAAAAGAAATAGATGATAAGTTTATGACCATTGATGACTTTTTAGATAATTTTAACTAAACAAGGATTTTAACGCCTTGTTTTTTTATGCACAAATAATGCACTAGTCAAGAGAAAGTAGACAATTTATAGAAAAAATATGGGGGTTAATA